>CAVXIG010000052.1:0-32829 GCA_963761645.1 uncultured Acidobacteriota bacterium
GCCGCGGCAGGCCCGAGGGCTTGCCGCGGCCACAGCCGACTCACGCGCGGAGACTCGCCATCCTCATGGCCTCAGGGCACGGGGAGGCAGGTCACCACCGAGGCGGGAAGACTCCCCGCCGTACAGGCCTTGCCGGTCCGCGGCACAGTCACCGGGTTCAGCATCTCGGTGAGGTCGACCCGGGCGAGCAGGGTCGCGTTGGCGTTCGCCAGCAACGCGAAGGCGTGGTTCGGGGCGTTCGGGCTCCGGTACGCGGTGACCGTGTGGGGGTCGAAGCCGTTCGAGAAGCCGGCGCACGAGGCCACGACGGCCGTGATGCTGCACGTCACCCAGTCGGTGATGTCCGGAACGGCGCAGGTGCCGGAGGTCGTGGGAAGGGCGATCGCCGTCAGCGCGTCGCCACCGAACTCCCCCGTCACGACGCCGGTATGCGTCCCCTGCGCCACCGCGACGCCGCTCGCACCCGCCGACAGGAAGGAGTCCGTCAGGGTCTTGATCTGCGAAGGCGCGGTCCAGGTGCCGGGCAAGCCGGGCGTGAAGACCGCGCAGGCCGGGTTGCTGATGTCGGCGATGTACACCTGCGATGGACCCGAGAACTCGCTGGGCGCCAGGATGATCCCGGTCTGGCAGTCCTCCCCCGAGGAATCGAGCTCTCCCGTAACCGGGATGGCGCCGCTCTCGAAGAACGCCGGGCTCGTCGTGGTCGCCACGTTGGCAATCTCGTAGTTGTTGTTCTCCGCGGCCGACAGCAGCAGGTTACGGATCGGATCGATCAGTGGATCTTCCGAGATGATGCCCGCGGGCGACGCGAAGGCCGGCTCGGTCGCCGGCGCGGTGCTGAGGTTCTTCAGGAACTGGAACCCGGGCGCGCCGCCGACGCTCAGCCCGATCACCGCCTGGTCGTTCGTCGCGTCCATCGCCACGCCGCAGTTCGTGCAGGAGCCGCCGGAGAATCCGATGAAGCCGCTGCCGCTGCTCGGGAGGGTCGCCGTCAGCGTCGTGGTCCCCGTACCCGAGAGCGTGAGCAGGTAGATGTCGGTGTTGTTGGCGGTGCACACGGTCTTGCCGGTCAGCGGATTCGAGGCGCAGGAATTGACCACGTTCGGCGTCGGGATGGGATTGGGGAGCCCGTTGGCGAACGTACCCTCGACGTTGACGAACGCCACCCCGGTCGTTCCACAGGACCAGCAGCCCTTGGGGACGTAGGAGATGACATTCGTTCGATTGACCAGGACGGACAGCGAGCTTGACGGCTGGCACGAGCCCTGGGGCGGGATCACGACCTCTTCCCGGACCTTGAAGTTATCCGTCTTGGAATCCGGATTCTTGAACAGAAGGACCTTGGGGTCGCTCCCCGAGATCGAGGTCGTACCTGTCTTGCGAATCAGCCAGACCTTGTACTCGCCTCCAGGATTCGGCGACAGCGAGAACGGCGCGAGTCGAACCGGAGTCGTGCCGTTCGCCGGGTTGAACGTCCCATTGGCGTGCGGGCAGGGCCCCGTCGCTCCCGAAATTCTTCCACCGGCCACCACGAGTTGGCGGCAGACGGCGTTGTCTTCGGACAGCAATGTGTGTCCGCTGGGGTCCGTGACCTGGAAGAAGTAGGTGCCGTCCGGCAGGCCCGGAGGGTTCCGGTTCTGAGGGCCGCCGCTGAGATACACGTCCGATCTCGCGCTGTAGAGGTTCTGGTTGACGCGGGTGCCGGTGCTGTCGGTCGTGTAGATGGTGCCCGAGAATTCCGTCGCGAGGAGCAGCCCTTCGCCGCCGGCCGCAAGAGCAAGCGCCAGGAAGAAAGGCAGGGAGTAGAGGATTCGCCGGATACGGGTGATTGGAGAACACATAACGATTTCCTCATTCTGAATTGATCGATCCCATTGGGGAGGTCGCCTGTGGAGATCCATGTCGGCGATCCGCTTGGAGGGCAGCCAGGGAGCATCTCTCACAGGCAGTCCAGACGCATCGGGCAAGGTCTCGATCGGCGGAGATCGGCCCACGGCGCGCGGGCTCGCCTGGCGCGAGGCCGGAGCCGCACCGGCCGGGATCGGCAGGACGAGGAGCTTCGGAAGAGACGACAGGAAGGTGGCACGCACGAGAGACTCCTCCTGCCAGCGAGAGCGCACTCAACCAGTCTGCGCCGCCCCGGGACAGGGCGCAATCTTATTTATTTACTGAAAAATGTGGACGGGGGCCCATACCAAATAGGTGCCCCCAGAAAGGGGTAGAGTCGGCGGCGGGCGCGGTGGCTCATCATCGATGTGGCGGCGCTCGCGATCGCGGTCGCCGAGATCATCGCCGCCGTGACTCACGCGGCGAGCGTGACAAGCGTCAGCCGTCTCGGTTCCATCGCCATTTTTATCATCATCGGGGGGCGTATCGGATTCTCGCAATCATCACTTTGGCATTGATAACCGTCGCATTCTTTGGCGGCGAGTTGCTTGATCCGATCGGCGTGCCGGGCATCTGGTTTCCGTTCGGCATCGGGGTTTCGCGGACGAAGTATCTCTACGCGATCCTTATTCCGTTGCTGGCCTCCTTGATCGTGCGGATGCCGGCGCTTCAGTAGAGGGGTTGGAAGAAGCCTGAAACGATTTCGGCGAGGCGCAGCTCGATGCCTCGCCTCTTCCAGCTCTCGTAGGTGACCTCGCGGCAGTGTTTCTCGTCTTCGGCGAAGACGGCTTCGAGCCGTGCCCCGAAGTCGCGGTCGTGGAAGGCGAGGCTCTCCTCGGCGTTCTCGTGCATGGAGCGCGCGTCGAAGTTGATCGAGCCGATGATGCTGAAGATGCCGTCGACGACGCTGTCCTTGTTGTGCATCATCGTGCGGTTGTACTCGAAGATCCGCACGCCCCCTTTGAGCATCTCGCCGTAGTGAAGGCGCGAGGCCATGCGCACCAGCGGCTGGTCGATGTGCCGGCCGGGGACCATGATCCGCACGTCGACGCCGCGCCGCGCCGCCTGGATCAGCGCCTCGCGGATCTGCCGGTCGGGGACGAAGTAGGCGTTCTGGATGTGAATCGAGTGGCGGGCCGACTGGATCGCCACGAAGTAGAGCATGGCGGCGAGCGAGGACGAGTCTCCGCGCGACACCTTGATCGCCTGCCCCGCGACGTCTCCCGCCGGCGGGATCCGGGGATAGAATTTATCGCCGGCCAGGATCTCGCCGGTCGTAAACGTCCAGTCCTCGCTGAAGACCGCCTGCATCTGCGCCGAGACGGGCCCGGTGGCCCGCACCATCATGTCCCGCCACTCCTTCGGGTTGCGGGCGTCCCCGAGCCAGGAGTCCGCGATGCAGAAGCCGCCGGTGAAGCTGACGATGCCGTCGACGACCAGGATCTTGCGGTGCGTCCGCCGGGCGATCTTGTGCAGGGTCGTCAGGCGGATCGGGCGGAACATGGCCGCCTTGGCTCCCGCCTGCCGCATGCGCTCGAGGAGCGGTCCGGAGAATTTGCTGCCCGTGCCGTCCACCAGCACGCGGACCTCGACGCCCCGCCGCGCGGCGTCTATCAGCGCCTGGGCGATGATCTTGCCCGCCCGGTCGTCCTTGAAGATGTAGGACTCGAGGTTGACCGTCCTCTTGGCCTCGCGGATCGCGCTGGTCATGGCGGGAAAGATCTCGTCGCCGTTGTTCAGGATCTCGGCGCGGTTCCCCTCCACCATCGCGAAGCCGAAGGCGCCCAGCGAGCGGCGGAAGGCCTCGTCGGTCATGGCGAGAGAGTGGTCGTACTGGTAGACGCTCCGCTTGTCGAAGCGGACCAGGGTGCAGGCCGACGCCTGGACGAGGAGCGCCACCCCCAGGCAGCAGGAGAGGAGCCGGCTCTGCCAGACGCCGACGCGGCGATTCCAGGTCGATGATCGTCGTGATCCTTCTTGCACGCCCTGTCCTCCTGTTCTTCCGGCTCGCGAGAGGTGCAGGGAGCATACCCGGACAGAACCGAAGTTCCAACCTGGCCGCCAAATAGGCCAAATAGGGCCAAATAGGTGCCAACCGACTCAGCGTCGGCGGACATTGTCGACGGCGAGCCGACGCGATCGGCGGCCACTTCTCTCGGGAGATGCGGGCCAGGATAAAATCCCCTCATGGGTCACGATCTCAGCCGCCGGACTTTCCTGAAGGGGGGCCTCCTCGCCACCGTGGCTCTCGCCGCCCAGCCGCTCCGGGCGTCCTCCGGGTCGCCCCCCGGGGCCCCGCAGCCGGCCTCTCCGGCGCCCCGGGGTCCAAGGCGGCGGGTGCTCGTCGTGGGTGCCGGGCTGGCCGGCCTCGCCGCGGCCTACGAGCTCACCCAGGCCGGCCACGAGGTCACCGTGCTCGAGGCCCGCGGCCGGGCGGGTGGCAGGGTGCAGACCCTCCGCGAGCCCTTCGCCGACGGCCTCTACGTCGAGGCCGGGGCGGCGACCGTCCACGAAACGCACGACTGGACGATCCACTACGCCCGGCTCTGCGACCTCCCCCTCGATCCCATCCCGCATTCCCCGGGCGCGACCCTCTATCAGGTGCGCGGCCGGCGGATCGTCGAGAGCGCGGAGGCCCCGTTCGACCTGACGCCTGAGGAGAAGGCTCTTGGCCGGCGCGGGATCAGGGAACGCTACCTCCAGCCTCTCCTTCTCCAGGTTGGGGATACCACCGCTCCGGGCTGGCCCGGAACGGAGCTCGCGGAGCTCGACCGGGTCTCCTTCGCCGAGCTCCTGAGGAGCCGCGGCGCCTCGCCGGGCGCCGTCGCCCTCCTCCGCATGGGCTTCCCCGATCTCCTGGGCGACGGCGCCGACACAGTCTCGGCGCTCGATCTCCTCCGCGAGGCGGCCCAGCGGGCGGCCGCGAAGCAGTCTTTCGCCGTGCGCGGAGGGACCGACCGGCTCCCCCTGGCCCTCGCCGCGCGCCTCACGGACCGCATTCAGTACGGCTCGCCGGTGGTCCGCATCGAGCAGGACGCGACCGCGGTACGAGCGATCGTCAAGGCCGGGGACACCCACCGCACGCTCAGCGCCGACCACCTCATCTGCACGGTGCCCTTCCCGGTCCTCCGGAGCATCGAGATCGTGCCGCCGCTCCCGGTCGAGAAGCGGCGGGCGATCGCGGAGCTCCAGTCGACCTCGGTGGCCCGGGTCTTCCTCCAGACCCGGAGCCGTTTCTGGGAGTCCCAGGGGCTCTCCGGGCTCGTCCTGACCGACCGGCCGTGGAGCGTCTTCCCACGCACTCCGGACCCCGCCTCTCACCGTGGCATCCTCGAATCGTACTCAGCGGGAGTCGAAGCCCGCCGGATCGCGAAGATCCGGGAGAGCCCTCTGCTCCTGACGGTCCGCGAGGCCGCGGCGGTCCTCCCCGAATTGCCGGACCAGTTCGAGGGTGGAGCCGCGAAGCTCTGGGATGAGGACGAGTGGGCGCGCGGCGCCTACACCTGGTTCAAGCCTGGCCAGATGCGCTCCCTCCTCCCTCTGATAGGCCGCAGCGAAGGCCGCCTGCTCTTCGCCGGCGAGCACGCCTCCGACCACCCCGGCTGGATGCAGGGAGCCCTGGCCTCGGGGGTGCGGGCGGCGCGGGAGGTGATGGAGGGTCTCAACCCGCAAGGCGTCGCGCCCGCCGGCGCTCCGGGCGCCGCCCCGGCGGAGTCCTGAAACTTCCGCCCATTCCAGGCGTATCTGGCTCACTCACCATGAGGGAGATCCTGCGCATGCGCAACACGACGCTCGCCATCCTTTTGGCCCTGTTCGTCTCGACCACCGTCGCCGTCCGCGCTGAAGACGCCCCCAAGGGCGACAAACCGGGAGGCGGGGATAAGGCCGCGGCGGCGCCAGCCGCACCCCGCAAGTTCGTCACCCATCACCGCTTCACCGCCGGCGGGGTGAACATCCCCTACACCGCCACGGCGGAGGACATCGACCTCAAGGACCGCGACGGCAAGCCCACGGCGCGCTTCTTCACGATCTCCTATATGGCGGAGGGTGTGAAGCGGCAGGAGGACCGGCCGATCACGTTCTTCTTCAACGGCGGGCCGGGCTCCTCCTCGGTCTGGCTGCACCTCGGTTTCGTCGGCCCCAAGCGCATCGACATCCCGAGCGACGCGCAGGACCCGGGCGCGCCGCCTTACCGGCTCAAGGACAACCCGTCGAGCCTGCTGCGCTTCACCGACCTCGTCGAGGTCGACCCGATCGGCACCGGCTTCAGCCGCGCGCTCGGCGACAAGAAGGACGCCGACTTCTGGGGCTACGACGAGGACGCCGACTCCGTCGCCGACTTCATCCGCGCCTTCCTCACCGTGCACGACCGCTGGAACTCGCCCAAGTACGTCCTCGGCGAAAGCTATGGCGGCATCCGCGGCTCGATGCTCGTACCGCGGCTCCAGGGGGAGATGAACATCGGCCTCAACGGCGTGATCCTCATCTCGCCGGCGATCAACATGGGCGCTCTGCCGTTCGACACCGGCGGCAACGATCTCACCTACGTCACGCACCTGCCGACGCTCGCCGCGACGGCGTGGTACCACAAGAAGCTCCCGGATTCCTGGCCGAGCCTGCAGGCGCTGCTCACCGAGGTCGAGCGGTTCGCCTCCGGCGAGTACCTGCAGGCCCTCTTCCGCGGCGACTCGCTCTCGGAGGCGGAGAAGGGGCTTGTCGCCGATAAGCTGCACCGCTACACGGGCGTGTCCAGGCAGTACATCCTCAACAGCGACCTGCGCCTCTACGCGCCCCGCTTCGCCAAGGAGCTGCTGCGCGACGAGGGGAGGGCCACGGGCTTCCTCGACAGCCGTTACGCGCAGAAGGAGCTCGACAACGCATCGGAGTCCCCCAACAGCGACCCGTTCAGCGCCAAGACGGGGCCGATCTACGTCTCGCTCTTCCACCAGTACCTGCGCAATGAGCTCGGCGCCGACATCCAGGAGCCCTACCTGCCCCAGAACGGCGAGGCCAACGAGGGCTGGAAGCGGCCGAGGAACGCGACCGCCGCCTTCGCCGGCTTCGTCGACGTCACCAGCGACCTGGCGCAGGGCACCAAGGACAACGAGGCGTTGCGCGTGTTCACCGCCAGCGGCTACTACGACCTGGCGACGGCCTACTTCGCCAACGCCTACATGCTGCACCACAGCGGCATCGACCCGGCGCGGATGACGATCCGGAACTACCCGGCGGGGCACATGATGTACCTCAACCAGGGCTCGCTCGAGCAACTGTCGAAAGACATCGGGGATGCGCAACACGACGCTCGCCATTCTTTTGACCCTGTTCGTCTCGACCACCGCCGCCGTCCGCGCTGACGACACCCCCAAGGGGACAAACCGCCGGGCGGGGACAAGGCCGTGGCGGCGCCAGCCGCGCCCCGCAAGTTCGTCACCCGCCACCGCTTCACCGCCGGCGGGGTGGACATCCCCTACACCGCCACGGCGGAGGACATCGACCTCAAGGACCGCGACGGCAAGCCCACGGCGCGCTTCTTCACGATCTCCTATATGGCGGAGGGTGTGAAGCGGCAGGAGGACCGGCCGATCACGTTCTTCTTCAACGGCGGGCCGGGCTCTTCCTCGGTCTGGCTGCACCTCGGTTTCGTCGGCCCCAAGCGCATCGACATCCCGAGCGACGCGCAGGACCCGGGCGCGCCCCCTACCGGCTCAAGGACAACCCGTCGAGCCTGCTGCGCTTCACCGACCTCGTCGAGGTCGACCCGGTCGGCACCGGCTTCAGCCGCGCGCTCGGCGAGAAGAAGGACGCCGACTTCTGGGGCTACGACGAGGACGCCGACTCCGTCGCCGACTTCATCCGCGCCTTCCTCACCGTGCACGACCGCTGGAACTCGCCCAAGTACGTCCTCGGCGAGAGCTATGGCGGCATCCGCGGCTCGATGCTCGTACCGCGGCTCCAGGGGGAGATGAACATCGGCCTCAACGGCGTGATCCTCATCTCGCCGGCGATCAACATGGGCGCTCTGCCGTTCGACACCGGCGGCAACGATCTCACCTACGTCACGCACCTGCCGACGCTCGCCGCGACGGCGTGGTACCACAAGAAGCTCCCGGATTCCTGGCCGAGCCTGCAGGCGCTGCTCACCGAGGTCGAGAAGTTCACCTCCGGCGAGTACCTGCAGGCCCTCTTCCGCGGCGATTCGCTCTCGGAAGCGGAGAAGGGGCTTGTCGCCGATAAGCTGCACCGCTACACGGGCGTGTCCAGGCAGTACATCCTCAACAGCAACCTGCGCCTCTACGCGCCCCGCTTCGCCAAGGAGCTGCTGCGCGACGAGGGGAGGGCCACGGGCTTCCTCGACAGCCGTTACGCGCAGAAGGAGCTCGACAACGCGTCGTCATCCCCCAACAGCGACCCGTTCGACGCCAAGACGGGGCCGATCTACATCTCGCTCTTTCACCAGTACCTGCGCAATGACCTCGGCGCCGACATCCAGGAGCCCTACCTGCCCCAGAACGGCGAGGCCAACGAGAGCTGGAAGCGGCGGAAGAACGCGACCGGCGCCTTCGCCGGCTTCGTCGACGTCACCGGCGACCTGGCGCAGGGCACCAAGGACAACGAGGCGCTACGCGTGTTCACCGCCAGCGGCTACTACGACCTGGCGACGGCCTACTTCGCCAACGCCTACATGCTGCGCCACAGCGGCATCGACCCGGCGCGGGTGACGATCCGGAACTACCCGGCGGGGCACATGATGTACCTCAACCAGGGCTCGCTCGAGCAGTTGTCGAGAGACATCGGGGAGTTCATCCAGGGGAAGTGAAGGGACTTGAGCTCGCGGCGGCGGCCGGCCGGTTGGCGGCTTGGGCGCGGCGTCCCCCTCAATACAGGATCTGGCAGGTGCCGTTGCAGGCGCTGGCGCAGGCGTTGCGGCAGAGGGTGAGGCTGCCGACGTTGGCCGAGCCGGTGCTGCCGGAGGCGCAGGTCCAGGTGCATGACGGGGTGTCTTCCGGGAAGTAGTAGCCCCGATTGATGGCGGCGGCCAGGGCGAGCGGCAGCAGGACGAAAAGGAGGGTCAGGAGCAGGGCGATGCGGCGCATGGCGGGCGATCTCCCTCGAAGCCGAGAGGCGGCGGCGTGCGCGCCCGCGGTTCGAGCTCTGTCTAATAAGGTGCGCGCGCCGGCCCAATAGGTGCCGGGCAGGCGAAGCGCCTGGCACCTCTCCCCCCAGGGGGCACCTCTCCCAGGGGAACCCGGCGCGCTCGAGTTCCTCGAACGGATCGCCATTCTCGCCGCGCGCCTGAAGGCGCCTCCTCAGGAGGGAAAAGCCGACTTGTCGATGCCGGGGATGATCCTCAGCGCGTTCTTGTAATAAAGCTTTTTCAGCACCTCGTCCGGCAGGTCGAGCCCGTACATCTTCCAGAAGGCGTGGCGCTTGCGGTAGTAGTCGAAGTACTCGTCCTGCGTCTCCAAGACGCGGAAGTAGACGTGGTACTCCGAAGGCTCCCATATATCCTTTCCGAACAGCACGCGGTCCTGATACTTGATGAAGAAGTCCCGGGCCGCGCGCGGCTGGCGGCCGATCTCGTGCAGCACGGCGCCAATCTCGGTGTAGACGTTCGGCATCTCGTCGAGGAGCTTGCCGAGGCGGCCGAGGTCGTTGCCGAGCCAGTCCAGGTGGGCGGCGATGAAGATCGTCTTCGGGTGCTTGCGGAACAGGTTGTGCTGCTCCTCCATCGTGACCTCGAAGGAGGCGAAGCGGGGGTCGGTGCGCCGGCGGCTGGGATACTGCTTGAGCTCCAGCCAGCGCTCGTTGTGGCGGTCCCAGGGGAGCCAGAAGGGGGACGGCTCGCCGGTGTGGATGAGCACCGGGATGCCGAGCTCGGCGCACTTGTCCCAGACCGGATCGATGCGCGGGTCGTCGGTGTGCACGCGCTGGCCGTTCTTGTCGACGACGAACATCCCCAGGTTCTTGAAGATCTTGAGCCCCTGGGCGCCGCCGACCTTGACGTCCCGCTCGAGCTGGCGGGCGGCATTGATGCCGAAGTCGGGCTCGTCGATCCGCTTGAAGTCGACGTTGGCGAACTCGGTGAAGCGCTTGGGATACGGCCCCTTGAGGTTCCTGACCCCCTTGGCGAGGGTGTCCCCCCAGCCGCCGCTCAGGTTGTTCATCACCGCCATGTTCAGCCCGTCCATGTCGGCGACGAGCTTGTCCACCTGGGCGGGGGTCATCTCGTCGGCGTCCTGGTGGTTGTGGACGTCGATGAACGGGTACTTCGCCCGGGTCTTCGGATGCTCCGGCACCACCAGCGTGGACTTGGGCTCATAGTCCTCGAAGCTCATGACGGCGTCATCGCCGGGCTTCTGATCGGCGACTGGGGCGGGGGCGGGGGTCTGGCCTCCTCCCTGGGCGGGCAAGAGGGCGAGGCAGAGCAGGCAGAGGAATTTCTTCATGATGGCGTCCGATCGAAAGGCATGGGTTCGGGGCGGTAGTTTACCGTAGAAACTTTACTCCTTCGCCTCGCGTACTGTCAGAAGAAAAAGGAGAGTCCAATGCCCCGCAAGCCGTTTCTCCTGCTCGCCGCCCTGCTGGCCGCCGCGTCCCTCGCGGCCGCCGGGACCGCTCCCAAGGTGTCCGAGTTCAACCGCTACTCCGGCTATTCAAAGCCGGTCTATGACGGTTGGGTGCGGAGCTCGCGGTATGTGGCGGCGCGCGATGGGACGCGGCTGGCGGTGGATATCTTCCGGCCCACGCGCGGAGGGAAGGTCGCCGGAGAGAAACTGCCGGTGGTCTGGACGCATCACCGGTATCAGCGGGCCCACGCCGAGGAGGGGAAGACCTACACGATCCTCGACAGCTACGAATGGCTGCCGGAGGTGGTGCGGCACGGCTACGTGGTGGCGGCCGTGGACGTGCGCGGATCCGGGGCGTCGTTCGGCACGTTCACGGGGATGTTCAATCTCAAGGAGACTCAGGACGCCTACGACGTCACCGAGTGGTTCGCCGCCCAGCCGTGGTCGAACGGCAACGTCGGCATGTATGGGGGGTCGTACCTCGGCATCACCCAGTACATGGCCGCCGGCCAGAAGCCGCCCCATCTCAAGGCGATCTTCCCCCAGGTGGCGGTGTCGGACCTCTACGACCTGCTCTGGCATGGCGGCATCTTCCACGGTCCGTTCATCGAGTTCTGGAGCAAGCTGGTGCGGCAACTGGACGTCGATAGGCCCGCCCTGCCGGTGGACGAGGACAAGGACGGCTCGCTGCTCAAGGCCGCGATCCGGGAGCACCGGGCGAACCGCGACGCGGCGAAGCTCTACGCCGGCCTCCCCTATCGCGACAGCGCCGATCCCCAGACCGGTGTCCAGGTCTGGCGGGACTGGACCCCGATCACCTACCGCTCCCAGATCCGCGAGTCGAAGGTCGCCATCTACCATCTGGCCGGCTGGTACGACCGCTATGTGCGGGACCAGACGATCCTCTTCCGCAATCTGGACAACCCGCAGAAGCTCACGATCGGTCCGTGGACCCATACGGAGAGCGACTTCGGCTCCGCCGCCGAGCACCTGCGCTGGTGGGACCGCTGGCTCAAGGGGATCGACAACGGCGTGATGGACGACGCGCCGGTCCATTACTACGTGATGGGCGCTCCGAAGGCGAAGGCCTGGCGGTCCGCCAAGGCGTGGCCGCTGCCGAACGAGCGGCGGACGGCCTACTGGTTCGGCCCGCAACGGTCGCTGGGGACCGCGGCGCCCAAGGCGGCACCAAAGACAACGGGCGCGACGAAATGACGGTCGACTACTCGGCCGCGGTCTCCCCGGACCCGCGCTGGTCGCTCGGGCGGAAGTTCCCCGAGCTCTCGGCCCACGACGCCAAGGGGTTCACCTATACGACGCCGCCGCTCGCGGCGGCGGTCGAGGTGACGGGGCACCCGGTGGTCCATCTCTGGGTCTCCTCCTCGGCGCCGGACGCCGACCTCTTCGTCTATCTGGAGGAAGTGGACGGCAAGGGCGCCTCCCGTTATGTCACCGAGGGGATGCTCCGGGCTTCGGACCGCGCCACGGCCGATCCCGGCTACGACACCGCCGGCCTCCCCTACCATCGCGGCAACCGGGCGGACCGGGCCGACCTCGCGCCGGGCCAGCCGGTCGAGCTGGTCTTCGATCTCTACCCCACGTCGACCCTGTTCGCCGCCGGACACCGGATCCGCGTCACGGTGACCGGCGCGGACAAGGCGAACGCCGTCACGCCCAGAGCGGAATCCGCCGCCCCGGATCACGCTGTATCGGGAAGAGGGAAAACAGTCCTATGTGGAGCTGCCGGTGATTCCCGACTGACCCCTGGGGAAGTGGTAGACTGCCGTTCTTGATGAGAGCGAAACTCGCGCTCCTCGGCTTCTTTCTGTTCGCCTCCCAGGCCGTCGCGGAAGCCAGGATCTCCCCGATCAAGATCGACCTGGACGGCGGCCGGGTGCTCGCCACGTTCACCCTGCGCGACGCCTTCAACCGTCGCTTCGCGGAGCGGGTGGACAGCGGCCTGCCGACCTCCATCCTCTACCGGTTCGTGCTCGACCGCGACCGCAAGCGCTGGTGGGACCAGCAGCTCCGCGAGGGCACGCTGGAGGTGGTGGCGATGTATGACGCGGTCGCCCGCGCCTATACGGTCCACTACAAGCTGGACGACAAGCTGATCGAGAGCCGCACCATCCGCGACCGCAAGAACCTCGAGGAGGCGATGACCCGCGTCGAGCAGCTCCCGATCTTCTCCCTCGCCGGCCTCCCCCGGGAGTGGCGCCTGCTGATCAAGGTGGAGGCCGAGCTCGGCTCGCGGACGATCCTGTCCCTGATTCCGGTGACGATCAACACCGATTGGAAGGATTCGCCGAAGTTCCGCGCCCCGGGGATCCCCTGAGGCCTGGGGTTTTCATCCATGGGCCTGCGCAAGAAGATTCTCCAGAACCGCAAGAACCACCGGCTGATCGGCTCGGGGCTGGTCGCCCTGATGCTGCTGTTCACCGGGCTCTTCTATCTCGTCCAGCGCGGGCGCGACCTGCCGAGCGCGCTGCTGACCAACCGGGTGCTGCTGTTCGTCCTCTGGTACGTCAACGTCCTGCTGATCCTGGTCGTCCTGTTCGTCCTGCTGCGCAACATGGTCAAGCTGCTCGTCGAGCGGCGGCACCGGGTGCTCGGCTCGACGTTCAAGTTCAAGCTGGTCGCGACCTACGTCGGCCTGTCGCTGATCCCCGTGCTGCTGCTGTTCGCCATCGCGACCGAGCTCCTCCGGGGGTCGATGGACCGCTGGTTCAACAGCCCGGTGGCGCCGGTCCTCGAGCGCGGCAACGCGGTCGCCCAGGGGCTCTACGACAGCATCGAGAAGACGAATCTGCGCGACGCCGGGCGCGTGCAGCGCGAGATCCAGGATCTCGATCTCCAGGACCCGCGGCAGCGCCCGGCGCTGACCCGCCGGATGCAGAGCCTGCTCGGCGAGCTGGACCTCGACCTGGTGGCGGTCTACGAGGGGCGGGAGTTCGTCAACGGGAGCCTCAACTCGCAATCGGGGATCCCCAGGCTGCCGGATCCGGACCGCTCGTTCCTGGAGGCCGCCGCGCAGGAGGGGCACGCCACCGCCGTCCAGACGCCCCCCGGCACCCGGGGGAGCCTCCTGCTCGCCGGCGTGGCCGAGCCGAACCGCTCTGGCGCCGGCGCCACCGCGGAAGCCGCCCGCGCCGGTCGTCGTGGTGGTGGGCATCGCTCCTCGATCCCGTGCTCACGGCGCAGCGCGAGAAGCTGGTGCAGGACTATCAGGCCTACCGCCAGCTCGTGGTGCAGAAGGACGACCTGCGGGCGAGCCACCTGCTGCTCTTCCTGATGGTGACGATGGTGATCCTCCTCGCCTCGTCGTGGACCGGGCTCTATCTCGCCCGGCGGGTGACGCTGCCGATCCAGGCGCTCGCCGAGGGGACCCGCCGGATCAGCGGCGGCGATCTCTCGCACCGGGTGGACGTGGTGGCGGACGACGAGCTCGGCGTGCTGGTCGACTCCTTCAACCGGATGACCGAGGAGCTGGAGAGCAACAAGGAGCAGCTGGAGCGGAGCAACCTGGAGCTGACGGCGAGCAATCAGCGGCTGGCGGACGAGCGGGCGCTGATCGCGGCGGTGCTGGAGAACGTGGCCGCGGGGGTGGTCTCGATCGACTCCCAGGGGCGGATCTTCACCTGCAACGGCGCGGCGCTCAACATGCTCCGCCAGCGCGAGCAGGAAGTGGTGGGGCGCCCGTTCGAGGAGGCCTGGGGGGACCCCGACCGCAAGCGGCTGGCGGCGGCCGTGCGCGAGGTAGGGCGCGGCGGGCACGGCAGCAAGGAGATCCACCTGACGCTGGGCGGCGAATGGAAGACCTTCGAGCTCAAGGTGACGGCCCTGCGCGACGCGGCGGGGGCGATCCAGGGGGGCGTGGTGGTGATCGAGGACCTGACGGAGCTGATCAAGGCGCAGCAGCTCGCCGCCTGGAACGAGGCGGCGCGGCGGATCGCGCACGAGATCAAGAACCCGCTCACCCCGATCCGCCTCTCAGCCGAGCGGCTGCTCAGGAAGCACCAGCAGGGGGACCCCGGCCTCGGGGCCGCGATCGAGCAGGGGGTGGAGATCATCGTCCGCGAGGTGGTGACACTGCAGGGGATGGTGGACGAGTTCTCGCGCTACGCCCGCATGCCCCGGCCGCACCCGGCGCCGGTGGACCTCTCGCGGCTGGTCGGCGAGACGGTCCACCTCTACCGCAACCTGAAGCCCGGGGTGGAGGTGGAGGAGGACGTCGACGCCGGGCTGACCGCGGTCTGGGTCGACGGCGAGCAGATCCGCCGCGCGCTGATCAACCTGCTGGACAACGCCGTCGAGGCGACCGAAGCCCCAGGGCAGGTCCGGATCGCCGCGCATCCGGTCAACGGCCACCTGGAGATCCAGGTGGCGGACACCGGCCGGGGCATCCCCGCGGAGTCGAAGGAGAAGCTCTTCCTCCCCTACTACTCCACCAAGGGGCGCGGCACCGGCCTCGGCCTCGCCATCGTCCACCGCATCGTCGCCGACCACCAGGGGGCGATCCGGGTGGAGGACAACACGCCCCGGGGGACGGTGTTCACGGTGGAGCTGCCGATCGGTTAAGGAATCAGAAGAACAGCTTCTTCACCCACCGCTTGAAGCTGAAGCGCCGGCCGACGCCGGACGCGCCGGCGAGATCCGGCGCTCCCACTTCCTGGAGCAGCGGCCGGGTCTGCGCGCCCAGGTCCGGCACCGCGCCGCCGGCCACGGGGCGCTCGCCGTCGAACCGGGCCGGGAAGGCGAGCCGTGGCAGGTGGTCCGGCCCCACCGCCAGGACGCCGCGCTCCAGGACCTGCGGGTGGTCCCGCGCCTCGGCGGCCGAGAGCACGGACTCGACGGGGATGTCCTCGCGGCCGAGCAGCGTCATCCACTCGCCCCGGGTGCGGGTGCGGAACAGCTCCCGCATCTCCCGGTGTACCCGGAGAGACGGGCTGTACTGCCGCCGGAGCAGGTCGTCGCGGCCGGCGAGCCGGCAGAAGCGCTCCCAGAAGTGGGGCTCCAGGGCGCCGAGCGCCAGCTTGCGGCCGTCGGCGGTCTCGTAGAGGTTGTAGCAGGGGAAGGCGCCGGTCAGCGGCAGACGCTCCCCCACCGCTTTCCGCCCCCCCGCCTCGGCGGCCCAGGCGGTGAGGTTGGCGTGGAGGCCGGCGTCGAGGAGGGCGACGTCGACCCGCTTCCCCTCGCCCGTGCGCTCCCGCTCGAAGAGGGCGGCGAGGATGGCGGTGACCAGGCTCCAGGCGCCGATCTGGTCGGCGATCTGAACGGCCGGCATCGCGGCGGTCGCGGCGAGCGTCCCGGCGACCGCCTGATAGGTGAGATCGTGGCCGGCCCGGGCGGCGTAGGGGCCGTCCTGCCCCCAGCCCGAGATCGAGCCGATCACCAGACGGGGGTGGCGCGCCCGCAGCTCCTCGGGCGGGAAGCCGAGGCGGGCGAGCGTCCCCGGCCGGAAGCTCTCGATCATCACGTCGGCCCGCGCGATCAGCCTCGCCAGCGCCTCGCGGCCCGCCGCCTCTTTAGATCGAGGGCCACGCTCTCGACCCCGGCGAGGAGGATGGCGCCGAGCGCGCCCACCCCTCGCGCACGGCGGCGACATGCGAATCGGATCGCCGAGCTTCGGCTCCTCCACCTTGACCACCCGCGCCCCCAGATCCGCCAGCAGCCGCGCCGCGAGCGGCCCGGGAAGATGGCGGGAGAGGTCGACGACGAGGAGACCCGCTAGAGGAGAGGGCATTTTGGATTTTGGATTTTGGATTTTGGATTGAAGAAGCCAGGGGGCGAGCCCGGTTGGATCTGAGGAGGCCTTCCTCCCCAATCCAAAATCTAAAATCCAAAATCGTTCTATTCGCTCGACTACCATCGCGAAGCCGACGCCGCCGGCGGCGCAGACGGTGACCAGGCCGAGGTTGCGGTCGCGGCGGCGCAGCTCGTAGAGGAGCTGCATGACCACCCGGGCGCCGGTGGCGCCGAAGGGGTGGCCGATCGAGATCGAGCCGCCGGTCACGTTGTAGCGGTCGAGGTCGATCACGCCCAGCGCCTCGCTGCGGCCCAGCTCGCGCTCGGCGAACTTCTTCGAGGCGAACGCCTTCATGTTGGAGAGGATCTGCGCCGCGAACGCCTCGTGCATCTCGACGAGATCGATGTCCGCGAACTTGACCCCCGCCGCGTCGAGCGCCGCCGGGGCGGCGTAGGCCGGCCCCTGGAGGAGCTGGTCGCCGGGGTTGAGCGCCGTGAAGGCGTAGGAGCGGATGTAGCCGAGCGGCGTGTAGCCCAGGGCCTTCGCCTTCTCCTCGCTCATCAGCAGCACGGCCGAGCCGCCGTCGGTCAGCGGGCTGGAGTTGCCGGCGGTGAGCGTGCCGTAGCGCTTGTCGAAGACCGGCTTGAGCTTCGCCAGGGCCTCCATCGAGCTGTCGGCGCGGACGCCGTTGTCGCGGGTGACCGCCTTGTCGTAGCCCGGCGGCGGGAAGGTCGGCGCGATCTGCACGGTCAGCCGGCCGTCCTCGGCGGCGGCGGCGGCCCGCTGGTGGGAGAGCAGCGCGATCTCGTCCTGCGCCCGGCGGGAGATGTCATTCTCCTTGGCCATCTTCTCCGCCGACTCGCCCATGGTCTGGCCGGTGGTGTACTCGGCGATCGCCGGCGCCACGGGCGCCAGGTCGGCCGGGCGGAGCTTGCCGAAGGCGCCCATCTTCTGCGGCAGCGTCTTGGCGCGGCTGGCGGCCATGAAGGTCTGCGCCGCCTTGCGCGAGAACTGGATGGGGACGTTGGTCAGCGACTCGGCGCCCCCCGCGAGCACCACGCCGGCCTCGCCGGAGAGGATCGAGCCGGCGGCGAAGGTGATCGCGCGCGTCGAGGAGGCGCAGGCGAGGTTCACCGTCACCCCCGGGATGCGGAACGGCAGCGAGGTGCGGAAGACGACCTCGCGCCCGAGGTTCGGCGCGAACAGCGCCGGCACCACGACGCCGAAGACCGAGAGGTCGATCTCGTCGGGATCGATCGCCGTGCGCGCCACCAGCTCCGAGGCGGCGACGCTGGCGAGATCGATCACGTCCATGTTGGCGAAGTCGGTCCCCGACTTGACGAACGGGGTCCGGCAACCGTCGACGATCGCCACCCGGCCATGGACGCCCTTGAGCGCGCTCCGCTCGACGGCCTGGACCTTGATCGGCTGGCTCTTGTCGCGGGTCCAGACGGTATCGGCCCGCTCGGTGATCTCCTCCAGGGCGGAGGCGGTGTTCGGCGGCCTCAAGGGGGCGGGCGGTGGGGCGGTCAGGGCGGTGTCGGCGTTATCCGGTGTAGAGGCCATGGCGGTTCTCCTATCTCTCGTCCTCGCTCCCGGGTTATATACCACGGTTACGCCGCTCTGCGGCAAAGACCCTGGCCACCTGGACTCCGCGCTCCCGCCAGAAGGCCTCGTCCTCCGGCGCCAGCACCTGCCATCCGGCCACCAGCACCGTCCGCAGCCGCCGGAACGGCAGGCCCCGCTTCGTCTTCACCCGTGCCCGCAGTTCCGCGATCTCGGCCGGGGTGCCGTGGAAGACGGTCGGCCGTACCCAGGCGGCGGTGGCGGCCCGCAGCGCCGGATCGGGCTCCAGCACCACGGCGGCTCCGGTCAGCGTCGCCCAGGAGAGCATGGTCCGCTCCACGGGATCGCGCGAGCGCTCCGCCGAGCACCACGATCTCCCGGCCGTCCGAGGCCCCGAGATCCGTCCGCAGCCGCTCCCCGGCCGCGACCAGCTCCGCCGCGGTCCACTCCACCGGCTCGCCGGCCACCCGTAACCAGAGCCCCGCCCGCGTTCCCCGATGAATGGGAGCCTGACGAGACGTCGAGTTTGCCGTCCGCGATCTCCACCCAGGCATCCCCCTCCCGCCGCTCCCCCGGCGCGGACACCAGTCCCGCGGCCTGGATCGCCAGGTCCAGGATCACGAATTCAGGACGGGGTGCGTAGGGGAAGCCGGCGCGGGTGCCGGCGGGAAGAGCGGACAGGGGTTCCCGCCAATCCTCCATCCAGCGGGCCAGCTCCCGCCAGGGGTGCCAGACCCAGTCCCACCCCTCGGCGCGGAAGAGCCAGGGCTCCTCGGGATCCACGGCGGCGCGCTGGAGCAGCGCGGCGGGAAGGTTCGGCGGCGCGGCCACGGGTGCGCCGCCGTCAGGCCAGGGCGACCTTCTTCATCACCTGGGCGATCTTCTGTTCGATGACCGGCTTCATCAGGCTGGCGGGGGGCTTGAGATGGGCGCGCCCGACCAGGCGGCCGTTCTCCAGCACGATGGTGGCCTTGGCCCCGGGACCGGTGAGGTGCATCACGTCACCCTCCCAGTGCCACTTCAGCATGCCGCCCGGAAAGGCTGCCTTCAAACCGGCGTCGAGAGACGGCCGGATCTCTTCCATGGACGACTTCGTGGTGTCCACCTCAATGGTCAAGTCGCTCATGCGCGGAAAGCTACCACAAGGGGGCGGGGAACCGGCCGGGAGTTTTGGCTCGCGGAATTTTGTTTCCGGGGTGGGATTTCACCCGGTTGGGGTAACCTTGGAACGTTTTGAGGGGAAGGCCATGACAACCCGACGCATCCTCGCCTTCGCGCCCGTCCTCCTGCTGGTCCTCGCGGCCGCTCAGCCGGGGCGAGCGCAGCAGGGCACCGCCAATCAGGGCATCGCCAATCCCAAGCTCTTCGACGAAAGCCTCAAGGCGGCTGCCGAGGCCGTCAAGCAGTACGGGGCCGCGGACGACGCGGAGCGGCTGGCGCGGGTCAACCGCATCGGCTACGAGCTGGCCCAGCAGTCCGACTTCCAGAAGTACCCCTTCATCTTTCAGATCGTCAAGATGCCGGAGCCCAACGCCTTCGCGCTGCCGGGCGGCCAGATCTTCGTCACCACCGGCATGCTCGACCTCGGGCTGGACGACGACATGCTGGCCAACGTCCTCGGCCACGAGATCGGCCACGTCGTCCACGAGCACTCCATCCACATGCAGCGCAAGCAGACGCTGATGACCGTGCTCGGCAACCTGCTGGTGGCGGGGGTGGCGATCGGGGAGTCGCGCAGCAACAACCGCCTGCCCGCCGCGCAGGCCCCCTACGATCCGCGGGTCGGCTATCAGGATCCGAGCGGCAACCTGATCCAGGGCGCCGCGGCGGCGAGCCTGGTGATCAGCGAGCTGCTGCTGCGCAGCTACAGCCGCGACTACGAGGACGAGGCCGACAAGGAGGGGCAGAGCCTGGCCGCCGCGGCCGGCTACAGCCCGGACGGCGCCCGCCGGCTCTGGGAGATCATGAACAGCCGCGCCCCCCAGCTCAAGGAGTACGGCTACTGGCAGACCCACCCCTTCGCGGACGCGCGGGAGCGCGCCGCCGAGGCCCGCAAGGGGACCTGGACGATGCAGGCCAGGAAGCCGGTGGACGACTACCGCAAGCGCACCCAGGCGACCCTGAGCAAATACCTGACGCAGGTCAAGAAGACGGACGAGGGGGTGACCACCTACGTGAAGACGGCCATCCTCTCCGCCTGGCCGCAGGGGAAGGCATCCGACGCCCTGCGCCTCGAGAGGCTCCACAAGCGGCGGGACGACGAGCTCGCGCGCCCCCTGCTGTCGCGCGACTACGGCTCCGTCCTCCGCCTCTACCGCAAGGAGCTGGGCGAGGTGCGCGCGATCGATCCCAAGAGCGACCTGCTCTCCGCCCTGGAAGGGGAGGTTTCGGATCTCGAGGTCAAGCGCAAGGATCTCTATCCGCGCGCCGTCAAGATCCTCGGCGGCGGCATCTACGAGACCTCGTTCCTGGAGAGCTTCCTGTCGAACTTCCCCGAGGCCACGGAGGTCCCCGAGGTGGCGCTCGCCCTCGGCGACGCCAACAGCCGTCTGGGCAACCAGACCGAGGCGGTGACCCAGTATCTGAAGGCCTGGGAATCCGCGCCGCAGAGCGCCGAGGGGAAGCGCGCCAGCGCCGGGCTGCGCATCCTCGCTCCCAACCTCAAGGAGCTCGCCGCCCTGCAGCAGATGGCCGAGCAGACCAAGGACCCCGAGCTCAAGAAGATCGCCGGCGAGCGTCTGGCCGCGATCGCCAAGACCTACGACGACGTCAAGAACGGCGCCGAGTACCTGCGCCGCTACCCCGAGGGTCCCTTCGTCGTGCCGGTGATCGAGCGGCTGAACGTCCTCGCCGACAACCTCTACGGCGAGGTCGTCCTCTACCAGAGCGTGGGCGACACGGTGAAGGCGATGGAGCGCATCAACAAGATCCTCACCGACGCCCCGCTCTCCCCCGCCGCCGGCAAGCTGCGCGACCGCGCGGTGCTGGAGGCGAAGGCGGGGTAGATCGGCGGGCGCCTACGTCTGCGGCCCCTCCGACTCTTCGATCAGCTTCCCCTGCCGGAGCGAGAAGGTCAGGGTGACGGGCATCATCGCCGTCCGGGCGGAGGCGGACCGCGAGCCGTCGAGATGGAGCTTGCCGCCGGCGACCTTCAACGACTTCACCTTCACCTGATTGCCCAGCAGGGTGGTCGCCAGGTTGACGATCTTGTCCCCCTTCCAGGCGGCGATCACGAGATAGACCTGCTGCTGGGGATCTCCGGGATCCCTGGTCAGCAGCAGGGCCGTCTCGGGCGTGCCGTCGGCGTCGAGATCCCCCATCGCCCGCTCGGGACCGAGCACCACGACCGGCGGACCGTCCGACCGGCCGTTCTTCAGACAGACGTCCTTCTCGGGATCGATCCCTTGATAGCAGGCGTTCGGATACATGGTTTCGACCTCGGGGGAAGCTTTTCCAGGCTGGGGGCGGACCGGCTGCTGCCGGTTGCCCTGCGCGTCGGCCGAGCAGGCGGCGAGCAGGCAGAGCCCGCCCGCGATCAGGATTTTGCGGGAGTTGAGCATCGTCATTGCGGGGGCTCCTTTCGCGGGTCCTGGCGCTGACCCTTCTTCACCAGCAGGCGCGCCTGCCAGTCCTGGCTCGGGATGATCGCCACTCCTTCCAGCAGCACGGTCTCCTCGGAGACGTGGGCCGGCAGGCAGCGCTCGGCGGCGGCGTGGGCGGCGAGATAGGCGACGAAGGCGCAGATCAGGGCGTCGAGGTTGTCGTCGGTCTTGCAGGCCAGCTCCCGGTGGGCCTCCACGCGGGGCTTGAAGGCCGGCGCCGTCGGCGAGGAGCCGGAGCATCCGTTCCCGGAGCTCCTTCTGCTGGTGCCGCTTCCCCCGGTCCTCCGGGATCGGGCCCTTGTAATGCGCCACCAGGCTCTCCGCCGTCTCCCGGTCCGCCAGGCTGGCGATCACCACCGCCCAGGCGACCCGGGGGTGGGTCTCGATCAGGCGCCCCTTGCCGGCGCAGACCGCCTCGCGAGCCACCCCGAGCAGGCTGGCCAGCTCGACGGCCCGCCAGAGGTTGGAGCAGCGGCTGGCCTGCTGGACGGTGTCGCGGGGGATGCCGAGATTGGTGACGCGCTCGGCCATCGCGAGATCGGTGCGCCGCCAGATGTAGGGGTCGCTCTCGGCGTCCGCCCCGGCCTGGCCCAGGAACCAGCGCATGCACGGGGCCGGGTAGGAGAAGGGCTGATCGACCGCGATCTTCTCGGCGGCGCGCGAGCGCCCTTCGATCAGCCCGAGCCCGTCGTGGCCGCGCCAGGAACCGGTGGGGAACTGATAGAAGAGCCCCTCCGGGGTCTCGAGGATCTCGGCGACCCCGGTGTTTCCGTTGTCGCCGGCGAGCTCGATCCCGAGATACGTCTTCATCACTCCAGACTTATAGCAGGGATCGAGAGGCGGTGCTCGCCGCCGGCTGCCAAACCGTCAGGCGGGCAGCTTGTGCTTCTCCACTTTTCCCAGGGCGTTCCGGGGGAGGGAATCGATCAGACGGATCTCCCGCGGCACCTTGAAGCCGGCCATCTGGGACTTGCAGAAGGCGATCAGCTCGGCCGTGTCGACGCTCGCGTCCGCGGCCAGGAAGGCGACCGGGACCTCCCCCCAGTCCGGATGCGGCCGGCCCACCACCGCCGCCTCGCGCACGCCGGGGAACCCGGCCAGCACCTCCTCCACCTCGCGCGGATAGAGGTTGAAGCCGCCGCTGATGATCAGCTCGTGCCGCCGGCCGAGGAGGGTGATGAAACCGGTCTCCGGATCCTGCCGGGCGAGGTCGCCGGTCTTGAACCAGCGCCGGCCGAGCTCGTCGTGGACGAAGCTCGCCGCCGTCTTCTCCGGCGCCCGCCAGTAGCCGGCGAAGACGTTCGAGCCGCGCACCTGCAGCTCCTCGTCGACGATGCGGATAGCGACCCCCGGGCAGGGGCACGCCCACCGTGCCCGGCCGCCGCGCGCCGGCGTAGAGGTTGGAGAGGTTCATCCCGGTCTCGGTCATGCCGTAGCGCTCGAGGATCTCGTGGCCGGTCAGCTCGCGGAAGGCGGCGAAGGTCTCGGCGGAGAGCGGCGCGCTCCCCGAGCAGAACAGGCGCAGGCGGGAGAGATCCAGCCCCTCCCCGCGCGCCCGGCGCGCCCGCAGCTCCTCGACCAGCCGCCCGTACATGGTGGGGACGCCGAAGAAGAGCGTCGGCTCGCCCGCGAGCAGCTCGGAGGCGGTCTCGGCCGCCTCGAACCGGCGCCGCAGGAGCACGGTGGCGCCCGCCGCGAGAGCGCAATGGAGCCCGACCACCAGGCCGTGGGTGTGGAAGAGGGGGAGGGTGAGCAGCAATGCGTCCGCGGGCTCCCAGGCCCAGGCGGCGAGGAGGCCGGTGACGGTGGCGAGCACGTTGTCGTGGCTGATCTCGGCGCCCTTGCTCTTCCCCGTCGTCCCCGAGGTGTAGAGGAGCATCGCGAGATCGCCGCCCTCGACGAACGGCGGTGTAAATCCCGCGCCGCCTGACAGCTCTCCCAGATCCTCGGCGAGTAGCAGATCTCCCACATCCATCCCTTCCAGGATGGGGAGCTGCGCCCGCTCGGTGATCAGAAGGCGCGGCTCGGCGTCCTCCAGCATGTGGGTGATCTCCCGCTGCCGGTAGGCGAGATTGATCGGCACCATCACCGCGCCGAGCCGGATCACGGCGAGATAGGCGACGACGAACTCCGGCCGGTTCCCCAGGAAGAAGGCGACGCGGTCCCCCTTGATCACCCCACGGGCGGCGAGGCCGGCGGCCAGCGCGTCGGCCTTGGCGAAGAGGTCGCCGTAGGAAAGGACCGTTTCCACGCCGCCATCCCGGAAACGCAGGGCGGGCTTCTCCGGAGACTGCCGGCGGGGGATGGCGAAGAGGTCGTGGAGATTCATGAGAGATCCGGCTCGCCGCACCGTTCCAGGATCGCCGCCCGCACCTGATCGCGGAGCTGGACGCCCGCGTGCCAGCCGGTCCCCTCGGGGCGGACAGCCGGCGCCACGGTCACCGTCATTCTGCCATGGCGGAGGAGCCAGCTGCCTCCGCGCAACAGCGAGCGGGTGCCCTGGATCGCCACCGGGACCACCGGCACGGCGGCATCCACGGCCACCGCGAAGGTCCCCATGCGGAAGGGGAGGAGGCCGGGGTAGCGGCGGAAGGTCCCTTCGGGAAAGATGACGAGCGACTCGCCGCGCTGCAGGGCGTCGAGGACCTTGCGGGTCTCCCCGGCGCTCTGGGCGGCGTCGAACCGCTCGACGAAGATCGATCCCAGGCGGCGCAGGAAGATGCGGGAGATGAAGCTCTTCTCCAGCTCGCGCTTCACCACGTAGGCGAACTCCGGCGGCAGCAGGGCGGTCAGCACGATCGCGTCCAGATAGCTCGCGTGATTGGGCGCCACGATCCGCGGCCCGCCCGTGCTTCAGGCTCTCGCCCCCCTCCAGACGGAAGGGCATGCCGATCCAGGTGAACAGGAAGCGGGCGATGCCGCGCGCCAGCCGCCGCCGGAGCTTCAGGCCCGGCGTCAGGACGACGGCGAGCCAGAGCGGCGGCGCGAACAGGGCCACCGAGCCGTAGGCCCAGGCGCTGTAGAGGAGCCCGCCCAGGGAACGCGCGCGGCGGGCGATCTGCGCCCGCGCTCCCGAGACGGCCAGATGGGCGATCTGCAACCCCAGGGAAGCGCCGCCGCGGCCGCTCCGCCCGGACTCGAAGACCTCCCGCGCCGACGAGCGCCGGATCTTGCCGCTGGAGGTCTTCGGCACCCCGTGCGGCGGCACCAGGGCCACCACCTCGGCGGGCGTGCCCAGCAGGTCGATCGCGACCTCCTGGACGGCCTGCCGGATCGTCTCCAGCGCGGCTTCATCGCGCTCCCGGGTCTCGGCCATCACCACCAGGCGCTCCGTGCCGGTGGCCGGATCGGGGCTGCCGAAGACCGCCACGCACCCCTTGCGGATGCCCGGCACCTCGCCCACGGCCGCTTCCAGCTCCTGCGGGTAGAGGTTGCGGCCGGCGCGGATGATGATGTCCTTGACCCGGCCGGTGATGTAGACCTCGCCGCCGGCGATGTAGGCGCGGTCCCCCGAGTCCCGCCAGTCGCCATGGACCAGCTTCGCCGTGGCCTCGGGGTTGCGGAAGTAGCCGCTGGTGGCGGACGGCCCCTTGAACTCCAGCCGCCCCTCCTGGCGCTCCCCCACCTCGCGGCCCGCGTCGTCGACGACGCGGATCTCGTGACCGGCCAGAGGCGTGCCGCAGGAGACGAAGCGCAGGGCGCCGGGATCGTCCGCGGCCGCGGGCACCGCCGACCCCGAGCGCTGGAAGGGCTCGCGCTCGACGGCGTCGATCAGCGGCGGCCGGCCGAGCGGCGGAAAGGCCACGGCGAGCGAGTTCTCGGCGAGGCCGTAGACGGGGGAGAACGAGCCCGGCCGGAAGCCGTGGCGCTCGAAGCGCTCGATGAAGCGCCGCAGCGTCTCGGGGCTCACCGGCTCGGCGCCGTTGAGCGCCATGCGCCAGGAGGAGAGGTCGAGCCCCTCGATCTCCTCGTCGGGGATCTTGTTGATGCACAGCTCGTAGGCGAAGTTGGGCGCCGCCGACAGCGTCCCCCGGTGGCGGTGGATCGCCCACAGCCAGCGCGAGGGGCGGGCGAGGAAGGCCAGCGGCGACATCAGGACCAGCGGGACGCCGAAGTAGAGGGCGCCCATCCAGCAGCCGATCAGCCCCATGTCGTGGTAGAGCGGAAGCCAGCTCACGATCACGTCGTCCGGCCGGATGTCCGCCCCCTGGCGGATCGCCCGCAGATTCGCCAGCAGGTTGGCGTGGGTGAGCACCACCCCTTTGGGGTTCCCCGTGCTGCCGGAGGTGAACTGGAGGAAGGCGATGTCCTCCCCGCGCACCGGCGGCG
This sequence comes from uncultured Acidobacteriota bacterium, assembly GCA_963761645.1. Lineage (GTDB taxonomy): Bacteria > Acidobacteriota > Thermoanaerobaculia > Multivoradales > UBA5704 > DATARR01. The sequence continues at coordinate 25,701 of CAVXIG010000052.1, forward strand.
GGACGAAGCTCGCTCGGAAGCCCGACGGCGAGCTCCGCCACCGTCACCACGCGGTGCAGACCCGGGAGCTGGGCGCTCAGCAGACGGGCCAGGGTGAGGACCTCGGAGAAGGTGACGAGCACCTCGGCCCCGGCGGTCCGCAGGATGCCGGCCTGCCGGCGGAGATGGTCCTCGATCTGGCTCTTGCGGGCCGGCGGATAGAGCGGCACCGGGATGCCCCCCGCGAGCTGGACGCCGAAGAAGGCGACGAAGTATTCGAGGCCCGTGGGGAGCATGATCCCCACCGCCTTGCCGGGCCCCACGCCGAGGCGGGTGAGCCCGGCGGCCGCGGCGCGCACCCGCCGCGCCAGCTCGCCGTAGGTCAGCTCCTCGGGCTCGCCGTCGCCGGGGTAATACAGGATGTGCCGCCGATCGGGATGGCGCCCGGCATGCCAGTCGAGCACCTCCAGCAGGGTCCGCGTGCGGTCCGGCGCCGCCTCGCCGCCGCCCAGAGGCTCGATCGACTCGAACCCCTCCCCGGGAGCGGCGGCGGGGTGCGCCACGGCCAGTGCCTGCGAGGAGGTCGCGCGGCGTCTCGGCCGCGCCCAGCAGATCCTCGGAAAGCCGCACGCCGAACGCCTTCTCCAGCCGGGCGAGGAGCTCCACCCGGCCGAGGCTGTCGAACCCGAGATCGCGCTCCAGGGAGGAGTCGAGGGAGACCGCGCGGGCCCCGCGCTGCGGCTGCAGCTCCCGGGCGAGCCCCTGGACGATCTCCAGGACGTCGGCGGGGGCTGGGGATTCGGTTTTCTCGGCGATCATGGCAGGCGAAGCGAAAGAGCCGCCATAGTGTAGAACGTGTCGCGCCCGCCCGGCTGAAGGGCCGGGCGGGGGACGGCGGAGGGCGAGACCCGAGCCCGCCTAGCGGTTCGGTATAAGGGGAATCGAGAGACGGGGAATCGACCGCAGGTACTCGTAGATCGCCCGCAGGTCCTGATCGGTCATGTCCTGGAAGACCGGCCAGGGCATCACTTGGAGGAGACGGTCCCCCGCGGATCGTCCGGATCATGGCCGGTGCGCATCACTTTCTTGAATTCGGCGAGCGTCAGGCCGGCGGGCAGGCCGTGATCGTCGGGCGTGATGTTCCGCGAGACGATCGGGCCGAACGCCCTGCCGCCCGCCAGGTACCCCGCGACGTTGACCTGCTTGGGTTGTCCCAGGTAGGGATCGTGGCCGGCCGCGTAGGACGGATTGGTGTGGCAATCGTTGCACCCGGCCTGAGCATTGACGATGTAGCTGCCGAGGCCGACCAGATTGCGGTCGCGGTTGCGTAAGGTCAGGTGGACCGGCGCGATCTGGAAGCCGCGGACGACGCGGTCCCCTTCGGGATCCTCCGAGGGCCTGGCCCCTTGCGAGACCGAAACGACACCCAGAGTGAGACCTACCAGGACGAGCGGGATGATGAGCTTCTTTGTCGTCATGTTCCTTTTCCTCCATGGTAAGTATTTTTAGTCTACTCCCGATTCGGCGCGCCGGGCCCCTCCCTGCGGGTATCATAGGCGGCGCGGGGAGTTGCGTCCGGGGAGCCCTCGAAACCGCCTCCGACCGCTGTCCAGATTACCAAGATAAGAGGGGGCGATGCTTTTCCTGACATCGGTCATGGACCGGCCCGTGGAGGGCAAGAGCGGCGAGATGATCGGCCGGATCTCGGACCTGATCGTCCGCATCGGCGAAGATCGCTATCCGCCGATCTCCGGCCTCGTCGTGCGCGACGGCCGGCGGAGCTTCTACGTGTCCGCCAGCCTCCTCCAGTCGCTCAACGGCACCGCCCGGCTCACCTCCTCCACCGTCGACCTCCAGCCGTTCGCCCGCCGCTCCGGCGAGGTCCTGCTGCGCCGGGACGTGCTCGACCACCAGCTCATCGACATCACCGGCCGGCGGATCGTCCGCGTCAACGACGTGCAGCTCACCCGCATCGAGGAGATCTATCGCGTCGTCGGGGTCGACATCAGCGCCCGCGCGCTGCTGCGCCGGCTCGGCCCCCGGTCGCTCGCCGGCCAGCATCGTCGGCCGCCTGATCATCGACTGGTCCGACGTCCAGTACCTGGCGAGCGCCGCGCCGGTGCAGCTCAAGGTCTCCTACGACCGCCTGGCCGAGCTCAACCCGGTGGACCTCGCGCGCATCGTCGACGCCCTCTCCTTCCGCGAGAGCGCCGAGATCGTCGCCGCCCTCGACGAGGAGACCGCCGCCGAGACGCTCGAGGAGGTCAGCGACGAGCGCGTCGCCGACCTGCTCGAAGGGATGGACCAGGAGCGCGCCGCCGACATCCTGGAGGAGATGACCCCCGCCGCCGCCGCCGACGCCCTCGAGGATCTCGACGACGAGGTCGCCGAGCAGCTCCTCGCCCGCATGGAGCCCGAGGAGGCCGCCGACGTCCAGGTGCACCTCGAATACGACGAGGACAGCGTGGGCCGCATCATGACCCGCGACCTCGTCCGCGTCACCGAGGACGCCACGGTGGGGGACGCCCTGCGGATGATCCGCTCGCTCGAGGAGGTTCCCGATCCCCTGCTCGCCGTCTACGTGGTCGCCGTGGACGATCCCGACGCCCTGCGCGGCCTCGTGCGGCTGCGCACGCTGATCCTGGCCGACCCGGCGACCCCGCTCGCCGACGTGCTGGACGAGGACGCGCCGACCGTCTCCCCCGACGACCGCGCCGAGAGCGCCGCCCGCGTCCTCGCCGAGTACAACCTGCTCGCCGTGCCGGTGCTCGACGAGAACCGGCGCCTGCTCGGCATCCTGACCGTGGACGACGCCCTCGCCACGCTGCTCCCCGAGGTCTGGCAGCGCCGGGGGCGGGCCTACTCTTGACGATCCGCAAGCGCTTCTGGCCCTATCTGGCGGCCCTCGGTCCGGGCCTGCTCGCGGCGAGCGCCGGCAACGACGCCGGCGGCATCGCCACCTACGCCTCGGCCGGCGCCTCCTACGGCTACGGCCTGCTGTGGGCCATGGTGCTGGTCACCGTCTGCGTCGGCGTCGTCCAGGAGATGAGCGCCCGCATGGGGGCCGTCACCGGCAAGGGGTTCTCGGACCTCGTCCGCGAGAGCTTCACGCTGCGGCAGACCGCCCTGATCCTGCTGACGCTGCTGGTCGCCAACACCGGCATCATCGTCTCCGAGTTCATCGGCGTGGCCGCGGCGGCCGAGCTGTTCGGGGTCAGCCGCTACATCGCCGTGCCGCTGGCGGCCATTTTCGTCTGGCTGCTGGTGACCCGCGGCTCCTACGGCTGGGTGGAGCGGATCTTCCTCGTGCTCACTCTGGCGTTCCTCGCCTACATCGGCGCCGCCTTCCTCGCCAAGCCGGACTGGCACGCGGTGCTCGCCGAGACCGTCCGCCCAAAACTGCACTTCGACTTCGGCTATCTCAACCTGCTGATCGCGCTGATCGGCACCACGATCTCCCCCTACATGCAGCTCTACGTCCAGTCCTCGGTCGTGGAGAAGGGGGTGACGCCGGACGAGTACCGCTACACCCGCTTCGACGTCATCGTGGGGACGATCTCGGCGGGGATCGTGGCCACCTTCATCATCATCGCCACCGCGGCGACCCTCTACCCGCGCGGCATCACGGTGACCACCGCGGCCGACGCGGCGCGGGCGCTGGAGCCCGTGGCGGGGAAATACGCCGAGGCGCTGTTCGGCCTGGGGCTGCTGGGAGCGTCGCTGCTGGCGGCCGGGGTGCTGCCGCTCGCCACCACCTACATGATGAGCGAGGCGCTGGGGTTCGAGCGCGGGGTCTCGCGCTCGTGGTCCGAGGCGCCGATCTTCATGGGCATCCTCACCGGGCTGATCGGCATCGGCGCGCTCATCGCCCTGATCCCCGGCCTGCCGCTGATCCCGGTGCTGGTGGGCGTCTACGTGCTCAACGGCCTGCTCCTGCCCGTCGAGCTCTTCGCCATCCTGCGCCTGATCAACGAGCCCGAGCTGATGGGCAAGCACGTCAACGGCCCGATCTACAACGTCCTCGCCTGGACCATCGCGATCGTGGTCAGCGCGCTGTCGCTGACGCTGATCGTGATGACGGTGGTGGGGTGGTTCCGGTAGGATCATCCACGAATCTAGTGAGCATGGGAGAATTGCAATGAGCATCACCGAACAGATTGTCCAGATCGCCTCCGCGCTACCCGCGGACCGTCAGCAAGAAGTGCTGGACTTCGCTGAATTCCTGCGGACACGCGAAGGTTTCGGGCAGGAAGGTGGGCATCTGCGCGTGGCCGGTCTTTTTGCCGGGATGCCTTACTTCATGGCCGACGACTTCGATGAGCCGTTACCTGATTCATTCTGGATGGGTGAGGGGCATGAAACTTCTCGTTGATACCCACGCCTACATCTGGTGGGGAGTCGATCCGGTCAAACTGTCCACGCGAGCCGCGGAGGCCCTCTCCAAGCCTGAAAACGAGATCTATGTGAGCGTGGCATCCTTGTGGGAGATCACGATCAAATCGCAGTTGGGGAAGCTGTCGCTCCCAGTCTCCGTACAGGTATTTGCGGCAAGACTGCGCGAAGAGAACCTTGTGCGAACATTGCCCATCATGGAGGCTCATGTGTACGCACACACAACTCTAGGCGCCATCCATCGCGATCCCTTTGACCGGATGCTCATTGCGCAGTCGCTTGCGGAGGGCCTCATCCTCATGACGAACGATCCCCGTATTCGCGACTACGGCATCCCGACCTTGTGGTGAGGGTCGAAGTCTAACGCCCTCGCCTGGACCATCGCTATCGTGGTCAGCGCGCTGCCGCTGACGCTGATCGTGATGCAGGTGGTGGAGTGGTTCCGGTAGGGAAGACGCTACGGCCTTGGGGTGAGCCCTCCTGGCCCATTGGTGAGCTCACCAGTTCTGAGGAGGCGTTCGATCGCCGCGGTGATCGCCTCTTCGATGTTCCGTCCCGCCCGCTCGTAGCCGAAGGCCCGCGCAACGGCCGGTACCGCATCCTTAGGCGAGATGCCGAAAGCAGTCTCCACCACCCGGAGGACACCCGCTTCGATCTCGCCCGGCCATACTTCCTCGACGCGCCGGACACTGCCGTCCTCTGCCATTCCTCGGGGTTCGGGACGGATCGGGTGTTCGAATTTATCCAAAAAAGAACTTATCTGGTTACCCCTTACCCTGGGCCTTACCGTAACAAACCTGGCGGTTTGTCAAAGCAGAATCTATAGCCAAACCGATCATTGAACGGATCTGGCTCCCAGCACGGCCGGCGCCATAATGCCTCCGAATCCGGTCGATCACCACATCGACATGAACCGGACCCTCGGTCTCTACAGTCTTCGTGACAAGCTCGCAAAGCTTCTGCCGTTTTTCGTCAGTAATCGGTATCTTTCGCCCGTGGTTCACGAACTCCACCAGACTGTAAGGCGCGAATCGAAATTCTTGGGGTGTCCTTGGAGCCCGGTTCTCGTCGCGCTTGCCAGAATCGCTCCTTCCTGGTGACCAGCGTGCTCAAATCGACACGCTGAATCGCCGGTGCGTCTTCGACAACGGCCTCTCCTGGGGCCTCGCGCGAGCGGCTCGCAAGGCACGTTCGAATATTGAAGCTGTGATTCCGGATCACGTATCCAGTCCGTGGACCAGATCCTATGGATGGCTCCAACCGAGATCTTCAAGTACGGACTGCCGAAGCCAGTCGCGGTCCCTTGCGGCCGGCGCGCGTGGTAGGCCGAGCCATCACACTCGATTCCTCAAATCGTAGCGACCCCCATACTCGGAAGCGATCGCCAGATCGATACGGTAGCCGAAGCAACCAACCTGTTTCGAGACGCGATATCCCCGCTGTGTCAGCGCACGGTAAACAGCCTCCTCGAAGGGGCTCTCGTCTCCGCCGCTGGGTCTACGTCGATTGCGTTTTCAAAGGCTCTCACCGTAATCCTGCGCGTACTCCAGAAACCGACGCAAGAGACGAGCCCCCTCGGATCCCGCGGTGATCTGGTCCGGAGCGAAGTGACCGTATATCAAAGGCAAGTCTCCTCCGGGCTCGCGTCACGGCTACGTTGAGACGGCGTCCCCCACCTTCAGGGTGATCGGACCAAAACGGTTAGGAACGCTGCTCGAGCCAATTGTAGGTCCATAGCCGATGCTCAGGATGATGTGGTCTCGCTCGTCACCTTGGACATTTTCAAGATTCTTGACGAAGAATCGCTCACTGAGGTCCTCGGCGAAACGACTGTCGAGGCTCGAGTCTTGGAGGCGACGGCGAGTTCGACAAGCTCCTCAATCAGGTCTGCCTGGCTTCGTGAAAAGCGTGACCACACCGACGCTCTCTTTCGCAGGCCGACTCCGCACAACGAGAAACATCGATCTACCGCGACCTCGGCTTCCATCCGGTTGGTTTCGATGCGCCGGCATCGTACCGCCCCTCCGGGAGATACACGTCCTTTAGACCAAGGTTACCGGAGCTTGCATTTGGGCTTGGAAAGACTAACAGGCGGTCTTTGTAGAAGCTATGATTAGAATAACGGATCAGGTCTTCATGCCGGCTCCTGTAATGGATGTCGAGATATGCGGAGTGCGAACCCGCGCCTTCCATGCCGACCATTACGTCGAGAATGCTCTCTACGCCTTCCAGGCGATCTTCGGTCGGTTCCTCGCTTGACCTTCCGAGATGTCAGAACGAAAAAAGGAAGAGGGAGGAAGCTGCTGCTGGCTTCCGACGACGATCACCTGCCTGGCCCGCGCAATGGCGGAAACCGCATCCTGCGGAAAGACCTGGGACGCCTCGTCGAAGATCACCGCATCAAACGCCGGGGAATCGGTCGCCAGCTCGCCGCGAGACAGACTGGCTTACAGCTACCGGGCTCATCAGAAAGCAAGGTTTCAGCGCCTGTAAAAGTTGTGGGATCTGCTGGATGAGTCTCCGACCGGCATCTGTCCGCGCTTCAGGCTGAGCTGGCGGTTCAGAATGCCGCGCTGCCCCCATTCTATCGCTGGCCCACTCTCTTCCGGATACTGACGAAAGCACTTCGCCCGGACCCGCGCCCGGTTGGCGTGGACGAACCGCCGGTCCAGCTTACGGAATTCTTCCCGCAAGGCCTCGTGATCACGAGGCTGGAAGCGCAGGCGCGGATCTTTTTCGGAGACATGATCGATCCATG
>CAVXIG010000053.1:0-45422 GCA_963761645.1 uncultured Acidobacteriota bacterium
TCACGGTCGCCGTGTTGCTGAGCGTCCCCGTGGCCGACGCGCTGATCGCGCAGGTCGCGGTGTAGGTGACGCTGGAGTTGGCCGGCAGGGCGACCGTGGTGTCGTTGATGTTGCCGGAGCCGGCCGCCGCGCAGGTGGCGCCGCCGGAGCCCACGCAGGTCCAGGTGCAGGTCAGCACCGCCGGGAAGGTGTCCGCGACGGTGACGCCGGTCACCGGGTCGGCGCCCGCGGGGTTGGTGGCGGTGATCGTGTAGGTCACCGAGCCGCCGGGCGTGGCCGTGGTCACGCCGTCCGTCTTGGTGATCGAGAGGTCGGCGACGAGCGCGCGGCAGGCGGTCACCGTGACGTCGTCGACCGCCAGGCCGCCGAAGTTCATGGAGCTGAATCGCTGTCGAGGTGGAAGCGCAGCTCGCGTTGAGGCCGGCCAGGCTGTCGGCGCGGCGCGAATAGAGGCCCCAGCCGACGCTCCCCCCGATGTTCACCTGGGGATTGCCGGTGCCGGCCGATGCGCTGATCGGCGTCGGCTCCAGCCACTCGTAGAGACGCACCGGCGTGGCGCCGCCGACCTGCTGGAAGTCGACGAACATGTGGTCGAAGTTGGCGGTCTCGATCTGGTGGCGCTGCGCCCAGGTGACCACGACCGGCGGCCGAGGCCGGCCAGGTTGATGTTCGGCGACAGCAGATCCTGGTTGCTGGAGGCGTTGTAGGTGTTGTCGAGGTCGGTCTTCCAGCAGCTCGTCCCGCTGTTGCAGGTGTTGAAGGGCGCGACCGGGTTGGCGGTGGTGGTGGCGGCCGTGGCGGGCAGGCCGAGCTCCCACTCGTCCTGGGTGCCCGAATGCGTGAAGCCGGCGGCGCCGCCCTCGAAGTCGGTGGTGAACACCGTCGTCGGGACGAAGCCCGTCGCGCAGGACGGCGGCGGCGGCGGCTCGCAGATCCGGAGGCTCCAGGAGGTCAGCGTGCCGCCGTTGGCTCCGGCGGTGTCGTCGCGCAGGTCGAGGGTCCAGGTGCCGCCGGCGTTCTCGCCGTCGAACCAGGAGAGGCGATAGGCGCCGGAGGTGCTGGCCGTGCCGGCGGTGAAGTTGTTCTCGGGCTTGAGCTGGAGCCCCTTGAGGACCGTGAAGGTCGGCGGAGCTCCCGCTTCGTCGTCGAAGGTGACGTCCATCTGGGTCTGGCCGCCGGTGGCCGCGGCGCCGATATCGGTGAACAGCCCGTTGTCGTTGCCGGCCGGCGAGCGCAGGTGGGCGTCGATGTCCTGCATCAGCGCGTGGTTGAGCACGATGCTGACGTCGAGGTCGGCGATCCGCGGGTTGCCGGGCACGGTGATCGTCGAGCTGACGAGACCCGTTCCCGGTCCGATGGTCTTCGGGACGTCCGTGCTCGTGTACGTGGTGCAGTTGACCCCCTCGTCCGTCGCCGGATGCACGCTGACGCTCAGGTGATAGGTGGCCGTCGGCCCGCCGACCGCGGCGGAGGCCGAGTCGACAAAGGCGAAATAGGTGCCGGCCGTCTTCACCGTGATGAACAGCGCTTCGGAGGGGATGTTGGGGTTGGGCGCCACGTCCCCCGTGCCGGCGTCGTCGACCACCAGGATCTGGTTGTTCGCATCGCCGAAGAGGGCCATGCCGAGCCGGCCGTTCCAGCTCACGCCGTCGCGCTCCGGGTCCGTGTCGAGCGAAAGGTAGACGGTATCGCCAGCGTTCAGCGTGAAGCTGTACCAGTCCTGCTCGGTCGCCGCGGCCGGGTTGCGCGCGCCGCTCACCCAGCCGTTGGCCGGCAGGGGATTGGCGGTGGCCGGCGTGTCGTTCGACTCGACCTCCGGCGTCGGGCTCCCGCTCTGCACCCGCAGGTGCAGCTCATAGGGGCGCTCCGTCGTGGTGCCGGCGGTGAAGTCGTTGACCTTCAGGAAGTACGTCCCGGTGGTGGGGATGATGGCGCCCGCGATCGAGGAGGACAGCGCGGCGAAGCTGCCGTTGTCGTCGTCGAACTCGATCACGGTCGTGCCGTCGGAAGCAAGGAGGGTGAGCTGGCTGTCGGTGCTGTTGCCGGCCGAGAAGGAGGTCATCGTGGCCGCGTAGACCCGGTCCCCCGCGTTGGCGGTGAAGGAGTAGAAGTCGGTGTCACCGTTAGGGTAGAGATTGCCCTTGATCACCACGTTGGTGCCGACGATCGGGCTGGCGGTCGCCGAGGTGCCGTTGGGCTCCACCTCGCCGAGATAGCCCTGGCCCGCCCAGGCGGCCCTCTCCATCCCGCTCGCGAAGAGCGCCAGGAACGCGAACATCAACCATCCACTCATCCGACTCCGCAGGAAACTCGATACCATGGTGCTCTCCTTGTCAGGCTACCTCCAGGCAATCCGCGAGACGTATCTGGCCGCTGAACGGGAATAAATTTCTGGACTTTGGCGAATGGTAGGACAAAAGCCGCGCCACGGCAACGTGGTCCCCCCCACGAGCTCCGGTTTTACAGTTTTTACAGACGAAAGGCCGGCTTCCGGCGCAAGGGGGCGCCGCCTACTCCACTTCGATCCACTTCCCCTCGGGGATGAACCGTTTCTCCCGCGGATCGAGGCGGACGATGTAGGCGCCCCGGGCGCCCAGGCGGCGGGCGGCGCCGTAGGTGAGGGGCGGGGTGGAGCCGGTGGCGAAGCCGCGGAGGGATTCGAGCTCGTCCACGAGCTTCTCGCGGCTGAGGTCGCGGCCGGCTCGGCGCAGCCCCTCGATCAGCACGTCGGCGGCGGCGCGGGCCGACCCTTGAGCGGAGCCGGCTTCCGCTCCGGCCGGCGCGGTGGGGAGGGCGAGGAAGATCCTGCCCGCGAAGGCGGCGGGCGCGGCGAACAGGGACTGGTCCGCGGCCGCGCCGGTGGCCAGGAAACGCGGATGCCAGCCGAGGCGGTCGGCGTCCTTCAGGAAGGCCAGGGCCTCGGAGCCCGAACCGAGGAAGAGGACGGGATCGGCCTTGGTCGCCGCCAGGCTCTTGAGGTCGAAAGGACCCGCCCCCGGACCGGTGCGCACCGTTTGCGGCGCCGGCCATCCCGACGCGGCGGCGAAACGGGCCAGGGCCTTCCCCTGCGTCTCGACCCCCGGCAGCAGATAGAAGACGTAGCGGTTCAAGGGGAGCTCCTCGCGGGGGTGGACGGTGAACGGGCCCACCATCGGCACCCGCTTCTCCGCGCAGAGAGCGGCCAGCTCGGCGTCCGCGCCCGCGAAGAAGCCGGCGAGCCCGGCGAAGATCTCCTCGCGGTCGAGGAAGTCCGCGGTCCAGCTCCGCCGCTGGTCGGCCGGCTGCGGCGCCGCGAAGAAGCGCGCCTCCAGACGGCGGCCGTAGATCCCGCCGTCCCGGTTCACCGCCTCGAACCGCGCGGTGACGGCGGCGCGGATGGCCTCGCCCATCCCGCTCAGACGTCCGGCCGGCGGCAGCACGACGCCCACCCGCACGGCGGTGTCGCTCACCCCGGGATCGGTGCCGGTGCCGAGCTGCTGGAGGTAGGCGACCAGATCCTCCATGTCCTGGAGGCTCATGCGGAAACGCGGCATGGCCACGTGCAGCGGGTGGCCGGCCGGATCGACGCCCAGCGAGATGGCCCGCTTGAGGAGCTTGACGTCGTAGGGCGGATGCTTGCGCCCGCCGGGATGGGTGACGCCATAGGGGCGTGGTGAGGGCCGTCCAGGTGAGATCCGACGGCGCGACGCCCCCCTCGGGCCGCCCCTTGCCGTCGCGGCCGTGGCAGCCGGCGCAGGGCACGGCCGAGGCGGGCACCTCGACCCCGCCCTCGCTCATCACGGCGACGATCGGGCTGCCCGCGGGGCTGGCCCCCTCCTGATAGATCCGCCGTCCGCGCTCGAGGCGCTGCCGGTCCGGCGGCGGCGACTGCGATGGAGAGGCGGGGCCGCCGCGATGAGGACCGGCAGCAGGAGGAGGACGGCGGCGAGCGCGCGGACGGCCTTCACCCCTCGCCCTTGTCGTCGACCACGCTGTCGACCACCGGCAGGATCTGCTCGACCGGGGAGAGGGCGAAGGCCTTCTTCCAGAGGCCGGTCCGGTCGTTGCCGATGAGCAGCAGGGACTGGTGGTTGGAGGGCTCGTCCACCCACTGGCCGAGCTTGCGCAGGGCGGCCTCGACGTTCTCCTTCGAGCCGGTGAGGAAGTACCAGCCGGGCCTGGCGTGGAAGCGCGCCGCGTACTCCCGCATCTTCGCCGGCGTGTCGTGGACGGGATCGACGGAGATCGAGATCAGCCGCACGTCCTTGCCGACGCGGTCGCCGAGGTGCTCCTGGATTTTCTCCAGGGCGCCGCTCATCACCGGGCAGGCGCCGGTGCAGGCCGTGAACATGGGATTGATGATCACCGTCTTGCCCTCGAGCAGGTCGGTGTAGAGGCGCATCTCCCGGCCGTCCTGGTTCACCAGCTTGACGTCGCCGAAGTACTTGCGGGCGGGGGTCTCGGCGGCCGGCGGGGGCGGCGGCGCGGCGAGCGCCGGCAGGGACGCGGCCAGGACGAGCGGCAGGATCAGGAACATGCTTTCTCATCGGCGGGACTCCTTCTCCGCGCCGGGCGCGGCGATCTGATCGATCAGCTCGGCGATCCGGGCCGGCGCGGCCAAGCCGTAGGCCCGGGTCCACCGGTGGCTGGCGTCGTTGCCGAGCAGCACGAGGGGAGAGTGGTCGGCGATGCTCGGCGTGTAGACGCCGAGCGCCTTGAGCAGGCGGGTGATCTCGTCGCGGTCGCCGGTGACCAGGGTCCAGCCCGGACCGGCGCCGAACTTCTGGCTCCAGGCCTTCATGCGCTCGGGCGTGTCGGTCGCCGGATCGACCGAGACGGAGATCAGGTGCACGTCATGGCCCGCGCGGGCGCCGAGGATCTTCTGGAGCTTCGCGAAGTTGGCCCCCATCGGCGGGCAGATCGTGGTGCAGGTGGTGAAGACGAAATTGACCACCACCACCCGCCCCTTGACCAGATCGGAGTAGAAATGGCGCGGCCTGCCGTCCTGGTCCACCACCGGGACGTCGGGAACGTTCAGGCCGTCGACCGCCTGGACCTCGGGCTTCGCCGGGGCGGGCGCCGCGGCCATCGCATGGTGATGCTCGTGGCCGTCCTGGGCTCCGGCTGGAAGCGAGAGCAGCAGGGAGAGCGCGGCCAGAGCCGGGAGAGCGGTCTTCGTCGTATTCATCCTCTTTGTCTTTATCATAGCGATCATCGCGAGCCTCCTTGGGCCGCCGGGGTCTTCGCGGCCTCGGCCGTCAGCACGAGATAGGGGGACTTCTGGAACGGAATCCCGGCGGACTCCACCTCGAGGAAGACGAAGTAGACCCCCGCCTCGGGCGGTTTGAAATGGATTTCGTAGAGGCCGCCGCCGAGCTCGGAGGCCCACTGCCGCTGCTGCCAGATGCCGGGCGAGAGGAAGGTCAGGACGCGCACGTCCTTGAGCCCGGTCCGCGGCGGCGCCGCCGTCGGGGCTGGAGATCTTGAAGCGGACCGCCACGTCCTCGCCGACGGCGATCGTGGACTTCTCGACGACCGGCTCGATGGTGAGCGCCGGCTTGCGGGCCGCGGCGAGCTGCGGGTTCTCGGCCAGCTTCACCGGGAAGCAGTGGGTGAGGCTCGGCGAGTCGAGGAACAGGGCGAGCTCGTAATCGCCGGCGCGCGGTCATCTTGGCCGTGGTCTCGTAGACCCCGGGGCGGACCTCGCGCAGGCTGCGGTCCACCACCAGCACGGCCCGCGGCTGCTTGCCGTAGTTCTGGAAGTGGCCCATGGGGGCGGCCATGCCCTCCTTGTAGAAGTAGATGGCCTTGTCCTCGGGATTGGCCACCAGCACGGCGGCGTCGCCGGGGGACTGCACGATGCCGGCCGCGGGCGTGCCCCGGGCCATCCGCCCCGGCGGGTGCTGGCCGCCGGGGAAATCGACCACCGACACCGGCCTGCCCGGCTCGCCGACCGTCTTCAGCGGCACCATCAGCACGGTGTCGCTGCCGCGGTGGCGGATGTAGGCGAGCTCGTCGCTGAAGGCCACCTGATCCGGATCCTTCTCCACGTCCGCCGTCTGGATCAGGCGGTTGCTCGCGGCGTCCACGATGTGGACGGCGTTGGCGTTCGGGTGGACCACGAAGGCGAGCCGGCCGCCAGGGGCGAAGCGGATCTCCCCCAGGCCCGGCGTCGAGACGATGCGGGCCAGCGGCTTCGGGCTCTTGCCGTCGACGGCGGTGATGACGCCGTCGCCGGCGCTCGACACGTAGGCCGCCTTGCCCTGCGTCGACCAGGCGATCGAGACCGGCTTCGCGCCCACCGGGATCTTGCGCGCGGCGGCGAGTTGGGCGACGTCGATCACCGAGACGGTGCCCTCCGCCTCGTTGGTGACGAAGGCGAAGCGGCTGTCGTCGCTGAAGGCGAGGTCGTGCCTCCCCTTGCCGGTGGGGATGTCGGCCGCCTTGCGGAGGGCGCGGGCGTCGAGCACGGTGACCCCGGAGTCGTGGGCGGCCCAGAGATACTGGCCGTCCGGCTGGAGGCCGACGCGGCGGGGGTGGGCCCCGGTCTCGAGCTCGGCCATCACCTTCCAGGTCGCGGTCTCCACCACCGCGACCCGGTTGGAGTCGGGCATCGAGACGAAGAGCCGCTCGCCGTCCGGCGACAGCGCCCAGTCCTCCCCCGGGCTCTTGAGGAAGACCATGGTCAGCAGCTTGCTGCTGCCGTAGCCGAAGAGGGGATCGACCACGGAGATCGTGGCGTCCTCGTTGAGGGCGAGGACGTAGTAGACGTTGAGGTCGAGGGCGGGCCGGGAGAGCAGCGAGCCGCCGACGAAGGACTCGACCTTCTGCTTGCAGCCGGCGGGCTTCTCCTCCACCAGGGCCTTGCCGGCCAGGTTGTCCATCCAGGCTCCCGGATAGAGCTTGGTGAGGGGATTGCCGGTCGCCTGATCGGTGATCCTGAGAGTCACGCGGGCGTCCTGCCCCTCCATCAGCGGACCGGGCTGGCCGCCCGCGGGCTGGACCGACAGCTCGAGGGCGATGCCGTTCTCGACGGCCTTCTGGACGGTGGGGGCCGTTTGCGCGGCGCCCGCCCCGGCCACGGTGGCCAGGGCGAGCGCCGCGAGGGCGGTGATGAGGACCCGGCTCATGGCGCGACCCTCAGGAGACCCCACAGGCCGCCGTCGAAGCCGGGGCCGGCGAAGTCCCGGAAGAGGTAGTCCCCCTGATCTTGAAGGCGCCGCCGGCGCCGTTCCTGAGCAGGAGGTCGGCGTGGTTGGTGGGGCCGTGCCCATGTGCGCTCCCTCCCAGAAGGAGAAGGTGTTCTGGCCGAGCTGGGTCGAGCCGTTGAGGAAGGGCTGCGGTCCCAGACATGGCCGTAGAGGGTGAAGACCACGTTGCGGCTGTGGCCGCCGGACTGGAGCAGCCGGAACCGGACCGGCTCGCCGGGGCTGGCGGTGAAGATCGGGGTCTGCGGATCGCTCTCCCGACCTTGCCGAGTTCCAGGCGGCGGAGTCCCAATTGTTGAAGTCGTCGGTGCTGCGCGAACGGCGTCTCGGGAGCGTACTGCATGCGCTTCCAGAGCGGCTCGGTGCGGTAGTTGACCGCCTTCTGGCCCGAGTCCTCGGCGTCCTCTTCGCCGCCGAGGTTGCGGACCGGTTCTCCGCTGGCGGCGAGAGCCCCCATCCTCATGTTGACGTCGTTCTGGAACTGCAGGACGAACTCGCGGAAGGACGTACCGCCCGCGTCACCGTGGCCGAGGAGCGCGGCGGTCTGGCTGACCGTCGACGTCGCTGGGCAGGGTCTTGGCGACCGCGTCCTCCGTCCAGGTGGCGTCCGCCGGCTCGATGATCAGCGCCCCGATCGCCCCCTTGCTGGCGTGCAGCAGGCGGTCGGAGGAGATCAGGTTGGTGGCGCCGAACTCGATCGGGGTCGCGGTGACCGTGCCGTCGGGGTTGACCCGGATGTCTCCGGCGTACCACTTGTAGGTGACGGTCTGGCCGGCGGAGGCCATCTGCGAGCCCGGAACTCCGTTGTTGCCCACCGTGATCCCGTCGTAGCGGCTGGGGTCGTAGTAGAGCATCTGCGGGTGCAGGCCGACGGAGCTGGAGGCCCGGATGTCGTTGGCGTTGAAGCCGTCGATCAGCATCGGCAGGGTGTTGTAGCCGTCGAGGACCGTCTGCGTCCCCATCCGGTTGGTCAGGTTGACCACCACGCACTCGCCGGCCCGGGCGCGCAGCACGAGCGGCTCGAGCCGCGCCGTGGTCTTGAGCTGCGGCACCGTCCCGGTGAGGTCGAGGTCGGAGTCCAGCACGTAGAGGATGGCGGTGGGATCGGAGAGGGCCCCGAAGGCGCCGTCCGTGCGCTCGTTGTAGACGAGCTTCGAGCCGTAGCCGTGATTGGTCAGCGAGCGGGCGGTGATCGCCGAGACGCTGTAGGCCCGCTGGACCGCCGCGTTCGGGCAGGAGAAGTCGAAGTTGCCCACCGCCGACGGGTCGATGCCGGCGCGCCCGTTGGGGTTCTCCGGCAGGGCGGCGAGGTCCGGCCGCTTGCCGGTGTAGGCCCGGAACAGGCCCCAGAGGCCGTTCCAGAGGTCGTCCGTGGACGATCCGGCCGACCAGAGGCGGTCCACCGCGCTGCCCGACGGCTGCTTGACGAGCTGCGGCACGATGAACTCGAAGTGCTCGGAGATCCCCATCATCTGGCTGTTCCTGTAGCCCGAATCGGGGTTGGAAGGCTCCTGCAGCCACTTGATGCCGTGGACGCTGAAGTTGTGCCCCTCCTCGTGGCCGCCGACCAGGACGCGGATCTGCACCCGGTCGTTCTCATAGGCCCGCAGCAGCGGGGTGTAGGGGTCCTTGGCCAGCACGTCGCCGGTCAGGGGCTGGTAGAAGGTGGGCTGGACGTTGAGCCGGGTGTCGGCGCGGGTCACCCGGGAGTTGAAGACCATCGCCGAGTCGCCGGCGTTGCCGGTGGCCAGCGCCTGGGCGACCGGATCGTAGAGCCGCAGGGCGGCCGGCTCGTTGCGGTAGTTCACGGTCATGGTGCCGACGTCCATCGACGAGATCGCCTCCGGGCAGGGCGGAGCGCCGCCGCCCGGGCAGATGGTGGCCCGCTGGATCAGATCGTTGCTGCCCGAGGTGAGCAGGATCTCGTCGCGCGCCGGCGGGTTGATCGCCTGCGTCGGGCTGGGATAGGTGACCCCCTGCGGGTAGGACGGCTGGTAGTCGTTGAAGGCCAGCAGGAACTCCCGGTAGTCGGGCTCGTTCGGCGGATCGATCACCGCCTGCCAGGAGGTCGGGCCGCCGTCGGTGCGGCCGGTGCCCAGCGCGGCGCCGGTCTCGTTGTGGACCCAGGTCGAGCCCGTGGGCTCCACCACCAGGCCGGCGTAGAGGCCGGTCTGCTGGTGGGTCGAGGGGCCGAAGTGGTCGTGGGTGAAGACGGTGCGCAGGGTGCGGTCGTTGCCCGCGTTGTCCTGCACCGGGTCGGCGTACCAGCGCTGGACCACCGTCTGCGCCCCCAGCCACGCGTTGTTCGGGCCCGCCCCGAAGAACGGGTGGACCTTCGCCACCGGGCAGGCGAGGGTGCCGTTGCGGGTGTCGGTCGCGGTGCAGGCGTTGCCGGTGCGGATGGCGTCGATCCGCTCCCGCACCTCGTCCGGGCTGAAGGCGCCGTCCTCGTAGTTGAAGCCGTTGCCGGCGCCGTCCGAGGCCAGGACGTCGAACTTCACCAGGTGGATGTGCTGGCCCAGCACATCGGTGGGGGTGCGCACCTGGAAGTCGTCCAGCTTGTACTCGCCCGGCACCAGGTTGGTGAGCTGGTACTCGATGCAGTCGCGGCTGTTGGAGCGGATGAACAGCGGCTCGGGCGGCTTGCCGCCGGTGAGGAAGGCGCTGCACGTCCTGCCAGAGGGAGAAGAAGCGCTGCTGGGGGGTGTGCCAGCCGGCCTTGTTGGACGTCACGTCGGCCTGGATGGCCGCCGCCTTGTAGAGCCGCGGGTTGCCGACCGGGTTGCCGTTGGCGTCGATGCAGGGATCGGCGAACGGCGCGCCCGCCACCCCCGGCTGGCCGTTGGTGATGAACTTGACGGCGGCCGTCGTGCCGTCGCAGGTGCCGTCCGGCTTGCAGGTGGGGTGCTGCCGCTGGGCGTGGAAGGCCATGGCCGCCAGCTCGGTGTCGGTGCCCGTCTCGGGGACCCCGACGACCTGGATCGACTGCAGCACCTTGTGGAAGTCCTTCCGGGTATGGGCCTCGTCCACCACGTAGGTGTCGAAGGCGCGGTCGATCCGGTGGCGCTTCAGGCCGCCGTCGTCGATGGTGTCGAGCGGCGGGTGGGGCGGCCGGTTGCCGGCCTTCGCCGGGACGAAGAACGGATAGCCGGGATTGCCGGTGCCCACGATCTTGATCTGCCCGCCGTCCGTCGAGCCGTTGATCGAGACGGCCGCCGGGATCGGCGCCATCGGCTTGCCGGGCAGGGGGACCACGCCCGGGATGGGAGTGCCGGCGGCGATCTCGCCGTCGGGGAGCGCCCGCGAGCCGGCCGCCGGCCTGCCCGTGGTGGCGTCCATCACGGTGCCCTTCTCCAGCACGTCGTGCACCCGCCAGAGCGACCACATGCCCTGCGCGAAGTGGGGGTAGAAGTGGCAGTGGAAGATCGAGTCCCCCACCGTCTGGTTCAGGTTGCCGCTGCCCTCGTGGGCGATCTCGGCGGTGAACGACGCGCCGGGTCCGATCGCCTGGCTGTCGAGATAGCTCGACTTGTCGTTGTCCGGCGAGTAGAGCCACTGGTGGGCGTGCAGGTGGTGGATGTGGTGCTCCTTGGAACCCGCGTGCAGCACCCGGAACTTCACGTGGTCGCTCAGGTAGCTGTGGTAGACGTTCGACGGGTCGTCCGGGTAGAAGGCCTTGGTGGCCTTGCGGCCGGCAGTGGGCGTGCAGGGCTGCTTGTCGCGCAGGGCGTTGGCCTTGGTGTAGACGGAAGAGTTCTGGTTGCCGGCGTTGGGATCGTTCCCGTTCTCGGCCGCGCACGGCGAGTTGGCCGGCACGTCCACCACCATGGCCGGGTCCCCCACCGCCCAGGAGCTGAGGAAGAACTCCTCGAACTTGCACTCCGGGCACTTCCACATCGGGCCCACCCCGAAGCGGTTGGCGAGCACCTCGGCCCCCGTGCCGGCCGAGCCGTAGTTGATGGCGAAGGCGTCGCGGACGCTGTGCAGGGTGTGCTCCAGGGCCGCGTCGTAGAACTCGGGGAACGCCTGCACGGCGCCGGTCTCGTCGTGGTAGTGGATGACGAACTCGCGGAAGGGCTCCCGCCGGTGCGGGTAGGTGTTGGCGTTCGCCGGGAAGGTGGTGGCGCCGAAGTTGCCGCCGTTGTTGGCGCTGGAGCCGGTGATGATCGCCGTCAGGTCCGAGCGGATGATCTGGGTGCCGTTGAGCATCTTC
Source organism: uncultured Acidobacteriota bacterium (assembly GCA_963761645.1). Lineage (GTDB taxonomy): Bacteria > Acidobacteriota > Thermoanaerobaculia > Multivoradales > UBA5704 > DATARR01. Next base: position 11,401 of record CAVXIG010000053.1, read on the forward strand.
AGCACCGGCTGTCCCGGCCAGGCGGTGGCCCACCGGGTAGACGGCGTCGTAGTTGATCACCGGAAAGCCGCTGGCGTTGGTCGAGGTGGTGGCGTAGCGGAGGTCCTCCTCCGTCACCTGGCTGCGGTACCAGAGCGAGCCCGCGGGCTCCACGATGACCGAGCCGAAGAGGCCGGCGTTGATCTGCCCGCCGTCCCCCTCGCCGCCGGCCGCGGCCCCGGCGCTGAACAGCACATGCTCCCCCTCGCGCTCGGCGTAGAGAGTGTAGGTCGCCGTCAGGCCCGGGTTCACCAGGCCTCCCGGCGGGTTGGCGCCCACCTGGGAGCCGTCGTTGAGCGTCGAGCTGGTGAGTTGCAGGCCGTTCACGTGGACCGAGGCCATGCGCGTGGCGTTCTGGTCGCGGTCGACCCGGAGGGGCTCGAGCAGGTTCTGGAACTGGATCCGCAGGCAGTCCCCGACGTTCATCCGCAGCACCAGCGGGCGCGGGCGCTTTTCGGGCCGGAGCTGGACGTTGCCCGGGGTGAGGTTGGCGCTGCCGTCGAAGGCGACGACGTCGCGCCGCAGGGCGAACATCATGCCCTGGGGCTGGACGGCGCCCAGGCGATTCCAGAAGAAGACCTGATCGAGGGCGACGACGTCGGCGGTGAGGGTGCGGGCGCAGGTCGCCTGGGCGCCCGCAACGGCGGGCGCCAGCAGGGTCACCGCGACGCACGCCGCGCTCAGGGGTAGAGAGGCGGAACAACAAAGATCTCAAAGCTGATTTCTCCTGATGAATGTCCTCGGGACCAAAGAGGGGAAAACTTTAGATGAACCATCATTACAGCAACGTTACAGCGCGAACGGGCGGCGGCTTTCACGGCCGCCGCCCGGCGCCTTCTTACAGAGGGGGGGGAGGAATTTCGCAGCAGCCAGGGACGACAGAGACATCCACGGACCAGAGCCTCTTTGTCCCTGACGTCCCTGCTGTCCCTTACGTCCCTGGTTTTCTAGAACATGTACGCCAGCGCGAACGCCACCTGCGCGCCCATCATCATCAGGTACATGTGCTTCCAGGAGGGGTGGTTCTCCGTCGTGGTGAGCGAGTCGGGATCGCGCAGCAGCAGCCAGACCGTGTAGGCGCCCCAGAGCGTGAAGATGACGCCGAAGGCGGTGAGGATCACCGGGTTGCCGGTGAGGATGGGGTGCGACGGGTTCTGCGGATCGCGCAGGTAGGCGCCCAGGGGCACGAAGAGCCAGGGGATCACGAAGAACGGCGCCATGATCCACGCCGCCTTCCTGGGGCCGTAGAGGATCGGCAGCGTCTTGCAGCCGCCGGCGCGGTCCCCCTCCATGTCCGCGAAGTCCTTGGTGGAGGCGGCGCCGATCAGGAACAGGCCGATCACGCCGCCGATATACCAGGGCTCGGTAAAGGCGACGTGGGCCACCATCGCCCAGCCCGCCACCTTGAGCAGGACGCCGCGCGGGATCGCGATCGTGAGGTTGGCGAGCATGCCGCGGATCTTCGTCCGCCCCAGCTCGGGCGCCGAATAGATGAAGGTGAAGAGCAGGCCCGCGAGATAGATGAAGAAGGTCGCGTGCTCGCCGATCGGCGCCGTGAGCTTCTCCCCCAGGGTGTCGTAGGGGTAGGGCACCACCAGCCAGGTGGGGATCAGCGCCAGGGCGTAGAGGATCCAGGAGAAGACCCAGGCCTCGCGCACCGAGAGCGCGCCGGTGACCAGCGGCCGGTTCGGCTTGTTGAGGCGGTCGATCTCCAGGTCGTAGATCTGGTTGATGGCGTTCGAGGCCGCGTTCATGAAGCTGGCGCAGAGCGAGCCGAGGATCACCGTGAACACCACGTTGAGGGTGACGCTGCGGGAGGGGTCCGGGTTGTGGATCGAGCCGAAGGCGCAGATCGCGCCCGAGACGATGCCCAGCAGCGGCGGCAGCAGCGTGAACGGCCGCGCGAGCTGCGAGTAGAGCGAGAGCTTGGACATGGAGAACCTCAGGCGACCCAGGCGGCGAAGGCCGCCGCGACCAGCGCCCCCACCAGGGTATTCAGGAAGTTGAGCGCCTCGTTGTCGAGGAGCTGGCGCTTTTCGAGCGCGGCGCCCACCACGCTCTCGAACGTGGTGCCGACGAAGGCCGCGAAGACGACGACCGGCACGCCCTTCCACGAGAACAGCCCCAGCGCGGCGCCCGAGAGCGGCGATGACCAGCGAGGCGAGGATCCCGGCGAGCGTCCCCTCCAGCGAGACCGCCCCCTCCGTGCCGCGCGGCACCGGGCGGAAGGTGGTGACGAGGTAGGTGCGGCGGCCGAGGAGCTGGCCGATCTCGCTCGACGCGGTGTCGGCGGCGGCGGTGGCGAAGGCGCCGGCGAAGGCCAGGGCGAAGAGCACGGGGTAGGGGGTCGCCGCCGCGAACAGGGCGCAGGCGGTCGCGACGCCGGCGTTGGCGAGGGCGTGGCGCGCCCCGCGCCGCCCCTTGTCCTCCTGGGCGAGCTTGGCGGCGGCCTTCTTGCGGTAGCCGAGCTTGGTGGCCGCGCTGCCGAGGACGAAGAAGGCGAGCAGCAGGAGATAGCCCCGCCAGTCCAGGAAGGCGTAGATCAGGAATCCCACCAGGAAACCGGCGACGACGCCCGAGCGGTTCACCGTGCGCGCCGCGTAGGCCAGCGCCGGCGAGCGCCGCGTTGGCGGCGGCGGCGATCGCGAGCCGCATCGGCAGGCCGGGGTCGGCCAGGAAGGCGTCCCAGCGACCCTGGGTGAGCACGAGGCCCGAGCAGGAAGAGCCCGGAGACGAGCGGCACGCCGAGGTTGTCGTCCAGCCCCTGCGGCAACGATTCGAGCGCGGCGGCGAGCAGGGCGGTGGCGAAGCAGGCCGCCAGGGCGAACGCCCACCCGTAGGCACGCTCCTGCGCCGGCGCCGTCCAGACCAGCAGCACGGCCGCGGCCAGGGTGCCGAAGAGGACGTAGGCGAGCGATGCCCATCCAGCTCTTCCGCGGGTTCCAGGGGAGCTTTCGCCGGCCGATCGACATGCCCACCACCGAGGCCATGCCGTCGCCGAAGGCGAGGATCCCCCAGGCCGCCGCCGCCACCTCCAGCCGCTGGTAGAAGACCAGGATCAGCAGCAGCACGGCGAGCGGATAGAGGATGATGCCGATCGAGGCGCCGGAGTCCACCTCGTGCTGCCGCCAGAGCTTGCGGCCGCCGATGCGGGGGAGCAGGAAGAGATTGAAGCCGAGCGCGCCGGCGGCGAGGATCGCCGCCCAGAAGGGACCGAGGTAGCGCAGGGAGAAGGCGATCGTCCCCACGCCCATGTGGACGACCTTGCGCGCCAGCTCGCCGCGGGTCAGCGCCATTACGTTTCTCTCCATCTTGCCGCTCTCCCTGAGCCAGGCGACCGTCGAGGCCAGCCCCTCGGAGAGCGTCCGCCAGCGATAGCCGAGCTCCTTCTCCGCCTTTCGCCGAGCTGTAGGCCCAGTCGTGCTTGTAGACCTCGACGAGATCGGGGGTGAGCTGCGGAGTGGTGCCGCGCAGGCCGGCCCAGGCCTTCTGCGCCGCGCCGGCCGCCTTGGCGATCGACGTCCGGGAAGCGCAGCGTGGGGATCTTCGCTCCGGTCGCCTGGCCGATCAGGCGGTAGAACTCGCCGAGGGTCACGTTCTCGCCGCCGAGCATGTAGCGGCCGCCGGGGGTGGGCGCCTCCAGGGCGAGGGCGACGCCGCGGGCGACGTCGTCCACGTAGACGTAGTTCCAGCGCCGGTCGGGGCTGCCGATCAGGCCCGGCAGGCGGCCGTGGACGAGGTCGAGGATGTGGCGCACGACGATGTTCCCCTCGGTCATCTCCCCCGGGCCGTAGATCACCCCGGGGTAGACCACGCTGAGCGGCGCGCCGGCGGCGATCGCCTTGCGGGCCGTGCGGTCGGAGAGGGTCTTGGTGCGCTCGTAGTCGTTGATCCAGGAGCGGTCGCGCGGCTCGGCAGACTCGTCGAGCACCCGGCCGTCGGTCGGCCCGAGCGCCATGAAGCTGGAGATGTAGAGCATGCGCTCGACAGATCCCGCCTCCTCGGCCGCGGCGAGGACCTTCTCCAGGCCGCGGACGTTGATGCGGTCGAACTCATGGCGCGGGGCGAGGATCTTGACCAGGGCCGCCGCGTGGATCACCGCGTCGCACCCCGCCAGCGCCCGGTCGAGGCTCGGGCGGTCGGTGACGTCCCCCTCGGCGAACTCGACGCCGGCCGGGAACCGCTCCCGCGAGGAGCCGCGGCGCACCAGCAGGCGCAGCGCGTGCCGCTCCGAGAGCTCGGAGACGATGCGGCGACCGAGGAAGCCGGTGCCGCCGGTGAGAAGGATCTTCATCCAAAATCCCTCCAGATGTCGGTCAGGGCGTCGTCCAGCGTCCGCCGCGGCTCCCAGCCGAGGGCACGGAGGCGGCGGGCGTCGCCGGAGAGATAAGGGATGTCGAACGGGCGGGGAGGATAGACCCCCTCCTTCACCTCGGCCGGGACGCCCGCGATGTCGCGGAGGCGATCGAGGGCCTCGCGCATCAGGACGGCCTTGCCGCTGGCCAGGTTGTAGATGCCCCCGCGGGTCCCCCTTCTCCGCCAGCAGGCGGTAGGCCTCGGCGCCGTCGTCGACGTGGACGAAGTCGCGCGCGGTGGAGAGGTCGCCGACCTCGAGCACCGGCGGCCGTTCGCCCCGGCGGATGGCGGCGAGCTGAGACGCCCAGGAGGCGAGCGCGAACTTGGGGGCCTGCCCCGGGCCGATCAGGTTGAACGAGCGGACGATCACGGCGTCGTGCGCCAGGGCGAGCCGCTCGGCCGCCGCCTTGGTCAGCGCGTAGGGGGTCTGGGGCGCCACGCGGCGGGACTCGGGGATCGGCTGCTCGCTCTCCGGCACCTGTGCCGTAGACGTCGGCGCTCGACGCGATCACCACCGGCGGGTTCCCCGCGGCCGCGGCCACCGTGAGCACGCTCTCGGTGCCCGCGACGTTGACCCAGAAGTAGTCGGCCATCCGCTGCCAGTCCCACGACTCGCCGATGTGGGAGAGCCCCGCGAGGTGCACGATCGCGTCCGGGGACGCCTGCCGCACCGCCCGCTCCAGGGCGGCGCGGTCGAGGAGGTCGGCCTCGGAGAGCTCCACGCCTTCCAGATCGGGGCGGGCGTCGACATAGGTGCCGCTCACCCGGTCCCCCCGCGCGAGGAGGTGCCGGGCGAGCCGCGAGCCCACGAAGCCGCCGACGCCGGTGATCAGGACGTGCATCAGTTGATCACAGGCACCATCAGGCGTGGCGCTGCTGGCGGTGGGTGAGCGTCTTGCGCCAGTAATTGAGCAGGTCGCCGACGGTCTGCTCGAACGGGATCCGCGGCTCCCAGCCGGTGTCGGCCCGGAACTTCGAGCTGTCGCCGATCAGGATCTCGACGTCGGAGGGGCGCAGGCGCTCCGGATCGACCTCGATCTTCACCTCGACCTTCGAGTTCGAGAGCACGAGGTTCAGCATGTCGCGGATCGAGATCCCGTGGCCGGTCGCGATGTTGTAGACCTCGCCGGGCTTGGCCTTGGTGACCGCCAGCCAGTAGGCGCGCACCATGTCGCGCACGTCGGTGAAGTCGCGGATGGCGTCGATGTTGCCCACCCGGATCACCGGCTCCTGCAGCCCCAGCTCGATGGCCGCCACCTGGCTGCAGAAGTTGGAGGTGACGAAGACCTGCCCGCGCCGCGGCCCGGTGTGGTTGAAGCCGCGGGTGCGGACGGCCTTGATGCCGTAGCTCTGGAAATATTGATAGCCGAGGTAGTCCTGGGCGACCTTGGAGACGGCGTAGGGGGAGAGCGGGCGCAGCGGGTTGGTCTCCTTGATCGGCGTCTCGTCCGGCAGCACCAGGCCGTACTGCTCGCTGGAGCAGGCGATCTGCACCACCGGATCGAGCTTCAGGGCGCGGATCGCCTCGAACAGGTTGGTCTGCCCGGTGACGTTGGTGACGATGGTGTCGTTGGGCGCGTTCCAGCTCGCCGGCACGAAGCTCTGGGCGGCGAGGTGGAAGATGACGTCCGGCCGGGAGACCTCGAGCGCGTGGTGCATCGAGGTGTAGTCGCGCAGGTCGGCCTCGACGAGCTTGATGTGCCGGTCGAGATGCTCCACGTTGTCCATGCGGCTGCGCCAGCGGAAGGTGCCGAAGACCTCCACGTCCGGGTGCTCCGCGAGCAGATACTCCGCCAGGTGGGACCCGGCGAAACCGGTGATGCCGGTGATCAGTGCCCTCATTCGATTCCTCCCTTTGCGCGAATGCCCGCGATTGCCGCAGCCAGGCCAGCGTCTCGACCAGACCCTCTTCCCAGGGCTCCACGCGCCGGCCGGCAAGATGTTCGAAGCGCCCGACGTCCAGGACCGAGTAGGCCGGACGGGGCGCGGGACGGGGAAATTCCGCGGTGGTGACAGGGACCACCTCGACCGCGCCGGACCACAGGCGGGCGATCTCGACCGCGAAAGCGTACCAGGAGACGGGCTCCCGGTTCTGGAAATGCACGACCCCGGTGGTTTCCCACGAGGCGAGGTCGAGCAGCGCGCGGGCGAGCGACGCCGTCGAGGTGGGGCAACCCTGCTGGTCCGCCACCACCCGCAGCGGCAGCCGGCCGGCTTCGATCAGGCCCACCATGGCGGCCACGAAGTTGGGCCCGCCGGGGCCGAAGAGCCAGCTCGTCCGCACCACCACGGAGCGGTCGCAGGCGAGCGCCCGGCGCTCCCCTTCGAGCTTGCTCTGGCCGTAGACGGAGAGCGGCGCCGTCGGCGCATCCTCGCGGTACGGCTCGCTCGCCTTGCCGTCGAAGACGTAGTCGGTCGAGACGTGGACCAGCCGCGCGCCCGCCCGTTCGGCCAGGGCGGCGGCGTGCGGCCGCTCCCTCGCCGTTGACCGCGAACGCCAGCTCCCGCTCGGTCTCGGCGGCGTCGACCTTGGTGTAGGCCGCGCAGTTGACCACCACGTCGGGGCGGAAGCGCTCCGCCCAGCCGCGGAGGCCGTCGCGGTCGGTGAGGTCGGCCTGAGCCCGGGAGAGCCCGAGAGCCGCCCAGCCACGGGAGCGCGCCGCGGCCACCACCGCGGACCCGAGCATGCCGGTGCCACCCAGAACCAGGCACCGCATCTAGCTGATCCCGACCTCCGAGTTGTCCCCGAGCATGAAGCGGTAGGCCTTGGGCTTGAAGTCGGTCTTGACGATGCGCACGTTGCGGCCGATCAGCGAGCCGTCGATGCGCAGCGGGATGTCGCGGATCTCGGAGTCGGCGAGGACGATCGAGTTCTCCATCTCGCAGCGCACCAGCGTGCAGCGCTCGCCGATCGAGGTGTAGGGGCCGACGAAGGCGTGCTCCAGCCGGGCGCCGTCGCCGATCACCACCGGCCCGCGCACCAGGGAGTCGATCAGCTCGACCCCCTCGCCGATCTGCACCCGCCCCTCGATCCGGCTGCCGGAGCCCAGGCTTGACCGAGACCGCCGCCGCGCCGCACCTCCATCCCCTCGAGCACGATGCGGTTGGCCTCCAGCATGTCGTCGAGCTTGCCGGTGTCCTTCCACCAGCCGCGGACGATGTGGGGGTGGACGTCGAGGCCGCGCTCGATCAGGTCCTGGATGGCGTCGGTGATCTCCAGCTCGCCGCGGGCGGACGGCTTGATCCGCCGCACCGACTCGAAGATCGAGGCGTCGAACATGTAGACGCCGACCAGCGCCAGGTTGCTCTTCGGCTCCGGCGGCTTCTCGACCAGGCGGCGGACCTTCCCCTCGGCGGTCAGCTCGGCCACCCCGAACTGCTCCGGGTTGGGCACCTCGGCGAGCAGGATCTCGGAGTTGCAGCCGAGGTGCCGGAACTCCGAGACCAGCTCGGCGATGCCGCCGGCGATCAGGTTGTCCCCCAGGTACATGACGAACGGGGAGTCGCGGAGGAACTCCTCGGCGATCAGCACGGCATGGGCGAGGCCGAGCGGGGCCTCCTGGGGGATGTAGGTCACCCGCGCGCCGAAGCGCGAGCCGTCGCCCACCGCGGCGCGGATCTCGCTCCCGGTCTCGCCGATGATGATGCCGATCTCCTCGATGCCGGCGGCGACGATCGACTCGATGGCGTAGAAGAGCACCGGCTTGTTGGCCACCGGCACGAGCTGCTTGGCGGAGGTGTAGGTGAGCGGGCGCAGGCGCGTCCCCTTGCCTCCCGAAAGGATCAGGCCCTTCATCGTGTCTCCGGCGTCCCCCCGGCGGTCTAGGGTTGGATGGTCGAGCTGCGGCTGTTCAGATCGAGGAACGTGCCGACGTTCTTGAGGGAGAGCGAGAAGCGGATCTCGCGGTCGTTCAACAGCCCCAGGGCTCCGAGCTTGGATTCCCGGAACTCGAGCCGCAGCCCGTAGCACTGGGAGTTGTAGTTCATCGCGGCCTGGTAATACTGCAGGAGCTGCTGCTCGAAATCGTAGTTGATCTGCCCCTCGAGCCGCATGTGCCACGCCGGGACGTTGAAGGCGCCGCTCAACCGCGTCTGGTTCTGCTGCGACTTGCCGGTCTCCGGGCGCGAGCGGGTGAACCAGGTGGCGGCCACCTGGTTGCCGGCGCCGAAGCCGTAGCTGCCGGTGAGGCCGGTCGCGGAGATCCCCTTGAACAGGGTGTCGTAGCTGGCCGTCACCGTCAGGCTGATCCGCTCCGTCGGATTGAACCGCAGGAGCGTGTCCAGCGGGCCGGCCGTGGCTGGTCAGCGTGCCGTCGGCCGACCGCTGCAGCGGCTGGGTGTCGTCGAAGCTGTAGTTGCGGGCGATCTCGAAGAGCAGGACCTCGCGGGCGACGCCGGTCTCGGTGTCGGGCTTGCCGAGCAGGCGGTTGTCGAGCGCGATGCGGCCGGCGTTGTTCGCGGACTGGTTGTCGATCTCGTCGAACCGCGGGGTGGCCAGGATATCCTGGGTCGTCGACCTCCCCCTGGTACGTGTAGGTGAAGCGCGGCTCGATGATGTGCTTGAACTTGCCGAGCTTGCCCAGCTTGCCGTTGAAGATCTTGGACACCGAGGGGCCGACGATCTGCGCGCTCGCGAACGGGAAGGCGCGGGTCAGGGTGTTGCCGGTGAACGCCGTCTGGGTCTGGGTTCAGGGTGTCGGCGTACCAGGTGAGCCGCTCGCCGCCGGTCAGCGCCAGGTTGAGCCAGGGGAACGTCTTCACCGGCAGGGTGACCTGCGGGAAGAGGTCGAAGCGGCCGTACTGCCCCTGGTAGGCGCTGGGCTTGTCGACGTCGAGGTACGACGCCGTGCTGGCGACCTCGAGGTAGAACGGCGTCTTGGCGATCTGGGTCGAGCGCAGGCGGTACTGGAGCTCGGGGAGCCGGCGCTGGATCAGCGTGTCGTCGGTCAGTTGGTTGCCCAAGGTCTCGCGGCTGTTGAGCAGCAGGTTGACGAGGTGCGGCCCCCAGTTGCCGGTCACGAAGGCGCGGCTCTCGATGAACCGCTGGGTGTTGCGGTCGAAGTCGCGCTCGAAGTCCTGGAACCAGTTGAAGTCCGAATAGTCCTGGTACTGGACGACGGCCGCGCATCCCGCGCGGCAGGTCGTTGGTGGTGTGGTTGAGCTCGAGCTTCCAGCGCCACTCCCGGGACTCGGGATCGTAGATCGAGTAGCCGATGAAATCGCCCTTGGTGCCGGCCGTCGGGGCGTAGCGGAACTCGTTGCCGAGGCCGAGATAACCCGAGGTGTAGGTATCCAGGTGGAACGTCGTGTCGTAGCTGCGGCCGAGCGTCTGGAAGTAGGCGAAGCCGAGCTCGCCGCCGCGCCGCTCGGAGTAGCCGATGTTGGGGATCAGGAAGCCGGAGCTGCGGTCGCTCTTCACCGGCCAGAGCAGGTAGGGCGTGTAGAGGACCGGCAGCTTCTTCGCCCGCATCTTGGCGCCGTGCACGCGGGCGTAGCCGTCGACCTGGACCGTCGCCTCGCGGACCCGGAAGCTCCAGTCGGGGACCGGCTGGGTGCAGGAGGTGAAGACGCCGTCCTTGATCACGTAGGTGTCGGCGCCCGTCTTGTCGACCTGGTCGCCGGTGAAGTGGTAGTCCGGGGCGACCTGGCCGGTGGCGTGGCGGATGGTGCCGGTCTTGCTGTCGAGGTTGAACGTCAGCGAGTCCCCCGCCAGCCGCCGCGGCCCCTGGTCGAGGATGACGTGGCCCATGGCGATGACGGTCTTGGTCTGGAGATCGATCTCCAGCTCGTCGGCCTTGAGGTCGAGGTCCTGGTACTTGAGCTGGACCTCGCCCGAGAGCACCGCGTAATCCTCGCGCTTGTACTCGAGGTTCGCGGCGCTGCCGGCCGCGGCGCCGCCGCCGCGCTCGGTGGGGAACTTGAGCTGGAAATCGAGCCGGTCCGGACCCGCCCCGGCGGCCCGGCCGGCGCGGCGGGCGCGGCCGGGACGCGGGCTCGGCGGCGCGCGCCGGCGGCCGGCGGCGTGGCGGCTCCAGGGGCCGCGGCGCCGGCGGGGACGGCGGCGAATCGGGGGCTCCGGACGGCGGCGGCGTTCCCGGCGTGGGAGCCACCGAGCCGATCGGACCCGTGGGCACCAGCGGTGGCTGGTCCTGGGGGTGCTGGCCGGGCGGCTCTGGGCCTGCTGCGCCGCGGCGGGCAGGCCCATGTAGAAGGCCAGCAGCAGGGCGGCCGATGAGGGGTGAGTCGATTTCCGTGCATGAGCGCGGCGGTTAGTCTACGCGCTCGACGATCATCGCGGTAGCCTCGCCGCCGCCGATGCAGATGGCGGCACAGCCCAGACGGGCGCCGCGCTCGCGCATCGTGTGCAGCAGCGTGACCAGGATACGGGCGCCGGAGGCGCCGATCGGATGGCCCAGCGCCACCGCGCCACCGCGGAGGTTGACGCGGTCGGCCGGCAGCTCGAGGTCGCGCTGGAAGGCCAGGGCCACCACCGCGAACGCCTCGTTGATCTCCCACAGATCGATGTCGGCCGCCTTCAGCCCGGCCCGCTCGAGCACCTGGCGGACGGCCCCCGCCGGCGCGGTGGTGAACCACTCGGGCTTCTGGGCGATCGTGGAGTGGGCGACGATGCGGCCGAGCGGCTTGACGCCCCGGCGGGCGGCCTCGGCGGCGGTGGTCAGCACCAGGGCGGCGGCGCCGTCGTTGATCTTGCTGGCGTTGCCGGCGGTCACCGTCCCGCTCTCCTTCTGGAAGGCGGGGCGCAGGGTCGAGATCTTGGCGAGGTCGACCTTGAACGGCTCCTCGTCGCGGTCGACGACCACCGGGTCCCCCTTCTTCCCCGGGATCTGGACGGGGACGATCTCCTCGGCGAACAGCCCCTTCTCGGTGGCCTCGCGGGCGCGCCGGTAGCTCTCGAGGGCGTAGGTGTCCTGCTCCTCGCGGCTGAACTTGTACTCGGCGGCGCAGGTCTCGGCGCAGCTCCCCATGTGGAGGTCGCCGTAGGGGTCCCACAGCCCGTCGTGGACCATCGAGTCGATCAGCTTGCCATGGCCCAGGCGCAGCCCGTCGCGGACGCCGGCCGCCAGATAGGGGGCCTGGCTCATGCTCTCCATGCCGCCGGCCACCACGACTTGAAGTCGCCGCAGCGCAGGTCGTTGGCGGCGATCATCGCCGCCCGCATGCCGGAGCCGCAGACCTTGTTGAGGGTGATGGCGCCGGTGGCGACCGGGCAGCCGGCGGCGATCGCCGCCTGGCGGGCCGGGGCCTGCCCCTGGCCGGCGGTGAGGACGCATCCCATGTTGACCTGCTGGATCTCTTCGGGCGTCAGGCCCGCGCGCTCGATGGCGGCGGCTATCGCGCGCGCCCCGAGGGCGTGCGCGGGAAGGCTCGAGAGCGCACCCTGGAAGACTCCGATCGGGGTGCGCACCGCGCTCAAGATAACGACGTCGTCCATGACCTCTCCTGTGAAACGCTTTGGGGGAGTTGCTGGCCGCTGGCGCGGCCTGCGGACCGGGACCGCGATCCTAGCATGACTTCCCGACAGATCGCTCCCGGCCATCGACAACGATACAATGCGCCCGGGCATGCGTTTCCTGGGCATCGACTTCGGCGAGAAGCGGATCGGGCTGGCGATCTCCGACCCGGACGGCCGGCTCGCCGTGCCGCTCAGCACCCTGGAGCGGCGCAACGACCGCTCGGCCCTGCGGCAGATCGCCGAGATCGCGCGCCAGGAAGGGGTCGAGCGGCTGGTCCTCGGCGAGCCGGTGGACCTCTACGGGCGGCGCGGCGCGATCGCCGAGCGGGCGCGCCGCTTCGGCGCCCGGCTGGCCGAGATGACCGGGCTCCCGGTCGAGTGGGTGGACGAGACGCTGACCAGCGTCGAGGCGGCCGGGCGGCTGCGCCAGGCCGGGATCGACGCTCGGCGCGAGCCGGGGCGGATCGACGCGGTCGCCGCCCAGATCCTGCTGCAGGACGCCCTGGACCGGGACGCCCGGGGCTGACACGCCGGGCTGACGAGCAAGGAGACGCGGTGGCACGAGGGAAAGGGACAAACGCGGGGCGCGGCAAGTCCGGGAGCGGGCGCAAGGTCGGGATCGGCCTGGGCATCCTGCTGCTCCTGCTCATGGTGCCCGCGGGTCTCGCGGCCTGGTCCTGGCTGAAGCTGCAGCGCCCCTACAAGGGCTACGCGGGGACCGCGAAGACGGTCTCCATCGCGCCCGGCACCGGGGTGGCCCGGATCCTCCAGAACCTCGAGCGCCAGGGGGTGCTCGCCGACGCCAAGCTCGCCCGCGCCTATCTGATCTTCCAGGGGGAGCCCAAGATCCAGGCCGGCGAGTACCGCTTCAGCGGCGAGCTCACCACCGGGCAGGTGCTGAGCAAGCTGGTGAAAGGGCAGATCGTCAACCGCACGGTGACGATCATCGAGGGGCTCACCCTGGAGGAGACCGCCGAGCAGCTCGCCCGCGAGGGGTACGGGCGGCGCGAGGTCTTCCTCGACCTGATGCGCTCGCCGCGCCTGATCGCCAGCCTCGATCCCGACGCCCCGGACCTCGAGGGCTATCTCTTCCCCGAGACCTACAGCTTCGCCGTCGGCGCCGGCGAGCGGGAGATCGTCGAGACCCTGGTCAAGACCTTCCGCCAGCGCTTCGAGCGCGACGTCCGCCCCCGCCTCGCCAGCGGCTCGCCCGGCCGCAGCATCCGCCAGGTGGTGACCCTCGCCAGCATCGTCGAGAAAGAGGCGAAGGCGCCCGCCGAAAGGCCGCTGATCGCCGCCGTCTACCGCAACCGGCTGGACCGCAGGATCGGCCTGGCGGCGGACCCCACCGTCATCTACGCCCTGAAGCGCGTCGGCCGCTGGAACGGCAACATCCACCGCGAGGACCTGCGGATGGACTCCCCCTACAACACCTACCGCTACGCCGGCCTCCCCCCGGACCGATCTGCTCGCCGGGGCTCGCCAGCCTCGCCGCCGCGGCGGCGCCGGCCGCCGTCCCCTACCTCTACTTCGTCAGCCGCAACGACGGCACCCACGTCTTCGCCCAGACCCTCGCCGAGCACAACCGCAACGTCGAGATCTGGCAGCGCAAGTACTGGCGGGACCGCTGGGCCGCCGAACGGCGCGAGCGCGAGGCCGGCGGCCGGTAGCGAGCCTTCCTCCGCATTTCTTTATTGACAGTTCCCTATCTCTGGTGTATCAAAGCGGATAGGAACAGTCCACAACAGTACTGCTGCGCCGCCTCTTCCGAGTGGAGGGCCGCTTTGAATGGCGGCGCGCCGTCCGAGAGGAGGCATCTGATGAACATCCCGGAGGAGTTTGGGAAGTATCTGCTTCTGAAGAAATTGACCGAGGACCCGCTCGGCGAGACCTTCCGCGCCGGCAGGGCCGGCGGCAGCGGCATGGAGCAGGTGGTCCTGCTCCGCGTCTTCAACGGCAAGGGGCTCGACGGCGAGAAGCTCTGGGCCCGGGTCTCGGGGCGGGCCGCCGTCCAGGAGATCCTGAAGAGCCCCAATATCGGCAACGGCGTCGATCTCGGCCGCGTGCGGAGCTTTCCCTACACGGCCTACGACTACATCTCGGGCAAGAGCCTCGCGACGGTCTTCGCGCAGTCGGCCCGGCAGCACTCCCCCATTCCCACCGACCATGCCCTGCTGATCGCCGAGCGCCTGGCGCTGGCGCTGGCGGCGGCCAACGAGAGCCGGATCCAGGACGAGCGGCTGCTGCACGGGTTCGTGGTGCCGCACCTGGTGATGATCTCGAACGAGGGGGAGACCCGCCTGCTCGGCTTCGAGGTGGCTCCCGGCCTGCGCGATCTCGCCGCCGCCGGCTGGCAGGACGCGGCGCTGCGCCCCTATCTCGCGCCCGAGGCCCTGAGCGGCAGTCCGACGGCCAAGTCCGACGACGTCTATTCGCTGGGCGCCATCCTCTTCGAGCTGCTGACCGGCGAGCGCCTGCCGGCGGCCCCCGCCGAAGGGTACGCGGCTATGCGGGCATCATCGACGCCGCTCAGCTCCCCAACGAGGGGACGCCGCTGCCGGAGCCGGTCGCGGCCCTGCTCAAGAAGAGCCTGGCGCCCCGCGAGCAGCGGATCGCCGACGCGGTCACCTGGCACAAGACGCTGTCGAAGCTGATGATCGACGGCAACTTCAGCCCGACCACCTTCAACCTCGCCTTCTTCATGCACAGCCTCTTCCGCGACGAGATCGAGCGGGAGAACCAGGAGGTGCAGGCCGAGAAGAAGCTCGAGCTGACGCCGCGCGCCGGCCGCGCCGGCCCCGGTGCCGGTGGCCGCTCCGGCCGCCGGCGGCGCAGGACCTGCGCGAGGCGACGGCGCGCGCGGCGTGCGCGAGGCCACCCTGGCCGGGGACCCGCGCTCACGGGCTCCGCAGGCGGCGGAGCCCTCGAGGAAGCCGCTCTGGATCGGCATCGCCGCGGCCGCCGTGATCGCCCTCGGCCGCCGGCGGCTACTTCCTCTTCGGCGCGCGGCGAGGCGCCGGTCGCATCGGCGCCCGCCATCGCCGCCCGCCGCCCAGGTGGCGTCGATGCCGGGGGCCTGCAGCCCGCGGCCTCGCCGGCCGTGCCGGCGCACCGGCCGGCCCGACGCCGGAGGAGCTCCAGGCGCAGATCCAGACAATGTTCGAGGCCCGCAGCAAGGAGATGGAGGACAAGCTCAAGGGGCAGTACGACGACCGCATCAAGCAGCTCCAGCAGCAGCTCCAGGAGCAGCAAGAAGGCACCGCCGATCCGGCCAGGGCGGAGCGGATCGCCGAGAAGGTCGATCCGCCGGCCCCGGCGCCGGTGGAGACCCGCGCCGTGCCGAAGCCCGAGACCGCCACGCCGCCGCAGGTCACCCCGCCGCAGTCCGCCGCGCCGGCTCCGGCGCTCGAGAAGCCGGCGCCCGCTCCGGCCCCGGCCAACCCCGCTCCGTCCCAGCCGGCGGTCCCCAGGCCGCAGGCGCAGGTGCAACTGGGGGACCTGGTGCAGCCCGGCGCCGGCGTGGCGGCGCCCAAGCTCTCCTCCAGCCTCGATCCCCGCTACCCGCCCGCGGCGAAGCACCTCAACCGCTCGGCCCAGGTGGACATCAAGGTGCTGGTGGACGAGCGCGGCCAGGTTCTGGACGCCGACCGCATCGGCGCCAAGGCCGGTTTCGGCTTCGACGAGGCGGCCATCGACGCGGCCCGCAAGGCGCGCTTCCAGCCCGCCACCAAGGACGGCATCCGGGTGAAGATGTGGACCACCCTGCGGGTGAACTTCAAGCCGATGTAGAGGACGCTCGGATGGCTAGGCAAGCAAAAGGGCACCCCGCGGGGTGCCCTTTTCATTTTGCGGAGCGGGAAAGGGATTACAGGTCGGCGTTCTTGAGGCTGGCGACCAGCTTCTGGATGCAGGGCTTCATGACCTTGTCGAACATCCGGCTGTCGTCGACGCCGCCGCCGACGCCGAACACCGACACCCGGACGCTGCTCTCCTCCTGGCTGGCCTCGTCGGCCCAGGCGATCTCGCCCGTGCTGGTGTCGATGATGCGGGCGTTCAGCGCCGCCACGAACTTGCGCTTGCCGGCGAAGACGCCGCCGCCGCCGCCGCTGACGTCGGTGTTGCCGTACTCGGTCACGGCGCCGGTCAGCAGGTAGTTGACGCCGAGGAGCTTGCCGACGCGGACGGCGGTCTTCGGATCGACGTCGCCCGAGAGGGTGAGCCCCTTCTCCTTCATCAGGGCCTCGAGCTGCTCGCGCTCGACGACGCGGAACTTGCCGCTCTTGACCAGCTCGGTGACGAAGACGTCCTGGGCCGCTTCGGCGCCGCCGTGGTACCACCACTGGTTGTCCGCCTTGTTCTTGAACTCGAGGACGGCGATACGGGGCTTGTCAGCCTTGCCCGCCGCCTGGATCAGGCCCGGCGCCGCGAGGATCGCGAGCAGCAGGGCACCGCAAATTGCGAGAGACGAAACGCGCTTCATGATAGAGCCTCCTTCAAGGGAAAGACTTGGTTCCCCGATTTTACCCGAGAACGCTCGTCCGCCACCAATTCCCTCAGCCGGCCCCTCTTCCGTCCGGCAATTCTTGCGCGTCCACCACGCAGAGCGCCGTCATGTTCACGATGTCGCTCACCTCGAGGCCGCTCTGGAGGACATGGACCGGCCGGGCCATCCCCAGCAGGACCGGTCCGATCGCCTCCGCTCCGGCCAGCCGCCAGATCAGCTTGTAGGCGATGTTGGCCGACTGCAGCTCGGGGAAGATGAGGACGTTCGCCGGCTGCCGCAGCCGGCTCCAGGGGTAGCTCTCCTGGAGCATCCGCTCGAAGACGGCGGTGTCGGCCTGCATCTCGCCGTCGATCTCCAGCTCCGGCTCCTGGCGGGAGACGATCTCGACGGCGCGGCGCACCTTGCGCGCCGACGGGTGGTTGTTGGAGCCGAAGTTCGAGAACGAGAGCATGGCGACCCGGGGCACGACGCCGAAACGGCGGGCGAACGCGCAGGTGAGCAGGGCGATCTCGGCCAGCTCCTCGGGGGTGGGGTCGATGTTCACCGTGGTGTCGGCGAGGAAGAACAGGCGGTCCTGGAGGATCAGGACGTAGGCGCCCGAGACCCGCCGCACGCCGGGGCGCGTGCCGACGATCTGGAGCGCCGGGCGGATCGTCTCGGGGTAGGACTGGGTGAGCCCCGAGATCAGGCCGTCGGCGTCCCCCATCTCGACCATCATGGTGCCGAAGTAGTTGCGCTGGCGCATCCGCTTGCGCGCCTCGACCAGGGTCATCCCCTCGCGCCGCCGCATCTCGTGCAGGTGCTGGACGTAGGGCTCGAACTTCTCGCAGCTCTCGTTGTGGATGATGGTGATCCGCTCCTCCGGCAGGTCGAGGGCGCGCAGCCGGTCGGCGATCACCTCGCGGCGGGCGAGCAGGATCGGGTGCGCGATCCCCTCGTCGACCAGGATCTTGGCGGCGCGCAGGATCTGCTCGTGCTCCCCCTCGGGGAAGACCACCCGCCGGGGGGAGCGCCGCGCCTGGTCGAGGATGCCGCGCATCAGCTCCAGGCGGCGGGAGATCAGCGTCTCGAGCCGCCGGTGGTAGGCCGCGAAGTCGGGGATCGCCACCCGCGCCACGCCGGTCTCCATCGCCGCCCGCGCCACCGCCGGCGGCACCCGCAGCAGCACGCGGTAGTCGAACGGCTTGGGGATCAGGTACTCGCGGCCGAAGCGGAGCGATTCGAGGCCGTAGGCGCGCAGCACCGCGTCGGGCACGTCCTCGCGGGCGAGCCCGGCCAGGGCCTTGACCGCGGCGAGCTTCATGGCGTCGTTGATGTCGGTCGCCCGCACGTCGAGCGCGCCGCGGAAGAGGAAGGGGAAGCCGAGGACGTTGTTGACCTGGTTGGGGTAGTCGCTGCGGCCGGTGGCGATGATGGCGTCCTCGCGGGCCGCGCGCACCTCCTCGTAGCCGATCTCGGGGTCGGGGTTGGCGAGCGCGAAGACGATCGGGTCGCGCGCCATCCCGCGGATCATCTCCTGGCTCACCACGCCGCCGACCGAGAGGCCGATGAAGACGTCGGCGCCGACCAGGGCCTCGGCCAGGGTGCGCGCCGGGGTGTCGGCGGCGAGCAGCCCCTTGTAGGGGTCCATGTCCTCGGTCCGCCCCTGGTAGACCACGCCGGTCTTGTCGCACAGGATGAGGTTCGACCGCCGCGCTCCGAGCTCCAGGTAGAGGCCGGCGCAGGCGAGGGCGGCGGCCCCCGCGCCGGAGAAGACGATGCGGACCTCCTCGATCTTCTTGCCGGCCACGGCGAGGGCGTTGAGCAGCGCGGCGCCGGAGATGATCGCCGTGCCGTGCTGGTCGTCGTGGAAGACCGGGATGTTCATCTCCGCCTTCAGGCGGCGCTCGATCTCGAAGCACTCGGGGGCGCGGATGTCCTCGAGGTTGATGCCGCCGAAGGTCGGCTCGAGGAGCTTGACGGTGCGGATGAACTCTTCCGGGTCGGTGGTGGCGACCTCGATGTCGAAGACGTCGATGTCGGCGAAGCGCTTGAAGAGGACCCCCTTGCCCTCCATCACCGGCTTGCCGGCGAGGGCGCCGATGTTGCCCAGTCCGAGCACCGCGGTGCCGTTGGTGATCACCCCCACCAGGTTCCCCTTGGCGGTGTACTCGTAGGCCAGCAGGGGGTCCTGCGCGATCTCCAGGCAGGGGTAGGCGACGCCGGGGGTGTAGGCGAGCGAGAGGTCCCGCTGGGTGGCGGTGGACTTGGTGGGGACGACCTGGATCTTCCCCTTCCGCCCCTGCGAGTGATAGGCGAGCGCGTCCTCGCGGCTGATTTTCTTGGAGCTCATAGAGGGAATGGATCTTACTAGATCGGCCGACGCGCTAAGCTCCCCCCATGATCGTCGTCCCGGAAGGCTCCACCCTGCTGCTCGTCACCCAGCCCGACCACGCCCATTTCTCGGGAGAGCTGCTGTCGCTCTGGCGCGCCGGCGGCCTGCCGGACCATCCGCGGCGGGACGACCTGCTGTTCGCCGCCCGCGAGCACGACAACGGCTGGCGCGAGGCCGACGCCGCCCCGCGCTGGAACGCCGAGAGCGGCCGCCCCCACGACTTCATGACCCTCCCCCGCCAGGAGCGGATCGAGATCTGGGAGCGCGGCACCTGCCGGTTCGCGGCGGAACGCCCCTACGCGGCCCTGCTGATCACCCGCCACGCCCTCAACCTCTTCGGCGGCCGCCGCGGCGAGGAGGGGTGGGACCCCTTCCTGGATTTCCTGGACGATTTCGAGGGCAGCCTGCTGGAGGAGACCGGCGCCGGGCGGGACGAGGTGGAGGCGGACTACCCGCTGATCGACCTCGCGGACCTGATCTCGCTCACCGCCTGCACGCGGAGGAGCGAGCCGGTCGAGCGGCACGGGGTGCGGATCGTGCCCGCGCCCGGGGCGGAGCTCGGCCTCGCTCCGTTCCCGCTCGCCGGGGCGACCACCTTCCGCGTCCCCTGCCGCCGCGTCCCGCTGCGGGAGTACCGGGGGGACGCCGATTTCGGCGGCGAGCTCGCCGCCGCCCGCTGGGAAGAGATGGCCGTGCGGATCGCGGAGGCCGTCAACCCGGAGCCTTGAGACGCGGCCGCTTCGTTCCAGGCGGCCCGGTCGGCAGCACCATCTGCTCGAAGACCCGGCGGTAGAGGAGCAGCAGGTCGGTGAACACCTGGCTGAAGGCCTGATCGGTGGTCTCGGCCAGCAAGGTGTTGCCGTTGTTGTGGAGCGAGGGCATGTAGAGCGGCCCCTCGCGAGGCACCTCGGCAACAGCAGCGGCGGCGGCGGCCGGGATTTCGCCCTCCCCCTCTCCCCCCTCTTCAGCGGCGTTTTCTTCTTCCTCTTCCCCGGCTTCGGCCCGCGCCAGGTCGGCCGCCCGGCGATCCACCAGATAGAGGGTGTAGAAGAACTCGAAGTAGCCTACCTTCAGGGCATTGAGCACCTTCTCCAACGAGTCCAGCTTGGGCAGCTCCTTGCCGTTCTCGTATTTGGAGAGCTGGCTCTTGCCGATTCCCGCCTCGCGGGCGACGCGGGCCTGACTCTTCCCTCGGAGCTCGCGCAGGAGGCTGAGCGTCCGGCCCAGATTCACGAACATGGCCATGCGCGAAATGTATCGGCTTCCACGACACGCATTGCAAGCACAAGTTACTGAAAGGAATGAGCTTACGCCCACAGCCGGTTACCGATAAGCGGATACCTGGAGACCCCGTATGCGCCGAGGAATCTGAATTCGTAATGGAGTCCGGTAACTTATGGCGCCTGGAGAGATCCAGGAACAGGCTCAGCCCTTGCGCTTGGCGCCCGGCCGGCGCTTGGTTCCCGATGCCGGCGCTTTCGGCGGGGCGGCGGCGGCCGGCTCGCCGCCGGAGGGTCCGGGCTCGGGGTTCTTCGGGATGACCCGGAAGAGGACGACCAGATCGCCGACCTCGAAGGCGCCCTGCGCGACCGGACGCGGCTGGTGGAGCGTCGCGTCGACGAACGATTCGACCCGGTTCAGGACGTCCTGGATCTCCCGCGGCCAGCTCCCCTCGCCATCGGCCTCGCCGGGAGCGGCGCCGGGCTGCTGGCGCTCGACCGCCAGCGCCTCGGACTCGACCATGTCGTAGCGGCGGAAGAACTCGCGCCGGCTCACCCCCTGGGCGCCCAGGATCTTGGCCAGCGTCGAGAGCGTCGCCTCCTGGCGGCTGTTCTCGATCCGCGAGAGCTGGCCGCGCCCCAGCTCGGCCGACTTGCCGAGATCCTCGAGGGTCAGGCCCTTGTCTCTCCGGAGCCGGCGGAGGGTCTCCCCGATCAGGGCGAACATTTCCACGCCCGGGAATGTATCCGCACCGGGCGCCATCATCAAGATAAGTCCTTTCATTTGAGGAATTTGCAGATTCTTCTCTTGTTGCCTCTGACGGCGAGATGTTTTCTCGCCGCGTCATTCATCGTTCCGATCTGCCTCCTGACGGGTAAGAAAAGGACGCTCTGCGGAAATGTGGAACGGCCGCTCGCCTGGACAGGAACCGGCGAGCGCACACGGGGGTCCGAACGAGTTCTTGCGTGTTACCCTTTTCGCGATGGAAGCGCAGCCCAGCATCGATCCCGCGCCGGAGGGCGCGGCGCGGCCCATCCGGGTCCTGATGCCCTCTCCGATCGGTCCCCTGGGCGTCGAGCTCCTGGGCACCGCGGTGACCCGCGTGACCATCGATCCGGCCGAGCCGGAGCGCTCGTCGTTCATGCCGCTCCACCAGCTCGACGGCTCGGACTTCCTCGACGAGGTCTTCGGCCGGCTCGCGGAGTACTTCGCGGGCGCCCGCCGCCGCCTCGACCTGGAGTTCGACCTCTGCGCCTCCGGCGTCGACACCTTCGCCCGCCGCGTGCTCAAGGAGGCGGCCAAGATCCCCTACGGCAGGACCCGCACCTGCCGCAGCCTCGCCGAGACCCTGGGGCGGCCGGACTGCGGCCCCGAGATGGTGTCGATCCTGCTCGGCAATCCCATGCCGATCGTCATCCCCTGCCACCGCGTGGTCGCCGAGGACGGCGGCGCCGGCGAGTACGTGGGGGGAGCCAAGCGCAAGCGCTGGCTCCTGGATATGGAAGCCGAGGGCGCCGAGCCGACCTGACATCTCTCTCCATCACGTCCATCTTGGAGGCTATAACCTTGACAAGACATGGACAAAACACTAGCCTCCCTCTCATGAGAAGCAAGGGAGCATCGACCAAGGGAGATCGCGTCACCATCGTGGGCGCCGGGCCGGGGGGCCTCGCCGCCGCCATCCTGCTCGCCGGAGCGGGCCTCAAGGTCACCATTCTGGAGCGCCTCGGCCGGGTCGGCGGGCGGACCTCGATCCTGGAGGGGGACGGCTTCCGTTTCGATACGGGCCCCACCTTCTTCCTCTACCCACAAGTCCTCGAGGAGATCTTCGCCACCGCCGGCTACGACCTGCGCCGGGAGGTGGAGATGGTGCGCCTCGATCCGCAGTACCGGCTGACCTTCGGCGGCGGCGGCGAGCTGCTGTCGACCTCGCGGATCGACGAGATGGACCGCCAGGTCGCCGCGCTGTCGCCGCTGGATCGCGGGGCTGTCCATAAATTCCTGGACGATAATCGAGACAAGTTCGAGCGCTTCCGCCCCTGCATCGAGTCGCCGTTCCACGGCTGGCGGGACGTGATGAGCCCGCGCATCCTGCGCCTGCTCCCCAGCATCCGCCCCTGGCGCTCGCTCGACCAGGAGCTCGCCGCCTACTTCACGCGACCCGCGCATCCGGCTCGCCTTCTCGTTCCAGTCGAAGTACCTGGGGATGTCCCCGTTCCAGTGCCCGAGCCTGTTCTCCATCCTCTCCTTCCTGGAGTACGAGTACGGGGTCTTCCACCCGATCGGCGGCTGCGGCGCGGTGACCGAGGCGATGGCGCGGGTGGCGCGCGAGATGGGGGTGGAGATCCGGACGGAGGAGCCGGTGCGCGAGATCCTCTTCGAGGGGCGGCGGGCGGTCGGCGCCCGCACCGACCGCGGCGTCTACCGCTCGGACGCGCTGCTGGTCAACGCCGACTTCGCCCGCGCCATGTCGCGCCTGGTGCCCGACCGCCTGCGCCACCGCTGGACGGACGAGCGGATCGCGCGCAAGAAGTTCTCCTGCTCGACCTTCATGCTCTACCTCGGGATCGACGGCACCTGCGACGACGTGCCGCACCACAACATCTACATCTCCGAGGACTACGAGCGGAACCTCGACGATATCGAGAACCGCCACGTCCTCTCGGAAGACCCGTCGTTCTACGTCCAGAACGCCTGCGTCACCGACCCGGCGCTGGCGCCGCGGGGCAAGAGCACGCTCTACGTGCTGGTGCCGGTCACCCACCAGCACCCGAACGTCGACTGGAACCGGGAGAAGGAGCGCTTCCGCGCCCTCGCCCTCTCGCGGCTGTCCAAGGTCGGCATCCCGGACGTCGAGCGCCGGATCCGCTACGAGCGGGTGGTCACCCCGCTCGACTGGGACCAGGGGTTCGAGATCCACCGCGGCGCCACCTTCAACCTCGCCCACAACCTCGGCCAGATGCTCCACCTGAGGCCGCGCAACCGCTTCGAGGACGTCGACGGCGTCTACCTGGTGGGCGGCGGCACCCATCCGGGCAGCGGGCTGCCGGTGATCTTCCAGTCGGCCCTGATCACCGCCCGCCTGATGATGGAGGATCTCGGCGTCCGCTCCCTCCCCCGGACGGCGCGGCACCTCGCGGCAGAGCCGGTCCTCGCGGCAGAGCTGGCGGAGGCGAGCTGAAGATGGAGAACGTTCGCCACCTCCACGCCGTTCCGCCCCTCGCCAGGCGGACCGCCGCTTCCCGCGCGGCGCAGGCCGCCTGGGCGACCTGGTCGCTCGGCGAGCGGCTGCGCACCCTGGCGGCGATCCGGCACGGCATCGCGGCGAACGCCGCCGGGCTGGCGCGGGCGGCCGGCGGGGGAGCTGGACGGCCGGAGGCCGAGGTCCTCTCCTCCGAGGTCGTGCCGCTCGCCGACGCCTGCCGCTTCCTGGAGCGCGAGGCGCCCCGCCTGCTCGCCACCCGCCGGCTGGGGTCCCACGGCCGGCCGGCCTGGCTCAGCGGGGTGGAGGCCGAGGTGCGGCGCGAGCCGCTGGGGCTCGTGCTGGTGATCGCGCCGTCGAACTATCCGCTCTTCCTGCCGGGGGTGCAGACCCTGCAGGCCCTCGCCGCCGGCAACGCCGTGCTCTGGAAGCCGGGGCGGGGCGGGAGCCGCCGCCGCCGAGGCCTTCGCCGCGGTCGCCTCCGGAGCCGGCCTGCCGGCGGGAGTGCTCTCGATCCTGCCCGAGGACCCTGAAGCGGCGCGGCGGGCGATCGCCGCCGGGGTCGACAAGGTCCTGCTCACCGGTTCGGCGGCGACCGGCCGCGAGGTCCTCGCCGAGCTCGCCCAGCGGCTGGTGCCGGCGACGATGGAGCTCTCGGGGTGCGACGCCCTGTTCGTCCTCCCCGGCGCCGATCTCGACCGGGTCGCCCGCGCCGTCCGTTTCGGGCTGACGCTGAACGGCGGCGCCACCTGCATCGCGCCCCGCCGCGTCTTCGTGCCCCACGCTCTGGCGCCTGAGCTGGAGGAACGGATCGGTGTTCCGCCCGGCATGTCATCAGGCCCAGAAACGGTGACGATCACCCCGGTTTCCGATCTCGACGAAGCGCTCGACGCGGCGCGCCCGCTTACCCTACGCCCTCGGCGCCTCGATCTTCGGGCCCGAGGAGGCGGCGGTGGCGCTGGCAGCCCGGGTGCGCGCCGGGGTGGTGGTGATCAACGACCTGATCGTGCCCACCGCGGACCCCCGCCTGCCGTTCGGCGGCCGGGGGGAGAGCGGCTTCGGCGTCACCCGCGGTGCCGAGGGGCTGCTCGAGCTGACCGTGACCAAGGTGGTGGCGGTGCGCCGCGGGCGGCGGCTCTTCCATCTCGAAGCCCCGCATCCCGGCGACGCGGAGCTCTTCCGCGCCTACCTGAACCTGACGCACGCGGGGGGCCTCCGGGCCCGCCTGCGCGGCGCCGTCGACCTCGCCCGCGCCCTGATGCGGCGCGGTATCTGGAAGGAAATCCTGATGTCACAGACCACGGATCGCATCGGCGTCATCGGCTCCGGGCTCGGCGGCCTCGCCGCGGCCGCCACCCTGGCCGCGCGCGGCTACCGGGTGACCCTGTTCGAGCGCAACCCCTGGCTGGGCGGCAAGGCCGCGACGCTGGAGGCGAAGGGGTTCCGCTTCGACATGGGTCCGACCATCCTCACCCTCCCCTCGGTGCTGGGGCGGATCTTCGCCGAGGCCGGCCGCGACCTCCGGCGCGAGCTCGACCTCGTCCCCCTCGATCCCCAGTGGCGCTGCTTCTACGAGGACGGCTCGACGCTCGACCTGGTCGCCGACCCCGAGCGGATGGCGGCGCGGCTCGACGCCTTCGCGCCGGGCTCGGGCGCGGCGGACGGCTACCGGCGCTTCCTGGGAGTCGCCGAGCGGCTGCACGAGATCTCGGAGCGCTTCTTCTTCTGGCGCTCGGTGGGCTCGGTCCGCGACACCCTGGACGTCGGCAAGACCTTCCAGGCCTCGGTGCTCGGCGATCTGCTCGCCCTGCGCTTCGGCCGCTCGGTGGCCGGCACGGTGCGCCGGCACGTGCCGGAGCCGCGGGTGGCGCAGATGCTCGACCACTTCACGCAGTACGTGGGCTCGGCGCCGGACGCCTCGCCGGCCGTGCTCTGCGGCATCGCCCACATGCAGACCGCGGAGGGGATCTGGTACCCCCGCGGCGGCATCCGCGCCGTGCCCGAGGCGCTGCGCAGGCTGGCCCTCGGCCTCGGCGTCGAGATCCGCGAGGAGACGCCGGTGCGCCGCATCCTGACCGAAAGGTGGGCGCCGTCGCCGGGGTCGAGACCGCCGCCGGCGAGCGGGTGCCGCTGGCCGCCGTGGTCTCCAACTGCGACTCGGTGCGCACCCACCGCGAGCTGCTCGTCGGGGAGCCGGCGGCCCGCCGCTTCGAGCGCCGGCGCCGCTACGAGCCGGCCTGCTCCGGGGTGGTGCTCTACCTCGGCCTCGACCGCGCCTACCCCCACCTGCTCCACCACAACTTCGTCTTCTCGCAGGATCCGGAAGCGGAGTTCGAGTCGATCTACCGCCAGGGGCGAGCCGGCCGCGGACCCGACCTGCTACGTCTGCGCGCCCGCCCGCACCGAGCCGGGGGTGGCCCCGGCCGGCGGCGAGGCGCTCTACGTGCTCGTCCACACCCCCTACCTGCGCCCGCACCACGACTGGAAGCGGATGCTCCCCGCCTATCGTGACGCCATCCTCGACAAATTGGCACGCACCGCCGGGCTGGAGGACATCGAACGGCGGATCGTCTTCGAGTCCGCCCTGACGCCGCAGGACATCCACGACCGCTACCACGTGCTCGACGGCGCCATCTACGGCCTGGCGAGCCACGGCCGCATGCTCGGCGCCTTCAAGCCCGGGAACCGGAGCCGCGACCTCCGCGGCCTCTACCTCGCCGGCGGCGCGGCGCACCCCGGCCCGGGCATGCCGATGGTCCTGATGTCCGGCTGGATCGCCGCCGACGCCCTCGACCAGGACGCGATCGTCGCCCGGGGCGCCGAGCCGCTGCGGCGAAGCGCGTGAGCCCTTCGACCTTAAGCTCGGAGCGAAGTTTGCATAAGCCCGTTCCAGATTCAACGGCCCGCGTCATGGAGGATCGTCGGACCATGAAGGGAACGGGAACGCCGCTAACGCCGGTTCGCGCGGAGGGCTCCCCCGCGGTCTCGCCGCTGCTGGTCTCGATGTTCGGGCAGTACTGCGAGCGCTATCTCGCGCGGCACTTTCACGCCGTGCGCCTGTCGAAGTCCCAGCGGCCCGATCCGGTCGCGATCCACGGCAAGCCGCTGATCGTCTACTTCAACCATCCGTCCTGGTGGGACCCGCTGATCTGCCTGCGGCTCGCCGCGAGCCTCTTCCCGGACCGCTCCCACTACGGTCCGATCGACGCCGCCGCACTGGGGAAGTACCGATTCTTCGAGAAGCTGGGATTCTTCGGCGTCGAGGCCGGCACCGCCCGCGGCGCGCGGCGGTTCCTCAGCGTCTCGCAGGAGATCCTCGCCCGGCCGGACACCGCGCTCTGGGTCGCCGCCGAGGGGCGGTTCACCGATCCGCGCGAGCGCCCGGTCCGGCTGCGCTCGGGGATCGGCCATCTCGCCGCCAAGGTCCGCGACGCCGTGCTCCTGCCGCTGGCCATCGAGTACCCGTTCTGGGAGGAGCGGTGCGGCGAGGCGCTCGCCCGTTTCGGCGAGGAGATCCCGACCGGAGACGCCGACCTCGACGCCGCCGACTGGACCCCCATCCTGGAGGAGGGGCTGGAGTCGGCCCTCGACGCCCTCACCGTGGAGGCGCTCGCCCGCGACACCGCCCGCTTCGAGGTGCTGGTCGGCGGCAGCGCCGGGGTGGGCGGGATCTACGACACCTGGCGCCGCCTGAAGGCCCGCTTCCAGGGGGAGCGGTTCCGGCCCGGGCACGGCGACGAGGATCTGCCCACGCGAGGGAAGCGGTGATCCTCGGAATCGCCATCGGCTGCGCGCTGTGCGCCCTGGTGCCGGCGCTGGTCTTCCGCCGCAACCTCGGGCTCTACGCGCCGCCGCCGGCCGCCGGCTCCCGGTCCTCCCTCTCCATCCTGATCCCGGCCCGCGACGAGGAAAATTCGATCCGCGGCGCCGTCGAGGCCGCCCTGGCGAGCCGGGGCCTGGAGAGCCAGGGAATAGAGATCGAGGTGATCGTGCTCGACGATCATTCGGCGGACCGCACGGCGGAGATCGTGCGGGAGATCGCCGCCCGCGATCCCCGCGTCCGCCTGGAGACGGCACCCCCGCTGCCCGCGGGGTGGAACGGCAAGGTGCACGCCTGCGCCGTGCTCGCGGGCCTCGCCCGCCACCCCCTGCTGCTGTTCGTGGACGCCGACGTCCGCCTGATGCCGGACGGCGCCGCCCGCGCCGCCGCTTTCCTGGCGGCGAGCGGCGCGGATCTGGTCGAGCGGGGTCCCGCGGCAGGAGACGGTCACCTTCCTCGAACGACTGCTGATCCCGCTGATCCACTTCGTGCTCCTCGGCTTCCTGCCGATGGCGCGGATGCGCCGCAGCCTCCACCCGGCCTATGGCGTCGGCTGCGGCCAGCTCTTCCTGGCCCGCCGGGAGGCCTACGAAAAAGCCGGCGGGCACGCGGCGATCCGCTCCTCGATCCACGACGGCGTGGACCTCCCGCGCGCCTTCCGCCGGGAGGGTCTCGCGACCGACCTCTTCGACGCCACCGACGTCGCCTCCTGCCGCATGTACCGCAACGCCGGCGAGGTCTGGCGGGGGCTCGCCAAGAACGCCACCCAGGGGCTGGCGGCGCCGGGGAAGATCGTCCCCGCCACCGTCCTGCTGCTCGCCGGCCAGGCGATGCCGCCGGTCCTGCTCGGGCTCGCCCTGGCCGGGCTGGTTCCGGCGGCGGTCCTGATTCCCGCCGGCATCGGCACCCTCGCGGCCTGGCTCCCCCGCCTCGCCGCCGTCCGGCGGTTCCGGCAGCCGCTCGACGGCGCCCTGCTCCATCCGCTGGCGATCGTGGTCTTCCTGGTCCTGCAGTGGAGCGCCCTCGGCGGCAAGCTCCTCGGCCGGCCTGCCCGCTGGAAGGGGCGCGCCTACAATCCCAGTCCGGCCCCATGAGCTTGTCCCCGTGAAAACAAACAGGCTGCGGCGGATCGCCGTGGCCGGGAACGCGGTGGCTCTGGCGCTGCTGGCGATGGTGCTGGCGAATCAGGGGACTTTGCTGGGGACCTTGCCCGCCGGGACGTCCTCCCCTTCGAGGCCTTACCCCGCCTCTCCCGGGGGGAGAGGAGGAAAGATGCTGCTGGTCGTCGTCGATGCCCTCCGCGACGACAGCTCGCTCGATCCGGCGGTGATGCCGAACCTGACCCGGCTGGCTCGGGATGGAAGGCGGGGGACGGCGCGGGTGGAGTCCTGGATCCCTTCAACCGTGGCGGGGATCCGCTCGATCGTCGAGGGGCGGGTCCCCCCTCCGGCCTCTTTCCTTCAGGACTTCGGAGCGTCGCGGTCACACGACGGCGGGATCTTCGCGGCGCTTCAGGCCGCCGGCCGCCGCTCCTTCGCCGCCGGTCCGCGGCTCTGGACCGACCTCTATGGGCCGTGGCTCGCCGGGGGTTCCGCTGAGCCAGCGATCGGCGGCGACGACGGCCGGCTCCTCCGCTCGGGGCTGGACGCGCTGGCCGGGGGATACGATCTCGTCGTCGTCCACCTCAGCGGCCCGGACAACGCCGCCCACCTCCATGGCGGGCGCTCCCGGGAGTACGCCGCGGCGGTCCACCGGGCCGACGCGGCGCTGGGCCGGCTGATCGCCCGCGCCGGACCTGGGGCCACCGTCCTCGTCACCTCCGACCATGGCGTGACCGCCCAAGGGGGCCATGCCGGCCCGGAGCCGGACGTCGTCGCGGTGCCGGTGGTCGTCCACGGTCCCGGCCTGCCGCGGGGAGATCTCGAAACCATCCGCCAGCGGGAGCTGGGCTCCCTGATCCTGCCCGCGTTCGCCCTTCCGCCCCTTCCCGCCCCGCCCGGCGACGACCCGCCAAGACTCCTGCCGGTCCTCCTCATCCTCCTCGCCCTCGGTGCGGCCGCGGCGGCCTGCCATCGCGTCGCCGAAGGCGCGGAGGGGCGCCATACCGCGACCGTTCTGAGCCCGCGCTCTGGATCGCCCTGGCTCTCGCGACAGCCGGGCTCCCCCGGATCGCTCTCCTGGCAAGCCTCGCCGCCCTGGCGGCCTCCCTCGGGTTGACCGAATCCCCCGTGGAACGGCACCCGCGCTGGCTCGGCCCCGCGATGCTCGCGGCCGGCGCGCTGCTCGGCATCCTCCGCCTGCTCGGCGGCACCGCCAGCCTTTCGCGGCTCGATCTCCGCCTCGCCTTCCGCGCCGCCACCGGTCCCCCGGGCCTGCCGGGAGCCGTGACCGTGGTCCTCTTCCTCCAGGCCCTGCCGATCTTTCTGGTGATTCTCCTGGCCGCCCCCGCCCTCGCCCGCGCTCACCCCCAGCGGATCGGGGGTCTCGCCGCCGGGCTCGCCATGGTCCTCCTGGGCCAGGGGGCGGTCGCCGCGCTCGCCATCGCCTTTTCTGAGTGGGGTCCCCTGGCCGTCGGCCTGCTCGTGCGGCTCGCCGGGGAAACGACGTTCCTGTTTCTGGGAGGAGCGCTGGTGGTCAGTCTTCGCGAGGCACGGTCTCCGACCCCCGCGGCCACCCCCCTCTGAGAAAGGTATCCGCGGCCGGGAAGAAATCCTTCGGCCTCTCGATATACGGGTGCGAGCCCGCCCCCTCGATGGCGAGGAACCGCCCGTTGGCGGCGTGGGCGGCCCACTCCCGCGAGGCCTCGGAGGGCACCAGATCGTCCGTCCCCTGCATCACCAGGAGGGGCGCGCGCAGCTCCGCGAGCCGCGGCCGGAAGTCCCAGCGCTCCATCTTGGGGACGATCTGGCGGAAATAGACATCCATCGAGTGCTGGGGCCACTCGTTGGGAAAGGAGGCGACGTCCTCCAGCGGAAAGCGGGCGGCGGCGGCCAGCTCCCCCATCTGGGCCGGCAGCAGGAAATAGGTGAACCAGGCGCGGCAGTACGCCACCGGGTCCTCCTGATCGATCCCCTCGCGCCGCATCTCCTCCAGGCGCGGGATGCCGGGCGGAAAGATCATCTCCTCCGCGGTCGGCAGCTCCTGCTCCCATTCGCCCGGCCGGCGCGGCGTGATCGGGCAGACGTGCAGCATGCGGTCGACCCGCTCCGGATTCTCCAGCGCGTAGAGCGTGGTGACCGCCGCGTGGTACGAGGCGCCGAGCAGCGATACCTTCTCCAGGCCGAAATAGCGCCGCACCGCCTCGAGATCCGACACGTCGTCCTCCAGGCTGAGCTGGCGGCCGTCGGTGACGGCGCTCGAGCGCCCGCGGCTGCGCGGATCGTAGAAGATCAGGCGCCGCCCCTCGGCCAGCGGCTGCAGCAGCTCCGACAGCCAGTTGGCATTGGGGATCAGCACCGTCTCCGCCCCATCCCCCAGGACGTGGTAGTAGAGGTGCAGCCCCCGCCGGACGAACACGTACCCTTCGCTGCTCCGCATCGGCCGGATGGTATCGAAAGCGGAGGCGGGTGACTACCGGGTGACTACCGCGCCGCTCTCACAGTAAACGAGAAGACGCTGCCGGACTCCGGCCTGGAGTCGACCCAGAGCCGTCCGCCATGGGCCTCGACGATACGTTTGGCGATCGCGAGCCCGAGGCCGGTGCCGCCGCGGGGCTGGGGGGTCGCCTGCCAGAAAGGGACGAAGAGATGCTTCTGGTCCTCCTCGGCGATCCCCGGCCCGGTGTCGCCGACCCAGAAGCGGACCTCCGCCTCCCCCCAGGGCTCGGCGCCGACGGTGATCCGGCCGCCGGCGGGAGTGAACTTGAGGGCGTTCCCCGCCAGGTTGGCGAGCACCCTCAGCAGCCGGTGGCGATCGGCCTCCACCGGCGGCGTGCCGGCCGCCACGTGGGCGGCGAGCCGGAGCGCCCTCCGCTCGGCGGCCGCGAGGTGCGACTCGACGATCTCCCGGACCAGCTCCGCCGCGTCCAGCCGCTCGCGGTCGAGCACCAGCCGCCCCTCCTCGCTGCAGGCGACGTCGAGCAGCTCCTCGATCAGCTTCTCCATCTGAACGGCCGAGCGCCGGATGACCTCGATCGCGCGCTCCCCGGCGACGCCGGAGGCCTGGAGCTGCTCGACGCCGAACGAGATCGGGTTGAGCAGGTTCCGCAGATCGTGCGAGACCACCGCCAGCACTTGGTCCCGCGCCCGCACCGCCAGCCGCGCGTCGTGGTAGAGGTGAAGATTGTCCATCGCCAGGGCGACCCGCCGCGCCAGCTCCTCGGCGAGCGCCATCTCCCAGGCCCGGTAGCCGCGGCCGCTGACGCCGAACATCAGGGAGATCGAGCCCAGGGTCTTGCCACGGGCTACCAGCGGCACGGCGAGGAGCGACCGGATGCCGAAGCTGACGAGGAATTCCCGGTGCTCCGGGCTGAGGGAGACGGCCGCCAACGTCTCGGGCGTGAGCTCCGGCAACACCTGGACCTCGCCAGTGCGGATCGCCCGGGCGATGGGGTGATGCTCCCGCGAGAGGTCCGGCGAATAGGCGAGGGCTTGCTGGATCCGCTCCTCGTGGCTGGGGATGGCATGGGCGGCCACCCGTCGCGGGACTCCCCCCTCGATCACGTCGATCACGCAGTAGTCGGCGAGTTGGGGGATCGCCAGGCGGGCGACCGCATGGAGGATCGCGTCGGGATCGAGCGAGGCCGCGAGCACCGAGTTCGCCTCGGCGAGCAGGCGCAACGCCTCCTCGATCCGCTTGCGGTCGGTGCGGTCGGCGCAGATGCCGACCAGCCGCCGGGGCTCCCCCGCGTCGTCCGCCTGCAGCCGCCCCCAGGACTCGACCCAGCGCAGACCGCCGTCCGGACGCAGGATGCGGAATTCGAGATGCGGCTCGCGCCCCCCCGCGGCGGCTTCGGTGAGGGCCGCCATCACCGGCTCCCGATCGTCCGGATGGATCAGCCGGCCGACCGCCTCCATCGTGCCCTCGAAGCTGCCGGGGACCAGTCCGAAGATGCGCTCCAGCCCCGCCGACCAGATCATCAGGCCGGTCAGGAGGTCCCATTCCCAGGTGCCCATGCGACCGGCATCCAGAGCGAGCTGGAGCCGCTCCTCAGTCGCCGACGTGGCGTCGCGCCCGGTCACGGGACACACCTCCTCGCAGGAGAGAATTGTGAAGCTTTACTTACAAAAGGATTATATCATCCCTCGATTTTCGGGGATTTACGTTGGGTCACGTTCTCGCGACCGCCTCCTCCACCGGCACCTCGACCTCGAAAATCCGCACCGGCGGCCGGTCGGGGTAGGTCTGACGCAGCAGCGACAGGCTGACGTTGTAGACCGGTATGCCCTGGGCGGTCTTGCCCTCGGGCCGGCCGCGGTGGGCGTGGCCGTGGAAGACGGCCTGGACGGGATAGCGGGAGAGCGGCTCCTCGAGGCGGCTGGAGCCGAGGAAGGGGAAGATCTCCACCGGCTCCCCCTCCACCGTCTCCTGGATCGGCGAATAGTGGAGCACGGCGATGCGGGGCTTGCCGCGCAGCCGGGCGAGCGCCGCCTCCAGCTTCAGCGCCTCGTCCACCGCCTCGCGGACGAACTCCTTGATGATCGTCTCCCCCCACGGCCCGAGCGCTCCCCGGCCGAAGCCGCCGCAGAACCCCTTCACCCCGGCGAACCCCACCCCCTTGACCTCCGTCGCCTCGCCGTCCAGCACCCGGATGCCGCTGTCGCAGAGCACCTTCTTGATCTCCTCCTGGTGCCCGCCCTCGAAATCATGATTGCCGAGCACGGCGATCACCGGCACGCTGACCGTCGAATGGATCTCGCGGGCGAGATCGCGCGCCTCCTCCACCAGCCCATGATCCGTCAGGTCGCCGCAGAGCACCAGCACGTCGCACTCCCGCCCCGCCTGGGCCAGCACCTCGCGCACCGAAGCCTCCGGAGTCCGCGTGTAATGCAGATCCCCGAGCGCGCCAATGCGCACCGTTCCGTTTCGTTCGCTCATCTCGTCCTCCCTCGCTCGTGCCGGAGGTTCAAGAGGCATGCCAGAGCTCGCGAACTGGTATGCCTCTTGCTGCTGCGCCAGAGCCTCAGACGCGGAGGATTCGATGACGACCCAGACTGTGACCCCGGCCCCTCCGGCTCAGGATTCGACCCAGGAAATACTCAGCGCCGAGACCCGGGAGTTCTACCGCGAGGCGATGCGCGCCTTCGACGACGCCAAGGTCCCCTTTCTGGTCGGCGGTGCCTACGCATACGCCCGCTATACGGGCATCGAGCGGCACACCAAAGATTTCGACGTGTTCGTCCGCCCCGAGGACTTCGACAATGCGCTGGAGGTCTTCCTCCGCAAGGGGTGGAAGACCGAGCGCACCTTTTCCCACTGGCTGGGCAAGGGGTACCTGGGGGAAGACTTCGTGGACGTGATCTTCAGCTCCGGCAACGGCGTCGCCCGCGTCGACGAGCAGTGGTTCGAGCACGCGGTCGAGGAGACCGTGCTCGACTACCGCACCCGGCTGATCCCGGCCGAGGAGATGATCTGGTCCAAGTCCTTCATCATGGAGCGCGAGCGCTTCGACGGCGCCGACGTCGCCCACGTCCTCCACGCCCGTTCCGGGGAGCTCGACTGGGACCGCCTGCTGCGCCGTTTCGAGCCCAACGGCGGCTGGCGGGTCTTGCTGGCCCACCTGATCCTCTTCGGCTACATCTACCCCGGAGACGCGCACCTGATCCCCAACCGGGTGATCGAGACCCTGAACGAGCGGCTGCGGCGCGAGACCGCCGAGCCCGCCGGCGAGGCCAAATCGCGGCTCTGCCGGGGGACCATCCTCTCGCGCTCCCAGTACCTGGTCGACACCCATCTCTGGGGCTACGAAGACGCCCGCCTGGAGCCGGTGGGGAAGATGACCGGCCCGCAGATCGCCTGCTGGACCGAATCCGCCGCCAACGACGGCGACGTCAGCCAGTTGGAGATGATCGAGGCGGTGCAGAAGGGGGAGTA
>CAVXIG010000054.1:0-65458 GCA_963761645.1 uncultured Acidobacteriota bacterium
ATTGAGCTGCCAGAGGGCCTTCCCGGTATCGTCGGGCCGATGGTCGCGTACCCCGACACCGAGAAGCACCTGAACGGGCTGGCCGATACGCTGCTGCGCGGACCCTCGTCGCTGGCGCCGGGCGAGCGGGAGATGATCGCGGCCTACGTGTCGGCGGGCAACCAGTGCAACTTCTGCACGCAGTTGCACGCCTCGACGGCACGCCACCTGCTCGGCACCGCCAGCGACATGGTCGACTCGGTCCTCTCGAAGGGCGCCCAGGCTCCGGTCAGCGAGAAGCTGCAGGCGCTGCTAGAGATCGCCGGCAAGGTGCGGCTGGACGGCCGGCTGGTCACCGCGGAGGACGTGGCGCGGGCGCGGAAAGCGGGAGCCGACGACAAGGCCATCCATGACACGGTGCTGATCGCGGCGGCTTTCTCCATGTACACCCGGTACGTGGATGGGCTGGCGACCTGGGCGCCCCAGGAGCCGGACGCCTACGACGAGATGGGCGCGCTGATCGCCGAAAATGGCTACGCGCGAACGATCCGTGGCTAGTTGTATATACAAGATATAGATAAAGATCCTCTCATTTCCACGAAATCAGAAAAAAGCGGCTCGCTTTTACCAACTCTTTACACCTAACTTTTATAGGGCCCGCCACGGATTGCGGCTGGGTCCCCGGGGTACCGGTGCCGCTTTGCACCCATTCGGGCACCCCTCTCGATTCAGTTGTTTACGAGACGGCTTCCACCGTCTCCTGTCGGTTGCCTCGGGGTCACAGCTCTCATGGTGGGAGCCGCCGGCTCTGCAGGTGTCACTTCTGTCTCGGAGGTTTGCAAGTCATGAAGAGCAATTTTTTGAAGTGTGTGTTGATGCTGTCGTGCGGACTGGTGGCCGTCTCCGCGAACGCCGCGCCGGCCGGGAAGCAGCCGGAGCTGAAGCGGTTCGCGGATGCGGACCACGTCATCTACATGCCGACGCGTGGCGGCAAGGTCCCCGTCAAGGCCGGTACGAACATCGTGAACCATGGCGGACCGGTGATCACCTCGGCCAAGGTGGTGTTCATTTTCTGGGGGCCGAGCTTCAGCAACGCCGCCTCCCCCGATTTCGCCTACGCCCAGCAGATACAGCTCTTCCGCAACCAGTTCGGCGCCACCGGTGAGTACAACACCATCACGCAGTACTCCGGGATCGCGCTGACGAACCTCGCCTCCGGCACCGCCGACGTGTTCGACACCTCGACGCCGCCGACCAACGTCACCGACGCCGCCGTCCAGGCCAAGGTCGCGTCCTACCTGTCGACCCATGCCTTCAACGGCAGCACGATCTACGAGGTCGTCCTCCCGAGCTCCTCGTACTCCTCGAGCGGCGCGAGCACCTCGTGCGGCGGACCGAGCCTCTCCTACTGCGCCTACCACGGCCACTTCACCAACGGCGGCAACGACGTGAAGTACTCGATCGAGCCCTATCCGAGCTGCAGCGGCTGCAAGGTCGCGGGCTGGACGGACGCGCAGAATCAGGAGCACTTCGTCTGCCACGAGACCCGCGAGGCGGTGACCGATCCGGACCTGAACGCCTGGTATCGACCGCAGCGGCAACGAGGCCGACGACAAGTGCGCCTGGTCGCCCGCTCCGTTCATCGGCACCGGCGGCTTCGGCTACCAGTACGAGTGGTCGAACCTGACCCGCTCGTGCGTCAAGACGCGGTAAGAACACCGCCGGATCGATCGGAAGGGGAACCCCGGCTGGCGCCGGGGTTCTTTTCGTTTCGGGCTTTCCCGTAGAATCGGGGGATGAACTTCCCCGCGCGATGGATTCACGGCAGCCCGGACTGCCGGCGGGACGAGAACCCGGCGTTCCAGATCCACCGGCTCGACGGCGACACCTACGCGCTCCGGGAGAACAAGTGCTACAGCTTCGAGGCGCCGTTCCTCTATCTGCTCTTCGGCGGCCGCATGGCTCTCCTGCTCGACAGCGGCGCGGAGCCGGACGACGGCCGGCCGCTGCCCATCCGCGAGGCGGTCGAAGGCATCCTGGCTGAAAGAGGGGCGGCGGGCATCCACCTCCGGGTCGCCCATACGCACAGCCACGGCGACCACATCTTCGGCGACTGCGCTGCTGGCGGCGCGGCCCAACACCGAGATCGTCGGCGCGGACCTGGAGAGCGTCCGGGCCGCCTTCGGGATCGACGGCTGGCCGGACGGAACCGGGTCGATCGATCTCGGCGGCCGGCGCCTGACGGTCTTTCCCATCCCC
This sequence comes from uncultured Acidobacteriota bacterium, assembly GCA_963761645.1. GTDB lineage: Bacteria > Acidobacteriota > Thermoanaerobaculia > Multivoradales > UBA5704 > DATARR01. The sequence goes on from CAVXIG010000054.1 coordinate 2,239, forward strand.
GGCCACGAGCCGGCGCATGTCGCGTTCCATGACGAGGCGACGCGGACCCTCTTCACGGGCGACCTGCTCTATCCGGGGCTCCTCACGGTCCGCGACTGGCCCGCCTACCGGGCGAGCGCCGCGCGGCTGGCCGCCTTCGCCCGCGCCCATCCGGTATCCTGGGTGCTCGGGTGCCACATCGAGATGAGCCGCGAGGCCGGGGCGGCTCTATCCGCTCGGCACGACCTGGCAGCCCGACGAGCACGCGCTGGAACTCGGGCCCGAGCACGTCGAGGAGCTCCACGAGGTCTGCGAGGCGCTGGGGGACACGCCTCGCGCCGAGGTGCGGGCGGATTTCATCGTCCAGCCGGTATCGTGAGGGGCGCAGCAACCGCACGATACGCCGGGGGGAGGAAAGCCTCCCCCGGCGAAGCCGGATCAGTTGAGCGGCGTGGAGCTGACCGGGAAGTCGAGGTGGCTGAAGGAGACGATGCCCGGCGGGTAGCCGATGGCGAAGAGCTCGGGCAGAAAGCCGTACAGCGCGTGGTCGGCGTGGTAGAGGACCTCGATCTGGCCCAGCGGCACCTCGGTCGCGCGCAGTTTGTAGGGGCAGAAGTTCAGCGACGTCTTGAAGGTCGCCTGCCCCCGCTCGTCGGTGACGAAGGCGCAGGGCGAGCCGCCCAGGCAGATGGGCGCCGGCCCGTTGGCGGTCAGCATCACCCCCCAGACGTCGTAGAGGGCGCGCTCGATCAGCCCGGTCATCTCGATCTTGAGCGTGGCGGACTGCTTGTTGCAGCGGATCGTCGCCGTGCCCTTGGCCTCGAGCCACTTGCCGAGGGTGATCGCGCCGGTCTTGGAATGCGCCCGGCTGGGGGTCATCTGGGGGGTGGAAAAGATGTCCTTGACCGGCGCGCGGGTGCCGTCGGGCGCGACATAGACGCCGACGTCACGCATCGGAATGTTCAGGGTGCTGGGATCGACCGTGTTGGGGTCGACGTGGAAGGCGGCCAGGAAGCCGGGATCGACGAGCGAGGCCAGCACGGTGTTGAGCGGCGTGGCCGCGGTCAGCGGCAGCGCCTCGCCGCCGTTGGGGTTGTAGGCCCCGATGTCGTTGAACCCGGCCGGACCGAACTGCCCGAGGCTGAAGACCGGCTCGCTGAGGAAACCGGTTGACGCCGGTGACGACGTGCCCCTCGACCGTGCGCGTCTGGGCCTGCGCCCCCATCGAGCCGGCCACGAGCAGCGCCGCGAACCCTCCGCAAATCATCTTTCGCATTCTGTTCTCCCCTAGGATAAAACCACATAGATGTCCCGACAGCAGCCCCAGAGGCCACTCGCCACAGACTGATGTTCGAGTCTTCTGCTCAGTGCCGCCAGCGGGCAAATGCGAGACATCTTCGAAAAAATGGCGGTTCTCTTACTTCCGCTTCCCCGGCATGTCGCGCCCGCCCTGGTGGAGGACCAGCCCGGTCACCTGGCCGTCCGCGCCGCGGAGGAACTCGATCTCGGCGTCCACGACCTTGAGGAAGAAGCGGCTCTCGGAGGCGGGGAAGATCTCGAACCTCGGCTGCCCCGTGGCCTGCGCGAAGAGCCGGTCCCCTTCGCGGGTGACGGCGATCGAGAAGGTGGGCGCCAGCTCGTACTCGCCGGCGTAGGCGTCGTAGATCGACGGATCCACCTTGACCGCCTGGCGCTCCTGGGGGAGCGGGTCGCTGGTCCGGGTGCCGGTCTGGGGGATGCCGGAGAGCGGCTGGAAATCGACGCCGGTCACCTTCCCCTGGGCGTCGCGCCGGAAGTGGAGGCGGTTCATCCGGTCCGTATAGATGAGCTCGTCGGGCGCGGTGGCCGCGAGCTCCTGCTTCTCGCCGCCGCCGCGCTGGGCGAACAGCTTCCCCCCTCCTGGGTGATGGCGCGGGTGGTCTTCTCGTCGAACCGGTAGACGCCGGGGTAGTCGGCCAGCGCCCTGGGGTCGAGCTGGATCGTCTTGATCTCCTCGAACGGCTGGCCGAGCGCCTTGGCCACGATGTGCAGGGCGACGTCGTCCGGCCGCGGATCCGAGGCGTCGTTGTTGGAGAGGATGGCGACGAAGAGCCGCTCCTCGGGGGCGCGGGCGACGACGGTCGTGAAGCCGGGAATGTCGCCGCCGTGCATCTGGACCCGCCGGCCGGCGAGGTCGAGCACCCCCATGCCATAGCCATAGCCGACGGGGAGGCCGGACTTGAGCTTCGCGGTGGTGAACATGCGGTCGAGGGAAGCCTTCCTGAGCAGCGTCTCGCCGCTGAGCGCCCGGTCCCAGATCGCCAGATCGTCCACCGTGGACACCAGGGCGCCGGCGGCGTAGGGGGAGGACATGCTGATGTAGTCCGCGTTGTGGAACCCCTTGTCGTCCTTGGAATAGCCGCTGGCCCGCCGGGGGATGAGCTCGTCCGGATGTCCGTACCGGCTGTGAGTCATGCCGAGCTTCTGGAAGATCTCCTGCTCGACGAACTGTTCATAGCTCTGCCCCGAGACCTTCTCGATGATCGCCCCGAGGAGGAAGAACCCCGAGTTGTCGTAGGCCCACCGCTCGCCGGGATTGAACTCCAGCGGCTTGTCCTTGAACAGCGCGATCACCTCGGCGGGCTCGAGGTCCTCGCGGACCTTGGCGTACCACTCGGGCAGCCCGGTGTAGCTCGGGATGCCGGAGGTGTGGGTGAGCAGGTGCTCGATGGTGATCGTCTGGCCGTGGGTGGGGAAGTCCGGCAGGTACTTGCCGATGTCGTCCGTGACGCTGAGCTTGCCGCGCTCCTGGAGCAGCAGGATCGCCGCGGCGGTGAACTGCTTGGTGACCGAGCCGAGCTCGAACACCATCTCGGGGGAGCTCGGCACCCCGAGCTCGAGGTTGGCCATCCCGTACCCCTTGCGGAGCAACACCTTGCCGTCCTTGACCACGATCGCCGCCGCCCCCGGCTGGCCGGCGGGGTAGACGGCGGCGAGGGCTTTATCGGCATAGTCGGCGAGGCCGGACGTGGCGGCCGGAGCCGCGGCGCGGGCCGGCGGGGCGGCGAGGCTCAGCAGCAGGGCGCCGGCGGCGAGGCGGGCGCCTGGGAATTGGAGATTCATGATGGGCTCCTTGGTCGGATTGGAGAGCGCGGAGGCGCTCTGCTTCTAATACGATGGCGGAGCGGGGAGGTTTACGCCCGAAAAACAGATCCACCGAGAGGTGTCACTCATGGACGACGAAGAGCAGATCGGAGAAGAGCAGTACGAGGAGTTCTCCCAGTTCCTGCGGCAGGCGGTGAGCGAGGCCCTGCGGCTGGCGGACGGCGAGGCCTTCCTCGCCTGGATGCAGGCGGAGGCTCCGCGCCTGCTGCCGGGGCTGTTCGAGCAACTGCCCGACGATCAGGCCCGCAGGGGGTTCGCGACCGAGTTCGGCCGCTCGCTCTGGAACTCCGTGCCGCTGCCGGACAACGGCTTCCGCCCGCGGCCGATCGCCAGGCCGGAGCGCAACGACGCCTGCCCCTGCGGCTCGGGAAAGAAGTACAAGAAGTGCTGCGCCGAATGGGCCGAGGGCGCGCCCGCCCTCGACGCCGAAGGGGTCTGGATGCTGGTGGCCGAGGAGCTCCCCCTGGAGGCTGTGGAGGCGATGGGGGTGTCGGGCCGGGTGCCGCGCCCGATCCTCGGCGACGTCGCCACCGGCCTGCTCGACAACGGCGACGCGGCCCGGGCGCTGGCGCTGGTCCGCCCGCTGTTCGAGCGCCCGGAGCGGCTGGACGAGCGGGACTCGGCGGCGCTCAACACGCTGCTCGAAGCCTACGATGCCCTGGACCTCCAGGAGGAGCGCTGGGAGGAGGCGGAGCGCCTGGCGCGCGATCTCCGGCCCCCCCTGCGCGCCGTGCTCTGGGAGAACCTGGCGCGGACCTACGCCGTCGAGGGGGAGATGGAGGAGGCCTGGGTCTCGCTCGACCGCGCGCGCGAGGACGATCCCGAGAGCCCGGCGCTCGGACCGCTCGAGGTGAGCCTGCTGCTCGCCGAGGGGCGGACGGCGGAGGCCGCCGAGAAGGCGCGCTACTGGCGGGGGCGGCTGAAGGAAGGGGACCTGTCGGAGCAGGGGTTCGAGTTCCTGGCCCGGGTGGGGGAGAACGCGGAGGAGACCCAGCTCCGGTTCTCCTTCGGCGACGAGGTCACGGACCACATCCATCGGCTCGAGGCGTGGCTCGCCAGGGCGGAGCCGCCGGCGGCGCTCTATGGGATCGAGGCCGTCGCGGACGACCGCAAGCCGGCCGGTTGATCCCCTCCGCGTCGTTGCGCGAGGTGGAGGCGGAGTTCGAGGCGGCGTTCTACCCGCCCCTGGCCGATCCGGAGGCCGAGGAGGACGAGGACTGGGACCCCTGGGACGAGGACCGCGCCGAGCGCTGGCTCGAGGTCCTGGTGGAGAATCCGGTGGCCCTCGACAGCGTCGACATCCTGGAGGACGTGGCCCATGCCACCTCCGAGCTCGCCGCGGACCGCTACGCCTTCCTGGACCGGCCGCTGCTGCGCCCGCTCCTCGAGCGCGGCCTCGCCATCGTGCGGCAGGCGCTCGCCGATCACCCCGGGATCACCCGCCTGCCCAGCGAGCTCGAGCCCAACGGCTCCGCGCTGGCCCTGGTCGTCGCCGCCACCGCCCAGGCGCACCGCCTCGGCGAGACGGAACGCGCCCGCGAGCTGCTCGACTGGCTGCGCTCGCTGGAGCCGAGCAGCCTGGGGGAGGAGGCCGGGGAGGAGACCGGGGGAGAGGACGGGGAGGAGAGCTGACGGAGGTTGCCGCTTTCCGCACCTTGATCTCTTCTGAGAGGCTATGAAGGTCGCGTATGGAGAAGACAGAGACTACAATGTCTCTCCATGCCGACCTCCCGGGCCGCGATTCGTCGTCTCCAGCCGCAACCCCTCGGCTTTCCGCACGAGTATCTGGACCGGATCGCCGAGGACGGAGCGGCGGGGGGACGCGCGGGAGGAGAGCTTCTACCCTCATCTGATCGACCTCTTCGATGGCTACGCGGAGCGCCGGGGGACGAGCGATCTCCAGGTGACGATGCTGCCGCGCAAGACCCGGGACTGCCTGCTCGACTTCCAGGTGCTGGCGGGGGGAGCGGATCGCCGGCTACGTCGAGGCGAAACGGCCGGGGACGGATCTGGACCGGTCGGCGAACACCGAGCAGGTCGAGCGCTATCGATCGGCCTTCCCCAATCTCCTGCTCACCAACTTCCGCGAGCTGCGGCTCTACCGGGGGAAGGAGATGGCCGCCCGCGTCGACATCGGCCGCCTCGGCTGGAGGGCCGGAGCCGCTCCTCTCCCTGCTGGACCTGTTCTGCGATTTCTCTCCGCCGGCCAGCTCCTCGGCCGCGGAGCTGGCGCCGAGGATGGCGTTTCGCACCCGCCTCCTGGCGGAGCGGATCGGCGAGCTGCTGAAAGCGGACGCGGAGGGGGCCTCGGACCTCTCCGGCTTCTATCGGGCCTTCTCGGAGCACCTCCTCGCCGGGCTCACCCACGAGGAGTTCGCCGATCTCTACGCCCAGACCCTCTCCTACGGCCTCCTCGCCGCCCGCTGGCGGGCGCCCGGCGATTTCGACCGGCGGATCGCGGCGGAGAGCATCCCGGCCACCAGCGGCGTGCTGCGCGACGCCTTCCGCTACATCTCGCTCGCCGATCCGCACCCGGAGATCGCCTGGATCGTGGACGAGATCGTCGGCCTGCTCGCCGGCTCCTCCGTGCGCGCCATGCTGGAGCGCTCGCTCCAGCGCGGGCGGGACCCGGTGCTCGACTTCTACGAGACCTTCCTCCGCCACTACGACCGCGAGCTGCGCAGGAAGCGCGGCGTCTACTACACGCCGCCGGAGCTGGTCTCCTACGTCGTCCGCTCCGTCCACCGGCTGCTCCAGACGCGGCTCGGCCGGCGGGACGGCCTCGCGGACCCGACCGTGACCCTCCTCGATCCGGCGGCGGGCACGCTGACCTTCGTCGTCGAGGCGATCCGCTGCGCCGTCGAGGAGGTGCGGACCACGGCGGGGGGCGGCGGCGTGCCCGCCCTGGTGAGCGATCACCTGCTGCGGGACTTCCACGCCTTCGAGCTGATGATGGCCCCCTACGCCATCGGCCATCTCAAGATGAGCCTGATCCTGGAGGAGCTGGGCCGGCCGCTGCGGGAGGGGGAGCGGGTGCCGTTCTATCTGACCAATACCCTGGAGATGGAGGATCTGGCGCAGTCGACGATCCCGGGGACGGCGGCGCTGTCGCGGGAGTCCCGTCTGGCGTGCGGGATCAAGAAGGACGCGCGGATCACCGTCATCCTGGGAAATCCCCCCTGGTCGGGGCATTCGGCGAACCGGGGCCATCGGGTCGAAGGGTACGACCGGATCGACGGCCAGCCGCTGGGCGACAGGAACCCGAAGTGGCTGCAGGACGACTACGTGAAGTTCCTCCGCTTCGCCCAGCGGAAGATCGACGAGGCCGGCGAGGGGATCGTGGCGTTGGTGACCAGCCACGGCTACCTCGACAGCCCCACCTTCCGGGGCCTGCGCCGGTCGCTCCTCGCGAGCTTCGACGAGATGTATCTCCTCGACCTCCACGGCAACGGCAAGAAGAAGGAGCGGGCGCCGGACGGCTCGGCCGACGCCAATGTCTTCACCGACGTGCGGCAGGGGGCCGCGGTGGCGATCCTGGTCAAGCGGCCCGGCCTGCCGAAGCAGGTGCGGCGGGCCGATCTCTGGGGGAGCCGGTCCGCCAAGCTCCGCTGGCTGGGGGAGCACGACGTCGAGACCACCGCCTGGACGGAGATCGCGCCGCGCGGGCCGGCCTTCCTGTTCGCGCCGCGCGACGCCGCCCTGGAGGCGGAGTACGGCCTGGGCGTGCCGCTCACCGACATCTTCCCCGAGCATTCGGTGGGGATCGTCACCGGCCGCGACGCCTTCGCCATCGACACCGATCCGGCGGAGCTCGGGCGGCGGGTCGGGCGGCTGCGGAGCGAGATCGTGCACGCCGACCTCGTCCGGCAGGAGTGGGGCGCGGTCGACCGCGGGCGGTGCCGGCTGGAAGAGGCGCGCCGGAGGCTGCGGACCGATCCGGACTGGCAGGCGAAATTCCGCCGCATCCTCTTCCGCCCCTTCGACTGGCGGCAGATCTTCTACGCCGACTACGTCGTCGAACGCTCCCGCACCGAGACGATGAAGCACCTGCTGATCCCGGGGAACCTGGGGCTGGTGGTGCCCCGGCAGGGCAAGGAGGAGCCGGGCGCGCTGGTGACCGATACGATCATCGCCCACAAGACGGTGAGCGCGTTCGACATCAACTCCGCCTTCCCGCTCTATCTCCACCCGGAGCCGCGGCTGGACGGCGCCGGCCGCCTCGCCAACCTCGATCCGGCCTTCCTCCGCCTCCTCGCCGGCCGCCTGGGCGAGGAGCCCTCGCCGGAGCTGATCCTGCAGTACGTCTACGCGGTCCTCTACAGCCCTCCCTACCGGCGGCGGTACGCCGATCTCCTGCGGGCGGATTTCCCGCGCATCCCGCTGCCGCCGGACCGCGGCGCCTTCCTGGAGCTGGCGGGGCTCGGCGCGGTCCTGATCGATCTCCACCTCCTGCGCTCGGACCGCCTGGAGCGGCCCGGCGTCCGCTTCGAGGGGCAGGGTCTCGGGCATCTGGACGGGCGCCGCGAGCACCAGGACGACCGGGTGATCGTCAACGCCGGGGGGCAGGCGTTCGAGGGGATCTCCCGCGAGGTCTGGGAGTACCGGATCGGCGGCTACCAGGTGCTGGACCGCTGGCTCGCCGGCCGTGCCGGGCGGGGGCTGCGCTGGAAGGAGATCGAGGATTTCCGGCGGATTGCCACGGCGCTGCGGTGGACGATCGAGGTTCAGCGCCGCTGCGGCCTTCTCTGCGGCTTGGCGTTCCAGGGGTCCTCGGGCCAGGCGTGCCTGGGGTAGCGGCCGGCGAGCTCCTTGCGGACCTGGCGGTAGGTGTTCTCCCAGAAGCTGCGCAGGTCGTGGGTGACCTGCTGGGGACGGCCGTTCGGGGCGAGCAGATGGAGGAGCACGGGGACCCGCCCGGCGGCCACGCGCGGGGTCTCGGCGAGGCCGAACATCTCCTGGATGCGGGCGGCGAGCACCGGCGGCTTGCCTGGCTCGTAGGCGATCCGGATCTGGCTGCCGCTCGGCACCTCCAGCCGCTCGGGGGCCTCCCGGCGCACGGCTTCGAGCTGCTGATAGGAGAGGGCTCCGTGCAGGACGTCGAGCAGCGGCGCCCGCCGCAGCTCGGCGAAGGATTTGCGGCCGGCGGCGAGGGCGGGGAGGAGATCGCGGAGCGCGCCGTCGGTGAACCGCGGGAGAGCCAGCTCGGGCATCCAGTCCGCGAGGCTGCGGACGCGGGCGAGGAAGGCGGCCACCTCGGGTTCGTCCAGGGGGAGCGCGCGGTCGAGCCGCTCGGCGGCGGCCGCGGCGAGGACCCGCGCGGTCCCGGCCGCGTCCGGCGGCGGCACCTCGGCCTCGGCGATGATCAGATCCTCGTAGCGCGTCCGCTTCCAGGCGGCGACCCGGTCGCGGGACTCGTCGAATTCCAGGTCGATCGTAGTCCGCAGGCGCTCGGCGGGGAGCCACGCGGGCTCGACCTCCGAGGCCTTCCGCACCAGCGCCTCGGAGAGCGGGCCGGAGCTGCCGGCGTCGAGCTCGACGCAGAGGAAGAGCGGCGCCTCGAGCACGGCGCTCTCGTCGGCGAGGCGCACCCCGCGGCCGCCCACCATGACGCCCCGGGGGCTGCGCGGCTCGCGGCGGCGGGCGACGCGGTCCGGATAGGCGGCGAGGAGGGCGTGGAGGAGGGAGTCTTCCGTTCCCTCTCCCTCCCCGCCGTCGGCCGCCAGCTCCCGTTTCGTCAGCTCCAGCAGTTGGTCCCGGGCTCGCAGGACATAGCGGGCCGCGCCGGCGTTCAGGTCCCCTGCGAAGGCGTTCCGGCGCTCGAACGCTTCCAGGGCGTCGAGGCGGTCGAGGAGGTCGGAGCGCGAGGCGCGGCGGGGTCCGGCGCCCCGGGGGGCGCGCGGGAACGGGTCCCGCTCGGAGAGCAGGGCGGCCAGCAGGGCGGCCTCGCGGGTGCGGCCGCGGCGCTGCCCCTCGATCAGGAGGCGGCCGAGGCGCGGGTGGACCGGCAGGCGGGCCATCGTCCGGCCCAGCGCGGTGACGCCACGATCGTTCACTGCGCCGAGTTGCCGGAGCAGGAGCGTGGCGGTCGCCAGCGCCGCCGGATCGGGGGGCTCGAACCAGTCGAAGGCGGCGAGGTCGGGCTCCCCCCAGGCGAGGAGCTGGAGCGCCGGGCCGGCGAGGTCGACGCGGGCGATCTCCGGTGTCTCGCGCTCCGGGAGGGTCGCCTGCTCCCAGGCGGGCCAGAGGCGGAGGCAGATCCCGGGGGCTTGGCGGCCGGCGCGGCCGGCGCGCTGGTCGGCCGAGGCGCGGCTGATCCTCCCCAACTCCAGGCGGTCGAGCCCGGTGGCCGGATCGAAGCGCAGCCGGCGGACGGCCCCGGAGTCCACCACCGCGGTGACGCCGTCGACGGTGATCGAGGTCTCGGCGACGTTGGTCGCCAGCACGACCTTGCGCCGGTCCAGAGGGGCGCAGCACCGCGTCCTGCCGCTCGGCCGGCAGGTCGCCGTAGAGCGGCAGGACGGCCAGATCCTGCTCGGCGGCCAGGCCGGACATCGCAGTGATCGCTTCGGCGCTCCGCTGGATCTCTCCGACGCCAGGGAGGAAGGCCAGCACGTCCCCGGGGGTCGCCGCCAGCACCCGCCGCACCCCGGCGGCGATCTGGGCCGGCAGGGGGCGGTCGTCCGGGCGATCTAGATAGAGGATGTCCACCGGGTGGAGCCGTCCCCGGCTCTCGATCGTCGGACAGTTCCCGAGGAAGGCCGCCACCGGGCCGGGATCGAGGGTGGCGGACATGGCGACGAGCTTCAGGTCGGGGCGCACCTCGCGCTGGACGCGGCGGGCCATGGCGAGGGAGAGGTCGGTCTGCAGGCCGCGCTCGTGGAGCTCGTCGAAGATCACGGCGCCCACGCCCTCCAGGAAGGGATCGGCCTGCAGGCGCTGGACGAGGATCCCCTCGGTCACCACCAGGATCCGGGTCTCGGGCCCCGCCTTGCGCTCGAAGCGCACCTGGTAGCCCACCTCGCGGCCGAGCGTCCAGCCGCCTTCCTCGGCCATCCGGCGGGCGGCGGCGCGGGCGGCGATCCGCCGCGGCTCGAGCATGACGATCTGCCGGCCGCCGCCGATCCCCGAAGCGAGCAGGGCGGGGGGCACGCGGGTCGTCTTCCCCGCGCCGGTGGGCGCGATGAGCACGGCCGCGGACCCCTGGCGCAGGGCCGCGATCAGCTCGGGCAGGACCTCGTCGATGGGGAGCGGCGCGGGCATGGCGGAGGGAGGGTACACCACCCTCCGCCTTCCAAAGGGGTCAGGGCTCGGGGTCCGGAGCGTGGACCTCGTCGGCGTAGGGGAGGACGCGGAAGCCTTCGAGCGCGGCGGCGAGGCGGAGCGGCGAGTGGAGGGAGACGAAGGTGGCGCCGTGGGTGCGCTCGCGGCACCAGATCAGGGCGGCGGCGAGCTCCAGGGCGGCGGCGGCCCCCAGCGGATGGACGGAGAGGATGCGCAGGGCGCGGGCGCGCAGCTCCTCGGTGGGCTGGATCTCGAAGGCTCGGGCGCGCAGGTGATCGATCACAGCGCGGGCCTTCTGGAGGTCGGCGGGGGAGATCCGTTCCCGCCGCTGGGCGGCGAGCAGGGCCTCGCCGCACTCCAGGGGCGCCCCCCACCAGAAGGCCACGTCCGGGTCCCGCTGCAGGAGCGGCTCGATCTTCCCGGAGGCGGGCTCCCGCACCGCCAGGGCGAGGAGGGCCGAGCTGTCCCAGAACCTCAGACCGCCTCCCGCAGCTCCCACAAATCGGGCTGGTCGTCAGGGTCGTCCAGCGGCCGCTGGCTGGGAGGGGTGCGGTACTCGCCGCGCGGCAGCTTCCAGAACGCTTCGTCCAGCGGCTTCTCCGGCGCCCGCACCTGCCCCATCCGCACCAGCTCCTGAGTGGCCGCGGCCGGCGCCGCCGCCGACAGCGGCAGGATGCGGGCGATCGGACGCCCATGCTCGGTGACCAGGACCTCTTCTCCCGCCTTGACCCGCGCGAGAGTTTCGGAAAGCAGCGCTTTCAGCTCGGCAATTCCCAGGGATCGCATGCGAAGAACTATAGACAGGCGAAAAAGACCTGTCAAGTCATAATCGCGGAGCCAGAAAGATCTCTGGTCGGCGCGATCTCAGGAGCCGTGGCGGAGCGCTCGGCTTCGAGGCGATCGAGAGGAACAGCTCCTGGACGACCTCGCGGAGCTCGAGCGTGTAGTTGGCGAGGTCGCGCACCGTCACCTCGAGCTGCTCGGTGGTCGGCCGGACGAGGGCGCCGCCCGGCCGCGGGCGGATCTTGTGGCTCATCCGTTCGTCGAGGCTCTGCAGCTTCTGGTAGGCGTCCTTCAGGCGTTGCGGGTCCATGTCAGGGTCTCTCCTTGGAGGTTGGCGCGAGCTGGAAGGTGAAGTCGACGAGCCGCTCGAGCTCCTGGGGGGTGAGGCGCCGGGCGAAGCCGGGCATCGGGCCGTACCCCTCGCGGATGCGCTGGCGCACGGCCGCGCGGTCGCCGCCGCGCACCATCGGCGAGGTGAGCAGGTTCAGGTGCGGGTAGAGCTTGAGGTCCTCGGGGTCCCCCTTGCCCTTCCCCTGCTCGCCGTGGCAGCGGGCGCAGTAGGTCGAGTAGAGCTCGGGCGCCGTGAGGTCCTTGTGCGCGCACCCGGCGAGGACGGCGCAGGAGCCACGGCGAGGAGGAAGAGCGGTCCGGGGCCTCAAGCCTGGGACTTCGCGGGCTCCCGCCGGTTCACCATCGTGGCGGTCGCCTGGTCGCGCGGGCGGACGACGATCTCGTCGATGTTGACGTGGGACGGGCGGGTCGCCGCCCAGACGACGCAGTCGGCGATGTCCTCGGAGGTCAGCGGCTCGAGCCCGCGGTAGACCGCCTTCGCCCGCTCCTCGTCGCCGGCGAAGCGGACCCGGGAGAACTCGGTCTCGACGAGGCCGGGATCGACCTCGGTCACCCGCACCGGCTGCCCCAGCAGCTCCAGCCGCAGCGTGCGGGTGAACGCCCGCACCGCGTGCTTGCTGCCGGTGTAGCCCGCCCCGCCGGCGTAGGTCTCGAAGCCGGCGATCGAGCCGAGGTTGATCACGTGCCCATCCCCGGAAGCCTTGAGGGCGGGGAGCAGGGCGCGGGTGAGGCGCAGCACGCCGAGGACGTTGGTCTCCCACATGCCGATCCAGTCCTCGTCGCGGGCGTCCTCGATGCGGTCGAGCCCGTAGGCCGCGCCGGCGTTGTTGACCAGCAGGTGGACCGCGGGGGGGAGCTGGGAGGCGAAGGCCGCGACGCTGCCGGCGTCGGTCACGTCGAGCTCCAGGGCGGTGGCGCCGAGCGGCCCGGCCACCTCGCGCAGGCGGTCGAGCCGGCGGGCGCCGAGGACGACGCTGAAGCCCGCTCCAGCGAGCGCGCGGGCGGTGGCGGCGCCGATGCCGGCGCTGGCGCCGGTGACGACGGCGGTCTTCTTCGCTTCACTCATGATCCGTTCTCCTCGCCCCATACGCCTCAAACTTCCGCCGACGGGCAGAGGTCCGCCACCGGGCAGATGGCGCATTCGGGCTTGCGCGCCTTGCAGATCTTCCGGCCGTGATCCTGGAGCAGCAGGGCGAAGCGCGTCCACTCCTCCCGCGGCAGGACCGCCATCAGGTCGCGCTCGATCTTCTCCGGGTCGGTCTCCTCGGTGAGGAAGAGCCGGCGCGAGAGGCGCTGGACGTGGGTGTCGACCGCGACCCCCTCGTTGAGCCCGAAGGCGTTGCCCAGCACGACGTTGGCGGTCTTCCGCCCCACCCCGGGCAGCGCCACCAGCAGCTCCAGGCTCGCCGGCACCTCGCCGCCGTGCTCGGCGGCCAGCGCCGTCCCCAGGTTCTTCAGCGCCCGCGCCTTGTTGCGGAAGAAGCCGGTGGTGCGGACCATCTCCTCGAGCTCCGCGAGGTCGGCCGCCGCGTAGTCGCGGGCGGTGGGATAGCGCCGGAAGAGCGCCGGGGTCACCTGATTGACCCGCTCGTCCGTGCACTGGGCGGCGAGCACGGTCGCCATCACGAGCTGGAGGGGACTCTGGAAGTCGAGCGCCAGCCGGACCTCCGGGTACGCCTGCCGCAGCCGCGCCAGGATCTCCGCGGCGCGCTGCCGCCGCGCGCGGCCGGACTCCCGTCTTGCCTGGGCTGGACGCATTCCGATCTTACTCCGGAGTGAACGCCCGCAGGAGCCAGTTGACGAGCGCCATCACCAGGCCGCCCAGGATCGCCGCGCCGCATCCGCTCACCTGCAGTTGGTTGGGGAGGAGCCAGGCGGCGAGGTAGAGCACCAGCCCGTTGATCACCAGGTAGAACAGGCCGAGGGTGAGCAGGATCAGGGGGAAGGAGAAGAAGGTGACGATCGGCTTGACGATCAGGTTGATCAGGCCGATCACCAGGCCGACGATCAGCAGCGACGGCAGCGTGCCGGTGTAGACGATGCCCGGCACCAGATAGGCCGCGACCAGGACGGCCACGCCATTCAACGCGATCTGCACCAGCGCTCGAAGCATCGAGATCCCCTCCCTTGGTTGCGGTCGCCGATCTTATCCCGTCCGGCTGGATCCCGTCTGGCCGGAGGCGGCCTGGCGGTCCGGCTGCACGATCGCCCGCGCCTGCAGGACCACCCGCCGCTCGTTCTCGAAGCTGAGCCTGGAGATCCCCTCGTCCCAGGAGAACCACTCGGCCCCCGAGACCTCGTGGACGTCGAAGTCGGCGGTGTCGCCGCTGACGAAGGTCAGCAGGTAATAGTCCACCTGCTTGTGGACCCGCTGGGCCCCCTTCTCGACGAACCAGTACTCGACCCCGGGGAGCGGCGCCACCACCCGGCCGGTGACGCCGGTCTCCTCCCGCACCTCGCGCACGGCGGTCTGCTCGGGGGTCTCCCCCTCCTCGATGTGCCCCTTGGGGAGCTGCCAGCGGCGGCCGGACTGGGTCGAGATCAGCAGGATGCTGGCGCCGCGCACGACCAGTCCGCCAGCCGATCGGTGGTGGACGGTCTTCATGATCGGGCGGAGGGCGACGGGGCGGGGGGCGGCCCGCTGTCAGTTCGTCGAATCCTCGGAGTCGGAACCCGGGATCCAGGAGGGGAGGACGGCCGGATCGATGCCGACCGAGCGCAGCGCCGCGCCCCAGACCTGCTCGGGATCGGTGGCGAAGATCAGCTCGCTGCTCGCCGGCGCCGTCAGCCAGTCGTTGCGCAGGATCTCCTGCATCAACTGCCCCTCGCCCCAGCCGGCGTAGCCGAGGATCAGGCGGAACTGGTCGGGAGGCGCCTCGGCCAGGCGGGAGAGGTCGCCGACGTGCTGCGTCAGCGCCACGCCGGGGAGGACCTCGGTCGCCGTGTCCTCCGGTCCGCTCTCGGCGAGGACCGGCGCGAACAGCACCGTGCCGAGCTGCGGCTGCACCGGGCCGCCGAAATAGGCGACCGCCTCCTCGCCGCCGGACCAGGCGACCTCCATCCCCTTCAGGATCTCGCTCACCTTGATTCCGGTGGGGCGGTTGAGGATGAAGCCGAAGCTCCCCTCGTCCTCGTGGTGGAGGAGGAGCACGACGCTGCGATTGAAGAACGGGTCCAGAACCTGGGGCATGGCCATCAGCAAGACCGGGGTGATGAGATCGGAGCCGCTAACCGACATGGCCCTCATCTTACCCGGCCTCCGCCTCTGTGAGAAATCGAATTGAGCTGATATCTTTGGGGCCGGCGGGCGCTCGGGGTTCCCGCGCGCGTCGCCTGCGACCCCTTGACAGATCCTGAGGAGAAGGTCCCATGAACGACAGCTTCGGAAGCCGCGCGACCCAACGGGTGGGCGGCCGCGAGTTCCGTCTGGCCCGGCTGGACGCGCTGGAGAAGCGGGGCTTCAACGTCTCCCGCCTCCCCTATGCCCTCCGCATCCTGCTCGAGAACCTGCTGCGCCGCGAGGATGGCGCCGTGGTCACGGCCGGCGACATCGAGGCCCTGGCCGGCTGGGACCCCAAGGCGCTCCCCTCGCAGGAGATCGCCTTCATGCCGGCCCGCGTTCTCCTCCAGGATTTCACCGGCGTCCCCGCCGTGGTCGACCTCGCCGCCATGCGCGACGCGATGGTGGCGATGGGGGGCGACCCGAAGCGGATCAACCCCCTCCAGCCCGTCGAGCTGGTGATCGACCACTCGGTGCAGGTGGACGAGTACGGCACCGCCGCCGCCTTCCTGATCAACGCCGAGAAGGAGTTCGAGCGCAACCGCGAGCGCTACGCCTTCCTGCGCTGGGGGCAGACCGCGTTCAGCAACTTCCGCGTCGTGCCCCCGGACACCGGCATCGTCCACCAGGTCAACCTCGAGTACCTGGCGCGGGTGGTGATGGAGGGGGACGTCGCCGGCGAGAGCTACCTCTATCCGGACACCCTGGTGGGGACCGACTCCCACACCACCATGGTCAACGGCCTCGGCGTCCTCGGCTGGGGGGTCGGCGGCATCGAGGCCGAGGCGGCCATGCTCGGCCAGCCGGTGTCGATGCTGATCCCGCAGGTGGTCGGCTTCCGCCTCGCCGGCCAGCTTCCCGAAGGGGCCACGGCGACCGACCTCGTCCTCACCGTCACCCAGATGCTGCGCAAGCGGGGCGTCGTCGGCAAGTTCGTCGAGTTCTTCGGCCCCGGCCTCGCCACCCTGCCGCTCGCCGACCGCGCCACGATCGGCAACATGGCGCCCGAGTACGGCGCCACCTGCGGCATCTTCCCGGTCGACCAGGTCGCGCTCGACTACCTCAAATTCACCGGCCGCTCGCCCGAGCAGGTGGCGATCGTCGAGGCCTACATGAAGGAGCAGGGGCTCTTCCACACGGCGGATTCCCCCGAGGCGGCCTACACCGACACCCTCGAGCTCGACCTCGGCACCGTCGAGCCGAGCCTCGCCGGCCCGCGCCGGCCGCAGGACCGGGTGCGCCTCTCCGACGTCAAGCCCTCGTTCCTCAAGGAGCTCGAGGTGATGACCGCCGCCGGCAGGACCGGCAAGGCGCGCCCCACGGCCTACGGTCTGCAATCCGCGGGGGGCACCGCCGCCGGGCTCGCGATCGCCGAGCCCGAGGTCGCCACGGCGGCGGACCCCGCGGCGGCCGAGCTGCGCGACGGCTCGGTGGTGATCGCCGCGATCACCGAGCTGCACCAACACCTCGAACCCCTCGGTGATGATCGCCGCCGGCCTGCTGGCCCGGCAGGCGGTCGAGAAGGGGCTCGCCAGCAAGCCCTGGGTCAAGACCAGCCTCGCCCCGGGCTCGAAGGTGGTCACCGAGTACTACAACGCGGCGGGGCTCACCCCCTACCTCGACCAGCTCGGCTTCAACCTCGTCGGCTACGGCTGCACCACCTGCATCGGCAACAGCGGCCCGCTCCGGCCGGCGATCTCGAAGACCATCGAGGAGCGCGACCTGGTCGCGGTCGCCGTGCTCTCCGGCAACCGCAACTTCGAAGGGCGCATCAACTCGGACGTGCGCGCCAACTACCTGGCCTCGCCGCCGCTGGTCGTCGCCTACGCCCTCGCCGGGCGGATCGACGTCGACTTCCAGACCGAGCCGCTCGGCACCGGCAAGGACGGCCAGCCGGTCTACCTGCGCGACGTCTGGCCGACCCGCCAGGAGGTGGAGGAGACCATCCTGCGCGCCGTCCGCTCCGACATGTTCCGCGACCAGTACCGCGACGTCTTCGCCGGCGACGAGCACTGGAACGGCCTCGACGTCCCGCTCGGCGACACCTACGCCTGGGACCCGGACTCGACCTACGTCCGCCAGCCCCCCTACTTCGTCGACATGCCGGCCGAGCCGGCGCCGGTCGAGGACATCCACGGCGCCCGCGTGCTCGGGGTCTTCGGCGACAGCATCACCACCGACCACATCTCGCCGGCCGGCTCGATCAAGGTCGCCAGCCCCGCCGGCCAGTACCTGGTCGACCACGGCGTCGCCGCCCAAGGACTTCAACTCCTACGGCGCCCGCCGCGGCAATCACGAGGTGATGATGCGGGGCACCTTCGCCAACATCCGCATCCGCAACCGGATGGTGCCCGAGATCGAGGGGGGCTTCACCATCCACCTGCCGGACGGCGAGCCGCTGTCGATCTACGACGCGGCGATGAAGTACAAGGCCGAGGGGATGCCCGACGGTCGTCCTCGCCGGCAAGGAGTACGGCACCGGCTCCTCCCGCGACTGGGCCGCCAAGGGGCCGCTCCTCCAGGGGGTGCGCGCCGTCATCGCCGAGAGCTTCGAGCGCATCCACCGCAGCAACCTGGTGGGCATGGGCATCGCCCCGCTGGAGTTCCTCGAGGGGGACACCGCCGCGAGCCTGGGGCTCACCGGCCACGAGGTGATCGACATCGTCGGCCTCGCCGAGGGGGTCGGCAGCGGCTTCAAGGGCGGGCGCGAGGTGACCGTCCGGGCGAAGCGGGAGGACAACGGCAAGGTGACCGAGTTCAAGGCCCGGGTGCGGCTCGACACTCCCCAGGAGATGCAGTACTACCGCCACGGCGGCATCCTGCACTACGTGCTGCGGCAGCTCCTGCGCGGCAAGGCCTGAGGGAAATAAAAAGCCCCGCTCCGGGGAGGGAACCGGCGCGGGGGGAGGAGAGGGAGCTGAAGGAGATTGTCGGAGTGTTTGACTCCGGGACGGGTCCAACTCCCGAACCCCGTCCCGCTCTCTATAACCGAGGCGGGGTATGGGCGATTCCCATTTTCTCCAATATCTTGGATGGTCCGACTCTCTCTAAAAGCCCCCCATGCGGATCTTTCTGACCGGCGGCACCGGCTACATCGGCCGCGCTCTGGCGCGCCGGCTCGTCGAAGACGGGCATGAGGTCCGGGCCCTCGTCCGGCCCGCCAGCGACGCGGAGCCGCTGCGGCAGCTCGGCGCCGCCACCTTCACCGGCGACATCGCGGACCGCGTCTCGATGCGGGAGGGGATGTCCGGCGCCGACTGGGTGATCCACGCCGCCGCCGATCTCGATCTCACCGGCCCCCCCGAGCGGATGCAGCAGGCCAACGTCCAGGGGAGCGAGAACGTCGCCTCTCTCGCCTACAAGCTGGGCGTCGGGCGCTTCCTCTCGGTCTCCTCGATGGCCTACTTCGGCGGCAGCCCGTCCGACGGCTCGGTGGTGGACGAGACCGGCCCCGTCCAGGCCTCGTTCCCCACCCGCTACAGCGCCACCAAGCACTCCGGCGAGCGGGCGATCCAGGAGTGGGCGAAGAAGGGGCTGCGGATCAACACCGTCTACCCGAGCCTGGTCTACGGCCCGCCCGGGAAGAAGGAGGGGGCGAACTCCATCCTGCGCGGCTTCCTCAAGGGGCGCTTCCCCGTCCTCGCCGGCGCCGACCGCCGGATGTCCTGGATCTACCTCGACGACCTGGTCGAGGGGATGCTCAAGATGATCGTCAAGGCCCCGCCCGGCCGCGGCTACCTGATGGCGGGGGATGTCACCACCCTGCGCTCCCTGGTGGACCGGGTCTGCAAGCTGGGGGGAGTCGCGCCGCCGCGCGCCAACCTGCCGATCGGGCTGGCGCGCGCCGGGCTGGTCCTCTCCACCCCCTTCTTCAAGCTCGCCGGCCGGCGGCCGCCGTACTCCCACGATCAGCTCAACAGCCTGGAGCGGCATTGGGCGTTCAGCGACGCCCGCGCGCGGGCCGAGCTCGACTGGCACCCCCGGAGCCTGGACGAGGGGCTGCCGCCGACCGTGGCGTTCCTGCAGGCGCAGTAGGAGGCCGTTCCCTCTTTCGGGAACCTCCTCCGGCGCGGTACTGCTTTTGGGGAATCACTTGCAATAAACTTCTCTCCATGGCGCGCCGCAAGGAGCAGGACCAGCTCGCCCTCTTCGCCTTCGAGCCGGAGCCCGAGCCGGAGAAGAAGGGCGTGGGAGCGGCGGCGCAATCGGAGGAGGTCGAGGCGCTCGGCCGGGAGCTGCCGCGGGGGATCTGTCTCGGCGGCTCGACCTGGTCGTTCCCGGGGTGGGCGGGGCTCGTCTACGACCGCCCCTATTCGCCCTCGAAGCTGTCCCACCAGGGTCTCCCGGCTTATGCCCGGCACCCTCTGCTGCGGGCGGTGGGGGTGGACCGCACCCACTACGCGCCGGTCGAGGCCGTGGAGCTTGCCCAGTACCGCGAGTCGGTGCCGGAGGAGTTCCGCTTCCTGGTCAAGGCCCACGAGGCCTGCACGCTGGCGCGCTTCCCCGACCACGCCCGCTACGGCTCCCAGCGCGGCCAGGAGAACCCCCTCTTCCTCGATCCCGTATACGCGACTCGACCAGGTCGTGGCGCCTTTCGCCGAAGGGATCGGGATCGGCGGCGGAGCGCTCCTCTTCCAGTTCGCCCCCCAGAGCCTGGGGAGCCCCGGCGCGTTCGCCCAGCGTCTGCACGATTTCCTGGCGGCGCTCCCGCTCGGGCCGGTCTACGCCGTCGAGCTGCGCAACCGCGAGCTGATCACGGCCGAGTATGGCGACGCCCTGGCCGCGGTGGGCGCCTGCCACTGCCACAACGTCCACCCCCGCATGCCGGACATCCGCGCGCAAGCCCGCCTCGCGGGAACCGACCGGGGGGTGATGACGGTCATCCGCTGGCTCCTGGGACCGGGGATGACCTACGAGGAGGCGGGGCGCCGCTACGCCCCCTTCAATCGCATGGCCGCGCCGGATCCCGCCAACCGCCGGGCGGTGGCCGACCTCGCCCGCGAGGCCCAGGCGGCGGACCGGCCGTTCCTGTGCACGATCAACAACAACGCCGAAGGGTGCGCGCCGCTGTCGGCGGTGGAGCTGGCGCGGGAGATCGTGGCTCCGCGGTCTACCGCATCTTCCTAGCCACCGAGCCCCCGCTCGCGGCGGCGGCCGTGCTGGAGAAAGATCCGCGCAGGGCATCGCCGTCCGGGGAGAGGGTGAAGGAGAAGCTGCCGCTGGTCGACTCTCCGGGCGCCCCGCTCGGTGTACTGGAGGGTCACGCGGCGGCCGTCGATCCGCCCCGAGACGATGATCGGCGACCGCGCTCCCGCCGAGACCGGCCGGCCGGACTCCGACCACTTCTGCCCCCGGCCGGTGATCCGGTCGCCGTCCTGCTCGAGCTGGACGCGGTAGCCCAGGCGCAGCCCCTGGTAGGCCGAGTAGTTGGTCGACTGGATCGTGTTGGTCAGCTCCCACCAGCCGGAGAGATCGGCCTCGGCGCTCTCTTCCCGGCGCCGCTCCTCCCGCACGACGACCTCGCCGACGTCGATCTCGTCGCTCCGCTCGTCATCCGGCTGCTCGCGCATCCTCCGCAGGCGCTCCTGCTCCCGGGCCGCGGCCATCTTGGCGCGGCGGTCTTTCTCGGCTCTCTCCTCGGCCGCGATCCGCTCCTCGCGCCGCTCGAGCTCCGCCGCCTTCTCCCGCGCCGCGATCTCCCGCTCCCGGCGGTTCGCCGCCGCCTCTTCCCGGGCCAGCCGCTCCTCCCGGGCGTCGATCGCGGCGCGCTCCTTCTCCGTGGCCGCCGCTTTCCGGGCCGCCGCCAGCTTCGCCGCCGCCGCTTTATCCCGCTTATCCTGCTGCTCTTGCTCTCTTGCCTTCTCCTCGGCGAGGCGGGCGGCGGCGGTCCGTTCCTGCTCCCTGTCCTGTTCCTTCCGCTCCGCCGCCTTGTCGAGCCTGGCGAGCCGCTCCTTTTCCTGTTCCTGCCGTTCTTCCCGGGCCTGCCGCTCGGCATCGCGCTGCTCGGCCAGCCGGCGCTTCTGCTCCTCGCGCGTCTGGGCGAGCAGCTCGGCCTGCTCCTCCTTCTGATCCTCGCGCTGGGCGAGCAGCCGCTGCGAGGGGAAGCCGTTCGGCGGCGGCTCCTCGCGGCCGGGGCAGTAGGAGTCCGGTTCCTTCCCCTTGAGGAACAGCTCGCGTTCGCCCCCCTCGGGCGCGCACCCCTTCTCGACGATCAGGCCGGTCGCCGGATCGACGGGCAGAGAGACAACGTTCGCGGGCGCTTTCCAGGGTGATGGGGATCTCTGCTTCGGGTTCTGATAGACGCGGGCGAGCATCCGCCCCCAGGCCGGAGCCGCCAGGCGTCCACCCGTGGCGTCCTCGAGGATCGGCCGGGGCTTGTCGAAGCCGATCCAGACGCCGCCGACGATCTCCGGCGTGTAGCCCACGAACCAGGCGTCCGCGCCGTCGTTGGTGGTGCCCGTCTTGCCGGCCGCCGGAGCCTTGAGGCCGGTCTGCTGGATCAGGTTGCCGGTGCCGCTGACGATCGATTCGGAGAGGACGCTGGTCACCAGGTAGGCGACGCCGGGGTCGAGCACGTCATGGCGGTTCGGCTGCGATCGCCAGAGCACCTTCCCCTTCTCGTCCTCCACCCGCAGGATCAGCCGCGGCTCCACCGCCTGGCCGAGGCTCGCGAAACCGCTGTAGGCCGAGGTCAGCTCGAGCGGCGAGACGGCGACCGTCCCCAGCGCCATCGAGGGGACCGCCGCGATCGGCTCCTGGATCCCGGCCTTGTGCGCCATGTCGGTGATCTGCTGGAGGCCGACCGCGTCCGGCCAGACGCACCGTCGGCACGTTCTTCGAGCGGACCAGGGCGTCGCGCAGCGTGATCCGCCCCTCGTACCGGTCCGAGAAGTTCTTCGGCTGCCAGAACTGGCCGTTGGACATCTTCACCTTGCAGCGGCTGATCGAGGAGCGGCTGGCTGAGCGCCCAGCCGTCGGCCAGCGCCGCCGCGTAGACGAACGGCTTGAAGGCGCTCCCGGGCTGGCGGCGGGCCTGGATGACGCGGTCGAACTGCGAGTGGGCGAAGTCGCGCCCGCCGACCCAGGCGAGCACGTCGCCGTCGTGGGCGTCGAGCATCACGGCGGCGCCCTGGAGATAGGGGGTGCCGTCGTCGGGCGGCTGGGTGTCCGGCGAGTAGCGGGCGCCCTGGAAGGCGCCCAGATCTCCCGGACTCGATCAGCTTGAGCTGCCGGCGCAGCTCCTCCTCGGCGGCCCGCTGGGCGGCGGAGTCGAGCGTGGTGACGATCCGCAGCGGCTGGGTGTAGAGATTGGCGCCGAACCGCTCCTCGAGCTCGTGCCGCACCTGCTCCACGAAGTAGGGGGCGAGGCCCGGCCTCGACCTTCTCCTGCCGCGGCGCCGGAGCGAGCCCGAGCGGCTCCAGCTTCGCCTTCTCGGCGAGGAATCTGGGGGTGCGCCCCTGCTCGCGCATCAGCGACAGCACCAGGTTGCGGCGGGTCAGCGCCTCCTGCGGATGCCGGCGCGGGTCGTAGTGGCTGGGCGCCTTGGGGAGAGCGGCGAGGAGCGCGGCCTGGGGGAGCGTCAGCTCCTGGGCCGAGCGGCCGAAGTACTGGCGCGCCGCCGCCTCGATCCCCGTGGCACGGTTGCCGAAGTAGATGTTGTTGAGGTAGAGCTCGAGGATCTCCTCCTTCGAGTAGCGCCCCTCGATCTGCTGGGCCACCCGGACCTCGAGGAGCTTGCGGCGCGTCGTCTGCTCCTCGCCCGGGAGGCTCTCCGGGAAGACGTTCCGCGCGAGCTGCATGCTGATCGTGCTGAACCCTTGAGCGAACCCGCCGGCCCGCAGATTGGCGAGCACCGCGCCGCCGACCCGCTTCCAGTCCACCCCTCCATGCTCGTAGAAGCGCTGGTCCTCGACGGCGAGGAACGCCTGCGGCACCAGCGAGGGAAGGGACGACAGCGGCACGATCTTGCGCTCCGCCGACGCGAGGTCGGCGAAGACCTCGCCATTGCGGTCGAGCAGCACCGGCGCGCCCCCCGGCTGAAAGACGGCGAGCTTCGCCACGTTCGGGCAGGTGGAGAAGAAGCAGTGCGACCAGGAGAAGCCGAAGAAGAGGACGGCGGCGTACAACAGCGAGAGCACGACCGCCAGCAGGAGCCGCGGACTCTCCCAGACCGATCGCCAGTCGAATCGCCAGCCGAGCCGGCGCGGTGTGGACGTCTGCTCCATCGCGGAGCAGGAGAGGAGCAAGGTTCCTGCCAGGGGTCTCTAATACTCCGGAGTCTGCGAGCTGGCGCGGATCACGATCTCCTCGGGTCGGGCCTCCGGCGGCAGGCGGAGGGCGAAGCGCAGGGTCTCGGCGACGGTCTCCGCGCGGAGGAGCGACTCCTTGCCGGGGGCTCCCTGGGTCGAGCCGGCGAAAAAGGTGTCGACGGCGCCGGGGCGCAGCTCCAGCACCCGCAACTCGGGGTTCTCCTGCTGCAGCGTGCGGGTGAGCGCCCGCAGGGCAAACTTGGAGGCCGTGTAGGGGCCGCCGTTCGGGAAGGTCCGCGTCGAGACGTCCGAGGAGATCATCACGACCTGCCCGCGTGCCGCCTTGAGCTGGGGCAGGAACGCCACCGTCATCGCCCAGACCCCCTGGACGTTGACCCGGAACGTCCGCTCGAATTCCTCCGCCGAGAACTCCTCCAGCCGCTTGAAGATCCCGATCCCCGCGTTGTTAACCAGCACGTCCGCGCGTCCGAACCGGCCGAGCACCGCGTCCCGGAAGGCCGCGACGCTGCCCGCATCCCCCACGTCGAGCGGATGGGCGAGAGTCGGCGCGTGCAGGCTCGCCGCCAGCCGCTCCATTCCCTCCCGGTCCCGTGCCCCCAGCGCGACGGCGTACCCCTCCTCCGCGAGCACCCGCGCGAAGGCGGCTCCCAGGCCGCGGGAGGCTCCGGTGACGACGGCGACTTTTCTGTCTTCCATGATCGATCTCCTCGGCGCCGCCTTACAATCTTCTTATGATCTCCACACCCCCGCCGAAGCTTCCGCTTCGCCCTCTTGCCCGTCCTCCTGGCCCTCGCCTGCGCCGGCGTTCCGCCCGCGGCATCGGCGAAAGGGCCCACCGCGCCCGCGGCCGTCCAGTGGAACCATGACTGGGTGCGGGGAGCCGTATTCTACGAGGTCTTCGTCCGCAGCTTCGCCGATTCCAACGGCGACGGCGTCGGCGATCTCCCGGGTCTCACGGGGAAGCTCGACTACCTCAAGGATCTGGGCGTCGACGCGCTCTGGCTGATGCCGGTCTTCGAGTCGCCGAGCTACCACGGCTACGACACCACCGACTACGAGAAGATCCAGCCCGCCTATGGCACGAGCGAGGATTTCGACCGTTTCCTCGCCGAGGCGCACCGCCGGGGGATCCGCGTCATCGTCGACTTCGTGATGAACCACACCAGCTCGAAGCATCCGTGGTTCGTCGACTCGGCCTCCTCGTTCAGGCTCCCGGCACCGCGACTGGTACGTCTGGCGCACCGACAATCCGGGGTGGAAGCAGCCCTTCGGGGACGGCCCCGTCTGGCACCCCAACCCCAACGGCGCCAACCCTGTCGCCAACTACTATTACGGCATCTTCTGGAGCGGCATGCCGGACCTCAACTTCAGCAATCCGGAGGTTCGCAAGGAGATGGAGCGCCTGGCCGCCTACTGGCTCGGCCGCGGCGTCGACGGTTTCCGGCTCGACGCCACCCGCCATCTCTTCGCCAACGGTCCGGGGGACCTGCAGAACGACCAGCCCCAGACCCACGACTACCTTCGGGAGTACGCCGCGAGCCGTGCGCCAGGCCAAGCCGCAGGCCACGCTGGTGGGGGAGAACTGGACCGAGACCCCGAAGATCGCCGCCTACTACGGCTCGACGGCGGCGGTGAGGGAGGGGGACGAGCTGCCGATGAGCTTCAACTTCCCGCTCGCCGAGGCGATCGTGAAGGCGGTCCGCGACGGCGAGGCCTCCGGCATCGCCGCCAAGCTCCAGGAGATGGCCGAGCTCTATCCGGCGGGGATCATCGATACGCCCTTCCTCACCAACCACGACCAGCAGCGGGTCGCCACCCAACTCGGCGACGATCCGGCGAAGCTGCGGCAGCGCCGCGGCCGTCCTGCTCACCCTGCCGGGCGCCCCCTTCCTTTATTACGGCGAGGAGGTCGGCCTGCAGAACGGCCGGGGAAGCAGTGACGAGTTCAAGCGCACTCCCATGCCCTGGGACGACTCCGCCGGCGGCGGCTTCACTCCGGGAAAGCCCTGGTTCGACTTCGCGCCTGGCAAGGAGACGGCGAACGTGGCCGCCGAGGCCGGCGATCCCAACTCGCTCCTCTCCCACTACCGGCGGCTGATCCGGCTGCGGCACACCTCGGCGGCCTTGAAGAAGGGGGATCTGAAGCTGCTGACCCCCGGAGACCGGAGTGCCCCGGTGCTCGCCTTCCTGCGCCAATCCGGAAAGGAGCGCGTTCTGGTGGTGCACAACCTGACCACCGGCGAGGTGCAGGCGGGGCCCTACAAGATCCCGGGAAAGCGGCTGGACCTTCTCCTCGGCCCCACCGCGAAGCCGGCCAAGGGGGCGGACGGCTGGACGGTGACGCTGCCCGCGGGAGCGAGCGGGGTCTGGCGGGTGCGGTAGACGGAGAGCGCCGGCGGGACGCCGGCGCTCCCAGGGAATTTACGCCTTCAGCCGCTCCGCGAAGTGCTTCCGCAGCTTGGAGACCTTGGGCGCCGCCGTGAACAGGATGTAGGGCTGCATGGGGTGGCGCGACGCGTAGTCCTGGTGGTACGCCTCGGCCTCGTAGAAGGCCTCGAGCGGTGCCACCTGGGTGACGATCGGCGTGTCGTAGGCGCCGGCCTCATTGAGTTGCCGGATGTAGGCCTCCGCCACCCGCTGCTGCTCCTCGTCCGTGGTGAAGATCGCGGAGCGGTACTGCGTCCCCTGGTCCGCGCCCTGGCGGTTGAGCTGGGTGGGATCGTGGGCCACCGAGAAGAACACCTTCAGCAACTGGCCGTAGCTCACCCGGGAGGGGTCGAAACGCACCTGGACGACCTCCGCGTGGCCGGTCCTGCCGGAGCAGACCGCGTCATAGTCGGCTGTCTTGGCGCTGCCGCCCGAGTATCCCGAGACCACCTCCAGAACGCCGTCGATCTCCTTGAGAACGGCTTCGATGCACCAGAAGCACCCGCCGGCCAGCACGGCCGTCTGCGGTCCGGCGCCCGGGCTCGGCGCCACGTCGAGCGCCGGATCGGGAAACTCATGCGGCGCCAGATGGCGGCCCTTGGGGATCTCACAGGTCGGGTCCGTCGTCATGTCTCTCCTCCTTTGTATATCTACGCGCCAGCCTGCCGCCCCGGTTTACGGGCTCGCACGAAGGCGCTCATCACTTTGCCGTCCACGTCCGATGAAACGCTTTCCGGGTCCACTCCTGTTCCCGCCAGGAAGTCGCGGGCATCCTGGGCGCGATAGATCCGTGTCGGCTCGATCTCGATCTGCTCGAAACCCACTTCCGCGAGGAGCCGCCCGTATTCCTTCTCCTCCAGGGCGCCGGCGACGCAGCCGATCCAGAGCTCGACGCTACGCCGCAGCGTTTCCGGCATCTCGCCGCGGACGACCACGTCCGAGACGGCGAAGCGCCCACCCGGCCGGAGCACGCGGAAAGCCTCCGCCAGGACCTGCCGCTTGTCGGCCGAGAGATTGATCACGCAGTTGGAGATGATCACGTCCACGGTGTCGCCGGGCAGCGGGATGGCCTCGATCTCACCCTTCAGGAACTCGACGTTCTCGACCCCCGCCTTGCGCTGGTTCTCCCGCGCCAGCGCCAGCATGTCGTCGGTCATGTCGAGGCCATAGGCCTTGCCGGTGGGACCCACGCGGCGCGCCGAGAGGAGGACGTCGATCCCGCCGCCCGAGCCGAGGTCGAGCACGACCTCGCCCGGCTCCAGGGACGCCAGCATCGTGGGATTGCCGCAGCCGAGCGACGCGAGCATCGCCTCCGCCGGCAGCCCCGCGGTCTGCGCCGCCTCGTAGAGGTCGGAGGTGATCGGGTCGCGGCCGCCGCCGGAGCCACTGCCGCCACAGCAAGCGGCTCCACCTTTCTGGACGCTGCGCGCCGCCTCGCCATACTTCGCCTGCACCACCTCGCGCAGGGCCGCGGGATCGAGCGGCTGGACGCTCTCGTCCTGCGCCGCGGGGGTGCCACAGCACTCGGGGCCGCAGCACGGGGATTTGATCTGCTGGCCGTTCTCGAGGTTCGACGTGGGGAGAGGGATTGAAACGGAAGGCTGGGTGTTCATGGGATCGTCCTTTCTGGTTGTGTTGTTGTTACTAGCAACTATCGGTGCAAAAAAAAGCCTACGGGACCGTGCAGCAGCTTCCGGCCTCGCCCCCGCCCCTCGTCGCGGTGGCGCGGGCCAACTGGCGCAGGAGCTGCGTCATGGCCTGGCGGACCTCGGGAGCGAAGCTGGCGAGGAGATTGCGCTCTTCCGCCAGGATCGAGTCCCGGATCTTCCCTTCCAGCGCGCGGCCGGCCGCGGTCGCCTCCAGGAGCACGGCCCGGCGGTCCTCCGGATGCGGCAGGCGGGTCACGTACCCCTTGCGCTCGAGGGCGTCGACCACCCGGCTCGCCGTGCTCTTGTCGAGGTAGAGCTGCGCCGCGAGGTCGTTCAAGGTCGTCCCGCCCCGCCGCACCAGCGCCTCCAGGGCATAGCACTGGGTGACCGAGACGTCATAGCAGCAGATCCGGTCACGGTCGCGGAACTGGTAGACCCGCACCAGCTCCGACAGGGCGTCGTACAGCGCCTCGGTATCCCGCTCCAGGCCAGGATCGGCGGTCGGGCGGTCACGGTTCCCAGGATGGGGGAAGGGCGGTCTTCGTGCTCACGGGATCCACTCTAGCAGGTCTGTTGTCAGTAGCAACTATCTCGTGGTACGGCCAATCCCCCGCGGGGCCCCTGCTATCCTGCCGCCATGGCAGGAGATGGACCATGTTGCGACTGACAGAGCTCAGACTCCCTTTAAATCACACCGAAGAAGAGCTACGGGCCGCCATCCTCAGAGAGCTCGGCATCGAGCCGCGGGAGCTGGTCAGCTATTCGATCTTCCGGCGCAGCTTCGATGCCCGCAAAAGGGGGGCGATCGCCCTCATCTACCATCTCGACGTCGAGACGGCCCGCGAGGGGGAGATCCTCCGGCGGCTTCGCGGCAACCCGCATGTCGGGCCGACGCCGGACACCTCCTATCGCCTCGTGGCGCAGGCGCCGCCGGATCTGGCGACGCGGCCGGTGGTGATCGGCACCGGGCCCTGCGGCCTGTTCGCGGGCCTGCTGCTGGCGCAGATGGGATTCCGTCCGATCATCCTGGAGCGCGGCAAGCAGGTCCGCGAGCGCACCGTCGACACCTTCGGGCTCTGGCGCAAGGGGATGCTCAATCCGGAATCCAACGTGCAGTTCGGCGAAGGCGGCGCCGGCACCTTTTCCGACGGCAAGCTCTACAGCCAGATCAAGGACCCCGGGCACCGCGGGCGCAAGGTGCTCACCGAATTCGTCGAGGCCGGCGCGCCGGCCGAGATCCTGTATCGTCAACAAGCCCCACATCGGCACCTTCCGGCTGGTCAAGATGGTGGAGGCCATGCGCGCGAAGATCGAGTCGCTGGGCGGCGAGATCCGCTTCGGGAGCCGGGTCGAGGACCTCGTCATCGAACGACGGGAAAGGTGCGGGGCGTGATGCTCGCCGACGGCAGCGCCTCGGCGGCGGATCACGTGGTGCTGGCGGTCGGCCACAGCGCCCGCGACACCTTCGAGATGCTGCTGCGCCGCGGCGTCTACATCGAGCCCAAGCCCTTTTCCATCGGCTTGCGCATCGAGCACCCCCAGACCCTCGATCGACCGCTGCCGCTTCGGCCCGCAGGCCGGGCATCCGCTGCTCGGCGCCGCCGACTACAAGCTGGTCCACCACTGCCGCAACGGCCGCTCGGTCTACAGCTTCTGCATGTGCCCGGGGGGCACGGTGGTGGCCGCGGCCTCGGAGCCGGGCCGGGTGGTCACCAACGGCATGAGCCAGTACTCCGCGACGAGCGCAACGCCAACAGCGGGCATCGTCGTCGGCATCACGCCGGACGACTATCCCGGCGGCGCCGCTGGCCGGCATCGGCCTTCAGCGCCACTGGGAGGAGCGCGCGTTCGAGCTGGGCGGCGGCACCTACGAGGCGCCCGGCCAGCTCGTCGGCGACTTCCTCGCGGGGCGGCCCGTCCACGGAATTCGGCGGGGTCCTGCCGTCGTACCAGCCCGGCGTGCGCCTGGGGGATCTGAGCTCGAGCCTGCCGGACTACGCGATCGAGGCGATCCGCGAGGCGCTGCCCGCCTTCGACCAGCAGATGCGGGGGTTCGCCATGCGCGACGCCGTGCTGACGGGCGTCGAGACGCGCACCTCCTCGCCGATCCGCATCCAGCGCGAAGCGAGGACTTCCAGAGCCTGAACACGCGCGGCCTCTATCCCGCGGGCGAAGGCGCCGGCTACGCCGGCGGCATCCTCTCGGCCGGCGTCGACGGCATCAGGGTGGCGGAGGCCGTGGCGCTGAGCATCGTGGCTCCGCGCGCTCAGCTAGTCGGCCGCTTCCAGCAGAGCACGCATCTCGGGAGTCTTGGCCGCCTCGACCAGGGCGGCCTTGTGCTCGCCGAGCTTGGCTCCGGACGCGAGCAGGAGCCGGACGACGTCGAGGTGGTTCTCGTTGACGGGTCCGTAGATCAGTGGGAAGCCGCCGGGGGCGGCGTTGGGATCGGAACCAGCCTTGAGCAGGATCTCGCAGATCGCGAGGTTGCCCGTACGCGCCGCCTCCGCGAGCGGCGGCACGCCGTACTCGTTGGCCATCTTGGCGTCGGCTCCTGCTTCGACAAGGGTGCGCACCAGCGCGGCATCTCCGGAATCGACCGCCTCAAAGACGATCGTCTTTCCGTACTCCATCGGCGGCGCGTTCTTCTCGTCTCGGCGCGACGCCGCCGGCGAGCAGCGCCTTGAGAACCTCGGGCTGCTTCCGCTCGACCGCGATCCAGAGCGCCGTACGCTTCGCGGAGTTCGCCGCCGAGGGATCGATGCCGGCTTCGAGGAAGAGCTTCACATGCGCCGCATCCCCCTCGACAACTTTTTGCAGGAACGCCTCCGGAGTGAACGCGATGTCCTCCTTCTCGAGGGCCGCGCGGGCGCCGGCCTGATCGCAATGGGCGGGCGGAACGGCAAGGAACAGAGTGGCGAGCGCGAGCACGGGAACAGTGTCTTATTCATTGGCTTTCCTGCCTTCTTCAGGCTATTACCGAGGCCCGAGTTGAAGAGCCGTGTCGATATTGCTCGCGGTGGTATCGGTGACTCCAATGCTGACGATCAGGTTATTCACTGACAAGTTGCCATCGCCCAAGACACGAGCAAGCTCGGACGAATCGATGCCACGCGAGGCGTTCTTGAGCCGGGGAGTTTTGCGCATCACGGATCTCCTTTCATTGGGTCAGGGGAAAAGCATACGTCGGATGGACCTCACGTTACCATGATTTCACCGGCAGGCGCTTCGCCGGGCGGCGCTCTCTCGTGCGCTATTATCGAGGCTCGAAGGAGGGGAGGGAACGATGATCGAAGAACAGGTTGAGATCCGCACTGCCGATGGAACCGCCGGCGGTTTTCTCTATCGGGTCGAGGATGCCGGCCGCCGCGCGCCCGGCGCATCTTCCTGACCGACATCGGCGGCATTCGCCCCTCTCAGCGCGGGATGGCGCTCCGCCTCGCCGGGGCCGGATATACCGTGCTGATGCCCAAGATCTTCTACCGGACGGGAGAGCCGCCGGTGATCGACTTCTCGCCGGGTTTCGAGGACGAGGGGGTGCAGAGACGGCTGGCGGGCTCAGGGCGTCGCTGCTGCTGGAAGCGGTGGAGCGCGATGCCGCGGTCTATGTCGACTTCCTCGCCGCCCAGGATTCGGTGGGGGAGGGTGGGATGGGCGTCGTCGGTTTCTGCTTCGCGGGAGGACTGGCGATGCGGCTCGCGGCGGCACGGCCGGACCGGATCGCCGCGGCCGCTTCCTTCCACGGCGGCGGGCTCGCCACCGACGCTCCGACCAGCCCGCATCTCCTCCTGCCGCGCATCAACAAGGCCCGGCTCTACTTCGGGCATGCGACGCAGGACCGCGGCATGCCGGCAGCGGCGATCGAAAGGCTCGACCGGGCGCTCGACGCCTGGGGTGGTTCATACGAAAGCAAGGTTTATGAGGGCGCGCTTCACGGTTGGACGGTGCCGGACAGCCCGGTCTACAACCAGCCCCAGGCCGAACGCGCGTTCCAGAAACTGACGAAGCTGTTCGCGGAAACCTTGTGAAACCCGGGCGAACGGGGGCGCTGGCGATGGGTTTGGTGGACGTCAAGGTCTGTGCCGTCGACGATGTCTGGTCAGGATTGAAGCTGGTGATCCGAAAGGAAAACAGGAAATCGAAAGCATGAAGAACAGAATGCGCGCCATAGTCGTCCAGCGGCTGGGTCCGCCCGAGATTCTGGAGCTGAGCGAGGCGCCGGTGCCCGCGCCGGGACCCGGGCAGGTGCTCGTGCGGCTTCATGCCGTGGGGGTGAACTTCTCGGACACCGAGCGGCGGCGGGGCGTTTATCCCGCGTTCGATCTACCCTGGATTCCCGGCACGGAGGGGGCCGGCCGGGTCGTCGCGGTCGGCCCGGACGCGGAGCTTGCCCTGCTCGATCGGCGCGTGGCTTTCTGGGCGATGCCGCCGGCGGTGAGCGGAACCTACGCCGAGTACGCGGTTGTGCCCGCCAGCGGGCTGTTTCTCCTCGGACCTGACACTCCCTTCGACGTCGGAGCCGCCTTTCCTCAGCAAGGGCTGACAGCGTATGGTCTGACCTTCTTCGCGACCACGATCCACCCGGGCGCCGCGGTCCTCATCCACGCGGCCGCGGGGGGCGTCGGCCAGATCCTCGTCCAGCTCGTCCGCCGGGAGGGCGCCCGCGTTTTCGGGAGCGTGTCGAGCCCCGAGAAGGCTGCCGCCGTAGCCGTCCTTGGCGCCGAGCCGCTCCTGTATGGCGAGGATCTGCCGGAGCGCGTCGCGGCAGCCACCGGGGGGGGCGCGGCGTGGATCGCGTCTTCGATTCGGTCGGCAAGGCGACGCAGGTCCAGAGCCTCGCGATGCTGGCTCCCCACGGCGAGCTCATCTTCTTCGGCGACGCGAGCGGTCCTCCAGCGCCGATCGATCCGGATCATCTCTACGGCCGGAGCCTCAAAATCGGCGCCTTCGGCCTGAACGTCGATCGCGATCCCCCGACCTGGGCGGCCGCGCGCCGGCACCTCCTGGAGTGGATCGAAGCCGGGGACCTCACGATCTCGATCTCGCGGCGTTTCCCGCTCGCCGAGGCCGCGGAAGCCCATCGGCTCCTCGAGAGCCGGGCTTCAACCGGCAAGATCGTCCTGATGCCGGCCGGCGCGGAAGAGCGGCGGTAGGGGGGCACCAATGTCGAAGGGTGGCCGGTTTCATGCCGGCTGACAACAAGGAAGAAGGAGACTCCAGCCATGAAGACTTCCATGAGAGCTCTGTCCTGCTCGCCCTTTTCGCCCTGGCCCTCTGCGCCCAGGGCATCGCTCAGACCCCGGCGGCGGCGCCCGTTCCCGCCAGCACCGCGGAGTTCCTGGCGACCCTGTCGGGTGGCGAGAGCAACGCCCCGAGCGATCTGCCGCCCAGCCCCATCTTCCTCTCGACGCTCTGCGTCACCAACGCCGACTGTCCGACGGGGCAACTCTGCTGCTACCCCTGTGGCATCGACGGCTGCAGCCGGGCCTGCACGAAGCCGCTGCGCGGCCGCTGCCCGCTGTATCCGTAGGAGCTGGCCAGATAGCAAAAGGGCGGGGACTCGTGCCCGCCCTTCCCTCAGAACAGGCTATGAACCGATCACCATTGATGCCTCCGGAGATGAAGAGGTGCGGGTGATCGCCGAGTTTTTGGGATGGTGGAAAGGTGAGAATAAATCTGCAAGACTGGCTGGAGCCGCTCCTGCGGGACCACGGCCTCGAGACGTCCCGGTACAAGGACTGGGTCCTGGTCGGCGGCGAGTTGCCCGGCATCTCGGCTTCCGCCGCGCCTGTTTGTCAGGAGAACGGCTGCTCGACACGTCTCGATATCGAGGTCCTCGTGGCCCCGGGCCGCCTGCTGATCGAGTCGTTTGGCGGTTCCGGCACGGACGGTGATGGAGCGATCCGGAACGCTTTCGATAATTTCTGCCAGAGCTCGCTCCATGTTTTTCTCACCGCCTTTTGGAACCGTCCGGACAACGATCAGGTGACGGTCGAGCGCTGGCGGATGGGCGGCGGGAGCTGGCGGGCGGTGGTCGGCAATTTCGTCCGGCGCAGCTACGGAGGCGAGTCGATCCCCGAGCCGGACGGCGCCTTCGAAGCGATCGAAGGCGCCCTGAAAAGCATGCGGCTCGAAGGGGATCTGCACTGGGTGCGGACCTTCTATTGCAATATGGGAACCGGCGAGATCGTAATCGAAGCGCTTCTCGACAACGAGACCTGGGAGGAAGGGGAGGCGGCTCTGCGGACCTTGGAGTGGCCCACCAGCGAAAGGTTCTACAGCGTCCGCAATTTCTTCCTGATCCAGCGCGAGCTCCCGTGAAGAACGGAATGCTCGCCATCGTCGTCGATCGGCATAGACGGCCATTCGTCGGACGGGGGGCCTTTCCGGCGCTCACTCGCAATGATTTTTGCCGGTGATCGGCGTCTTGCACTTCTTCCCGGCGGGGCAGTCATCGTTCGTGCGGCAGACGCACTCGTTCTTCTCGCACTTGTTGGACCGGCACTGGCTGTCTTTCTGGCAGCCGGCGCCCAGCGTCAGGCCGACGCTGCGGCAGACGTTCGGGGTCCCGATAGGTTCGTAGCATTCCTGTCCGGCCGGACAGTCGCTGTCGCTGTTGCAGACGCACTTGTTGAACTCGCACTTGTTCGAAAGGCATTCAGAATCGTGCTCGCACAGCGCGGTGAGCGCTCTCGCACCGATGTTTTCGGCCTTCTCGCAGGAGTTGCTGCCTGTGACCGGCGTCTTGCAGACCTGTCCGCTGGGGCAGTCGCTGTCGTGCCGGCAGACACACTTGCCCTGCTCGCATTGGTTCGAGCGGCACTCGTCGTCACGGCCGCAGGATTCGCCGAGATTCCGGGAGGTGCTGGCGCAGAAGTTCTTCGCTGCGGCGGGCTTGTAGCACCGCTGCCCCAAACCGCAGTCGCTGTCCTCATTGCAGACGCATTCGCCTCCGGAGCAGCGGCTGGACCGGCACTGCAGATCCTCAGTGCAGGCGCCGCCGAGGCTGCGGTCGCCGCCGCCTTTCAATGTGGCGTTGGTGAACGTGCCGCTGGATTCACAGAAGGCCTGGGCGATGGACCCCATGCGATACATGACGTCATTGGCGTAGATGTAATCCGTCGGATGATTGTGGCCGGGCACGCTGCGGAAGCCGTGCGCGTGGCCTTGCTCGTGCATGATGGTGCGGGCCAGGTCGCAGAGAGTGTCCGAGGAGGAGAAGGTGTAGTAACAGATACGGATCTGATTGCCGACACCGCCGTGCGCGTAGGCGTCGGCGGTGGCGCACTCGCTCTTATTGTCGCTGCAGCGGATATTGAGTCCCACCCATTTGCGGACGATTTCCTGGCGCTGCTTCTCGCTCAGAAAGGTGTACTGGTCCACCAGGGTGCTCATGTTGTCCTGCAAGAAATTGGCGGCAGTCCGGATGTCCGACGCCGGCGCAGGCGGACAATCCTTGATCTGGTACGCGCCGGCGGGAATTACTCCACACAGCGCGAACAGGAGACAGGCGGCGGCTGCAGGCTTGCTCATGGATCCTCCGGGGGTCAGGAAAATTCCCGCACTGTGAGGATTAGGCGTGACGGGGAGGAGAGGCGTTACAGGCGGGAGATTCCCCGCGACGTTCTGCGCCACCAATGCCGATTGCCCGACGGGGCAGCTCTGCTGCTACCCCTGCGGCATCGACGGCTGCACCGGGTCTGCACGAAGCCGCTGCGCGGCCACTGCCCGCTGTATCCGTAAAGGGTCAAGAAACGAAAAGGGCGGGGACTCGTCCCCGCCCTTACGTTCCCCTAGAGCGGAAACCCTACTTCTGATCCGCCGGCACGACGCCGGTGAGCTTCACCGGCTTTTTGGCGCGGGCGTCGAAGTCGGCGAGGACCTGCTCCTGCGTGCGGCCGCCCTTGGCCACGATGAGGTCGATCAGCGGCGGCTGGATGTCCGCGTTCTCGCGGCCGCCGCCGAAGCGGTCCTGCCAGCGGCCCGGGGAGACGGGGAGGATCATCAGCGCTCTTGTCGCCCGGATCGCGGCCCAGCTTGCGGGCGAGATCGAAGGACTGCAGCAGGTCGGCGCCGGAGGTGGCCACGGTGTAGGCCCAGGTGGCCTTGGCCGGGCCGCCGAGGACGATGCCGGGCACGAAGAAGCTGATCTTCTGGCCGCGCACGTGGATCTGGGTCGGGAAGAAGATGCGCTCCTCGACGTCGACCGGGATCTGCTTCTTGAGCGAATCGATCTCCGCGTCGGTGAGGCTGCTGCTCTGCTTCTTGGCGTCCTCGTTGAGGGTCTTCAAGAGCAGCCGCTTGAGCTCGGCCTTGGCCTCGTTGGGCCGGGGGGTCAGGATGATCGCCTTCTCCCAGGCGGTCGACGGATCGATCTCGGCGTGGCGGCCGGGGAGCATGGTGAGGCCGCCGGAGCCCGCGACCCGGTCGGTGTCGATGTAGAGGTCGAGGTTCAGATTGTAGAAGCCGAAGCGGGCGATCTTGTCGAGCTGGGTGCCGATCTCGTCGATGGCCTCCCGGGCGGGCACCCGCACGGGGCGCGCGAAGGTGACCTCGAACATCGTGCCGTCGCCGTCCTCCCTGGCGGTCAGGGAGAGGATGTCGAGATCGCCGGGCTTCAGATCGTCGTTGTTGGGGTAGACGATCTTGCCGTCGCCATGGTCGTCGCCCCGCGGGTCGGTGAGGGTGAAGATCTCCTTGCCGGCGCCGAAGGCGGGTGGAACGACCAGGGACGCGAGGAGGGTGGCGGTGAGCAGGTGGGAGCGGCTGAATCGCATTGTCTCTCCAAAAAGCGCGTCTCCAGAAAAAACGATTCTACGACGGAGGGGGCGGCCCCGCGGGACCGCCCCGAAAATCCCTGTCTCCGGCTAGAACCGGACCTTCATGAACACCTTGAGGCGGTTCTGTTTGAAGTCCCGCTTGTCGAGGCTGTTCCAGCCGCCGAAGCGCCCCTTGAAGCCGGGGGAGCCCACCCGCACGCCGTAGTCGCGGGCGATCTCGGCGTCGGCGAACTGGGTCACGAAGCCGCCGCCGAAGTCGGGGTCGAAGGTGCCCCAGTTGTACTCGTAGTTGGCGCCGAACTCCGCCGCGCCGAAGGTGTAGTGCGCGTAGAGGATCAGCTTGTTCTTGTCGTTCTGCCCCGACGCCATGCTGTGGAGCTGGTAGGCCTGGAAGGCGGTGTTGCCGTCCTGCAGGTCGACGTTGTAGCGCTCGTAGGTCACGGAGCCGTAGAGGTTGCCGGTGACCTGGTAGCCGGCGCCGAGCTGGAACAGCTTGTAGTCGAGGTCGCGGTCGTCGTCGGAAAGGCTGTTGAACGGCTTCCACTGGTAGCCGGTGACGCCGTTGACGGTGATCACCGGCGGGTTGCCGTAGAGGTCGGCCGTGGAGTGGCCCGGCGAGAAGTTCTGGGCGTGGTTGCTGCACGCCACGCCGCCGCCCGGGCAGTCGCCCGGCTGGTAGGGGAGGAAGCGCGCCTCGTTCAGGCGGTTGTCGGTCTCTTTGATCAGCTTGATCTTGCCGAAGACGTCGACGCCCTTGCCGACGTTGAGCAGGTACTTGCCGCGCAGGATGGCGATGTCGGTCTTCTTGTCCTGGAACGGCGCGTAGGCGTTGCGGAAGGAGGCGACGCCGGCGTCGGACTCGAAGTTCGGATAGATCGAGTCGGTGATGCCGCGGCTGGTGTCGCCCCAGGCCTGCCAGTTGGTGTTGTAGCCGATGTGGGAGTACTCGCCCGAGAGGTCGAGGTCGCCGATCGTCCAGTTGGGGGCGACGGTGATCCCCTTCCAGCCGATGACGGTCTCGGCCATCGGCTCCTCGAAGTCGGTGAACTCGTTGTCGACGCTGATCGTCGCCACCTGCTGCGCCGGGCCTTCCCAGCCGCCGTAGCCGATGCGGGTGGGGTTGCCGGCGAAGACGCCGAAGGCGGAGTTGTCCGGGCCGGGGAAGACGAAGGCGCCGTCATGCCCCTCGGTCAGCAGCACGTCGACCTCGCGGCGGGCCGCCAGGATCGAGCTGTACTGGGCGCCGATGTTGAAATACTCGATGTTGAAGGAGAGGCCGATGCCGAACGGATCGTTGAGGTCGACGTTGGCCTTGTAGAGCGGGTCGCTGACCTCGCCGGCCAGCGCCGGCGAGAAGCCCGACAGGCCGAAGCCGGTGGGGGTGCCGAACTTCGGGTTGGACTCGGCCTTCGAGTAGTAGTAGAGGCCGCGGAAGTCGAACTTCGAGCTCGGATGGATGCCGAAGCGGCCGCCGTAGACGTCGTTCTTGAAGCGGGAGTCGAGGCTGCGGCCGTTGTCGACGCCGTTGTTGCCGGTGTCCCTGGCGCTGACCTCGACGTCGCGGACGCGGTCGTAGACGCCGACGGCGTCGAAGAACGAGCTGGGCGTTGAACTTGAGCTGCAGGCCGTAGGCGCCGTCCTGGCCGGCGTAGTCGCCGGTGTTGAAGTTCGGGCCGGCAAACAGGCGCGGCAGCGAGACGCGGATCAGGTCGTAGGTCGAGCTGGCGGCCGCCCAGCGGGCCCTGGAAGAGGATGGCCTTGGCGTTGTCGCGGTCGATGTAGCGGATCTTGCCGATCGTATACGGATCGAACATGCCGAGGTCGGAGGAGCCGATGGTGGCGGCGTCCAGCCACTTGAAGCCCGGGGTGAAGCGGGCGGTCAGGCCGCGGATCTTGATGTACTCGTTGGAGCGCGGATCGAACTCGCCGCAGTCGCCGCCGAGGCATTCGCCGTTCGGCGGGTTCTCGAGCGCCGGGTTGCGGCCGCCGAAGCCGGCGTAGTTGGTCCACTGGTTCTGGTTGAAGCGCGACTGCAGCCGGCCGGTGACCTCGATGTTCTTCGAGGGGTGGGAGGAGATCAGCAGGTCGATCTCCGTGCCCTGGCCGTTGTCGCCGTACCCCTCGCCGGGGACGGTGGTGAAGTTGTAGACGCTGCCGTCGGTGTGCTGGTTGCCCCACAGCCACTTGGTGTAGTCCTCGCCGGTGATGATCATCGTCTGGCCGTCCACGGCGAGCGCCGGCATGGAAGCCAGCGCCGCCGCGGAGGCGAGCAGACCGATCGCAAAGCCCCTGGAAAATCTCATATCAGTTCCTCTCCTCCGGATGGAGTTGGATGGTTTATTTCTTCGCCGAAACCATCTTGAGGGCGGCGCCCGACTTGCGGGTGCCGTCCGGGTTGCACTCGTACTTCAGCATGTCGTGCTGCATCTGGACCTCGTCGGCCGCGCCGGTGCCGTTGCCGGCCAGGATGTCGACCACGTGCGGATCGCAATCGCTGTCGGTGCCGCCGCCGAAGCGGTGCTGCCCCTCATACTCGTTGACCTTGCGGGTGAGCAGGTCCTTGCCGTCGGGGAACCCCTCGTTGGACTGCACGAGGACCTGGTAGCCCCACTGCGAGGGGTCGCCGCCGCCGAGCTGGTCGAGGTCCACCGAGCCGGTGATCGTCCGGCCGGCGCCCTTGACGCGGGTCGGGATGATCACCGCTCCGCCCTGCGCGGCCGCCATCTTGGCGTCCACCTCGGACTTCACCTTGCCCGGCCCCTGCGGCGAGAGGATCACCATCTTGTTCCACTCGTTGCCCTCGGCGAAGGTGACGTTGGTGCCCGGAGGGCCATCCTTGAAGCCCCCCTCGGCGCCGGTGCGGATGATGATGAACACCATCTGCACCGAGAAGCCGCCGCCCATGCGCCAGGGGTCCTCGAGGGCGGTGTTGAAGGTGACCGCGAAGTCCACCTTCTTGCCGCTGACCTTGACGTCGAAAGCGGTCATGTCGAACGAGCCGCGCTTGTAGACGCCGTCGGTCGGGTAGGTGTAGCTGCCCGGGCCGTTGTCGTCGTTGGCGGGATCCTTGAACGAAACGCCGCTCTGGGCGAGCGCGGAGCCGGCGATCAGCAGGCCGGCCGCGGCCGCGGCACCCATTTTCCAGAAATTCGTGGACATACGTAGACCTCCTTGTTGGTGGGCTTTCAGCCCTTGACTGCACCGGCCGTGAGACCGGAAACCAGGTACTTCTGCAGGAACAGGAAGAGCGCCATCACCGGGATGGCGGCGATGATCGAGCCGGCCGCGAAGTACCCCCACTGCTGGGAGAAGCCGCCGACGAAGAAGCGCAGCCCCACCGGGCCGGTGTACATGTCCTCGCGGTTCATGAAGGTGGCGGCCTGGATGAACTCGTTCCAGCCGGTCATGAACGAGAACAGCGCGGTCACCGCCACGGCGGGCTTGGCCAGCGGCAGGATGATGCGGAAGAAGATCGTCGCCTGCGAGGCGCCGTCGATCAGCGCCGACTCCTCGAGCTCCTTGGGGATGGTGTCGAAATAACCTTTCATCATCCAGACGCAGAAAGGGATCGCGGTCACCGTATAGATCAGCACCAGGCCGGTGAAGGTCGAGCCCAGCCCCAGCCACTGGACGATGATGATGTAGAGCGGGATCAGCATCAGGGTGCCGGGGAACATCTGCGACACCAGGAAGGCCATCAGCCCCGCCCGCCGGCCGGGGAAGCGGAAGCGCGAGAAGGCGTAGGCCGCCGTGCAGGCGAGGAAGACGCCGAGGATCGTCGTCAGCCCCGCCACCAGGACGCTGTTGAGCAGCCAGCGCCCGAACGGCTGGTCGGCGAACAGCGAACGGAAGTTGTCGATCGACAGGTGCGCGGGCCAGGGAATGACGGCGCGCAGCCGGTCGAAGGCGCCGGCATTCGACGGCACGTCGGCGATCGCCAGGCTCTGCCCGCCGGAGAAGGCGATGGTCAGCACCCAGAGGATCGGGTAGATGGTGATCAGCACCATCAACAGCACGAAGATGTGGAGCGGCCAGTGGATCGGCTCGTCGTCGCGTTTCGATCTCATCCGATCGCCTCCGTCGCGCCGGTCACCCGGTTCTGCCAGGTGCCGTAGGCGAACAGGATCAGGAAGATGATGGCCGAGTAGGCGGCCGCGTACCCGTACCGGTACTGCTCGAAAGCCAGCTTGTACGACTGCGTGATCAGGATCTCGGTGGAATGCCCGGGATCGCCGGCGGAGACCAGATAGATCACGTTGAACTGGTTGAAGGTCCAGATCACCGACAGGATGATCGCCGGCACCAGCGCGGGCTTGAGCGACGGCAGCGTGATCGAGCGGAACTGCTGCCAGCGCGAGGCGCCGTCCACCCGCGCCGCCTCATAGAGATCGGCCGGGATCGACTGCAGGGCGCCCAGCGAGATCACCATCATGAAGGGGAAGGAGAGCCAGGCGTTGGTGGTCAGCACCGCCAGGAACGAGGTGAACGGATGATCGAACCAGGCGACCGCGGGGATTCCGGCGATCTGGAGGATCTGATTGATGACGCCGAACTGCCGGTGGAACATCCCCTTGAAGATCAGCGCCGTGATGTAGTTGGGCATGGCCCAGGGGAGGATCAGCAGCACCCGGTAGAGCGGGCGCAGGGCGAAACCCTTGAGGTTCAGGGTCAGCGCCAGGGCGAGCCCGAGGGTGACGCCGATCGCCACGTTCGACACCGTCCAGACGATGGTGAACAGCAGCGTGTAATAGAAATTCTGATAGTCCCAGGCGACCCCCGCCGCCGTGCGGTGCACGATGTGGAAGTCGCTGATGATGTCGAGGTAGTTCTGAAGGCCGACCCAGGTCTCGAAGACCGTCTTGTCGGTGTTGTAGATGTTGGCGTTGGTGAACGACAGGGCGATGCCGTAGAAGAACGGGAAGAAGACCAGGATCAGCATGCCGATCATCGCCGGCAGGACGTAGGCGTACGCCGTGCGGTACTCGACGAGGGCGGCGCCAGTGCGCGCCGCCCAGCCCAGCCCGACGAAGGCGAGCAGGACGAGCGAGAGCAGGGCGAGGACCGCGACCGAGCGGGTCATCCGCCCGGCGTCTACCTGGACGAGCTCGCCGAGCTTCCCCTCGTCGAGAGCGCCGGAGGCGCCGATCAGCCCGCGCGACTGGCGGTAGAGGTCGACGTCCCAGAGCGTCGGCGCCAGCGGCTGGCCGGCGGGGATCGACTGTTGCGCCGAGCAGCGCCTCCGCCTTCTTCGACTCCTCGCCGATCTGGGCGGCCACCGCTTGGGCCGACGCCCGGCGCTCGGCTTTCAGCACGTCGACGGCGAAGCGTCCGTAGAAGAAGAGGGAGAGGATCAGCAGGAGGGCCGCGGCCGCCGCCAGCAGCCACCGCCGCTCGCCGAGGACGAACGAGAGCAGGACCAGGGCGATCACCGGCGCGAGCCAGAAGCAGACGAACGGCAGAAAGATGAAGGTGGGGGGCTCGAGGGTAGCCCGGGTCTCCATCTGCACCATGCCGATCACCTCGCCGCCGCGCTCGACCGGCGCCGCCAGCGCGAGCACGCCGTCGGGCACGCCGCTCGAAGCCGAGCTCGGGCGCGCGGGCCGCCCCCTCGGCCCCCTGGCGGTTGCTCTCGACCGCGGCGCGCAGCTTCTGGCCGAGGTCGTAGAGCGGCTTCTCGTCGCGCTCCAGCCGACGCGGCGCCGCCTTGACGCCCTGGTCCGCCGCGGCGGTCGAGGCGGCGAGCATGGATGCCTTCGAAGTCGACCACCCGGATGGCGGCCACCTCGGGGTGGGCGGCGGCGAAGCCTTCGACCGCCTTGCGGACGGCCCCGGCCTCGGCGCCTGTGGGCGCTTGGGCCTGCCCCTGCTCGACCGCCGCGATCTCGGCCCCCAGCCCCATGCCGCCTTCGGCAGGGCGGTTCGGCGGCAGCGGCCGGCGCCGCCTCCCGGACGCTGCCGCCGCTCGCCCGGTCGACGACGGCGGCGAGGGCGGAGAGGGTGACCAGGGCCCGGCGCTCGGCGCGCTCGCGGCGCTCGGCCGTCTGCGCTCCGGCGAGGAGCACCGCCCCGAGCCCCACCGCGAGCAGGGCGGCGAGGCCAAGGCCGATCAGGAACCGGCGCCGGTGCGAGACGGGGCGAGCTTCGGCTGCTCGGAGTTATCCCTGGCCATGGCGTGTCTTCTCCTGAGGCCCGGGCTACTTCTTCAGCAGGCTGGCGATGCGCTCCAGCACTTCCTTCTGCGCTTGGTCGAGCGCGGCTTTCGGCGCGGCCGCCTTCTTGACGATGGTGTTCATCGCCGTCGTCGCCGGCGACCAGACCATCGACATCTCGGGCAGGTTGGGCATCGGCACGGCGACGTCGACCTGCTGGCGGAAGGCCTTGAGGACCGGGTCGGCCGCCACCTGCGCGTCGGCGTAGACCGCCTTGTTGGCCGGCGTCTGCCGCCCCTCGAGGGCCAGCACCTTGGCGGCCGGCACGTCGGTCAGGTACTTGAGCAGCTCGTAGGCGGCGTCCTTGTTCTTCGACGGCGCGGCCACGTAGACCCCCTCGACGGTGATCCACGGCCGCATCGGCTTGTTGCCGGCCTCGGAGATCGTGGGCAGCGGCGCCAGGCCGTAGTCGATCCCCTTGGCGATCTCGCCGAGGAACCAGGGGCCGGAGAAGACCATCCCCGCCTTCCCCTCGTTGAACAGCGAGGTGATCAGCGCCGTCGACGGCTCGGCCGGCATGAACCCCTGGTTGATCCACTTCAGCAGGTAGTCGAGCGAGGCGACGTTCTGCGGCGAGTTGAGCGTCGGCTTGCGGCCGGCGAAGACGCCGCCGCCGAAGCCGTTCATCAGCGCCGCGTGGTAGTAGAAGTCGGAGTACCAGTAGACCAGGCCGAACTTGCCGGACGGGGCGTTGGTGAGCTTCTTCGCCATCGCCTGCAGCTCGGCCGTGGTCTTCGGCGGCACCGGCACCAGCTTCTTGTTGTAGATCAGGGTGATGGTCTTGAAGTTGAGCGGCAGGCCGTAGGTGTTCCCCTGGTAGGTCATGGCGTCCAGGGTGGCCTTGAGATAGCGCCCCTTGGTCGGCGCGTCGAGGAAGAAGTCGAGCGGCTCGACCGTGTTGCCCGCCGCCACCCAGCCGCCGAGGCGGTCCTGGGCGAAGATGAAGACGTCCGGCCCCTTGCCGCGCGGCACCGCCGCCGTGATCTTGTCGGCGAAGGCGTCGTAGGGGACGGCGAGGGTGGTGACCTTGATCTTGCCGGTGTTGGCCTTGTTGAAGTTGTCGACCACCTTTTCGAAGGCGGCCTTCTCGCCGCCGCGGTAGCCGTGCCAGACCACGATCTCCTTCTGCGCCAGGGCGGCGAGGGGGAAGGCGAGCAGCAGCGCCAGCGCCAGGGTGCCGCGAACGAAGTTGGTTTTCATGCCGGTTCTCCTTGGTTGAAGCAGGTCCCGAGGCTCAGAGCCCGAGCCGTTTCTCGGTGGCGGTGTCGAAGAGGTGAGCGGCTTCCGTCTCGACCACCAGGGTCATCGTGGCGCCCATCTGCGGCGCGCGGTGCGGATCGACCTTGGCCACGATCAGCTCGTCGCCGACCCGGCCGTGCACGATCACCTCGTGCCCCAGCGGCTCGACGAACTCGACCTTGGCGGTGACCGGCACGGTGCCGCCGCCGCTCTCCCGGGCGGCCTCGCGGATGTTCTCCGGCCGCAGGCCCAGGACGATCTTCATCCCGTCCTTGCCGGCGGCGGCGGCGCGGAACGCCGCGCGGCACCGGCATCCGGAAGCCGGAGGCGACGACCGTCGCGCCGCCGTCGGCGAGGGTGGCCGGGATGAAGTTCATCGGCGGCGTGCCGATGAAGCTGGCCACGAACAGGGTGGACGGCTGGTCGTAGACCTCCAGCGGCGTGCCCACCTGCTGCGAGCTCCCCCTTGTTCATCACGGCGATGCGGTCGCCCATCGTCATCGCCTCGATCTGGTCGTGGGTGACGTAGACGGTGGTCGTCTGCAGCCGCTTCTGCAGCGTCGAGATCTCGGCCCGCATCTGCACGCGCAGCTTGGCGTCGAGGTTCGACAGCGGCTCGTCGAACAGGAAGACGGCGGGCTTGCGCACGATGGCGCGGCCGAGGGCCACGCGCTGGCGCTGGCCGCCCGAGAGCTGCTTGGGCTTGCGGTCGAGGAACTCGGTGATGCCGAGGGTCTGCGCCGCCTCGTTGACCAGCCGGTTCATCTCCTCCTTCGGCGTCTTGCGGATCTTGAGGCCGAACTCGAGGTTCTCGCGCACCGTCATGTGCGGGTAGAGCGCGTAGCTCTGGAAGACCATCGCGATGTCGCGGTCCTTGGGCGGGACGTCGTTGACCACGCGGTCGCCGATCTCGATCGTGCCGCCGGTGATCTCCTCCAGCCCGGCGATCATCCGCAGCGCCGTCGACTTGCCGCACCCCGACGGCCCGACCAGCACCATGAACTCATGGTCCTGGATGTCGAGATCGAGGTTCGGAATGACCGTCACCGGTCCGTACGCCTTCTTGACGTGGTGGAACGTCACCTCTGCCATGCTTACGCCCCTTCTCCGAAAACAGCTACTTGACCGCGAAGATCCGCGCGCCCTTCGGAGCCACCGACGCCGTGATCCTGCCGCCGCTCCGCGGCCACGGCCTCCCCCGTCCAGACGTCGCGCACCGGAGCAGTC
Organism: uncultured Acidobacteriota bacterium; assembly: GCA_963761645.1. Taxonomy (GTDB): domain Bacteria; phylum Acidobacteriota; class Thermoanaerobaculia; order Multivoradales; family UBA5704; genus DATARR01. Next base: position 46,856 of record CAVXIG010000054.1, read on the forward strand.
CCCCACTCCGCCGGCGCGTCGAAGCCCGCCGTCGCCGGCGCGCTCCCGCGGTTGATCGCCACCACGACGGCGTCGTGGCTCGCCTCGTCCCGCTGCAGGAAGACCAGCAGGTCGCCGTCCGTCGACAGCCCTGAATGCGTTCCGCGCGAGAACGCCGGGTGGGCGCGGCGGATGGCGATCATCTTCTTGTAATCGGCCCGCAGCGCCTCGTCGCGCGGCTTGCCGGCCCCGGGGAGGATCTTGCGGTCCCCCCACGGCATGTCGCTGCGGTTGTCCGGCCAGTCGCCGCCCGGGCGCCCGACCTCCTCGCCGTAATAGATCATCGGCATCCCGCCGGCGGTCAGCTCGAGCAGCGCCGCCAGGCGGAACAGCTCCTTGTCGCCGTCGAGCTGGAAGAGCGCGCCCGGCACGTCGTGCGAGGAGAGGTAGGGGGAGAGCAGGTGGCCGGCGCGCACCTTCTCGCGCGACTGCAGATAGCGGTCGAAGGCCACCGTGCGCCCGCGCCCCTGGACCCAGGCGAGGGCGTTCCCCTGGAAGGAGAAGTCGAAGCCGGCGTCCATCTCGTCGTCCGCGAACCAGGGGTCGAGCGACTGCGCGTCGCCGCCCCAGACCTCGCCGATCAGGAAGAAGTCCTGGCCCAGCTCGGCGCGGGTGCGCCGCCGGTGCTCCTTCCAGACGTCGTGCTGGACGTGCTTGACCGTGTCGAGCCGGAAGCCGTCCAACCCCACCCGCTTGGCGAGGCCGAGGTGGGCGTCCAGCAGGTAGTCGCGGCACCTCGGGGAGCTCGGTCTTGAAGTCGGGGAGGCCGGAGACGCAGGTGGTCACGTCGTCCTGGCCGCACTCGGCGCCGACGCGGAACCACCCCTTGGTGCGCGGGTCGTCGAGCATTCTGGAGTCGTAGCCGGCGTGGTTGTAGACCACGTCGAGCAGCACCTTCAGGCCGCGGGCGTGCGCCTCGTCCACCAGGGTCTTGAGCTCCGCCTCGGTGCCGAAGCGGGGGTCGAGCCGCTGGAAGTCGTCCCCCCAGTAGCCGTGGTACCCCCAGTCGGGGAAGCCGGCGCCGGTGACGAAGCGGTCGATGTTCTTGACCACCGGCGTGATCCAGAGCGCCGTCGCGCCGAGGTCGGCGATCTCGTCGAGGTGCGCGGGCAAGCCCCTTGAGGTCGCCGCCGTGGAAGGTCCCCTTGGCGTTGCGGTCGACGTTCCGGTCGTTGCCGGGGTCGCCGTCGGCGAAGCGGTCGACGATGACGAAGTAGAGGACGGCGTCGCGCCAGCTCTCCTGGGGAGTGATCGAGACGCGGGCCGATGGGGCCGATTGAGAAGGAGGAGCCGCTCCGGAGGTCTGGGGCGCCGGGGCGCCGCTACAGGAGAGGAGGAGGATTGTGGCAGTCGCCGCCAGCGAGCGGCGGAAGAATCGACCCGGCTTCGCGACGAGAGACCGCAAAAGGAAAATCCCTCCAGGCGTTCTTTTTCTGACCCTGACGAGCGGCGATTCTAAGAAGTGGTGACAAACCTGTCAATGTATCGTGACGTGAGAGAAAACTCCGCGTTTCCAGGATGATACGCCAATTTGGTCGCGCCGGCCGGCGGATGCCTGTAAACGTTACCACCAGGGCTGCCCTCGCCGGTCCTGTCCAGGTCGCTGGCGTGCGGATTGGCCGGAAATTTCGCGCGGCGTGGCATCTGGTCTCCCCGGTTCCCGGGAGAGGAAAACAGCCGGCGAACCGCTTATCGGGGGTGAAGGTCGAACGGAATGTGTTACGTTTCCAGGCGGACAAGGGCGGCGGGCGGACCCGCAAGCCCGCCATGGCTGGAAGGGAGGTCTATTTTCATGCCCACCGGAATCGGTTTGATGGGATTGGGACGGATCGGGAGGAACATCTTCCGCATCCTTTATAAGAGCGACGACCTGCGGATCCAGGCGGTGAGCGACGTGGCGGACCCCGCGGCGCTCGCCTATCTGCTCCGCTTCGACACCATCCTCGGGCGGTTCCCGGACGAGGTGAGCATCCAGGACGGCAATCTCCAGGTCGCCGGCCGCCAGGTGAAGATGCTGACCGAGCCCAAGGGCTCGCAGGAGGTGCCCCCCTGGGGGGACCTGGGGGTCGAGGTGGTCATCGAGGCGACCTCGAAGTTCCGCACCCGCGCCGAGGTGGAGCGCCACTTCGCGGCGGGGGCCAAGCGGGTGATCCTCTGCTCGCCGCCGGCCGAGGCGCCGGATCTCACCGTCGTCTTCGGCGTCAACGAGGACCAGCTCCGCCCCGAGCACCGGATCGTCTCGGCCAGCTCGGTGACCGCCATCGCGGCCGGGCCGGTGATCAAGGCGCTCGACGAGGCCTTCGGCGTCGAGCGGGTGTTCCTCACCACCGTCCACGCCTTCACCAACCAGCAGCGGCTGGCCGACGTGCCGCACGACGATCCGCGCCGGGGCCGGGCGGCGGGGGAGAACATCATCCCGCAGGAGACCCACGCGGCCGAGCTCCTCGCCGGCCTCCTCCCCGACCTCAAGGGGAAGATCACCGGCTACTCGATGAACGTGCCGGTCGCCAACGGCTCGGTGGTCGACCTCGTCTGCTGGCACCAGAAGCCGGTCACCGTCGAGACCGTCAACGAGGTGGTCCGCGACGCCGCCGCGGGCGACCGCCTGAAGCACGTCCTGGACTACGAGACCGAGCCGATCGTCTCCTCCGACATCCTCCACTCGGAGTACTCCGGCACCTACGACAGCCTCGCCACCATGGTCCTCGGCAAGAACGTCTCCAAGACCCTGACCTGGTTCGACAACGGCTGGGGCTACGCGCACCGGGTCGTGGACCTGCTCCGCCGCTTCGAGCAGCTCGACGGAGCCCAGAAGGAGAAAGCGCAATGAGCGTCAAGATCGGCATCAACGGCTTCGGCCGCATCGGCCGCAGCGTCTTCCGCATCCTCTCCGACCGCGACGACATGGAGGTCGTGGCGATCAACGACCTGTTCGAGAACCAGCAGCTCGTCTACCTCCTGAAGTACGACTCCGTGATGGGGGTCTTCGACAAGGAGGTCTCGGCCGACGACGACTTCATGACCGTCGGAGGGCCACAAGATCGCGATGACGGCCGAGAAGGATCCCGCGAAGATCCCCTGGGGGAAGCTGGGCGTGGACATCGTCATCGAGTCGACCGGCGTGTTCACCTCGAAGGAGCAGCTCCAGAAGCACCTCGCAGGGGGGCGCCAAGAAGGTGATCCTCACCGTCCCGGCCAAGGACGAGATCGACGCCACGATCGTCATGGGGGTCAACGACGACAAGCTGAAGACCGGAGCACCGGCTGGTCTCCAACGCCTCGTGCACCACCAACTGCCTGGCGCCGATCGCCAAGATCCTCGACGAGACCTTCGGCATCGAGGAGGGGTTCATCACCACCGTCCACGCCTACACCAACGATCAGCGGCTGGCCGACGTCCCGCACAAGGACTTCCGGCGCAGCCGCGCGGCGACCCAGAACATCATCCCCACCACCACCGGCGCCGCCCGGGCGGTGGGCAAGGTGCTGCCGCAGCTCAAGGGGAAGCTCGACGGCATGGCGATGCGCGTGCCGGTGCCCGACGGCTCGATCGTCGACCTGGTCGCCAGGCTGCGCCAGAAGCCGGATACGGCGGCGGTCAACGCCGCCGTCCGCGAGCGCCGCCGAGGGGGATCTCAAGGCGGTCGTCGAGTACAGCGAGGTGCCGCTGGTCTCGACCGACATCATCGGCAACCCGCACTCCTCGGTCTTCGACGCCCTCTCCACCCGCGCCGAGGGGGACGGCTACGTCAAGGTCGTCGCCTGGTACGACAACGAATGGGGGTACTCGAACCGGGTGGTGGACCTGATCGGCCGCATGGCGGCGGTCGGCGGCCTGTAAGTAGGTACGGAATGGCGAAACGGGTCGGCATCCTGACGGGCGGCGGCGATGTGCCGGGGCTCAACGCGGCCATCCAGCAGTTCGTCTGGCGGATGGAGGAGGAGGGTTACGAGATCCTCGGGCTGCGCCGCGGGTGGGCGGCCCTCCTCCACGTCAAGCCGTACCACGACGCCGACAACTCCTCCTGGCTGGTGCCGCTGACCCGGGCCAGCACGCGGACCATCGACCGCAGCGGCGGCACGGTCCTCCACAGCTCGCGGATCAACCCCGCCCTCACCAGCCCCGAGGGGGTCCCCGAGCACCTGCGCGGGCGGGCCAACAAGGTGCTCCCCGACGGCCGGCTCGACCTGACCGACGCCGCCCTCGAGGTGCTCCGCTTTCTCAATCTCGACACCCTGGTGGTGATCGGCGGCGACGGCACCCTCTCCTTCGCCCGCCGCCTCCACCTCGAGGGGGTCAAGATCATCGGCCTGCCGAAGACCATGGACAACGACGTCTACGGCACCGACTACTGCATCGGCTTCTCGACGGCGATCACCCGCTCGGTCAACTTCATCAACGACCTGCGCACGGTGGCGGGCTCGCACGAGCGGTTCCTGGTGGTGGAGCTGTTCGGCCGCCATTCGGGGGAGACCTGCCTGCTCTCCTCGTATCTCGCGGGCACCGACCGGGCGCTGATCGCCGAGGTCCCCTTCGACCTCCAGCGGGTGGTCGACATGCTCGCCCGCGACAAGCACGGCAATCCCAGCAACTACGCCGTCTGCACCATCTCCGAGGGCGCCTACCCGCAAGGGCGGGCACCCCTTCGAGACCGGCGAGGCCGACGCCGTGGGCAACCGCGAGCTGGGAGGCGTCGGGCGGGTGCTCCGCGAGGAGCTCCAGCGGCACACCGGGGACCGGGTGATCTACCAGCGCCTGGGCTACCTGATGCGCTCGGGCCCGCCGGACTCGCTCGACCGCCTCGTCGCCAAGAACTTCGCCACCCTCGCGGCCGACCTCATCCTGGCCGGCAAGACCGGCCGCCTCGTCTCCATCCAGGCGGGGCGCTACACGACCGAGCCGCTGGAGATCGTCGGCGACGGCAAGAAGCAGGTGAACGTCGAGAAGTTCTACGACCGCGAGCGCTACCGCCCGAACATCGTGGGGGTGATGGGGCTGCCGATGTTCTTGTGCTGAGGCTCTTACCGCTCCTCGATCAGGCCCGCACCTCGCTCATCAGCGCCAGCGTGTTCCCCTCGGTGTCCCGGAAGAACGCCATCCAGAGCTCGTGATCGGGCATGCGGGCGAGCAGGTGGGGCTCGCTACGGAGATCGGCGCCGTGGTCGCTCAGCGCCTTCCAGGTGGCCTGGATGTCGTCCACCTTGTAGTAGAGGATGGAACCGGGGTGGTCGAACTCGGCCTCCTCGGGGAGGCTCAACATCAGGCGGATGCCGCCGCAGTCGAAGAAGGCCAGCTTGGGCGGCGCCTGGAAGAGGAACTTCATCCCCAGGACGTCGCGGTAGAAGGCGACCGCCCGGTCGAGGTCGTGGACGATCACCGAGATCTGGCCGATCCGGGAGAGGGAGAGGCTCGGCGCCATCAGGCCCTCCGTCTCAGCAGACCTTGTCCGCGGTGCAGGCGGTGGTCAGCGCGCTGGAGACCGCCTGGCTCAGCAGGGCGGAGGTGCTCATCGGAGCCCAGCCCCTCATCACATAGGCGATCCGCCCCTCGGCGTTGATCACCACGTAGCTGGGCAGGTTGTTGACTCCGAAGACGCCGCCGATCACCAGCCCCTTGGCGTCCCAGGCCTGCGGCCAGCTCATGCCGTTCGCGTGGACGAACTCCTCCAGCGCCTTGCGGTCTTCATCCGCGCTGACGCTGATCAGCACCAGCGGCTTGCCGGTATTCTTCTGCAGCAGCTCCTTGAGCTCCGGCAGCGCCTTGCGGCACGGCCCGCACCAGGTGGCCCAGAAGTCGATCAGCACGACCTTCCCCTTGAGGCTGGCGCTGGTGATCGTCTTGCCGTCCAGGGTCTGGAGGTTGAAGGCGGGAGTGGGGTCCCCGATCTTGAGAGGTGCGGCGCTCGCGGCGAGGCCGGAGGCCAGCAGGCCGAGGAAGGCGACCCCCAATCGAACTTTGATTCCTGCGCTCCGCGTCATTCCAATCTCCTTTCATGGGGATTGTATCGCGGAGAGCCCCCGGATGGCGGAAAACGCCAGGCCGGAGGGTTGCAAGCAGATCGGGGCATGAAGAATTTACCGTGCTCCTGGATACTCGCCCTCTGCCTCCTGGGTTGCGCTCCGCCGGCCGGCCTGAAGGATCCGATCACCCCGCCGGCGGTGCTCCCCATCGATGTCTGCGGGGCGCTCCTCAACCGGCCCCTGCAACTCGACCGTCCGCCGGTCATCCTGCCGGCGGACCGGCCGGTCCGGGTGGTCGCCTTCGGCGATTTCGGCGACGGCACGTGGGGGCAGATGAGGGTGGCGGGAGCGATCGCCAGGCACGACCGGCGGCAGCCGCTCGACTTCGGGATCACGCTGGGGGACAACTTCTATCCGAAGGGGCTGGACGAGCTGTTCGATCCGCGATGGCAGCGGGACTGGGAGAGGCTCTACACCCAACTGGGGGTCCGTTTCTACGCCACGCTCGGCAACCACGACCACTACACCGTGAGGGGGGTGGAGACCGAGATCCAGCGCTCGCTGCGCAGCTCGAGCTGGTGCCTGCCGAAGCCGTACTACACGTTCACCGCCGGACCGGTCCAGTTTTTCGCCCTCGACACCAACCCGATCGAGAACCGGGAGCCGGCGCACGAGGAGCAACTGGCGTGGCTGGAGCGGGCGCTGGCCGCCAGCTCCGCCCGCTGGAAGGTGGTCTACGGCCATCATCCGATCTTCTCCACGGGTCCGGACGGCGGCACGGAGGAGATGGTCGAGGAGGTGCTCCCGGTGCTGAAGCGGCATCAGGCGGACGCCTATCTGGCCGGCCACGAGCACGTGATGGAGTATCTGAAGCCCGAGGGGAGCTTGAATTTCTTCGTCTCCGGCGCCGGCGGGCACGCGCTGCGCCAGTTGGGGAAGGACGGCGACGGCCGGCGGCTGTGGGCGGCGGGGAAGACCCTCGGCTTTCTGGTGCTCGAGGCGGAGGCGGGAGGGGGCTCGCTCCAGATGAGCTTCTTCGACGCGGGGAATGCCCGGCTCTGCCGGGTGAAGCTGGTCAAGGGGGCGGCGGCGGAGGTGGAGTGCGGTTCGTAGAGGGGGTCAGCCGAGCCGCCGCTCCAGCCGCCGCCGGGCCGTGGGGGAGGGGGCCGCGGCGAGCAGGGTCTCCCGGTCCTGGGAATTGAGGGCGCGGCGGTTTTCCGCCAGGGTGCCCAGGCACCAGAGGCGATCGCGCTCCGATCCCAGGATCTCGAGGAGCCCGAGGGCGTCGCCGAGCGCGGCCGGAGAGCCGTTTCGCAGCAGCTCGACGAGCGCCCGGCGGCGGGCCCAGCCGTCGGGGAAGGCTTCGACGACGGAGCGCAGACCGTCCGCCGGCAATCCCTTCGTAGTCCGCCAGATGCCGCCGGAGGACGTGAAACCGGGCGGTGAGCGACGCGGCCCCGGCCAGCTTCCCCGCGAGGCCGTCATCCTCCACCCTCCGCGCGGGAGGCGCCGGCGGTGGCGGCTTCGGGGGTGGCGGCGGCTCCGCAACCGGGGGAGCCACGGCCGGCGGAGGAGGCGGCGGCGGACCGGGACCGGCTCCGGAGCGACCTCCAGGACGACCGGTGGAGGCGCCGGAGCCACGGGAGCGACGGGAGTCACGGGAGCGGCGACCACATGGCCGGCGGCGCCGGTTTCGGAACGACCGCCACCGGCTTCGGCGCCGGCCGGTACCGGCTCCGGCGCGCCGGCCAGGGCTTCCTCCACGACCGCCTGGGCGCCCTGCCGCAGCCGTTCGGTGCGCTTGCGCGGATCGCGCAGGTCGGCGATCAGCGCCGGGAGATGGGTCGTCCCCTTCATCTGCGCCCGTTCGATCATCGCGACCAGCGTGGGGGAGGCCTCATGGCCGCTCCGCTTGACGATCGCGTCGAGGACCTCGTCGGCGTGGTCCAGCCCGAGCTGGGAGGTCACGACCAGCCGCTCCTGGGGAGTCATCGCCCGCAGCACGGCCCAGGCGCGGCTGAGGATCTTCAGCCGCTCGAAGGGGGAGAAGGTCGACCCGAGCTGCTGGACCAGCTCGGGCAGAGTGGTCGGAGCGGGCGCCATGGCGGCTCGCCTGCCTTAGAAGCCCGGGGGGCCTGAGCCGGCGGCTGCGGCTCGACGCGCACCAGCCCCTCGCTGCCCGCCTTGGAAACGACCGCGCTCGGGATCTTCGAGACGTCCTGAAGGAAGCGCTTCAGGTCGATGCCGGCGAGCTGCTCCATGATCGGCGAGAGCTGGGAGAGGACCTGCACCACGTCCTGGCTCAGCTTGGCGGCGCCGGTGCCCTCGTGGCCGTTGCCGTTGCTGATGATCGTGGTGGCCCCGGCGCGCGACAGCGGCTCCGAGATGGCCGCCGCGATCTCCGGCAGCACCTTGAGGGCCTCGATCGACAGGCCGGCCTCGTTGTAGAGCTTGAGCGCCTCGGCGAGCAGGCGCCGGGCCGAGGCCTCGGCCGCGCCCTTGGCCTGGGTCGCCTCGGCCTCGGCGAGGCCGATGTTCCTGCGCATCACCGACTCGGCCTCCGCCTTGGCGAGCCCCTCGGCCTTGACCGCCTGCGCCGCCTCCTCGCGCCGCTTGCGGTCGGCCGCGGCCTGGCGCTCGACCTTGTACTGCTCGGCGTCGGCGATCCGCTCGGTCTCGTACTTCCTGGCGTCCGCCTGCTCGCGGATGGTGGCGTTGAGCTCGAGCTTGCGGCGCTCGACCTCCTTGTCGGCGATGGTGATGTCCTGGACCTTGGTCTCCATCTCGCCGGCCTTGACCGCCTGCGCCCGGGCGACGTCGACCTCCTTCTGGATCGAGGCGCGCTTGAGCGACAGGGCCTTCTCGGCGTCGGCGATCTCGGTGTCCACCCCGAAGCGCTTCTGCTCCTTCTGCTGGCGGGCGGTCTCCTCCTCCAGCTTGGCGGCGCGGTCGGCCTGGGCGGTGGCGATGCGGGCGTCGCGCAGGGCCTCCTGGATCTTCGGCTGGCCGAGCGAGTCGAGATAGCCCTCGGAGTCCTGGATCGCCTGGAAGACGAAGGACTTGAACTCGAAGCCCATCCCCTCGAGATCGAAGTGGGCCTCGTCGCGGACCTTCTCCTGGAAGCGCTTCTGGTCGCGGTAGAGCTCCTCGAGGGTCAGGGTGCCGATGATGCCGCGCAGGTGGCCGGCCACCGTCTCCTGGATCGTCGAGCGGACCTGCTCGGCCGGCACGCCGAGGAACCCCTCGGCGGCCTTGCGGATGTGCTCGACGTCCCCCTTGATCTTCACCTGGGCGACCGCCTTGACGTTGATCGGGATGCCCTGGCTCGTGTAGACGTGCTGGAGGTCGATGTCCAGGGTCATCATCCGCAGCGAGATCACCCGGTACTGCTCCCAGGCCGGCCAGACGAACGTGCCGCCGCCGCGGACGATGCGGAACCCCTCGGTCACCCCCTGCGCGTCCTTGACCTTGTTGCCGAACACTCCCTTGCGGCCGTAGACGATCAGGGCCTCGTCCGGCCCCGCTTTCTTATAGAGCATGCGGGCGATGGCGTAGAAGACGACGATGGCGAAGAGGACGCCGATCACGCCGAAAGCTGAAGCCAGGGATTCCATGGGGCTCCTCCTTCCTCGGGGGCAGGTTGAGAGAATCCTACCACCTGGGAGTGACGGCAGGACCGGAAGTGTTTCGGGGCGCGTATCTCCTCTGAAGGATAGAATTCACCCGGAGGTCTTGCCGATGAACCTGCTTTTCCGATTTTCACTCCTCGCCCTGGCCCTGATCGCGATCGCTCCCCGGAGCGGCGCCGGAGAGCCGGGGCCGTCCATTTCCGGGGACCGCGTCGCCGTGGTCGAGCTGTTCACCTCGCAGGGTTGCTCGAGCTGCCCGCCGGCGGACCGGCTGCTCTCGAAGCTCGCCCGCGATCCCCGGTACCAGGGGAAGGTGATCCCGCTCTCGTTCCACGTCGACTACTGGAACTCGATCGGCTGGACGGACCCCTTCTCCTCGAACCGCTGGTCCGAGCGGCAGCGGGTCTACGCCGGCCGCGTCTTCCACAGCAACCGCATCTACACGCCGCAGGTGGTGGTGAACGGCCGCTCCGAGTGCGTCGGCAACTCGGAGGGGGAGGTGACCGGCCGGATCGCCCAGGCGCTGGCGGCCGAGCCGGACGCCCGGGTCAGCCTGGCGATCGATCCGCCGACGCCGGACGGCCATCTGAAGGTCACGGTGGGGGCGAAGCTGGCCAAGGCGATCGGCTCCGGGAACCTCGACCTCTGGGTGGCGGTCTACGAGAGCGGCCTCTCGACCGACGTCAAGGCGGGGGAGAACGCCTCGCGCGTGCTCCGCAACGACCGCGTGGTGCGCCGGCTGGAGAAGGCGTTCACGCTGCCGGCCACGGCCGGAGCCGAGAAGTCCGGCGAGGTCGTCCTCGGCATCGACAAGCGCTGGAAGCCCGGCAGCCTCGGCGTCGCCGCCTTCCTCCAGGACCCCGCGACGCTGGCGATTCACGGCGCGGCGGCCCGGGACCTGGGGCGGTAAGGGTTACCGGCGCTAAGGAGCGCCCTGCTTCACGATCCGGATCGGCCACGTCTCCCGGGCGACCCGCTTGCCATCTTCTCGGGCGACGAGCCGCAGGGTGTAGCTGCCCGGCTCCAGGGAACCCGGGGGGAGAATGAGCGCGTAGTAGCCGATTCTTGTCCGGGGACAGACGGCTCTCGGCGCGGACGATCTTCCCGGCGGCAGTCACGATTTCGGCCTCGCGCTCTGAGGAGGGCGCGTCCTTGGCGGCGGGCAGGAGGAGCGAAGCCAGGCGGATCTCCGGGGATCGCGGTGGTTTCCGCGGTCTCGCTCCGCACCACCTCACTGGGATTGAAGGATCACGAGAGCGCCGGCCTGGGGGCGGCTCAGGCTCTCGCGTTCCCTCGCGATCTCGGCGATCTGCCCCTTCGCCTGCTCGAGCTGCCGGTCGAGCTCCGCCTGCGTCTTCTGGACCTCCTGGAGCTTGCCGCTCAGCTCGGCCATCTGCCGGCTCGACCCGTCGTCGATCCGGGTCGGGGACGGCGCGGGCCGGGTCTCCTGGGCCGCCGCCGGCTTCTGGGCCAGCCGCTCGGCGAGGCTGCCGGCCTGCTGGAACTCATAGATCCAGCCCGTCCCAGCGACCAGCCCGGCGAGCCCGGCGGCCAGGGCGGCGGCGCGCCAGGTCCGCGAGCCGCGATCGGCGACCGGCTCCTGGCGGGAGCGGGCTCCGGGGAAGACGGCGATCTTGTCGTCCTCTTCCAGGCGCCGGCTCGTCCGGGCGAGCTCCAACTCGGCCGCGCACTCGGCGCAGGTGGCGAGATGGCGCTCCGCGACGGCGGGGTCGACACCGGCCGGGATCTCGCCATAGGCGAGGGCCACCAGGGCATCGCCGGGGATGTGCTGGCCGAAGATCGTCCAGGCGTCCCGGGTGTCGTTCAGGGCCGCGCGGCAGCGCTCACAGGTCGCCAGGTGCCGCCGGACCTCGTCTCTCTCTGTCGCCTCCAGGGTGCCGTTCAGCAACCAGGGCAGGAACTCTATGGCTTGATCACAGTTCATCGGCATTCGCCCCTCCACTGCTATTAGGCGGCCGTTTGACCGTGATGTTACGTCCGTTGCCCGAACCGGTTCCAAGAAGGTCGCTTCGCGCCGCGACCGCCTTCTCGCGGCAGCGCAGGACCCGCACCCGCAGAGTCCCCTCCGCCACCTGGGTCCGCAGGCTCATCTCCCGGTAGGAGAGCCCGGCGACGATCATGCGCCAGAGCTCCCGGCACTCCTGCGGCACGCGGTCGAGCACGCGCAGGAGCAGATCCTTGTCCTCCTGGCGGGCGGGGATGGCCGGCCCCGTGCTGACCGGCTCGTCCGCCGGGTCCAGGCCTTCCAGGTCGGTCCACTTCCACTTGCTCTGGGCCCGGAGCTGGTCGAGGCAGGTGTGGCTGACCACCCGCCAGAGGTAGGTGCGCAGGCTCGACTCGCCGCGGAACTTCCCCGAGCCCAGCAGGCGGGTCACCTCCAGCCGGACATCCTGAAGGACGTCGTCCCAGCGGTCGGCGAGCCGCCGCTGATAGGGCCAGGCGGCGCGCGAGATCCAGCCGTCCACGGTTCCCACCGCGTCCCGTTCTCCCTGGAGAAAGCGGGAGACCATCTCCCGGTCGTCGCTCGCCATCGATAACATCCTATCCTTCTATAGGGTGATCCCGGCAATTGCCGCGGCTGGCCCGGAGTAGGGTAAAATCAGGGGACGTTACGAGTCGAATCCCCGTGATGATCTCGCCGACTCGATCCTGCCGTCTCTTCCCATTGCTCTCGCGTCCAAGGCGGGCTTGGATTTTCGGATTGGGAATCCTCCTCAGTCCGGAGCTCTGGAGCCTGGCTCAGCAGATTTCTCCCAGCTCCGCCCCGCTTGCCGAGGTGAGAGCCGGTTCCGGTTCCTTCTCTCTCCAGCCTGGAGCCCTGGTGGAGCGCGACATCGCTCTGGGGAACACGCACGAGTACGTTTTGCCGCTTGCCGCGAGAACCTATCTTTTCCTGGAGATCTCTCCGATAGGGGTGGACGTCGACGCGTCTTTGCTGGACCCCGGGGGGAAGCCCGTGGCCTCGACGGATGGCCGCGCGGGTTTTGGAAACGCCAGGCTGCTCGCTCTGGTCACCAACTCTCCTGGGAACTATCGGCTCAGGGTAACCACTCGTGGCGAGCACGCGCTTTCCGGTCATTACGAGTTGGAAGCTCGCGCTTTGCGTCCCGCCGAAGCGGGGGATGAAATCCGGGTAGAAGGCGGTCAGGAAACTCGCGGAAGGCCGCCGGTTCAGAGGGGATGACAAGTCCAGGGAAAAAGCGCTCACGAAGCTGAAAGAAGCGCTCTCCCTCTGGCAGTCGGTCAAAGACGGCACTGGAGAGGTGGAGTCCCTTGCCGAGATCGGCGGTCTCTACGCCGATCATGGAGAGCATCAGGAAGCGATGCGCTGGCATCAAATGGCTCTTCAACGGGCCCAGGAGAGCCGGTATGCCAAAGGGGAGGCCTGGGCGCGGGGCAACCTGGGGAACTGTTACCTGGAGAAGGCTCAGTACGACAGCTCGATAACGTCCTATGAAGCTGCGGTAAAATCCTGGGATCAGCTCGGCAGGATTCCGGAAAAAGCCTTCGCGCTCCAGAGCCTCGGGAAAGTCTACCGGGCCAAGGGGGTTCCCGAGAAAGCCTTGACGGCGTTCAAAGAGGCGTTGAGCCTGCAGGAGAAATCGCGAGACTTCCCCGAGCAGGCGCACACTTTGAGCGGCATCGGCGCCATTTACTTCGATCAGGGCAATATCACGGAAGCGTTGAAGGTATGGGAGCAGGCGCTCGGATTCAGCCAGGCCGTGGGCGATGGCAAAAGCGAGGCCATTCTCGATCTGAATCTCGGCTCGATCTATTATCGCCGGGGCCAGCTTCAGAGAAGCGTCGAGACCTTGACGAACCTCGTCGAGAGGATCGATCCCAAGGACGCGGGTCATGCCTTCTACAGTCTGGGCGGAATCTATCTCGACCTTGGAGATCTGGACAAGGCGCTGGAGAACTATCAGCGCGCTCTGGCCGCTTACCGGCAAGCGAAGAAGATCGACGACCAGATCAGCGCCCTCGTCGGGATCGGGACGACTCTGCAAAGGCAGGGGAATCCTCGGGCGGCTTTGAAGCAGTACGACGAAGCGCGGAAGTTGCTTCCCGAAGAGTCCTGGATGATCTCGCATCACGTAGGCCTGGCGCAGTTGGCCCTGGAAGAACCAGGCCAGGCGCTGCAGTCGTTCCAGCGCGCCTTGAAGGTGGCGCAAGCCACCCAGCAGCGGTCTTTCGAGGCGTCCACGCTGCTGGCCATGGGGACGGCTTACCATGTTCTTGGAGAGTTGGACCGCGCCGCCGAATATCTGGGGAAGGCGATCCAACTGGGCAACGACATCGAATACCCCAGCGTCGTAACCCCGTCCTTATTGCGGCGCGCGAAGCTCCGGCGGGATCAGGGGCGGCTGGAAGAGGCGAAGGCGGACATCGAAGCCGCGCTGGACATCATCGAGTCCACCCGGCGCAACATCGCGGGCCAGCAGATCCGCATGGGCTACTCCGCCTCGAAGCAGACCTACTATGAATTTTACATCGACCTGTTGATGCAACTGGACCAGCTCCATCCCGATGGCGAGTACCGGTATCTCGCCCTCGAGGCCAGCGAGCGGGCGCGTTCGCGGGGTCTTCTCGACCTGCTGGCGGAAGGCCGGATCAATGTCAACGACGGGCTGGACAGCGAGCTGAAAGAAAAAGAGAGCAAGCTGGCCGACGATTTTGCCCGCGCCCAGACCGAATTGGGCATGAGCCCAACTCCCAAGAGAGCCAAGGAGCTGAGAGATCAACTGGCCCATCTCCATGGTGCCCAGGAGCAACTGGACTGGGAAGCCCGAAGGCGGAACCGGCGGTACGCCCAGGTCCGTTATCCGACCCCCTTGAAAGCCAGGGAGATCCAGCAGCAGGATCTGGGCGATGGCGCGGCACTGCTCGAATATGCACTGGGGGAAGCCCGATCAACTCTGTTCGTGGTGACCCGGGAGAAGATCAGCAGTTATCCCTTGCCGGCCGGGCGGATCATTCTGGAGCAGGTGCAGCGCCTGCGAGCGGCTCTCGAGAAAGAGAACCTCCTGACCTGGCCGGAGTACCTCGATTCCGCGTTCCGGCTCTACCAGATGCTGGTGGCTCCCGCCATCAGCGATCTTGCCGACAAGAGCAGTCTGGTGATCGTTCCGGACCGCGGCCTTTATTACATCCCCTTTGAAGCCTTCCTCACCGAAGCGCCGGGGAATGGCGCGTCCTCGCCAATGCCCTACCTGCTCTACAAATATGCGATCGCTTACGTTCCCTCGGCCAGCGTGCTGGCCAACCTGCGGGAGCCGAGAGCGGGTTCTCCCGCGGACTCGAAAGAGCTGATCGCCTTCGCCCCATTCTCCGGATCGGGAGAGAGCGCCAGACTCCGAGGTACCGCCGGCAGGGGAGAGATCCAGGCAAAGAACGTTCCCCGCAAGTTCCCGCCCCTGCCCGCCTCGGGCCGTGAGATCTCCGGAATCGCCGATCTGTACCAGGGCTCGGCGCTCGAATTCTTCCGGAATGAGGCCACCGAGGAGACCGTCAAGCGCAATCCTGCCGTCGCGACCGCTCATCGTCTTCATTTCGCCACCCATGCCCAACTGGACGAGCGCTACCCGGAAGACTCTTCCCTCGTGCTGGTTCGCCCTGAAGGGAGCCCTGAGGATGGCTACTTGCGGGTTCAAGAGATCTTCAACCTGAAGCTTGCCGCCGATCTGGTCGTGCTCTCGGCCTGTCAGACGGGCCGCGGCAAGGAGGTGACCGGAGAAGGGCTGATCGGATTGACCCGGGCCTTTTTCTACGCCGGGGCGCCAAGCCTGGTCGTGAGCCTGTGGAACGTCACGGACAGCTCGACCCCCGGCCTGATGCTAGACTTCTACAAGAACCTGGACCATCTGCACGATAAGGCTCGAGCCTTGAAGGAGGCTAAAATCTCCATGATTGAAAAGGGCGCATATAAGCATCCTTCTTATTGGGCTCCCTTCATCCTCATCGGAGAGCCTCGGTAGAGTGAGGATGTAACATTGGAGGGACTCCTGCGCCTCTAAAGAGCGGACCGGAGATGATCCCGGTCTTCCACACAAGGGGGGCATATGGCCGACGAGAACAAGATCGAGACCACCGAAGAAGACAGCTCCTGCAGTCGTGACGGACAGGGCTCGGTTCCGGTTGTCGTGATTCCTCCGCCTCCGCCGAGCCAGTAATCGGGAACGGGAGAGCGGCCCGCTTGATATTCTTTTTTACGGAGAGGAGAGGTATGGTGAACGGTCGACTGAAATCGGAGGGGCGTCATGGCCAATGGTGATGGGGGAGGTTCGGTTCCCGTGCGGATCATACCCCCGCCGCCGCCCCCGGCGATGCGGATGGTGAGCCTTGTGCTCGCGTTGCTGGCGGCGATCGCGGGATTCCTGGGCTACGGCGTGTGGGCGGGAGCCCTTGCCGCCCTGAGCTTCGTGTCCAATCTTGTGGACTTCCTCGCCAATCGCGGAGTTGCCCAGGTACCGAGGTCCATGCTCGACAAGGAGGGTAAGCTCAAAGTGGAAGAGCGCGGGTAACAGGCTTCCCCTTGGCCCCCCAGCCCCCGCCCGGCCTGAAGGCCGGCGGGGGCTTCTTCGTCTGGCTTCTTCGTGGCTATCCGTATACTGGGGGCCAGAAGAGGAGGTGTGATGCTCAAGACCATCGCAGTGTCCGTGATCTCCCTGGCCCTGGCGGCGCCGCTCGTGGCGCAGACCGCCCGGCCGGGGAGCGAGGAGAAGAGTATGGATGTGCAGATTCCCGTTCTGACCGTCTCGGGCTCGGGGCAGGCGCGGGTGGCGCCGGATGAGGCGACGGTCCGCCTCGGGGTGCTCGCCCAGGCGCCGACCGCGCGCGAGGCCCAGGCCAAGGTCAACCGCTCGGCCAGCGCCGTGCTCGACGCGATCCGCAAGCTCGGCGTGCCGGCCGAGCGGATCCAGACCACCGGCCTCTCGCTCGGCCCCCAGTACGCCCAGGGGCGCCCCGAATCCCAGGAGGGGCCGCGCATCACCGGCTATCAGGCCTCCAACACCGTCAGCGTCCTGCTCGACGACCTCGCCAAGGTGGGGCCGGTCATCGACGCCGGCCTGGCCTCCGGGGCGAACAACCTCGAAGGCGTCGAGTTCGGACTGCGCAACGACGACGCGGCCCGCGCCACGGCGCTCGCCGACGCCGTTCAGTCGGCGCGCACCAAGGCCGACGCCCTGGCCCGGGCGCTGAAGGTGCGGCTGGTCGAGATCCTCGAGGTGGCGGAAGGGGGCGTCTCGATCTCGCCGCCCCCCTCTCCGTTCCGGGGACGGTTGGCGATGGCCGCGGAGGCGATGGTCGCCACGCCGGTCTCGGCGGGGGAGGTGGGCGTCGACGCCAGCGTCACGATCCGCTGGCGGATCGCTCCTTGTCCGGGGGACGGCCCCTGCTCGTGAGCGAGGATCAACCCTCGGCCGAGGAGGTCGTCCGCCTCCTCGGCCTCACCGCCCATCCGGAAGGGGGCTTCTACCGCGAGACCTTCCGCGCCCCGGCGCCCTCGGCGTCCGGTGCCGGGCGCGCCGCCTCGACGGCGATCTACTTCCTGCTGCCCGAGGGGACGGTCTCGGCCTGGCACCGGGTGGACGCCGACGAGGTCTGGCATCACTACGCCGGAGCCCCGCTGGAGCTGATCCTCGCGGAGGAAGGCAGCCCGCGCTCGTCGGTGCGGCTCGGCAAGGATCTCGCCGCGGGGGAGCGGCCACAGGCGGTGGTCCCTGCCGGCGTCTGGCAGATGGCCCGGCCGCTGGGTGGCTGGACGCTCACCGGCTGCACGGTGGCGCCGGCCTTCGAGTTCGCCGGCTTCGAGATGGCCCCGCCTGGCTGGGAGCCGGATTAAATGAATTTCAGAGCATGGCGGAGAGTGCCTGCATGGAGATGGCGCCGCTACTCTCGTTCGCGCCGGTAAGGACTCGTCTGAGGTAGCCCGCCTGGCCCAGGTGAAAAGCCAGGTGGGTGGTGAGGTGGAGCAGAAAGAGATCCGTGGGAAGCCGCGGGCCGCCGAGAATGTCTGGATAGTCGGCCCTGAGCTTCTGGTCGGGGAGGCCGGTCAGAACCGTTCGGACCACCTCGGCCGTGCGAGCCAGATTGGCCTGAAGTAGAGGCCGTGGAATGCCGCGGGCGCTGAACTCGAGGTCGCGATCGCGTACGTACCCTGTGTTCCCCAAGACGGCGGCCACGTAATGCTGGAGGTTCCCGCAGACGTGAAGGGTCAGCGTGCCCGCGGAGTTGGAGACGCCGGGTAAAGTCGCCCAGATCAGGGCTTCATCCTGAAACAGCTCGAGCTCCCGTGAGAACGCTGAGAGCTCCCGGGTCAAGAGCAGGCTGATCCATTCGTTGTTCACAGGTGCGATCTCCATCGATTTCCGACCTGTTCTGGAAACCTATTTGGCAGGCGCGAGCGGGGTCCGCGAGTAGAGGCCAATCGGGTGGCCGGCTGGATCGACGACAAGGGCGATGGCTCCGATGCCGTCCGGCAGGTTGAAGGGGAACCCCGGCGGGATGGTTCCTCCCAACTCTTTCGCTTTCTTGCAACTGGCCTGGATGTCGGTCACCTGGACATAGACCACTCCGTTGAACGCGGTGATTTTGCCCTCCGCGCCGCGGAGGGTACCGATCGCCGTGCCACTCGCGACGATCTCCGCCGCCTGATCCGTGCCCTGGACCGCGGTGAATTGCCGGTCGAAGAGCTTGCCGTAGAACTGCCTGGACCTCGGCAGGTTTGGTCGTGGTGATGTCGAACCAGGCGATGCGGCCCGGTCCGACATCCGCCGGTGGAGTCTTGGCAGTCGCCGCAAGGAGCTCTCCGGTCACGAGAGCCGAGGCCAGGATCATCGCCAGAATCGCGTTTCGCATCGTTGTTCTCCTGATTCAGTATTGAGGGAGGGTCACATGGTAGTACCTGGACTGAGGCCCCAACAAGTGGGATACCAGGTGACACGCCTCGAGC
>CAVXIG010000055.1:0-71247 GCA_963761645.1 uncultured Acidobacteriota bacterium
GATTTTGTTTTCGAACTCTACTGCGTCCCCAACTGACTTCGGATGAACCAGGAACCAACGCGCCACCGCAACCATCGACCCCTCCGCCCGGTAGGCTTTCGCAAGCACCGCCGTCGGCACAGACTCGGGAGAGCAGATCGGCTGTCCGAAGGAGCGCTCAGGATCGATGGTGACGCGCCGGTTGCGTCCTAGGGGCCACCAGCGAACCGGAGCGACCCCAAGCTCCGAGAACTCCAGCCCCTCAAACAAAAAGGGTTCTACGAACGACTTGAACTCATACTGGCGCTTCGCCAGATCCAATAAAGATTCCTCGCCGGTCGCCTGCACGATTTCCGCGAAGATGCTTCGTCCGTCGGTCTTGAAGCGCTTGGTTGAAAACGGATGCGAATCCTGGATGATCTCGCTGGCACACTCGGCGGCCCTCTTGATCACCGTCCAACCTACCCCATGAGTCCGAAAGAACTGCACGAACCGGACTTCCAGCAGGTCCCGGAAACTCAGGGCGACCGAATCGTCCACGGCAGTGATCTGCCGCTCCCAGAGAGGAGGAGACGTGCGAGCGGTTCCTTTACGAGTATAGGTATAGCCAGTAACCCAGCGGCGAATGGTGGGCGCGGGTATGCCGGTGAGGCGAGCGGCCTCCGGAACCGTATACACGCCGATCCCGAGAAGGCTTTGGTGCTGGTCTGTCATTGGCGTCAGTGGGGCGGTAGTGAACCCTGTTCCCACGATGCTAACACGAACAAGCTCAAGGATTGACCCGCACCACCACCTTCCCGGCCTCCCCCTCCTCCACCTCGATCCGCACATCCAGAAAGCGCGGAATGAGCTCGATCTGGGTGGTGGCGTGGAGGGAGAGCGGCAGGGTGGCGAAGGCGCCGGCGCCGGCGAGGGCGAAGGGCAGGAGGAGCTGGTCCGCGAGGTGCTCGCCCACGGGGACGCCGGCGTCGAGGTAGCGCCGCAGCTCGCGGAGAGCGCGCTCCGCCACCTCCTCGGCGCGGACCCCCTTCTCCCCGAAGCCGGCGAAGATCTCCGTCAACGCCGCGCTCTCCACTTCCAGGAGCAGGATGTTGCCCGGCCCCGGGGAGTCGACCTCCCGGACCTCCAGGGACGCGGGGTCCCAGCCGGTCTCCCGGGCGACCTCGTCGAGCTCGCGCTCGGCGACGTGGCGGGGCAGGCGGGAGAGGATCGCGGTCGCCCGGCGGCTCCGGATCTCCCCGCGCTCGAGCAGCTCCAGGCCGGCGAGGCGGTCCGGAGGATCGATCGTCACCGAGAACCGGCCCCCACCGGCGGGATAGAACCCGGGGCGTTCGAGAGCCGCCTCGATCCGCACCCCCATCCGCCGGAGGACCGGCAGGAAGACCCGGTCCAGGTAGTCGAAAGGGGGCGCCTGCGGATTGTGGGTGCCGCCCGCGATCGTCACCCGGGAGGGACCGCCGGCATGGAGGAGCGCCGGCAGCACGGTCTGGAGGATCAGCGTGGAGCTCCCCGCCGTGCCGATGTCGAACCGGTAGTCCCCGGGCCGGACCGCGCCGGGGGTGAAAGTGATCTCGCGCGAGCCGACCTCGGCGCCCTCGATCCGGGCGCCGCTGACCTCGGCCGCCGCCTGGACGGCGGTCAGGTGCTGGCGCATCAGCCCGGGCCGGGACCGCCGCGCGCGGATGTCGCGGATGCGGACCGGCGTGCCGGTGACCATCGAGAGCGCGAGGGAGGTGCGGAGGATCTGGCCGCCCCCCTCCCCCATGGAACCGTCGAGATCGAGCATCGTGCTACCCCAGTAATCTGCCCCAAATAGAACGAAGGACCCGGTTTCCCGGGTCCTTCGAGCTTACGACGTTCGGACTCCTTACGGGCAGGTCGCGAACGCGTCGGTGTCGGTCACCGCCGGCGCCGGCGGTCCAGGGTAGTTGAAGTAGATCTTCTGCACGCCGGCCCGGACGTCGAGGACCTCCATGCGGTAGAAGACGTTGGTGGTGGCCGCCGAGAAGATCCAGTAGCGGCTGTTGAGGCCGCAGGCGTTGAGCGCCTTGACCATCACCTCCCAGTTGTCCGAGCTGAAGAACCAGAAGATGCCCGAGTTGGCGCCGGCGACGACCACGTGGCCGTCGCCGTCGGTCGGGGTGCCGGGGGTGGCGTTGGTGCGCCACTTGGTGGTGATGGCGAAGCGGTCGTTGAGGCAGAGCGCCGCGGTGGTGCTCGAGCCGCAACTGATCGTCACCGGGAAGGTGAAGAAGCCGACTCCGGAGCCCCCGACCGCGCCGCCATGGCCGCCCACGCTGTCGAGTCGCGCTGCCGTCCAGGCGCCAGAGGCCCACGAGGCCGGCCTGGGCGCCGGGGATCCGCACGTTGATGTTGGCGCGGAGCTGCGAAATGCTGCGGGTCACGTTCCACAACCGCACCTCGTCGATCGAGCCCGTCGGGGAGAACTGCCAGCTCACGTCGCTGCCGATCCGCATCGCGCTGCCGCTGGTGCCCAGCGCGCCGACCTCGGGGAACGACGCCGCGAGCTCGCCGTTGATGTAGTGCCGGCGGGCGGCGCCGTCGTAGGTCACCGCGACGTGCGTCCAGACGCCGCCGGGGGATGATGCCGCCGTTCTTCGATCCGTGGCCGCCGAGATACGAGCGCAGGGTCGGCTGGCCGCCCACGTTGCACTGGCCGATCCACCAGGCCTGCGTATAGTTCTTGCCGGCGATGCTCCGGCAGTCTTCCCCGGTCGTATTGTTCGAGATCGATACCCAGGCCTCGATGGTGAACGCTCCCGTCGGATTGAGGTCCGGGCTGGCGGCGATCTCGATATAACCGTGGGTCGGCCCGCTGAACCGCGCCCAGGCGCCGAACGGCTGTGCCTGCGCCGCCGGGACGGCAAGGATCCCGCCGAGCAGACAGGGCTCCCAGAATGCTTCCCTTGAAGACTGATCTCATATCGCTCCTCCTCGTTGGTGTGACAGACGATCGCTCGTCCATGGTTACAGAGGTTGGGCGAAGAGAGCGGGAAAACGTTACAGGCGCGACGGCGTGGCGCTTGCCGCGCCGCCGCGAAAGATCGCCAGGTACCCTTCCAGGGCCTCCAGGGCGAGGCGGTCGGCGGGGGTGTTGACCACCCGGATGCCCCCCCGGCGCAGGTGGCGGGCGAGGCGCCGGTTGGCGAGCTGGATCTCCAGGCTGGCCACCTGGGCGAACGCCGCGGCGGGGGTGGCGGGCGCGGCGGCGGCGAGCGCCCGCAGCTCGGGGTCTTCCAGGTTGAGCAGCAGCGCCCGGTGGCGGCGGCCGAGGCGCAGGAGCGATTCGCGCAGCAGCTCGGCCGCCGCGAGGTCGACGACCGAGGTGAAGAGCACGGCGGTGGCGCTGCGCGGCTCGACGTCGAAGGTCGCCTCGGCCGCGAGATCGTAGGCCGGCTCGGCGAGCTGGGCCTCGAGGTCGTAGAGCGCCTCGTAGGCGAGGGCCGCCCCGCGGCCGCCGGAGCGGACGCGGACGGTGCGCAGCACGCGGTCGGCGAAGGCCACGATCGTCACCTGGTCGCCGCGCGCCGCCGCCACCCGGGTGAGCGCCAGGGTCGCCGCCACGGCGTAGTCGAGCTTGCTGCGGCGGCCGTCCATCGAGGCCATGGCGCGGGCGCAGTCGAGCAGGACGACGAGACGGGCGCTGCGCTCCCAGGTGTCCTCGCGGGTCACCGGCCGGCCGTGCCGGGCGGTCGCCTTCCAGTGGATTTTGGCGATCGAATCGCCCGGCAGGTACTCGCGCAGGGCGTAGGGCTCGGTCCCCACGCCGTGCATGCGCTGGGGGATCTGCCCCAGGCGGCGGCGCTGGGCGAGGGCGACGAGCTGCCCGACCCGGCCGTCCCAGCGCACCTGCGGATAGACGCGCACCGGCTCGGCCGGCAGCAGGTCGCGTTGGAACCAGGCGAGCTTCCAGGGCCCGAGGACGCGGGCGGTGAGCGGCGCGGCCGGGTGCTCCCCCCGCCGCCGGGGGGTCAGGGAGTAGGCCCAGCGGACCTCCGCGCGGACCTCGAGCCGCCGGCGCAGCGGCCCGGCCGCCAACCCCGGGTGGAGCCCCTCGCGCAGCATCAGGGTCACCGGCCGGCGGGCGGCGGTGCCGACGCTCACCTCGACCTCGGCCGGCGACTCCTGCACCAGCAGGGGGGGCCAGCGCCGGGAGGCCCGCAGCGGCACGCGGGCGGCGCGCCGGTAGATCGACCAGGGCCGCCACGGCCACTCCCAGGTCCAGGGCGAGCGCGGCCCAGGCCAGGCGCTCGTCGAGGAAGGAGGCGACCAGCAGGAGGGTCGCGAGCCCCAGGAGCTGGAAGGCGCGGGCGGCAGGCATCCGGTCTTCCTCTTCAGTGCGGCACGGGGACGGCCGCCGCGACCGTCTCCAGGATCCGCCGCGGCGTGAACCCCTCGAGCTCCGCCTCGGGGGTGAGGATCACCCGGTGCGCCCAGCAGGGGACGAGCATCCGCTTGAGGTCGTCCGGCACCAGGAAGTCCCGCCCCTCGAGCAGGGCGGCGGCGCGGCCGGCTTCGAGCAGGCCGAGGGCGGCGCGCGGCGAGACGGGGAGGTCGATCTGCGGGGCGCGGCGCACGCCGGCGGCGAGCTGGGCGAGGTAGGCGAGCAGCTCGTCGGCGACGTGGACGCGCCGCGCCGCCTGCCGCAGCGCCATCGCCTCGCCCGGCCGCAGCGCCGCACCCGGCAGGCTCGCCACCCCAGTCGACCAGCTCCCCCGCCACCGCCTTGCGGTAGAGGTCGAGCTCGGCCTCAGGGGAGGGCAGGCCGATCTCGATCCGCACCAGGAAGCGGTCGAGCTGCGCCTCGGGGAGGGGGTAGACCCCCTCGAACTCGATCGGATTCTGGGTGGCGATGACGAAGAAGTCGGGCGGCAACGGCAGCGGCACGCCGTCGATCGTCACCTGCCGCTCCTGCATCGCCTCGAGCAGGGCCGCCTGGGTCTTGGGCGGCGTGCGGTTGATCTCGTCGGCCATCAGGACCTCGGTGAACACCGGGCCGCGCAGCAGGCGGAAGGAGCCGGTGGCGGCCTCATAGATGTTGGTGCCGAGGATGTCGGCCGGCATCAGGTCGGGGGTGAACTGCACCCGGCTGAAGCGCGCGCCCAATCCCGAGGCGAAGGCGCGGGCGAGCAGGGTCTTGCCCACTCCCGGCACCCCTTCGAGCAGGACGTGCCCGCCGGCCATGAAGGCGGCGAGCAGGGTTTCGATCGCGTCCCGCTGGCCGAGCACGGTGCCCTCCAGGACCGCGGCGAGCTCCTGGACGGCCGCGATCAGGCGCTCGGTGGTGGGTGGTGCGTCGGGGGTCGGATTCATGCGGCGGTCTTCCTTTCCTTTTCTGTATCTTTTCCCGCCCGCCGGTCCGCCACCTCGCGCGCCAGCTCGATCAGCTCGCGGGGGCCGGCGGTGGCGGCGCGGCGGTCGAGTTCCGCCGGGAGGTCGGCGCCGGGGTCGAGCTCGCGCACCCGCTCGAGCAGCCGGAGCGCCGCCGCCGCGTGATGCCCCAGGCGGTGATGCAGGGCTCCCAGCCCGAGCAGGAAGGAGCCGGTCGAACCGGTCACGGCGGGGGGCTCGCTCCAGGCCGGCCCGAAGCGGCGCGAGAGGGTCCAGAGCGCGACCAGATAGAGGACGGCCAGATGCAGGAGGATGAGGTCGAGCGTCCGGCCGAGCGCCGCGGTCTCCACCTGCTGCCCGGCGATCAGGCCGTGATGATACTCGTCGAACGTCCAGTGATCCCCCAACTGGCGCCGCAGGGTCTCCAGCAGGCCGGCATTGCCGGCGTTCGCCAGCCGGGCGTTGGCGAAGGCGTCCGCCGGCAGCAGGAAGATCCGGCCGTGGTAGCGCCGCAGGACGGCGATCGCGGGGCCGCCGCGCGGCGAGCGGAACAGCACCTCGGCCTCCTTCGGGATCTCCGGCCGCCAGCGGGGGGCCCAGACGCGGACCGGCAGGGCTCCGGGAGCGTCCGCCGCCGGACGCAGGCTCCACTCCTCGCGCGCGAAGCGCCGCCACTCCACGGGGTTCAGCGTCACCTTGCGCACCTCGCCGAGCGGCAGGCTCAAGCCCGTCAGGGTCACCAGCTCGCCCGGGTTCCCCCACTGTCCGGAGTAGGCCAGGATGAGATCCCCGCCGCGCCGCAGGTGGTTTTCGAGCGCTTCCGCCGCTTCGGCCGACATCCCGTTCTGCCAGGGGAAGGTGGAGACCAGCACGCCGTCCCCCTCGAAGCGCTCGAGCGGCGCGCCGAGGAGGGAGACCCGGACGCCCCGCGCCGCGAGATATTGCCGGGCCGCCAGCCAGCCGTTCGGCCCGCGGGCCAGCGCGCTCCCCCGCGCCTCGCCCGGGGCGCCGAGCAGGAGGACGAGGGCGGCGCACAGCAGGAGGAGCAGGGCGAGCCCGAGGAAGAGGCGGTTGCGGAGGAGCTCCCTCACGCCAGCGCCGCCTCCAGCCGGCTCACCAGGCCGCGCAGATCCTCGATCTCCGGCGGGCGCGGTCCGTAGGTGAAGGCGTCCAGCCGGCGCACGAGATGGCGCAGGTCGTCGCGCCGGGAGCGCGCCACCAGATCCCGGCTGGTCCAGTCCGCCGCGGCCTCGGGTCCGGCCAGCGAGCGCGCGACCCACCACCAGAGGGCCTCGAGGGCGTCGGGCGTCCGCCCCTCGGCCAGCCGGCGCTCCAGTTCGGCGCGCCAGCCGGCGGCGTCCCGGGGAGCGGTTGGCAAGGAGCCGGCGGCGGCCGCTTCCTTTTCTTCCCCCACGGTCCGGCGGCGGAGCCGCGCGACGACGGCGCGCGCGATCAGCAGGAAGACGAGGGCGGCGAACAGGGCCACGGCCGCCCAGAGCACCCGCGGCGAGAGGTGCAGCGCCGCGCCGGCCTTCATCAGCGCCTCCAGCAGGGCATGCTGGGCGGCCCGGCCGAGCTCGCCCAGGTACGAGCTCTCGGCGGGCACGGGGGTGCGCTCGACGCCGCTCGACGCCAGCACACGCTCCAGCAGCGCGGGGTCCGCGGGCACGAACGGCCCCAGGCCGCCCGGCGCGGCGAGGCTCAGGAGGGTGACTCCCCTGGAGTTGGTCCTGGCCCCGGAAAGAGCGCCTCGATCTCCGCGCGGAGGTCGCTCCCCTCCCGGCGCCCGCGCGTGTCGTGGAACAGCAGGGCGACGCCGAAGCAGACGTAGAGATAGACGGCGGTGTTGGCGAGCGAGCTCAGGAACTGCGCCGGCACCTGCAGCCAGACCAGGGAGGAGAACCCCTGGGTGATGTCCTCGCCGGCGGCGGCCCGGCGGAACATGCCGATGTACAGCGGCACCTGGAAGGGGAGGCTCACCAGCAGGCCCACCAGGTAGACCAGGAGCACGCCCACGAGCAGCAGCAGGAGCGCCTTGACCAGCGGGCTCTCCCACCATCTCCCCGGCGGGAAGTAGCCGGTGAGCCGGGCGCTGCGGGAGACCGCCTGGAACCCGAACCGCCCCTCGTCCGCCATCACCGCCGGGACCAGGACGAGGAGGGGGGCCACGGCGAGCGCCGGCAGGCAGCAGCAGAACACCGAGGCGAGGGTCGCCACGTACCAGAGGACCAGGGTGCCCAGCACCCGCCCCCGCAGGGTGAAGCGCCAGGCCCGCCGCAGGTCGACGGGCCGGCCGGCGACGGCGTCGAGCGCCGCCACCTGAAGGGTGTTGTAGGCGACCGCCAGCAGGGCGCTGTAGGCCAGGATCAGCCCCATGTACCCGGGATTCAGGAACGGCGTCCCCAGGCTGCCGAGGTCCTGCTCGAGCTTGCCGAACCAGACCGCCTGGGCCACGGCGACGGCGGTGGCGAGGATCGTCACCGGGATCGCGATCGCCGGATAGATGGCGCGGAAATGCCGCCGCGCCTGCCAGACGGCCTCGTCGAGCAGGAAGCGGAACGGCATCGGACCGGGCGTGATCTCAGTCATCGGCGGGCTCGCGGGGAACGGGGCGGAGCGCCAGGAAGAGGAAGAGCCCTTCCAGGGTGAGCCCCAGGGTCAGCTTGAGGGCGACCGGCAGTTGGGGCGACGGCGAGAGGAACGCCTCCACCACGGCCAGCAGCACGAACCAGGGGAGGCAGCCGAGCAGGACGGCGAGGGAGTCGCGGCCGGCCTCGCGCAGGGCGGCCGAGCGCGGCTGGTCGCCCGCCGCCACCAGCGCGCGCCCCAGCCCGAGACCCGCCGCCGCCGAGACCAGGATCAGGGTGATCTCGAGCGGCCCGTGGGCGGCGACGAACCCGAGCAGCGCGCCGGCCATCGAGTAGTGGAGCGTCACGCCGAAGGTGGCGCCCAGCATCAGGCCGTTGAGCAGGATGGCGTAGAGCGAGCCGATGCCGGCCAGCAGGCCGCCGCTCCAGGCCGTCAGCGCCACCGAGAGATTGTTGGTGGCGATGCCGGAGGAGGCGTAGGCCGGCGGCACGGTGGTGACCAGCGACTCGGTCCACAGGTGCCCCTCCTCGAGGCCGCGCACGGCCTCGGGCCCGAGCAGGCTCAGGCCCAGCGCCGGACGGAGGATGGCGAGCGCCAGCCCCCACGCGGTGGCGAACAGGAACAGGGCCACGGCCAGCCCGGTGAGGCCGAGCTGGCGCTGAAAGGCGCGCGGGAAGGTATGGGCGAAGAAGCCCAGGATCCCCGTCCGCTCCCCCCGCTCGCCGGTCAGCCGGCGGGTCCCCTCGATGGCCAGCCCGCGCAGCCGCCGCGCCGCGGCGGTGCCGGGAAAGCGGGAGCCGGCGAGGGCATGGTCGTGCAGCACCTGGCGGTAGCGCAGGGCCATCTCCTCGAGATCGCCGTAGGCGAGGTCCCGGCCGCGGCGGTCCCGGGAAGCCGCGAGCTGCCGCTCGAGCCCGTCCCAGACCGGCCGGCGCAGGCGGACGAAGCGGGCGTAGTCCATCAGGCTCTCCTCCACCTGCAGGGCCTGGCGGATCGCCATGATCGGACCGGAAACGGGGCAGCCCGGCATCGAAGCCCGCCAGCAGCTCGGGCGCGTCGCGCCGGATGCGGTCGAGAATGCGCTCGGCCATCCGCCGCACCAGCGCCTTGTCCTCCAGGGTTCCGGCGCGGACGAGGAAGCTCTCCACGACGGCGAGCTCCCGCGCGCCCCAGCCGGGCGGCACCCGCCCGAGCACCGGGCCGGCCTCCAGCGGGCGGTCGTGGACGACCAGGGTGCCGCCGAGGCGGTCCCCCAGCCGGCGGGAGAGCGGATCGATCGCCATCAGCGGGACGCCGGCGACGAGGTCGATGGTGCGCACCAGGTTGCGGATCAGCAGGGCGCCCGCCCCCGGGGTGCCCCCCTCGGCCGTGACCACCCGCAGTTGGAGCACCCGCTTGCCGAGAGTGCGGCCGCCCATCCCGATCTCCAGCCCCGCGAAGTACCCCCAGTGGATCAGGAAGATCCCGCCGAGGAGGAAGACCGGCACCCAGCCCGGCGTCAGCAGCGCCCCGAGAAGGAGGCTCAGCATGATCCAGAGAGCCGCCAGCGCCGCCATGCCGAGATAGTCGAGGAACGCGGCGAGCGTGCGGCTGCCGAGACCGGCCACGGGCAGGTCGAGACGGATGTTGTCCAGCCCCAGGATGCTTTCGCGCCGTATGTCGGCCAACTCCACGACTCCTGTTCTTGCGAGGCCCTAAGGGTACGCCAAACAGAGAGGGGAGGGAACAAGGGACTGCAGGGACACCAGGGACAGCAGGGATCTGTCGTCCCTGGTGTCCCTGCTGTCCCTTGTTTTTTACTTTTCCCGGCGCTGCGCCTCGCCCGTCATCGGAACGAAGCGCACCGGCATCACGCTCGAGCGGTCGAAGCCGCCGTCGGCCCGCTTGGTGAGCACCTGGAGGTTCTGGATGGCGTCGCGGTCGCCCACCGGGATCACCAGCCGCCCCCCCACCTTGAGCTGCTGGAGCAGGGGGTCGGGGACGCTCGGCGGCGCCGCGGTGACGATGATGCCGTCGAAGGGGGCCGCCTCGGGCCACCCCTGGAAGCCGTCGCCGGTGCGGACGTGGACGTTGCGGCAGCCGAGATCGGCCAGGGTGCGGCGCGCCCGCTCGGCCAGGGGCGGGAGGATCTCGATCGTATAGACCTCCCCCGCCACGCGGGAGAGGATGGCGGCCTGGTAGCCGGAACCGGTGCCGATCTCCAGCACCCGCGCGCCCGGCCGCAGATCGAGCAGCGAGGTCATCAGCGCCACCATGTAGGGCTGGGAGATCGTCTGGCCGCCGCCGATCGGCAGCGGATGGTCGGCGTAGGCCTTGCCGCGCTCGCCGGCGGGAACGAAGAGGTGGCGGGGCACCGCCTCCAGGGCGGCGAGCACGCCCACGTCGGTGACGCCGCGGGCGCGGATCTGCTCGACCATCCGGTGGCGCGCCGGGGCGGTATCGTCGTCCGGCGCCTGGGACCACACCGGCAGGACCGCCAGCGCCCACAGGCACGCCAGCACCGCGGCGAACCGGCGGCGGTCAGCGGCCATCCCGCACCTTCCCCTTCATCGGCGAGAGGCGGACCGGGATCACCGTCCGCCGCTCGATCCCCTCGGCGGCCTTGGTGATCACCAGGAGATCCTGGAAGAAGCCGCCGCCCAGCGGCACCACCATCTTGCCGCCCACCCGGAGCTGCTGAAGCAGCGGCTTCGGGATCGACGGCGGCGCGGCCGAGAGCAGGATGGCGTCGAACGGCGCCTTGTCGGGCCACCCCTGGTAGCCGTCCCCGTAGCGCACCTCGACGTTGTGATAGCCCAGCACGGCGAGCCGCTTGCTCGCCTGGCTGGCGGTCGGCTCGTCGATCTCGACCGAGTAGACCGTGCGCGCGATGCGCGAGAGCACCGCCGCGTGATACCCGGAGCCGGTGCCGATCTCCAGCACCTTGGCGCCGCGCTTGAGGTCGAGCAGCGAGGTCATCAGCGCCACCACGTAGGGGGTGTAGACGGTCCGCCCCTGGCCGACCACCAGCGGCTGGTCGCTGTAGGCCTGGGAGCGCAGCGCGTCGGGCACGAACAGGTGGCGCGGCACCTGCTCCATCGCCGCCAGCACCTCCGGCTGGGTGACGCCGCGCTGCCGCACCTGCTGCTCCACCATCGCGTGGCGCAGCGCCTCGAAGGTGTCGCCGGCGAAGGCGGACACGGCCAGCGCCACGATCGCCACAACACCGCGACCCGCGAACCGAGCGTTCTGAAACGTTGGCCCCGAAGGGCCGGCGAGGTCACCGGGAGCTCCCCCTCTCGTACACCACCTGGCCGTCGACCAGGGTGTAGTCGATCTCCGCGCGCGCGATCTCCCGCTCCGGGATCGTCATCGGATCGCGGGCGAAGACCACCAGGTCCGCCCGCTTGCCGACGGTGAGCGAGCCGACCTCCCGGTCCAGGAAGAGCGACCAGGCGGCGTCGAGGGTGAAGCCGCGCAGGGCCTCCTCGCGCGTCAGCCGCTCGCCCGGCAGCCAGCCGCCCGGCGGGTTGCCCTGGAGGTCCTGGCGGGTGACGGCGGCGTAGAGGCCGAGCCGGGGGTCGGCCGACTCCACCGGAAAGTCGCTGCCCAGGGCCAGCCGGCCGCCGGCGGCGAGCACCTTGCGCCAGGCATAGGCCCCCTCGAGCCGGCGCTTGCCCACGCGGTCGCCGGCCCACGGCATGTCGGAGGTGGCGTGGGTGGGCTGCATCGAGGCGATGATCCCCAGCCGCGCCATGCGCTGGATGTCCTCCAGGCGCAGCACCTGCGAGTGCTCGAGGCGGAACCGCGCCTCGGGGCGCGCGCCGCCGAGCGCCCGCTCCATGGCGTCGAGCGCCACCAGGCCGCCGCGGTCGCCGATGGCGTGGATGGCGACCTGGAACCCCTTGGCCGCCGCCGCCGCGGGCGACCGCCTCCAGGTGATCGCCGGTCGACACCAGCAGGCCGAGGTTGCCGGGATCGTCGCTGTAGGGCTCGAGCAGCGCGGCGCCGCGGCTGCCCAGGGCGCCGTCGACGTAGAGCTTGACGCCGCGCACGGTGAGCCGGGCATCGCGGGTCGATCTCCGGGCCGCGCTCGAACCAGCGGGCGAGCAGGGGCGCGTCGTCGGTGAGGAAGAGGGCCGCCCGCAGCGGCAGCTCGCCGGCCTTCCTGAGCGCCGAGTAGGCCTGGTAGTCGCCGTCGCCGATCCCCATGTCGGTCACCGTGGTCAGCCCGAGCTCCACGCAGTGGCGGGCGGCCCGGCGCAGCGTGCGCCGGCGGTCCGCGTCCGAGGGCGCGGGCAGCCGCCCCTCGGCCCACCCCATGGCGTTGTCGACCAGCACGCCGGTGGGGCGCCCGGCCTCGTCGCGCAGGAAGCGGCCGCCGGTGGGGTCCACGACCGCGGCATCGATCTTCAGGATCTCCATCGCCCGGGCGTTGACCAGGGCGGCGTGGCCGTCGACGCGGGTGAGCCAGACGGGGTGGTCCGGCACCGCCGCCGACAGCGCCTGGTGGCTGGGGAAGCGCTTCTCCGGCCAGCGGTTCTGGTCCCATCCGCGGCCGCGGACCCAGGAGCCCGCCGGCAGATCGCGGGCCGCCTCGCGCACCCGCCGCACCACCTCTTCATAGGTGGCGGCGCCGCCGAGATCGACCTGCTCCAGGGCCTCGCCCAGCCCCGCCAGATGCGAGTGGGCGTCGATCAGCCCCGGGGTGACCGCGCGGCCGGCGAGGTCGATGACCCGGGTCTTCGGCCCCCGCAACCTGGCGGCGCCGGTATCGGATCCAAGATACGAGATGCGGCCGCCGCGGACGGCGAGGCTCCCCTCGACCTTCCCCGCCGGCTGGACCGGATAGAAGACGCCATGACTCAGGATGAGGTCGGCGGTGTCCTCTCGATAGGCCTCTGCATGGGAACGCTCCGGGGCGGCAAGTATCGCCGCCCCGAGAAGAAAGCAAGCCAGAAACGGCGTAAATCTCGGCAACATTTAGTTTTCTCCCCCGGCTCCTGCACCCGGGCCGTACCTGAGGGGTGCAAAGAGCAAGCCATTCGGAAACCTGCCTGGATGCTATGTTTTTGCGGGGGTCGATGTACACTCCCGCGGATGTTCCCCGACGGCCCGGTCGCGCTCCCCGAGATCGTCTCACGCCTGGAGCACGCGCTGGCCACCTCCCCCGCCGAGGCGACGGAGATCTCCTGGCTGGAGGCCCGCCGCGGCCAGGAGAGCACGGGCAAGCGGCGGCGCGACAATTACGAGCTGCACGAGCGTTCGATCCTGGTGCGGGTGCGCGAGTCCGGCCGCACGGGGATCTACCGCACCGGCGCCACCAACCTCTCCGCGCTCGAGAACGCGGTGCGCGAGGCCCTCGGCCAGGCGCGCCTGGCGCTCCCCTCGCCGCCGCCGCTCGAGCCGGCGGACGCCGCCGCCGCCATCGCGGTCGACACCGCCGGGCTGTGCGACCCCGAGCTGGCGCGGATGACGCCGGCCCGCGCCCGCGACCTGCTGCAGCGCCTGACCGATCCCGCGAACCGTTCTGGAGATAAAGCGGAAATCGTACGGCTCGGCTGGTCCGAGGGGCGGATCGCCTTCGCCAGCAGCCGCGGCCTGCGCCGCGCCGCCGAGGTGACCGCGGGGTGGATCGAGGTGATCTGCGGACGCCAGCCCGGCGCCGGGAGTGCCGCGGCGGCCGCGCGCTCGCTCGCCGGGCTCGACCCGCGCGGGGTCCGCGAGCGGGCGTGGCGCCGCCAGGGTCCCCCCGAGGTCGTGCCGCCCCCCGAGGGCGCGGTCCCCATCCTGCTCTCCCAGGAGGCGGCGGCCACTCTCGTCGAGCTCCTCAACCGGCAGGCGCTCACCTCCGACGCGTTCCTCCACGGCGCCTCCTTCCTGCGCGAGCGGCTGGGTCAGCCGGTCTTCCACCCCGCGATCCACCTGCGGGACGATCCCACCGACCCGCGCGGCCTCCCCTTCCCCTTCGACCTGCTGGGCGCCGCCGCGCGGCCGGTCGACCTGGTGGCCGGCGGCGTGGCGCTCACCCCGGCGATCGACGACCGGCTCGCCCGCGAGCTCGACCGCCCCCCCACCGCGCAGCGGGTGGCGCCGGATGAAGCCGTCTCCTGCAATCTCTTCCTGCTGCCGGGCGGCGCCTCCGAAGGCGAGCTGCTGCGGGCCGCCGAAGGGGGGATCTGGATCGCGGCGCTCGACCCCATGGAGGCCTTCGATCCGGGGGCCCTGCGCTTCCGGGCGGTGGCGCGCGGCGCCCGGCGGATCGCCGGCGGCGCGCTCGGGCTGTCGCTGCCGGACCTGATCTGGGAGGACTCCCTGCCCGCCCTGCTCTCCCGGGTGCTGGCGGTCGGCTCCGAGCGGTGCCGGTGGCGACCGGCGCCGGGCTCCTGGGGGCCACCACCGCGCCGATGCTGCGCGGTGATCCGGCGGCTCAGGGCTCCGCGTGTTCCCCGACTGAGCGTTACTCCTGAGCGCTACTCCCAGATCTTGACCTCGAAGCGGCCGTTCGAGTCCGCCGCCCCGCGGTACATCCCCTCCGAGTTGAAGACCAGCGCGATCGAGCCGTCCCGGCCGACGCCGATCACGCCGCCGTCGCCGGCCTTCAGCTTCTGGTGGACCACCCGGTCCGCCGCCTGCCGCAGCGTCAGGCCGCCGTACTCGATCAGCGCCGAGATGTCGTGCGCCACGGTGTGCTTGATGAACTCCTCGCCGATGCCGGTCGCCGAGATGGCGCAGGTCTTGTTGTTGGCGTAGGTGCCGGCGCCGATCACCGGCACGTCGCCGAGGCGGCCGAACCGCTTGTTGGTGAGGCCGCCGGTCGAGGTGCCGGCCGCCAGGTTGCCGTGGACGTCGAGCGCCGCGCACCCCACGGTGCCATGCTCCTTGGGCTCCTCCTTGAGCGCGTCCTGGAGATCCTTGAGGCGCTTGGCGGTGTCGAAGTAGGAGTTCGGCACCCGCTCGACCTTCATCTCCGTCGCGAACACCTCGGCCCCCTCCCCCACCAGGAAGACGTGCGGCGACTTCTCCTTCACCATGCGGGCGAGCGAGATCGGGTTCTTGACCGTCTTGAGCGCCGCCACCGAGCCGCAGGAGAGATCGCGGCCGTCCATGATGGCGGCGTCGAGCTCGTGCGTCTTCTCGTGGGTGTAGACCGCCCCCTTGCCGGCGTTGAACAGCGGGTCGTCCTCCAGGAAGCGGACCACCTTCTCGACCGCGTCGAGGCTGGTGCCCCCCTGCTGGAGCACCCCCTGGCCGATCTTCAGGGCCTCGCCGAGCGAGTGGAGGTACTGCTGCTTCTGGGCCTCGGGCAGGTCCTTGGGGATCGTGCCGGCGCCGCCGTGGATGGCGATCGCCCACTTCGCGGGCCGGGGGCGCGGCGGCCTTGTCGTTATCTTTGCTGAGCGAGGAGGAGGACGGGGAAGCAGAGCAGGAGCAGGGAGAGCAGGATTCTTCGGTTCATGCCGGGGATTCTAGCAAGGCCGTCCGCCGCAGCAGCACCAGCGTCTGGTCGTCCCCCTGGGGGAGCCCCTGGGAGAACTCGCCGACGGCGTGGACGATGGCCTCGACCAGCTCCGCCAGCGGCCGGTCCCGCTCGGCGCGCAGGAGGTCGATCAGGCGCTCCATCCCGAACTCCTCGTAGTCCGGCGAGGCGGCCTCGGTGATGCCGTCGCTGTAGATGCAGACGAGCTCGCCGGGCTCCAGCGTCACCGCGCTGGACTGGAAGCGCGCGCCCGGAATCAGCCCCAGGGGGACGCCGCCGGCCTTGAGCTCCTCGGCGCTGCCGTCGCGGCGCAGCAGGATCCCCGAGTTGTGCCCGGCGTTCATGTAGTGGAGCGCGCCGGTCTCCGGGTTCAGCTCGGCCAGCAGCATGGTGATGAACTTGTTGGAGGCGCTCGACTCGCCGATGTGCCGGTTCAGCCGCTCGAGCATCAGGGGGCCGAAGCCGGTCTGGTCGAGCAGCAGGCGGAGAGCGGAATGGAGGGTGGAGACCATCAGCGCCGCCGGCATCCCCTTGCCCGAGACGTCGCCCAGCACCAGGCCGACCCGGCCGTCCTCGCGGCGGAAGAGGTCGTAGTAGTCGCCGCCCACCTGCCGCGCCGGGCGGTACCAGCCGGTCAGCTCGTATCCCGGCACCACCGGCGCCCCCTTGGGCAGGATCTGGCGCTGGATCTCGGCCGCCAGGTGCATCTCGCGCTCGAGACGCTCCTTTTCCAGCGCCTGGAGGTGGAGCCGGGCGTTCTCCAGCGCCAGCGCCGCCTGGTTGGCGAACAGCGAGAGGGTGCGGCGGTCCGAGGCGAGGAAGGGGCCGACGCCCCGGCGGCTCTCCTTGTCGCCCACCGCGATCAACCCGCGGGGGCCGCTCTCGACCTCGATCGGGACGCCGAGCAGGTAGCGCGCTCCGGGCAGCAGGGGGGCCGGGGCCTCCCCGCCGCCGGTCAGGAAGCGGCGCAGCTCGGGGTGCTCGCCCATCAGCCAGGGCGCCGCCTCGCCGCCGAAGGTGCGGTCCAGGCGGTAGCGGCCGTCTTCCAGGATGTAGAGGGCGCCGCGCCGCGCGTCGAGCAGCGACACGGCGCGCAGCAGGATCTCCTCCGAGAGGCGGTCGAGGTCGAGGGTCGAGGCCACCGCCAGCCCCACGTCGTAGAGGGCCTCGAGCTCGACCACCCGGTAATTGACCTGGAACTGCTGCTCCTTGAGGTCCTGCTTCAGCCGGCAGCTCTTGAGCGCCGAGGCGAGCAGCAGGGTCAGGGGATCGTTGGCGGCCGTCTCTCCCGCCAGGCCCGCGGGGGAGAAGAGGAGCCGCCCGCCGGGGAACGACCAGGCTGCCGAGGCCGTCGGCCGGAACGCCGTCGATCGACGAGAGGGAGACGGCCGCCCGCCGAGGACTCCTGCTGCAGCGCGCCGCCGCGCTCCAGGTAGAGGCCGGCGGCGTCCGCGCCGTGCTCGCGGCGCCAGAGGTCGAGCAGCCGCTCCAGCATCTGCCGCTCGCTCGCCTCGTCGCGGGAGAGGGTGAGCAGCTCGTCCCAGGCGTGCGTCACCGTGCCGGCGCGCGGCATGCCCTCCATGGATGTCTCCTGCGAAGTCAGGGCCGCATCTGCGCCGCCGCGGTCGTCTCGTCCGGAAAGATCGGAGCGTACTGCGCGAGGCCCATGATGTGGAAAGTCTTCTCGATGGTCGGAGTCAGGCAGCAGAAGCCCAGCTTGCCGTCGATCTCGATCATCTTCTCGATGATCTCGATGAGGATGGAGATGCCGATCGAATTGACGATCTTCGTCCCCGCCAGGTTGAGGAGGAGGGCCTTGTACCCCTCGTCGAGGAGCTTGTAGGCAGCCTTGGCGATCTCCTCGCCCCCCTGGTTGTTGATATACCCCTCCGTGTAGATGACCGCCAGTCCCTCCCGGCGGTCCACGGTGATGTTGAGGCTCTCGGTCATCGGCTCGCCCCCGCTTTCATCGCATCTTGCTCATCACGACGGTGGTCCCGTCGGCGCCGGACTGGATCTCGACCTCGTCCATGAGCCCCCGGATGATCTTGAGCCCCCAGCCGCGCTTGCGCACCGACTTGAGCTTGCCGGCCATCGTGGGCTCCTCCAGCACGTCCGGAGAGAAACCGATCCCGCTGTCGCGGACCAGGATACGCAGCTTGTCCGGGTCCCCCCCCTCGCCCAGGACCTGGAAGGTCACGAAGACCTCGCGGTCGGAGGCGTGGCTGTGCTCCAAGGCGTTGATGCAGGCTTCCACCACCGCCATCCTGACCTCGTCGATTCTATCCGGACTCATCCGGATCGATTCGGCAATCGCGGTCGCGGTCTTGCTCGCCTCGATCTCCATCTCGGGGACCATCGGCAGCGCCAGCGTGACCTCCCTCAGAACGCCTTCAGCCATGTCCGTGGACCGGTAGGCGCAGGCTAAAGGGAGAGGTAGAGCTGCAGTGCGTAGATCACGATGGGATGGACCAGGTCTTGAGACAGCAGCCAGCCGAAACTGGCCAGGGAGCCCACCGACAGCAGCACCTTGACCGGTATCTCAGGGACGGCGACGTGCTTCCGAACGGAGTCTAGCATGACGTTCCTCCTCATCGCCTCTCCCCTATCGCAAGGGCGTTGCCAGACCCCGCGCCAAACGCCGCCTTACATCTCAAACCTATTATTTACAGCGACTTAACATCCAGCGGCCGATCCGGTGCCCAGAATGTCCCAAACCTCGCCGCGACATTTTGCCTCACACGGAAGACGGGCCGCGAAGGCCGGATTCGGCGAAATGCCCATCTTGTCGCAGCTCCCAGCGATTTGGGTCAAAAAGTCGCGGCCGGGTAAATTTGTCGCGGCGGCTCAGAAACCCTTGCGCTGCAAGGTCTTGCGGTCGAGCCCGAGGACTTTCGCCGCCTCGCTCTTGTTGCCGCCGGTCAATTTGAGGACACGGGCGATGTGCCGCCGCTCCAGCGTCGCGAGGTCGAGCGCCTCGGGGGAGGAGGGCTGCGTGGGCATCACCAGCAGCGAGCGGATCAGCTCGGCGTCGATCTCCCCGTCGGCCAGGGAGACGGCGCCCTCGACGACGTTCTGGAGCTCGCGGACGTTGCCCGGGAAGTCGTAGGCGAGCAGCAGGGCGAGCGCCTCCGAGCGCAGGGCGGGCACCGGGATCCCCTCCCGCCGGCAGAACTCCTCCAGGAAGGCGCGCACCAGGTGGGGGATGTCCTGCTTGCGCTCGCGCAGCGGCGGCAGCTCGACCTCCACCCCCTTGAGCCGGTAATAGAGGTCCTCGCGGAACCGCCCCTCGCCGATCAGCGCCTCGAGGTCCTGGTGCGTCGCGGCCACCAGCCGCACGTCCACCGGGATCGGCCGCCGGCCGCCGACGCGCGTGACCTCCCGCTCCTGGAGCGCCCGCAGCAGGCGCACCTGCAGCGAGGTCTGCATGTCGCCGATCTCGTCGAGGAAGAGGGTGCCGCGGTCGGCGAGCTCGAACTTGCCCGGCCGGGCCTGGACGCCGGTCGCCACCCCGCCCTCGATGCCGAACAGCTCGCTCTCGAGCAGCGACTCGGGGAGCGCCGCGCAGTTGACGGCGATCAGCGCCCCCTCGCGCCCCGAGAGATGGTGGAGGAGCTTGGCCACCAGCTCCTTGCCGGTGCCGCTCTCCCCGCGCAGCAGGACGCTGACGCCGCGCGGCGCCACCCGCTCGATGACGTCCAGCACGCGGCGCATCGGCGGCGCCAGGGCCACGATCCGGCGCCCCGCGACCTCCTGGGCGAGCCGCCCCTTGAGCGCCTTGTTCTCCTCCTCCAGCCGCTCGCGCTGGGTCTCCAGGCGCTCGACCTGGCGGGCGGCGTCGAGGGCGGCGGCGGCCAGCGCGGTCACCGAGTCGAGGAAGCGGCGGTCGTCGGAGGTGAAGGAACGGTCGGCGTCCCCGCGGACCTCCTTGTCGAGCACCGCGACGTAGCCGAGGAAGACGCCGCGGTAGGAGAGCGGCGCGGCGAGGAGCTGATCGTAGGGGCGGCCGGCCAGCTCGCCGCCGGCGCGGACGAGCGTGTGCCCCTCGGTCAGCAGCTCGCGCCAGATCGGCGCCGCCAGCAGCGCGTCGCCGGCCGGCAGCTCGTCCACCCAGCCGACGCTGGCGACCCCGCGCGCCCCGCCGTAGGCGTCGCGGGTCACCGCCACCGCCGCTCCCGGGTCGAGCACCGCGCAGACCCGTTGCAGGAGCTCGTCGACCAGCTCCTGCTCCGGGCGCTGCGCGTGCAGGGCGATCGCCAGATCGTAGAGCGTCTCGAGCTGGAGGATGCGCCGCTTCTCGGCGATCAGGGCGTCGTGGCGTGCCATCGCCCTCATTGTACGTCCCTGGCGGTCAGAGGGTTGCGCGGCCTACTCGTACCAGCAGCCGTGCTGGCTGATCGAGTTCCACTCTGTGCAGTTGCTCGGATTGCCCTCCTTGTCGGACCCCGGCGGGCAGGGGCAGTCGGCGCCCTCGGGCTTCGCCGCGCAGAAGCGGTCACTGCAGTAGATGGTGGCCTCGGCGCTGGGCGTCCACGAGGCGAACGCCGCGATGCCGAGCGCGGCGGTGAGGGCGAGCAGTCGGTTTCTCATCGATGTCTCCTTTTGAATGCGGCCTCTAGGCGCCGTACCAGCAGCCGATCCCGCTGACCGTGTTCCAGCCGGCGCAGTTGCTGGCCTTGCCTACCTTGTCGGTCCCCGGCGGGCAGGCGCAGGAGGTGGTCGAAGGCTTCCCCGCGCAATACGTGGAGCTGCAATAGCCGATGGCCTCGGCGCTGGGCACCCAGGAGGCGAGCGCCGCGATTCCGAGCGCGGCGGTGAGAGCGAGCAGTCGGTTTCTCATCATGGGTCTCCTTTGAAACGGACGCGAGCGTCCTTGCCTATCCTGGTGCTCGAGCGAGGAAAACCGAGACTAGAGGAGGACGGCCGCGGCCGGCGCCGGGGCGGTGGGGTCCTCTCCCTTGTGCTTGGGCGGATGGGTCACACTGTAGGTGACGGACCTCCAGACCTCTGCCGGCCTGAGGCTGGCGTAGGCGAGGGCGAAGGCCAGGTAACGTCCCGAGCGCTCGACGAAGGAGCCGGCGCGCAGGAAGGCCCGGACCAGGGCGTCCAGCAGGGCGGCCCGCGCCCGCGACAGCCCCAGGGCTTCCAGCGCTCCCGCCGGCAGCTCGGCGCCGAGCGTCTCCCGGGCGAGCGCCAGCGCCGTGTAGACGATCCCCTCGCAGTGCCCCTGGCGCGCCAGCTCGCCGAGCCGCCGCCAGTCGATCGCCTCGCCGCGCCGCAGGGTCTCGGCGACGTCGAACAGCCCCTTGAGACGGAAGTGCTTGCGATTGCAGTTGACGGCGAGGGAGATCAGCAGGTCCTCGGGCGACATCGTCCAGGCGGGCACGCCGCGGAAGCGGACCGGCCGCGCCTCGCGCCAGATGCGCGGGAAGTCGACCGGCAGCACGCCGTTCATGGTGACGTCGTGATGGGTCTCGAGATCGCACTCGACGCCATGGGTGTAGAGCGCGCGGCGGACCGCCTTCTCCTCCCCCTTCCCCTTCTCCCAGCCCGGCCCCGGCCGCAGGACGAGGTCGATGTCCTGCGAGGTCACCACCCAGGGCTCCTCGTAGACGGCGAGGGCGAGCGCCGTCCCCTTGAGCAGCATGGCCTCCAGCTCGACCTCGCGCAGGCGGGCGAGCCCGGCGGCGAGGCGGTCGGCGTCGCGCTCGCGGACGGCCGCGTTCTCGAGGACGGCGATCTCGAAGCGGGCGGCGAGATCGGCGGGGAGGCCGGTCCGGGCGGGATCGCACCGGCGGAGGTTCGCCCCGACGATGGGGAGCACGCCGTGCCGCCCCGCCGCCGCGGCCAGGCGCTCCCAGCGGACGGCGCCGCCGCCGCAGAGCTCCTCCACCGCCTGGAGGTGCCGGGGGGTGAAGTCCTGGCGCGCGCAGAGCGCCAGGATGCGGTCCTCGCGGGTCACCGCAGCAGCCCCCCGAGCAGCTCGACCGCCGCCTCCAGATCGGTGCCGGTCGCCAGCCGGTAGCAGGCGCTCCGCTCGACCAGCTCCGCCAGGGCGTCCAGGTGGCCCTGCGAGGAGCGGGCCTCGGTCAGCAGCACGTTGGGAGCGAGCTCGAGCAGCGCCTCGCCCGGGCTCAAGGGGCTGAGCTCGCTCTCCGGCGCTCCCGCCACCCGGGGGAAGACCAGCACCGCCGGCGCGCACTCCCAGACCACCGGCGCCCCGTAGGCCCGCTCGGCCCGGACCTGCCGCTTGCGCCACCCCGCCCGCGGCGCCTCGCCGAACAGGCCGGTGAGCTCGGGGAAGAAGGCGAGGGTCTGCTCGGTGAGATCGAACTCGTCGGGGAAGGCGAGGATCCGCACCCCCTCCCCCGGCCGGGACGGCGAGGAACAGGGTGTCGTCCCCCAGGAAGCCGAAGCCGGCCCGCGCCAGGGCGAGGGTGAGGGTCGACTTCCCCGAGCCGCTGGTGCCGGGCAGCAGCAGGGCGCGGCCGTCGCGGCAGACGCCGCCGGCATGGAGGCCGTAAAGGCCGCGGCGCTTCAGCAGCTCCACTAGAGGCAGGGTGAAGAGCGGATGGGAGAGGCTCCAGAGATCCTCCTCCTCCATCCCCGCCGCCGAGGCGCGCGCCCGGCCGTGGCCGGGATCGCAGAGCACCCGCAGGCGCGGACCGTAGCCGATGTAGAGCTGGTCGGCCGCGTCGTCGTAGATCACCTCGCCGAGCGGCGGATCGTAGACCGGCCGGCCCGCGGCCGGGCGGTCGAAGGCGTGCTCCGCGGCCGCCGCGATCTCGAAGGTGACGTCATGCGGCGCGCCGCCGTCCATCGGCAGGCCGGCCAGGCGCGAGTGGACGCCGGCGGCGGCCCGCTTCCCCTCCCCGGTGGCGAGCACGCCCAGGCGGACGCCGTGCAGGAGGTAGGCGCGGCCGCCGCTCACCGGGC
The DNA here is from genome assembly GCA_963761645.1 of uncultured Acidobacteriota bacterium. GTDB lineage: Bacteria > Acidobacteriota > Thermoanaerobaculia > Multivoradales > UBA5704 > DATARR01. Next base: position 22,316 of record CAVXIG010000055.1, read on the forward strand.
GCTCTCCCCCGCCGCGGGCTCGATCCGCCAGGTCTCGGTGAACAGCGGCCGCGGATCGCGCGGCTCTTCCAGCGGCTCGCCGCGGTAGACGATCCAGCAGTGGGCGGCGAACTCGCCGCGGATCGTGCCGACGCCGAAGCGGAGGGAGACCTCGGCCCCCGCGCGGCGGAGGAAGCGGTAGAGGGTCAGGCCGCGGACCATGCAGCCGGTGCGGACGGCCGGACGGCCGGCGACCAGGATCTCGTCGATGCGCCGCACCAGCGCCTCGACCTCCGGCGGCTCCGCGGGCGGCAGGAGCCGCCGCCGCGGCTCGATCCAGGCGGGCAGGTCGGGGAGCTTGCGGAGACGCAGCAGCAGCGGCACCAGCGCGGCGAAGACGACGACGCGGGCCGGCAGCAGGGGGTCCGCCACGGTTTCAGGCCGGTTCGGCCACCAGGAGCTTCTCATCCTCCATCTCCTCGAGAAACGCCAGGACATCCTCGTAGATCGTCTCCACCGGGGCATCGTACTCGGTGCTGATCGCCGCCACGATCCCCTCCACCTCGTGCTCGCCGTCGCACAGCTCCCAGACGCGGGCGCTCACCTCGTCGAGGGAGTAGTACTGCCCGCCGTCGAGGTCGAGCAGGACCAGGGTCCCGGCCGCGCGCTGGGCCAGCACGCGCTCCCGTCGCCGGGGACGGCTCTGCGGTCCGATCATCATCCCTCCGGGGCGTGGCGCCGCCCGACAGCCAGACGGAGACCGGCGAGGCCCGTGACAGACCTCGCCGGCAGGGTACCGTTCGCGACGGCTAGAAACTGAACCGGGTAACCTGCCGCAGCAGGCCGAGGCGCCGCAGGGACGGCCTCTTGTACGCCTTCTTGACCATGGACACTCCTCCTCGTTGGAAAGGCGCCCGGCATACGACTTCCGGGATACTTGCCAAGTATTAATTCAAGATTCGTGCCGCCTTACTGGACGCTGCCGTCCGAAATCACCACCGTGGCCGAGCCCCCTGCGGCCCGTGCGCCTTGAGATAGATGACGTTCTTGTTGCCCGGGCGCATCGCCGAGGAGACGTCGATCGTGCGCACCTCGCCGTTGCGCAGGCCGGTGATCTTGAAATTGACGCCGTTGACCAGGGCGTTGACGGTCCGCAGGCCTGGAGCGCCGTTGATGATCTGGATCTTGTTCTCCGCCTGCGGCACCCGGACCCGGGTGTTCTGCGGGTCCACCTTGGTGCTGCGCTGGACCAGCGAGATGACGGGATCGCAGGTCACGGTGTTGCCGGCGAGGTCGGTCGCCAGGATGGTGACGTGCGCGCTGCGGGACTGATCGATCTTGGTCGCGGTGACGGTCACCGGGTCGTTGGTGCCGGCGGCGAAGGGGGGCACCGGCGTATCGGCGTTATCCGACTGGGTGACCACGATGCTCGCGAGGCCGGTGTCCGCGTCCTGGATGGTGACCACGAGTTGGGTCGGCGGACCCGCCACCACCCGCGCCGGGCAGGTCGGTCCGGGCGGCGTCGAGCTGCTCGACGCGCAGGGCCGCCACCTCCCAGAGCAGCGAATCGGGGTTCTGATTGTTGGGAGCCGAATTCATCTGCACCGTGGTGGTGCCGACCCCGGAGGGGATGTTGATCGTGGAAGGAAGGTGGTGTTGAACTGCGGCCCTTCAATCGCGTTGAGGATGTTGAACTGGGTCGCGTTGTTGCTGATCGTCGTGTTGTCCGGACGGTCGGCATCGCCGTCTCCCGCCATGAGGAGGAGATCCGCCACGCGATTGGCGAAGTTCACGCCGTGGTTGAAGACGACCGGGTTGGTGCCGCGCGTCTCGCCGGCCGTGGGATCGGTGCCGAACGCGAAGTCGAGGCCGTCCCAGACGATGAACGCGATAGGTACCGGTCGGCCCCGTGGATCACGGTAGCCGACGAGCAGCCCGACGCCGTCGAGGCGCCAGAGATTGCTCGCGCCGTTGCCGTCGGAGAAGGTGAAGGCCTGGGTGCCGGTGCCCGCCGCGGAGACGATCGCGGTCACGTCGGCGTAATAACCGATGTTGAAGATCGCCGGGCCCGTCCCGTCGCCGGTGGCCGGCTGGGTCTCGGTGCCGATGACGGTGCCGGTGATCGGGGTGCCGTTGAAGTTCATCACCTGATCTTTGTAGGGCTGCGTGAACGGGCAGTTGGTGCCGCTCACGTCGAGCGTGCAGGGGCGCTCGCGGCCGGCCCAGTAGAGCAGGGCGAAGCGCACCGGGCCGGCGATGTTGACGGTGAGCGTCTCCGGACCGCCCGTCCAGTTCATCAGCCCCTTGCCGGAATGCGACATGTTGAGATTCTGCTCCTGCAGGTCGATGAAGGGAGCGAGATGAGTGGCGTGGGCGGCCGCCGCGCAGATCAGCAATCCGAAGACATTCAATAACAACTTCCGATGGAATCTCATGGATCGATCTCCTTTGTCGGTCGTTCCAATCGGTTGACAGAGCAGGAAACAACCTTCGCGCTCAGGATGGCAGGGGAATTACGGAGAGCGGGAGGAAGGATGAGGCAAAGGTGAGGCGCAACGCGGCATCATGGCGACTGCCCCTTGTTGAAGGAACCGGCCGGCGAGACCCGGAGGACCTTGCCGGCCGGCCGGCTGCAAACCGCTAGAAGCTGAACCGGGTGACCTGCCGCAGCAGGCCGAGACGCCGCAGAGCCGGCTTCCTGTAGATCTTCTTGACCATGGTGACCATTCTCCTCAATCGAAAGGCGCCCGGCACGACCTCGGAAGGCCTGCCGGGCGTCCGGTTGAATTTCGTTTCTACTGCACCGAGCCGTCCGAGATCACCACCGTGGCCGAGCCGTTCACCGGGCCGTGACCCTTGACGTAGATGATGTTCTTGCTGCCCGGACGCATCGCCGAGGAGACGTCGATCGTACGGACCTCGCCGTTGCGCAGGCCGCTGAGCTTGAAGGTGATGCCGTTGACCAGCGCCGTGAAGGTCCGCAGGCCCGGAGCGCTGTTGATGACCTGGATCTTGTTCTCCGCCTGCGTCACCCGGACGCGGGTTTCCAGCGGATCCGTCTTGGTGCTGCGCTGGACCAGCGAGATGACCGGATCGCAGTTCGCGACGTTCCCCGCCACGTCGGTCGCCGTGATCGCGACGTGAGCGCTGCGCGACTGATCGATCTTGGTGGCGGTGACGGTCAACGGATCAGTGGTGCCGACGGTGAACGGCGGCACCACGGTGTCGGCGTTGTCGGACTGGGTGACCACCATGCTGGCGAGGCCGGAGTCGGTGTCCTGGAAGGTGACGATGAGCTGGGTCGGCGGACCGGCCACGACCCGCGCCGGGCAGGTCGGCGGGGTGGTGTCGACCTGGGCGACGCGCAAGGCCGCCAGCTCCCAGAGCATGGAGTCGGGGTTCTGGCCGGCCGGCGCGGAGTTCATCTGCACCGTGGTGGTGCCGACGCCGGCCGGGATGTTGATGTTGACCGTTTGCGCGGTCCACTCCGGCCCGTTCGACTGGCGCAGGAAGTTGAACTCGGTCGGGTTGTTGCTGATCGTCAGGTTGTCAGGACGGTCGGCCGTGCCGTCGCCGGCGAAGATCAGCAGCTCCGCCGGGCGGCTCACCGGGCTCGACCCATGATTGAAGGTGACCGGGGTGGTGACGCGCGTCTCGCCCGGGGTCGGGTCGTCGCCATAGGCGAAGTCGAGCGTCGTGGAAGAGGATGACGCGATAGGACGTCGAGTCCGAGAGGTTCCGGTAGCCGACGATCAGGCCGACGCCGTCGAAGCGCCAGAAGTTGTTGGCGGGGTCGCCGTCGCCGAAGGTGAAGCTCCGGGAGCCGGTGCCCGCCGCGCCCACGATCGAGGTCACGTCGGCGAAGTAGCCGTCATTGCGGATCGGCCCGCCGCCGCTGACCGGCTGGGTCTCGGTGCCGATCTCCGTGCCGGAGAGCGGAGTGCCGTTGAAGGTGACGAGCTGGTCGGCACCGGTGGCGGGGCAGGTGGTGCCGCTCGCGTCGAGCGTGCAGGGGCGCTCGCGGCCCGCCCAGTAGAGATAGGCGAAGCTCACGGGGCCGTTGATGTTGACGGTGAGATCCACCGGGACACCGCCCCACCCTTCGAGACCCTTGCCGTCATGGCTGAGCGTGAGGCCCCGCTCGGTACGGTCGAGGAACAGAGAGAGGGGGGTGGCGGAGGCCGCCATGGTGCAGGCCAGCAGCCCTGCCACGATCGCGAGAGTCAACTTCCGTTGGAAATTCATGTCAGTTCTTCTCCTTGGGTTGGTTCCAATCGGTTTTTAAAACATCTTCTGTCCAATGGGCATACACGTACAAAGGTCCTGTCGAATGGACCCGGCGAAGCTCGGCTCAGCGAGGAAACGTGGAGATACAGACCAGCCCGTCACCATGGGTACTGCCCCCTGTTGAACTACGTCTTACTACGCGTCCTATGAGGGCTCTTCGGCGACCGGGCGATCTCAGGCAGGAGACCCCTGGCTTTGCGGCCCCGCCTCACGGCGGGTGTGCCTTGATCCAAGCCGTTCAGGGGTCACTGCAAGAGGTGGGCCAGCGGCGGTGAGGGGACGAAAAAATCTCCTGCCAAGCTTCTTCTACTCTCGTTTTCGGCCGCCATGGGAGGGATCGATCAGCTTTTCGCAGAATTGCTATAGAAAATCTACTGAACCGTTTCAGTCCACCGGTAAAAATGCCGCCTCCGTAATCGGATAGCTGCTAAATAGCGTTGAGAACAGGAGATCCGGCTCCCGGCCCGTCTTGACACATCCGGCACATAGGCTTAGGCTCAAGGCGACGCACAAACCAGGTAATGCTCGCGAAGACGAGCGTCAGTGAGGCCCATGCGGAGCGAAACCTCGAATTCCCAGACCCCGGCAGGAAAGGCCAGCACGCGCCCAAAGCGCCCCTGGCAGCGTCCGCGCATCCTTTCCCGCGAGCCGCTGGAAGCCGTGGCGGCGGTCTGCGCTCCCTCACCGCCCGCCAAGGGGAATCCCGGCTTCTGCCCCTCGGGCCCGATCTCTTCTTAGACTCAAAATCACCCGCGACGTAAGGGACAGCAGAGACGACAGGGACAGGAAGACCGGTCGCGGTCCCTTGTCACTGCTGTCTCTTATGTCCCTTGTGTTCTACCGCACGATCGGCAGCAACGTCCGCTTCCCGCCGCTCTCCTCCGCCATCACCTGCTCCAGAAGCTCCCGGCGCTGGACCGCCGCGGGGTAGAGCTCGAAGGGGGTGCCGGCCTGGAGGGCGGCCGAGCCCGGGCAGAAGTTGAGCAGATGCCCGCCCGGGCCCTCGGCACCGAGCCGCTCCTTGACCTCCACCGTCAGACCACGCACCTCGGCGAGACCGGCCGAGCCGCGCCAGATCTCGCGCAGCCCCTGCCCGTGGAGGTTGCCCACCGGCCGCCGCCACTGCACGCAGGGGTAGACGTTGCCGTAGGGGTCGATCGCCAGCCCCGAGGAGCCGGCGCCGCAGTGCTTGTCGACCGGCGTGGGGAGGGTGCCGTCGTCGCCGCCGCGCGCCACCTGGACCTCCACCTGCCCCACCGCTCCCGCCGCCGCCGCGCGCCCGCGCTCGAACTGCAGGCGGAAGAGCCGGAGCACCCCCTCGCGGCTGGCGGTCACCCGCAGCGGCTCGCGGCCGCCGTCGTCGCGCGGCGTCACTTCCGGATCGACCTGGAGCGGCAGGCTCAAGGCGTCGGCGACGGCGAACATCCCCTCGATCTCCCCCTCGTTCCAGGCGGTGAGGGTGCTGTTGAGCTTCACCCGCAGCCCCAGCTCCCGCAGCTCGCGGAGATTGGCGAGCAGGCGGTCGAAGCTGCCCGGCACGCGGGTCTGGCGGTCGTGGGTGGCGGCGGTGGCGCCGTGCAGGCTGATCTCGATCAGGAAGGGGTCGACCTCGTCGCGCACCCGGCGGGCGAGCTCGCCGCGCAGGGCATGGCCGTTCGACTTGATGCGCACCACGAAGCCCAGCTCGCGCGCCCGCGCCCCCAGCACCAGGAAGTCGGGGTGGGCGAGCGGCTCGCCCCCGGTGAGGGTGAGGTTCAGCACCTGCATCTCCCGCAGCTCGTCGAACAGGCGGAAGTACTCCTCGCGGCTGAGCGGCTCCCCCTTCAAGCCCAGATCGTTGTAGCAGAAGAAGCAGTCGAGGTTGCAGCGGTAGGTCAGCTCGACCAGCACGGAGAACAGCAGGTTCTCCCGCCAGGCGGTGGCGATCACCCGGGAGAGGCTCAACCGGGCTCCAGCAGGCCGGCCTCGGCGAGCTCGGCGGCGAAGGCGAGCACGTCGCGCGCGAGGGCCGTGGCATCCCCCTCGTACTCGGCGGCGAGGGCGTCGATCCAGTCGCCGACGCAGCGCTCGCCGTCCGCCAGCTCGAGCACCGAGGCGCCGACCTCGTTGAGCACCAGCACCTCGGCCGCGGACTGGCGCAGCACCACCGCCTCCCCCTCGATGAGGCGGTAGCGGACGTCGGACCGCCGTCTGAGGACGGTCGCTGGGGTGATCGACGTTCATGGAGATATCGATTTGCAGTATAGCCCAGGGGTCGCCGGCCAGCGAGAAGGTCAGCTCATAGGCCGGAACCGCGCGGGCGAGCCGCTCGAGCACGCCGAGCAGCGCCTCCCGCCGCCAGGGGTCGCGATTGACGAACGGAGTGGCGGCCACCAGGCCGGCGAGCGCCGCCGCCGGCGAGAGCGGGCGCAGGCGCTCCTCCGGCCCCTTGGCCAGCCGCAGCAGGGCCCGCAGCGGCACGCTGGCGGGTCCGCCTCCGCGGTCTCCGAGATCGCCGGTGAAGGGGAGCTTCCGCAGCCGGACCTCGCCGTCGCCGAGGCGGACGGCGTTCAGGTCGTCGGAGAGGACGGCGGCCCCTTGCGCCAGGCAGAGGCGCGAGACGGTGGTCTTGCCGGCTCCCGAGGGGCCGAGGAGGAGGAAGGCGGCCTCGCCGCCGGTCACCCCGGCGCTGTGGATCACCGCCCCCCCTTCGGCGAGCAGGCGATAGGCGGTGAGCACCCGGAGGAAGTTCTCGAACACCGAGGCCGCCCACTCCTCCCCCGCCCCCTCGCAGGTCCAGAGGCCGCCGGCGAGATGGGGGGTCCAGTCGAGCCGCGCCATCAGCCGCAGGCCGGCGAGGATCACGCCGCCGGGGGCATGCTCCATGTCGAGCGTGTACTCCCAGCCGCGCACGTCGCGGTCGAGAAAGTCGGTGGCCGGCGCGCGGAAGACCTGGGTGGCAACGCCGCCGTGGCCGCCGCCGCGCTCCGCATCCCGGCAGAGCCCGGCGAAGCGGTCGCGGACCGCCGTCTCCTGCGCCGCCGAGAGCCCGGTGAAGAGGTAGGGGCCGCCGGCGACGTCGACGGCGACCGCGCGGTCCCCCCAGGGCTCGCCGCCGCGGCGGCCGGGGAACAGGTCGGGGAGGCGGAGGAAGCCGTCGCCGAAGCTCATCGCAACCGCCGGCGGAGCGCTCTGCCCGCGAGGCCCAGGAAGCGGAGCAGCGAGCGGACGCGGACGGCGGCCGTGGGGCGGGCCGCCTCGACACGGCCGAGCACGGCGGCGAGGGGGACCGGCGCGTCGTGCACCGGGCAGGAGTCGCCGCGGGTCACCAGGGCGAGCCCGCCGGCATGAGGCCGGTAGCCCAGCAGGCGGTGCGCCACCAGGTAGCCGCCGGCGGCGCGGAACACCACCACGTCGCCGGGGGCGTAGAGGCGGGCGGCGGCGACCCGCACGCGGCCGCCGTCGGCGAACAGGGGGGCCATGCAGTCCCCGCGCACGCGCACCTCGACCGGCCCCTCGCGCGCCAGGCTCCGCAGAGCCTCGAAGACGGCGGTCATCGCGCCTCCGCCGGCAGCTCGGGGGCCAGCAGCGGATCGAGGCGGATGGCCAGCCCGAAGTTGCGCAGGGCCTCCTCCCGCCGGCCGGCCAGCCACTGCGCCCGGCCGAGGCCGAGATACCCCTCGGGCCGGGGCTCGAGGCGGAGCGCCTCGGCGTAGGCCTGCTCGGCGGGCTCCGGACGGCTGAGCAGGTAGTACTGGCTGCCGCGGGCGATCGGGATGCCGACCTGGAGGGGATCGAGCGGCGCCGCCCGGCGGAGCGCCTCGAGGTTGCTCGCCAGGGCCCGCGGCGGCACCTGCCCGGAGGCCACCGCGAGGGTCAGCGCCTCGACGTTGCTCAGCAGGCGGCTCGCCGTCATGCGATCGCGCCAGCGGACGGCCTGGCTGGCGAGCGCCAGGGCGAGGACCGCGACGAGGATCACCGAAGCCGTTCCCCCCTTCATGCCGCCTCCTCTCGCAACGCCCAGGCCAGGAAAAGCAGGGCCGGAAAGGCCACCAGGGCCACCCGGAAGGGGAAGTCGACCAGCGAGAGCACGGCGAGCGCGGCGGTCCCCGCCCAGGCCAGGGCCCGGTCCTCCGGCGCCATCCGGCGCAGGGCTCCCAGGAGCACCCAGCCCCCCCACGCCAGGGCCAGCAGGCCGGGGATCCCCCATTCGGCGGCGGCTTCCAGGATGTCGTTGTGGGCATTGCCGAAGCCGACCTGCGTCTGGGCCGCGAAGAAGGGGACGCCGCGGTCGAGCAGGGCGAGCTTGGCGGGCACGAACTCCGGCTGGTAGGCGCCCTGGCCGACCCCGGCGAGCGGATGCCGGCCGAACATCCAGGCCGCCGCGCGCCAGCCGTCGAGGCGGCCGGTCAGCACGGCGTTCCAGTCCCCCTCGGCCACATGCCGCGCCTTCTCCAGCACCCGCTGGCGCAGGGGAGGAACGGCCACGGCCAGCAGGGCCAGCGCCACGGCGCCGGCGGCGAGCAGGGCGGCGGCCCGCCGGCGCGGCAGCCCCGCCCCCCAGAGCAGCAGGGTGCCGGCGAGCAGCGCGGCGATGGCGGCGAAGGTCTGGGTCAGCACCAGGGCGTAGACCGCGACGGCCAGCGCCAGTGCCGTCCCACGGATCCAGCGCTCCCCCACCCCTCGCCCGCCTGCCGGCGGCGGCGCAGGAGGTCCTGGGCGACCAGACAGGGGAGGACGAGGAACATCGCGAGGTCGCCGGGGTTGCCGGCCAGCGAGGTGATGGCGAGCCGCGAGCCGGCCTGGAGGGTGGCGAAGCGCAGCGGCTGCCAGACGCCGTAGTACTGGCCGATGCCCACCAGCGCCAGCAGGAAGGCCGGCCAGAGCTGCCCGCCGAGCAGGCGCCGCAGCCGGGAGGAGGGCAGCGCCGCGCTCCAGCCCACCAGCGCGGCGGCGCCGATCCAGAGGTCGATCAGCGCCTCGCGGACGTGGAGCGGGTAGCGGGTGAAGGCGAGCCCCGCCGTGGCCACCGCGAGGATGGGCAGGACGACGCGCGCGGCGGGCAGCCGCCAGAGATCGGCGAGGCTCACCCGCTCCACCCGCCGCAATCCCCAGGCGAGGCAGGCGAGCGAGGCGAGGGCCAGCCACTCGGCGGCCAGCAGCTTCGGCTGCCGGAACGACTCCTTGGCCACCGGCGCCCAGACGAGCGGCGGCACCAGCACCAGGAGCCAGAGAAAGAAGGTGCCCAGGCGGCGGTCGAGGGGCGGGCGGCGGCGGGGCTTCACGGCGGAGGAGTATATAGGGGGTCACCCTGAGGGGCTCACCGCCGCAGCCGCGCCCACCGCGCCCCGTAGCTCCCCAGCCGCCGGAGCAGGTCGAACGGCCGGGCGAGCCGCCGGCCGAGATAGCCGAGGCGGCCGCGGGGGGGGCCGTAGACGGCGTCGATCTGGGCGTCGGAGAGGAAGACGGCGCCGAGCACCGCGCGGGCGAGCTGGACCGGACGGGACCGTTCGCTCGGCTGCGGGCGGAACAGCCCCAGCCGCAGGGCGTCGGCGTACTCCGGATCGAGGCGGCCGGCCAGGATGTGCCGCAGCAGCTCTTCCTCCGGCCCGTGCCAGCCGGCGGGGTCCTCGCCGGCCGCCAGGCGCCCGATCATCCCGCGCACCGCCGCCGCCTCGTCCGCCGATACGTCCCGCGCCACCCAGGCGGCGGCGCGATCCGTCAGCTCCCCGAGGTCGAGCAGGTCGGCCACCATCGTCAGCAGCGAGTAGGAGGACGGCCAGTAGCCGTGCTGCCCCAGGCCGTGGACCAGGACGTGGGCGGCCAGCACCTCCGGCAGCGGCGCCGCGCAGCGGCCGGGGAGGTCCGGCAGCGGCCGGAGCAGCCCGGCGCGGTCGAGCGCCGCGAAGCTGGCCGAGGCCGCGCCCTCCAGGCGGACGCCGGGGAGGTGGCGGTGGATCTCGACCACCCCCCCCCGCGGTCCGGACAGCGCCGGGAGCTGGTGCTCCGCCTCGGGGATCCCGGAGCTCCGGAAGCCGGCGGCGAGCAGGGCCTGCCAGAGCTCGCCGGCGCGCTCGCCGGGGACCAGCAGGTCGACGTCGCACGCCCCCCGGCTGCCGGCCGCCAGCAGCCCGGTCCCCTCGAGGGCGGCGAATTTGAGGCAGGCGAGCGGCATGCCGAGGTCCGCAGCCACGCCGGCGGCCCGGCGGACCTCCTCCATCAGCCGCATGCCGCCGGCGGCGGCCCGCGTCCGGTCGCGGGCGAAGCCGGCCGCGGCCTCCTCCCCCAGATCGGCGGCGAGCCGCTGCCGCCCCTGGCGGACCGCGATCCGGGCCGAGACCTCGAACCGGCGAGCCAGCGCCAGCGCCGCCGCCGGTTCGACGGCTTCGGGAAACGGCGCGCCGGCGGGGCCGAAGGCGCGCAGCAGCATCCAGCGGACCTCGGGGGAGATCGCCAGCGGCGGCGGCCGGAAGCGGAGGGGGCGCGGCATGGGAGAAGGATACTGCTACCATCTTCCCATGCCCTCCCGATGGACCGGTCCGGTCCTGCGTGCGTCTCTCGCCGGCGCGGCGATCGCCCTCGCCCTGGTGGCGGTCTCGGAGTACCGGGACCTGCGGTGGCGCGGGCGGCGGCGTTCGCCTGGCTGGAGGACGCCGGGGTCGACCCTCGACGCGTCGGCGCTCAGCCGCGAGCCCGACCCCGAGGGGTGCGCCTGCGGGCCGCCCGCGCGGTGCTGGCCGCGGAGCTCGACCCGGCGCGGCACCAGGGGATCCCGCCGCCGGGCAGGCGGCCGCGAGACCGCGGAGCGGATGGCGGTGACCGCGCGGACCGCCCGCGAGGTGCTGGCCCGCCGGCCGGCCTCCTGGGAGGCGGCCCTGGTGGCGGGCGGGGCCACCTACCTGGGCTGGTCGCAGGCGCGGGACCCGCGGCTGTTCACCGCCTACCGGCAGTGGGAGGCGCCGCTCGAGACCGCCCTGCGCCTGGCGCCGGCCAAGCGGGAGCCGGCGCGCTTCCTCGCCGCCGCCTACCTGGAGATCTGGCCGGCGCTCTCGCCGCGCAAGCGGGGGATCGCCCGCGGCCTGCTGGCCGAGGTCTTCCGCGAGCCCGAGGACCTCGGCCGCCTGCTCGACCCCTGGCTCGACACCGCCGCCGACCGGCGCGAGGCGTTCGCCGTGCTGCCGGACGAGCCCGCGGCCTGGGAGCGGGTCGAGAAGGCGTACGCGCAGCGCGGCGACCTGCCGGGGTTCGCGGCGGCCCGCCAGCGGCGGGAGGCGTCGCTGTTCGCCACGCTGCGGCGCGACCTGCTGGCCGCGGACCGCCTGCGCGACGAGGGCCGGCTGGAGCCGGCGCGCTCGCTCTACCTGGCGGTGGCCGCCAGGGCGCGGCCCGAGGCCCGCTACCTGGGCCTCCTCGCGCAGGCCCTCGAGCGCTGCCCCCCCGGCCCGGTGGACGGCGCCACCGCCGAGCGGCTCGCCCCCCACCTCGACCGCGCCCTCGACCGCTGCCTGTTCGCGAGCTGCGACCTGCGGCCGGCCGCCCTCAAGCGGCTCTCCCATCTCGTGCGCGACCCGGCGCCGTCGCAGGCCGCCCTCGCCTCCCTGTTCGCCGGCGACCTGCCGCGGGCGAGCCTCTACGAACGGCGCACCCAGGGGCTGGGCACCGAGCCGTGGGCGCCCTACCTGATCACCAAGGCGCGGGCGCTCGCCGCCCGCGGCCAGGTGGACGACGCCCGCGAGGCGCTCGCGCTGGTGCACCTCGCCTGGCAGGCGCGCCCCCTCTACTGGCAGGCGCGGGCCGAGGTGGCGCGCGCGGCCGGGGACGCGGGGGGAGCGGGCGAGGCCGCGGCGCGGCTCGCCGGGCTCGCCCGGCGGACCTGGAGCGCCACCGACTGGACCTGGAACCGGGGCATCGCCCGGCTGGAGATGATGACCGCCGCCCCCGCGGCCGGCTTCGCGGTGACGCTCGACCAGGTGCCGGCGAACGGCTCCCTGGTGGAGCTACGGCTCGACGGCGCGGCCGTGGGTGATTTTCCGGTCCGGCCGCTGGCCGGCGCCGCGCCAGCGCTTCGGGTTGCGGCGCCGCTTGGGCGCGGGCTCCACGTGCTCGAGCTCGAGAGCCTGGACGGCGCCCAGGTCCTGCCGGGAGCGGTCGAGCTGCGCTGAGCGCTCGCGGGTCCGCGCCGCCGCCGCGGCGCCGAGGAGCACCGCCAGGGTCACCGCGTTGCCCGGCATCGAGAGGCCGAAGTCCAGGCACTCGTGGACGGCGAGGGAGACCAGGACGCCGAGCGCCGCCAGGGCGGCGGCCCGGTCCTCGGAGCGGCTGCCCTCGCGCAGCACCGCCGCCAGCCGCCGCGCCAGCCCCCAGAGCCCGGCCGCCAGCAGCGCCAGCCCGATCACCCCCGCCGTCACCAGCACCTCCAGGAAGTCGCTGTGCGGATGCCACCAGGTGCCGCGCAGATCGGCCGGCTGCACCAGGGGGAAGGCGTCGCGGAAGGTGCCGAGCCCCGAGCCGGTGAAGGGGAAGCGCCGCCAGAGCTCGAGCGCCGCCCGGTACTCCTGGAGGCGGGCGCCCAGGCTGACGTCGGCGGCCGAGGTGGAGAGCAGGCGGCCGAGCCCCTCGCGCCAGCCGATCGCCGCCACCACGCCGAGCCCGGCCAGCGCCGCCAGCGCCCCCAGGGGAGCGACCCACCAGCGCCGGCGGACCCCCGCCGCCAGCACCCCCTGCGCCGAGACGGCGGCCATCGCCGCCAGCAGCCCGGCGCGCGAGCCGGAGAAGGAGAGGCCGGCGAACAGCGTCAGCCAGATCATCACCGGCGGCGCGGCCAGCAGCAGACGGCGCTCGAGGCGGGGCTCGTCGCACGGCGCGGCGGACCGCCCACCAGCTCCAGGCGAAGGCGACCGGCAGCGCCATCTCCAGGTAGACCGCGAGGTGGTTGGGATTGACGAAGGTGCCGCGCAGGCGGACGGCGGTGGCGTGCAGGTCGACCCCCCAGAGCGTGCGGGCGTGGGCGAACCAGTCGCGGGCGCCGAAGAAGACCTGGAACAGCCCGCCGGCGAGCACCGCCGCGCCCAGCCAGCGCCGGTGCTCGCGCCGCGGCCGGCGACCGCCGCGGCGAGCAGGGCCGCCGCCGCCGCCGCCCAGCCGAGCGCCGCCCGCGGGTGGCGGCGGCGGCGAGCGTCAGCCGGGCCGGCCCGGCGCGGCCGCGGCCCAGCTCCGCGGCCTGCCGCTCGAGCGCGGCGTGCGCCGGCGAGAGCGCGGCGACGAGGCCGGCGGGGAGCGGCGCCGCCTGCAGCAGGCCGAGCAGGGCGATGGCGGCCAGCGCCGCCGCCGGCAGCGCCGCCGGGCGCCAGGTCCGCGCGCTCTCGGCCGCCACCGCGGCGAGCGCCAGGGCGGCGAAGCAGAGCGCCGCCTGCAGCGCCCCCGCCCACGGCGTCACGCCGCCGAACGGCAGCGGCGCCCAGAGCAGGACGAGGGCGAGCAGGGGGGCGAGAAGAGCGGCGGAATGGCGTATCATGAAGCGCGACCCGAACACGTTCCACAGCGGAGCCCTGGCAGGACACGGGCCTGCCCGCCGGGGGGAGATCATGCGCCTCAAGCAGCCGAGCCTCGATAACTTTTGTCCTCTGCCTGACGGCTCTGAGCCTGATGGCGAGGAGCGCTGGAGCCCAGTTCCTCCAGTATACGCCGCCCGGGGGGCCCACGGCGCGGCCGGAGTCGCGCCAGGAGCAGCTCGCCCGCGAGCTGCTCGAGGCGCGCTACCGGCTGGGGCCCGTTCACATCGCCCCCTGGGCGACCCTGCGCGACGTCGCCTACGTGCGCAGCCTGGTCGCCACCGAGCGGCCGCAGCCCAACGACCTCACCGCCACCGTCGGCGCCGGCTTCCGCGCCTACCTGCGCAACGGCGCCAAGGCGACCTGGGCCGCCGAGGTGCTGCCCGAGTACGTCTGGTGGCAGCGCCAGACCGAGCGCCGGCAGCTCAACGGCCGCTACTCCCTGGGCTTCTACGGCTACTTCAACCGCCTCACCGTGGAGGCGCGGGCGGGGCGGGAGCAGCAGCAGCAGCTCGTCACCCCCGAGGTGCCGGTGCTGGTGAGCTCCCGGCGCGACGGCGGCGAGCTGCTGACCGAGCTCGAGCTCTCCGGCGCCTTTTCGGCCTTCGCCGCCGTCTCCGTCAACCACCAGAACAACCTGGTGGAGGAGCTCCCCGATCCTGACGTCGCGCAGCTCCGCCTCCTCGACCGCGACGAGCAGATCGTCCGCGGCGGGGTGCGCTGGCGCCCCGACCCGCGGTGGGCGGTCGGGGTGGGCGTCGAGCGCTCGCAGGTCGACTTCGCCCACGGCAGCCTCGACCGCTCGAACACCGGCACCGCGCCGGTGGCCGAGGTCCGCTTCGCGGGGCGCCGCGCTGTTCGTCCAGGTCGACGCCGCCGACCGCTCGCTGGAGGCGCGCCGGGGGGCCGCTTTCGTCCCGTATCACCAGGTGACCGGCACCGCCGCGGTCACCGTCGGGTCGCAGACGCACATCAGCGCGACGCTCTACGCCAACCGCAACCTCGTCTACTCGCTCTCGCCGCTCTACGCCTACTTCGAAGACGAGCGCCTGGGCGCCTCCCTGAACGTGGCCCTCGGCCACCGCTCCTCGGCACGCCTCTTCGCCGAAGGGGGCCGCAACGGCTATACCGCCTTCGCCGCCGGCACCTTCCCCGGCGCGACGACGTCTCCTCCTACGGCGCCGTGCTGACCAGTCACGCTGAACCGGCGGCTCACCCTCGGCCTCCAGGGGGTGCGCTCGAAGTTCGACTCCAACCTGGCCGGCGGGCGACCGGTCCTATACCTCGGTGGGGGCGACGATCACCCTGGCAGGCTTCCAGTAGACGCCCGCCCCGCTGGACCGCGGCGCCCGTTTGCGGTACCATAGACGGGCAGTAAAACAAGCATCATGAAGAAGATAGCGGTTCATTTCTGGATTCTGCTACTGGTGTGCGCGGCCGCGGCGCGGGCCCAGGGCAAAGATCCGGCCTATCGGATCGGCCCGCGCGACCTGCTCAGCGTCCATGTCGACGAGGACGCAGAAGCTCAACGGCGACCGCCGGGTCTCCGAGGGCGGCGCGATCAACTTCCCCCTGCTCGGCGACGTCCAGGTGTCGGGCAAGACCACGACCGAGATCATCGCAGACGGTCAAGAAGCTGCTCGAGGACAGGTACATGCAGCGGGCCTCGGTCGACGTGCAGGTGATCGAGTTCCGCTCGCGGCCGATCTCGGTCATCGGCGCCGTCAAGCAGCCGGGCAACCTCGGCTTCTCCGGCCACTGGACGGTGCTCGAGGCGATCACCGCCGCCGGCGGCCTGACCGAGAACCACGGCAACGTCGCCTACATCCTGCGCCGGGCGGACAACGGCCTCTCCGACCAGGTGACGATCGACCTCGACGACCTGATGGTGCGCGGCGATCAGCGCCTCAACATCCCGATCTTCGCCAACGACCTGATCAACGTCCCGGTCACCATCGAGCGTCAACGTCTACTGCCTGGGCGAGGTGGCGAAGCCCGGGGCCCTCGCCTTCAAGAGCAGCGAGCGGATCACCGTCCTCGCCGCCATCGCCCATGCCGGCGGGCTGACCGACCGCGCGTCGAGCAAGATCCTGATCAAGCGGGCGGCCGCACACCGACGGTCCGGCGGAGATCACCGTCGATTACAAAAAGATCCTCGCCGGCAAGGAGCCGGACGTCGACCTCCGGCAGGGCGACGTGATCGTCGTCAAGGAGTCCTTCTTTTGAGCCCTCTCACCTCCGTTCCCCTTGACGATGAGCCGGAGCTCGCCGCCGAGCCCGAGTCCGAGTTCAACCTCGGCGAATACCTCGCCATGCTGCGGCGGCACTGGAAGCTGGCCGCGGTCTGCTGCGCGCTCGGCCTCGCCGGCGCCGGCATCCACTACGCCATCACCCCCAAGGCCTACCAGGCGACGACCATCATCCAGATCGAGCGCCGCAACCTGACGCCGCTCAGCACGCAGCCAGAACCCCTGGCTGGAGAACTACTGGAACATGGAGTTCTACCCCACCCAGTACGAGCTGCTGCAGAGCCGCGGCCTCGCCGAGCGGGTGGTCAAGAGCCTCGACCTGATGGAGGACCCCGCCTTCAACCCCGGCGCCGCCCGGCGAGGGGAGCGAACATGCGCCAACGCCGAGGGGGACGACGCGGTGCTCGGCTCGCTCGCCGACCAGATCCGCGGCGGCCTCGCGGTCGAGCCGGTGCGCAACACCCAGCTCGTGCAGCTCTCCTTCCGCGCCGCCTCCCCCGAGTTCGCGGCCAGGGCGGCCAACGCCTTCGCCGAGGCCTACATCGACATGGGGGTCGAGGACCGCTACGCCACCGCCGGCAAGGCCTCCACCTTCCTCTCCTCGCAGATCGAGAAGCTGAAGCTGGAGATCCAGGACAAGGAGACCCAGCTCCAGGCCTTCAGCCGCCGCAGCGACATCGTCACCATGGACCCGGCCGCCAACGTCACCCTGAAGCGCCTGGAGGCTCTCAACGGCCAGTACATGCGACGCCAAGAAGGTGCGCATCGAGCGCGAGGCCCAGTACCACGAGACCCTCAACGGCCCCCGGGAGTCGATGTCCGACAGCCTGTCGAGCGGCGTGGTGAGCGACCAGCGCGCGCAGCTCCTCAAGCTCGAGCGGGACTACGAGACCAAGCTCAAGACCTACAAGCCCGATTTCCCCGACATGGTGGCGCTCAAGTCCGAGATCGAGAAGGCCCGCCAGCACCTGCAACGAGGTCATCGGCGAGCAGGTGGACAAGGCGAAGAACAACGCCCTGGCCGCCTACCAGACGGCGCTGCGCCAGGAGCAGGAGCTCGACCAGGAGCTCAACAAGCTCAAGAGCGAGGCGATCGACCAGAACTCGGCGGCGGTCGAGTACACCAATCTCAAGGTCGAGATCCAGACCCGCCGCGACCTGCTCGACGAGCTGATGCGCAAGCAGTCCGAGACCGAGGTCGCCGTGCGCCTCCAGGACACCCGGCAGTCCAACATCCGGATCATCGACAAGGCCGCTGGTGCCGGGCGGCCCCTTCCAGCCGTCGCTGCGCAAGGACGGCACCTACGGCCTGCTGCTGGGGCTCCTCTTCGGCGTCGGCTGCGCCGTGCTGATCGAGTTCCTCGACCGCACGGTCAAGTCCCCCGAGGAGATCGAGCGCAAGCTGGGCCTGCCGACCCTCGCGGTGATCCAGGATCTCACGGAGTCCGGCAAGTCCTACGGCTACTCCGCCTACGGCTACGGCTACGGCGAGGGGGGGGAAGAGCCGGCCCCGGCGCGCCCGAGACGGGCGGCCGGCACGCGGCTGGCGCGAGAAGAAGAAGGCGCTGGCGGCGGCGGCGCCCCCCCTGAGCCAGATCGAGCTGGTGCCCCACGAGCGCCCGCGGACGCTGATCTCCGAGTCCTACCGCTCGCTGCGCACCGCCCTGCTCCTCTCCTCCGCGCGCGAGCTCAAGGCGATCGCCGTCACCTCGGCCGTCGCCGGCGAGGGGAAGACCGCGACCGCCTCGAACCTCGCCGTGGTGCTCGCCCAGCTCGGCCGCCAGGTGCTGCTGGTCGACTGCGACCTGCGCAAGCCGCGCCTCCACCAGGTCTTCCGCGTCTCCAACCGCTCCGGCCTGGTCAACCAGCTCACCGCCACCGCCGATCCGGAGTCGGTCTTCCTGCCCACCGAGGTGCCGAACCTCTGGCTCACCCCCTCGGGGCCGATCCCGCCGAATCCGTCGGAGCTGCTCTCCTCGGACCGCATGCGCGACTGGCTCAAGGCGATGCGGTCGCGGTTCGACTACGTCGTCATCGACACCCCCCCCGCCCTGGCGGTCACCGACGCCACGATCATCGGGCTGCTGGCGGACGGCGTGGTGCTGACCCTGCGCAGCGGCAAGGTCACCCGCGAGGAGGCGCGGCTCTGCCGCGACCGCCTGCGCCAGTCCGGCGTCAGGATCCTCGGCGCGGTGCTCAACCGCTACCGCTCCCTGCAGACCGGCCTCGGCAAGCGCTACCGGTACTACGAGTCCTACGGCGCCGAAGAGGGCGCGCCGCAGAAGCCCGGCAAGGCCGGCGCGGGCTCAGCCGCGTGATGATGACTGGCCCGCATTTGCCTGACCTGTAATGCTCGACCTGCACTGCCACATCCTGCCGGGGGTCGACGACGGCCCCCGCACCTTCGCCGAGGCGGTCGCCATGTGCCGCCTGGCCGCCGAGGACGGCTGCGAGGCCATGATCGCCACCCCGCACCAGCGGCGCGGCGAATGGTGGAACTCGGACCGCGAGCAGCTCGCCGCCCTGGCGGACCAGCTCCAGGACGAGGTGGGCTCCGGCTTCCGCGTCTACCTGGGCGGAGAGATCCACGTCGATTCGGGGCTCCTCCCCGAGGTGGAGCAGCTGCCGGCGGGAGGCGGCATCCTGCCGCTCGCCGGCTCCCGCTACCTGCTGATCGAATTCGATTCGAACGGCACCGCGAGCGAGGCCATCCACCTCGTCCACGAGCTGGTGGTGACCGGCTGGCGGCCGATCGTCGCCCACCCCGAGTTCATCCCCTGGCTGGCGCCCGATCCCGGACTGGTGGGACGCCTGGTCGCCCTCGGCGCCCAGACCCAGGTGACCGCGATGAGCGTCACCGGCGACTTCGGCCGCCGTGCCCAGGCCGACACCTGGACCCTGATCGAAGCCGGGCTCGTCCACTTCCTCGCCAGCGACTCCCACAACACCCGCCGCCGTCCGCCCGGTCTGCGGCGGGCCTACGACCTGGTCGCCAGCCGCTGGGGCGAGCCGGCGGCGCGCCGTCTCACCACCGATAATCCGCGGGCCGTGGTCGAGAACCGCCCGCTGCCGGAAGCCGTATGAAACAACTTCTCCTGCTCGGTCTGCTGCTCGCCCCCATCCCCGCCCAGGCCGCCGTCGACCCGTTCTACCAGGGCCTGCTGCGCGACGGCCAGCTCGCCTTCGACCGCAAGGAGTACGCGACCGCGGCGCGCGCGCTGCGCCTGGCCTGCTTCGGCATGCTCGACGAGCCCCGCCCGCTCGCCGACTGCCTGTCGCGCCTCGCCCTGGCGCAGGACGGCACCGGCGACGCCGCGGGCTTCCGCGAGACCTTCCAGCGGCTGCTGGAGGTCGAGGACCGTTTCAAGGGCTACAGCCAGGGGGAGCTGCCCCCCGAGCTGCGCGCCGCCCTCGAGGCCCGGCTGGCCACGCGCCTCCCCGCCGCCACGCTCGCGGGGGCGCCGGCCTTCCGCTCGACCCTGGCGAAGAAGAGCCCCGCGCCGGCGGCGAGCCCGGCGCTCCCCAGGAGCGGAGCGCCCGTGGCCAGCGCCCCGGCGGCCACGCCGCCGCCGGCGCCGGTCCCCAGCGCCACGACCGCCACGCCGGCCGGAGCGAAGAGCCGCGGGCCCGGCGCCGGCGAATCCGCCCGCTCCCAAGCCGCTGACCGACAGCGAGCGCAAGCAGCTCGACCAGGCGCGGCAGCTCCTCGGCGAGCCCCGCCCCTCCAAGGAGCTGCGGCAGGCCTTCGAGCTCGCCCGCTCGGTGGCCGACTCGCATCCGGACTCGAAAGAGGCGCAGCACCTGGCCGCCGAGGGGGCCTACCGCATCTCCCGCTGGAGCGACGCCGCCCTCTACTTCCGCCGCGGCGGCGATCCCGGCGAGGAGGAGCCCGAGCGGCTCTTCTACATGGCCGTCTCGCTCTACGAGTCGGGGGACCCGCGGCCGCCTCCGCCGCCTTCAAGCGCGCGCTCCCCAACCTCAAGCGGACGCCCTACGTGGAGTCGTATCTGCGGAAGATCCTGGGGATACCCCAGCTAACGAAATCACGGTTCTCAGGTAGAATGAGATACTCCAGCGGAGACAATCGAAGATGAGAGCGAGCACCTTCCTCCTTGCCGGGCTCCTCCTCGCCGGCGCCACCGCCGCGACGGCGCAGTCCATCGTGGTCGAGAAGCCGCGCTGCCTGCCGGCGGAAGACAACGGTCTGGTGCGGGCCACGGTGACCTCGACACCGGCCGCGGCGGGACCGGGCCTCTCGCCGCGCCTCTACTTCCGCTGGCGGGAGCACGAGGACTTCTACTGGGTGGCCCTGGAGGCCGAAGCCGGCGGCCGCTACTGGGCGACGCCGCCCAAGCCGGAGCTGCGCAACGAGCAGGTCGAGCTCTACGGCGCCCTGGTCGACGCCACCGGCAAGGTCGTCTCCCGTTCCGAGAGCCAGGTCGTCCCGGTCACCAAGGACTGCAAGGTGCAGCTCGGCCCCAAGGAGCAGGGCGTCGCCCAGAACCTGACCGTCGGCGAGACCTCGCCGAAGCAGCAGGGGAAGAAAGTGATGGCCTTCCTCTGCGACGGCGTGGTCACCCGCGTCAATTCGGCAGGTGTCCGCCGCTCCGACGAGGTCTGCCGGGCCTGCGTCATCGCCTTCTGGCAGCGCAAAGCGGTCCTGCTCGCCCCCGTCGCCGGCATCATCGGCGTGGTCGTCACCGACCAGGACCCCGAGCCCTCCCCCTCGCGCCCGTAACGGTTCCCGGCCTGCCGCTCTGTCACCTTTTGGGCTCGCCGTGCCGCACTCTTGAGTGCGGGCGCTTCCGCGCGCTTCCCTGGGGCTGGCGCCATCCTTGAATAAGGAATGAGCAGTAGTTTGCCTGTCCGAAGTCCCCATTACTTCAGAACCGATCCGATCTCGCGAGGAAACCGCATGTCGAATGTCTCTGTCTTTCCGACTCCCCTGCCGGAGCGCGACCGTCCCGCCGACGGCCTCACCGTCAGTCACCTGATCGCGCCGCACGGCGGTGAGCTGGTCAATCCCATGGCCGACGCCGAGCGCGCGGCCGAGCTCAAGGCCGCCTCCCGCGACTGGCCCTCCTGGGATCTGACGCCGCGCCAGTACTGCGATCTCGAGCTGCTGCTCAACGGCGGTTTCTCCCCCCTGACCGGCTTCATGAACAGGGCCGACCACGACTCCGTCTGCGAGCGCATGCGCCTCGCCGACGGCACCCTCTGGCCGATCCCCATCCTGCTCGACGTCACCCCGCAGGCGGCCGAGAAGCTGCGCGTGGGCGGCATGCTGGCGCTGCGCGACCCCGAAGGGGTGATGCTCGCCGCCCTGCACATCGAGGAGATGTGGGAGCCCGACCGCGAGGCGAGCGCCCAGGCGACCTTCGGCACCACCAGCACCGACCACCCCGGGGTCGCCCACCTGCTGCACAAGACCAACAGCGTCGCCGTGGGCGGCCGGATCGAGGGCATGCAGCTCCCCGTCCACTACGACTTCCGCGCCCTGCGCCTGACGCCGGCCGAGCTGCGGGCCGAGTTCGCCCGCGAGGGTTGGCGCCGCGTCGTCGCCTTCCAGACCCGCAACCCCATGCACCGCGCCCACTGCGAGCTGACCCTGCGCGCCGCCAAGGAGGTCCGGGCCAACCTGCTGATCCACCCCACCGTGGGGATGACCAAGCCGGGCGACATCGACCACTACACCCGCGTGCGGTGCTACCAGGCCGTGATGCCGCGGCTGCCGCAGCACACCGCCAAGCTCTCGCTGCTGCCGCTCGCCATGCGCATGGCCGGCCCCCGCGAGGCGGTGCTCCACGCGCTGATCCGCAAGAACTACGGCTGCACCCACTTCATCGTCGGCCGCGACCACGCGAGCCCCGGCAACGACAGCCAGGGGAAGCCGTTCTACGGCCCCTACGACGCCCAGGAGCTGATGCAGAAGCACAAGGACGACCTCGGCGTCGAGATGGTCCCCTTCAAGATGGTCTCCTACGTCGAGGACCTCGACACCTACATGCCGCAGGACGAGATCCCGCCGGGATCGCGCACCCTCGACATCTCCGGCACCGAGCTGCGCCGCCGGCTCCAGGAAGGGCGCGATCTGCCCACCTGGTTCACCTTCCCCGAGGTCGCGGACGAGCTGCGGCGCACCCATCCGCCGCGCTTCCAGCAGGGCTTCACGGTGTTCATGACCGGCCTCTCGGGCTCCGGCAAGTCGACCATCGCCTCCGCGCTGCTGGTCAAGTTCATGGAGACCGGCGGCCGGCCGGTGACGCTGCTCGACGGCGACATCGTGCGCAAGAACCTCTCCTCCGAGCTCAACTTCTCCAAGGAGCACCGCGACATCAACATCCGCCGCATCGGCTTCGTGGCGGCCGAGATCACCAAGAACGGCGGCATCGCGATCTGCGCCCCCATCGCCCCCTACGACAGCGTGCGCAAAGAGGTGCGGTCGCTGATCGAGCCGGGCGGCGGCTTCGTGCTGGTCCACATCGCCACCCCGATCGAGGTCTGCGAGGAGCGCGACCGCAAGGGGCTCTACGCCAAGGCCCGCGCCGGCATCCTCAAGGAGTTCACCGGCATCTCCGACCCCTACGAGGAGCCGGTCGACGCCGACCTGGTGATCGACACCACCAAGCTCTCCCCCGAGGAGTCGGCGCAGGAGATCCTGCTCTTCCTCGAGCGCGAGGGGTACGTCGGCGGGAGCCTGGAGGCGAAGTGAGCGAGACCTCGTACGCCGAGGATCTGCTGCACATCCAGGAGGCGCTGGAACGGGCACGGGCCGCGTTCCAGCGCTTCACCCCCGGCGAGGTCGCCAGCCGGCACAAGCAGGGGGACGATCCCGTCACCGAGGCCGACACCACGGTCGATACGCTGCTGCGCGAGTTCCTGCCCCGCAACGGCGACGGCTGGCTCTCCGAGGAGACCCGGGACGACCACGTCCGCCTCGAGCGGCGGCGCGTCTGGGTGGTCGATCCGCTCGACGGCACCCGCGAGTTCGTCACCGGGATCCCCGAGTGGTGCGTCTCGATCGGGCTGGTGGTGGACGGCGAGCCGGTCGCCGGCGGCATCTGCAACCCGGTGACGGGTGAGACGATCGTCGGCGCTCGCGGCCTGGGAGTCACCCTCAACGGCCGCCCGGCCGGGGTGAGCGCCCGCCCGACGCTCGAAGGAGCCAAGGTGGTCGCCAGCCGCAGCGAGGTCAAGCGCGGGGAGTGGCAGGGCTACCGGGAGGACCTCTTCGAGATCCGCCCGATGGGCTCGGTCGCCTACAAGCTGGGCCTCGTCGCCGCCGGCCTCGTCGACGCCACCTGGACGCTCACCCCCAAGCACGAGTGGGACGTGGCGGCCGGCGTCGCCCTCGTCCTCGCCGCCGGCGGCGCGATCGTCACCGGCGCCCCCGAGGAGACCCGCTTCAACCGCCCCAAGCCCCTCCTGACCCGGCTGCTCGCGGCCAACCCCGCCCTGATCCCGGAGATCGAAACCGAGATCGCGCGGCGGGGGTGAGATAGATCCGGCGAATTTCGTAGCCGCCCTCGCCTCGCAGGGGCGGAATTTGAGATGGAACACCGCGGGCCGGGATCCTCGGCCCGCGGATGTCTTACGGCTTGTACGGCAGCGCCGGCCCCAGCTTCCTGGCGATGCGGTCCTGGATCCAGTGCGGATCCCACCACTCGACGGGGTTGATGGCGAGCCCCTGGAGGAGCATGGTGAAGTGGAGATGGTCGCCGCCGGCGAGGCCGGTCTGGCCGGAGCGCCCCAGCTCCTGGCCGCGCTGCACCATCTGCCCCTCCTTGACCGCGATCGAGGAGAGGTGGCCGTAGAGGCTCTGCAGCCCGTAGCCGTGGTCGATGATCACCGCGTTGCCGTAGATCCCGAAGAACCGCGCCACCACCACCTTGCCGCTGTTCGAGGCCGGCACGGCGTCGTGCATCACCGAGGCCATGTCGAAACCGAGGTGATCCTCGACGTCGATCGACTTCTCGTTGTAGACGTAGGTCCGCCGCTGCGCGAAGGCGGCGGTGATCTTGGCGTTGGGCATCGGGATGAACGGCTGGGTCCAGAGGAACTTCGGCCTCCGACTTGCGGCCCAGCTCCTTGAGCGTCTCGGCCTGCTTCCGGCGCAGATCGTGGTTGATCTGGACGTAGTTCTTCAGCAGGTCCCCCTGGTCCGCGACCTCGGGGGTCTGGCCCATGATCTCCGGCACCACCTTGTTCATGAAGGCGTCGGTGATCTGGATGGTATCCGTGGTCATCGGGCGCGGCGTGAACTTGTCGATGAAGCTGACCTCGGCGCGGTTGCCCACCTCGTCCACGGCGACCAGGTGGACCCGCGAGGTGTCCGTCATGTCGTAGGGGACGGCGAAGAAGGCGAGGCGCATCTGCTTGTCGTTGCTGCCCGGCATCGGATAAGCTCGGGAACCACCAGTCGCCCGACTGGACGCCGTCCTTGACCGCCCCCTCGCCCACCCGGTAGACCACGACCTCGCGCCCCCCTGGTTGACGTAATGGAAGCTCGACGAGACCTGCAGCGTCGGCGGCGACAGCCGCACCGGCAGCTTGATCTCCTGCGACCACCGGATCGGGCCGGCGGAAGAGCGAGCCCGCGCGCTCGGCGGTGACCCGGATGGTCGCCTCGCCGGCCCGCAGCCCCTGCACCGTCTCGCGGCCGACGTCGACCCGCAGCACCGCGGGCGGCGGGGAGCCCCAGAGCTTCCACGCCGGCTGCGGTTCGAAGGTCTTCTCCATCACCGGCTTGACGTCGGCGTTCTGGAGCAGCTCGACGCGGACCTTCTCGACCCGCTGCGGGTCGTCGATCCGGATCTGGATCGGCGTCCGGCGGCCGATCCCCTTGAGGGCGGACTCGACCGTCAGCTTCGGGGTGGCCCCGGAGTAGAACCCCGCGAACGCTCCCACGATGAGGATGAGGAGAACGAGCACCAGCAACACCCGCAGGAAGCAACCCGCGGCTCTCCGATCGCGATCCCGACGCACCATCGACTACCTCTTTCTAGGAATTTCTCAGCCGAGCCAGGGGCGGAGCGCCTTCGGGCAGCCACCTGCGGAGACCCCACGGTTCGCGGGGGCATCATAACCCGGGAGGTCGCCCCCCTTACCGCGCGTCTTTCAGACCCCGCAGGATCGACCGCTTGTCGGCCCAGCGGGCGCGGATCGCGGCGAGGTCGCCGGGCTCCAACCCGAGCTCGCTGGTGATCTGCCGGATCTGCACCTCCTCAATGCCGGAGATGGAGTCGTCGGCGGCCGAGACGGCGAACAGGCAGTCGAGCAACTCGACGCACTGCTCCCGCGTCGCGATCTCCCGGAACTCCCGGGTGACCAGGAAGCTCTCGGTGCCCCCCTCCACCTGATGCCGGGCCTTGGCCAGGCTCACCGCCAGCCGGGCCTGCTCCTCGGTGAGGTGCCCCACCTGCCGGAGGATCTGCTCCATGCGGTGGATCTCGCCGTCGCTGATCTCGAGATCGGCGTTGGCGACGCGGGCCAGGATGAAGGCGAAGGCGGCGAGATAGCGGGCCCGCTCCGGCGGCAGCGATTCCAGCTCGCGGACGATCGCGCGGACGGTTTCCGTGTCACCACTCGCGCCACGCGGGGGTCCTCCGCGGCGGAATCCCAGGAGCTCCAGAATCGACATGGCAAAAGATCCTAACATGCGGGCCGTCCGGAACCCCCGCAAGCGACGAAAAGTCAGCAGATCTTACAAACAAGTAGAGATAAAAGGCGAAACTCCAACGTCAAGAAGAGATTTTGTGCAAAAAGGGGTAGACGGGTGGGGAATGTGACCCGTATCCTACGGGTTAGCAGAGGTGTTGGGGACACCTTACCCGACGACATGAGGCCGGGACTCGGGTGGTCTCGGTGAGTTTTACAACCCGTGCAGTCGCCACCCCTGGTCGGACTGGAGGCCCATGAAGACGTACAAGGCTCGTTCTCTCGCCGCTCTTCTCCTGATCGTCTCCTCCTTGTTCACCGTCTCGGTGCTGATCAGCTCGCCTCAGCCCGCCGCCTCTCTCACCGTGCGCCCCCAGGAGTCCGGGCGCCAGCAGCACCCCACGCTCCCAGGAAATCTGTACGCCAAAGCTGCTGACGCCCTGCGCCAGGGAAACCTGCAAGGCGCGCGCCAGCAACTCGACTCGATCGCCGCCCAGCATCCGGACCAGGCCGCCCAGGCCCAGGTCGTCGCCGGCCTCTACGCTCACCAGGCGGGGAATGCCCGGCTGGCCGGCGAGCTCCTCGCCACCGCCCCGGCCCCCGGCGGCTCGCTCGAGGACTGGCGGCTCTACGTGCTCGCCGAGAGCGCCGCCAAGCGCGGCGACGCCGACGCCGCGCAGGCCCACTACACCCGCCTGATCGCCGACTACCCGGATTCGCCGCTGCGGCCGGCCGCCTTCCTGGAGGCGGCCGAGCTCGCCGCCGACCGCCAGCCGCAGGTGGCCCTCGGCCTGATCACCCGCGCCCGCGAGGCGAAGGTCGACGGCAAGCTGGGCGAGGACCTCGACCGGCTGGCCTGGAAGATCGGCCGCCAGTTGGAGGACGCCCAGGTGCAGCGCGAGGCGGGCCGCCGGATCCTGATCGCGGACCCGCTCTCCAGCGACGCCACGCAGGTGGTGCACGCCTTCCGCGCTCCGGACGGCGGCATCGACTGGGCGCAACTGCTCTCCCCCCAGGACGTGCTGCGCCGCGCCCAGTCGTTCCTCGACGGCAACAGCTCGCGGGCGGCGATCCTCACCCTCAATCAGGTTCCCGACGAGGAGCGCGACTTCGAGTGGCACCTGCTGCAGGCGCGCAGCCTCACCCGCGGCGGCGACGGCCGGGAGGCGCTCGGCATCCTCGGCCTGCTGATGCCGGCGGACTCCGGCGAGCGCGCCTCGCTCGAATGGGAGCGGGTGCTGGCGATGGCCGAGGCGGGCGAGGCGGACGCCGCCGCGGTCTCCCTCGCCAAGCTGGTGCGCACCCACGCCCGGCTGGAGCTCTCGGCCGGCGCCCTGCGCCGCCTCTACAAGGATTTCGTCAACGCCGACCTGCTCGACCCGGCGGTCGACACCCTGCGCCTGCTGCGGCGGATCGATCCCCTCGACCAGACCGGCTCCGGCGACCTCTGGGAGCGCGGCTGGCGGGATTACCAGGCCGGCCGCCACGAGGCGGCGGTGCGCTCCTGGAGCGTGCTCGCCGAGATCTACCCGGAGGACGGCGACGCGCAGCGCGGCCGCTACTGGCAGGCCCGCTCCCTGGAGGCGCTCGGGCGGGGCGAGGAGGCGCACGCGATCTACCGCCAGCTCGTGGTCTCCTCGGACACCTCCGACTTCTACGCCCGGCAGGCGCTGACGCGCCTCGGCGAGACCGCCTCGGCGGCGGTCACCGAGATCGCCCAGGGGACGGCGGGCGACTGGCCGGCGGAGCCGGCGCTGCGCCGCGCCAAGCTGCTCACCGATCTCGGCCTCGACGAGCTGGCCAGCCGCGAGGTGGAGCTGGTGGCCGGCAAGGCCAGCCCGCGCGACGTGCTGGCGCTCAAGGGTCTGATCCTCTGCCACAAGGGGGAGCAGCGCACCGGCCTGGTGCTGCTGCGCGAGGCCTTCCCGGCGCTCGGCGGCCCCTATCAGGCGAGCGTGCCGGCGGAGATCCTCTTCGCCTACTACCCGCTGACCTTCGGCGACCAGATCCGCGAGTACGCCCGGGCGACCGGCCTGCCGGGGCACCTGATCGCCGGCATCAT
Organism: uncultured Acidobacteriota bacterium; assembly: GCA_963761645.1. GTDB lineage: Bacteria > Acidobacteriota > Thermoanaerobaculia > Multivoradales > UBA5704 > DATARR01. The sequence goes on from CAVXIG010000055.1 coordinate 50,080, forward strand.
CCGCCAGGAGAGCGCCTTCGATCCCCGCGCCACCAGCCCGGTGGGCGCCCGCGGCCTGATGCAGCTCATGCCGCTGACCGCCCGCGAGGTGGCGCGGAAGGTGGGGGTCTCCTACTCCCCGGACGGGCTCTATGATCCCGCCATCAGCGTACGGCTGGGAGCGGTCTACTTCCGCGAGCTGCTCGACCGCTTCGACGGCAACGTGGAGCTGGCCCTCGCCAGCTACAACGGCGGGCCGAACCGGATCCAGCGCCTGTGGACGGAGAAGGGGCCCGACGCCCAGCTCGCCGACTTCGTCGAGACCCTCGACCTCGACGAGTCGCGCAACTACGTCAAGCGCATCCTGGTGCTGGCCGACAGCTATCGCCAGCTCTATCCGTCCCTGGGCTGACGTGTGCTGAGCGGGATCGACGAGACCACCGGGCGGCGGTTCGCTTTTCTCGTCGAGGTGGGGCACCAGCTCTCCTCCTCGCTCGATCCCCGGGAGATGCTCACCCGGCTGGCCGACCTCCTGGTGGGGGAGCTGGCCGACTACTGCCTGATCGACGTCTTCGACGAGCAGGGGGACACCTCGCGTGCCGCGGTGTTGGGGGCACGGACGGGCCCGCTTCAGCCGCGGCCGGATCGAGTTGCGCCGGGAGCCGGTCGAGCTGCGCCGCGCGGTCGAAGGGGCCGTCGAGAGCGTCCGGCCGCACGTCGAGCTGCGCCGGCAGACCCGCCCGCTCGCGCGGCGGGCTCGGGATCGGTCTCACCCTGGTGCGCAGCCTGGTCGAGCGGCACGGCGGCACGATCGAGGCGGCCAGCGAGGGCCCGGGCCGGGGGAGCGAGCTGCGGGTCCGCCTGCCGCTGCTCGCCGCGCCGGAGCGGCGGGAGCCGGCGGCGCCCGCGCCCGCCGCGGCGGCACGGCTCCGCGTGCTGCTCGTCGAGGACAATCTCGACGCCGCGGAGTCGCTGGGGGAGCTGCTGCGGATCTGGGGGCATGAGGTCACCGTGGCCCACGACGGCGCCGCGGCGTTGCGTGCCGCTGCCGGAGGCCCGGCCGGAGGTCGTGCTCCTCGACATCGGCCTGCCGGGCATGGACGGCTACGAGGTCGCGAGCCGGCTGCGCGCCACCCCCGGGCTCGCGGGGTTGCGGCTGGTCGCCGTCACCGGCTACGGCCAGGAGTCGGACCGGCGGCGCGCCCGCCTCGCGGGTTTCGATCATCATCTGGTCAAACCGGTCGATCTCGATCGCCTGCGCGCGCTCCTGGCCGGCGAATGGGCGGATTTCCTGGAATAGGCAACGTTTTTGCTTACGAAAGGTTTTCGGACCCATGCAATATATAGGAGACTTGCGATGAATTTGTATGTGGGCAACCTGCCCTACCGGATCACCGAGGACCAACTGCGAGACACTTTCGCCGAGTTCGGACAGGTTTCTTCGTGCACCATCATCAAGGACAAGGTCACCGGCCAGTCCAAGGGTTTCGGCTTCCTCGAAATGCCGGAATCCTCGCAGGCCGAGGCTGCGATCACCCAGTTGAACGGCCGCGACCTGATGGGGCGCAAGATCAACGTCAACGAGGCGCGCCCGCGGGACAACCGCCCCTCCGGCGGCCGTAGCCAGCAGGCCTACAGCAGCCCCGAGCGCTGGTAAGCGGTCGGATCCGGCATCGCGGACCTTTCGAAAAAGCCGGCTGAGCCGGCTTCAAGCGGCCGGTGTACTTTTTTGAGCCTCCTGCAGGAGGCTTTTCGTTTTTGGAGGATGAGTAATTTTTTCCTCCCCGGTTTCCTTTTTGCGATATCGCAGGCGCCCTGGTCCGGATTTCGCAACTCCACCAGCTTCTTATGAGACCTCTCATCCTGCCGGTCCTCGTCCTGCTCGGATTCCCGCTCGCCTGCACCGCTCCCGAGCGTTCCGCCACCCTCGAGGCGAGCCCGCTGGCGGAACCGGCCGGCCCCCCGCGGGCCGCCACCCCCGCGCCGGGCGCCCCCACCCGCGTCTGCCCTGGCGGTGCGGGAGACCGCCGGCGTGGCCCGCGCGGGCGAGGTGGTGCGCTCGGGGGTGCCGCTCCCCCGCTCGCTCGGGGTCCACGACCCGCGCTCGCTGACCGTCCTGGGGCCGGACGGCAAGCCGGTGCCGGCCGAGTTCCACACGCTGGCCCGCTGGAACGCGGGGAAGGACGACGCCGCGGCCCCCGTCCAGTGGGTGCTGGTGGTCTTCCCCGCCACCGTCGCCGCGCGCGGCAGCGCCACCTACACCCTGGTGGCGGACGGTTCCGCCGGGCCGAACCCGCCGCCGCCGGCGCCGCTGCGCCTCAGCCGCCAGGGGCAGCAGGTGGTGGTGGAGACCGGAGCCGCCACCTTCCGGCTGGGCGGCAAGCCGGGGGAGCTGTTCGACGAGATCGTCCTGCCGGACGGCAAGAAGGTCGTCACCAGCGGCGACGGCAACGGCATGACGCTGCGGGCGGCGGCCGCCGGCGGCGGGCACTCGACGGTGCGCGACGTGCGGATCGAGTCCCAGGGGGCGCTCTCGGCGGTGGTGGTGATCGACGGCGCCTACGATCTGCCGCCGGTCGGCGGCGGGCAGCTCGGCTCGCGCCGGCGCTACGTCTTCACCGCCGGCTCCCCCACCGTGGTGGTGCGCCACGCCGTGGCCTGGGAGGGGGACCTCGCCTGCACCGGGTGCCTGAAGACCAAGGACGGCAAGCCCGACGGCGTGCTCGTCGAGAAGGTGCGCGACACGCTGACGCTCGACCTGGGAGCCCCGAGACCGGCCACCGCGACGGTGGTCGGCGCCTTCAAGGAGCCCGCCCTGGAGGGCGCGGTCGGGGCGGCCGGCGAGGACGGGAGCGATCTCGCCGCGCTGCGCCAGACCCTGCGCGACCGCCGCGCCGCGCCGCTCCACTTCGAGATGACGGCCGGCGGCCAGCGCCGCGCGGGGAAGCAGGCGGACGGCGGCCTGCTCGCCGCCTCCGGTCCCGGCCGGCTCCGTCGCGGTGGCGATCGATCACATGCACCGCTATGAGCCGCAGGCCCTCCGCCTGCTGGCGGACGGCCGCCTCGCCATCGACCTGGCGGACGGCAAGGCCTGGCTCGCCAATCATCAGGGGATGTTCGCGACCCTGGCGGTGACCGCCCTGCCGGGGGCGGCGAAGCGCGCCGACCTCGACCGGCTGGTCTGGGCGCCGCTCAACCGGCCGCTGCGCGCCTGGCCGGACGCCGCCTGGTTCACCGCCTCCGAGGCGGTCGACGAGGTCCCCGCCGGCAAGCTCCCGAAGGATCTCGCGGCCTACGACGAGCTGATCCCGAAGGTGCTGAAGACGACCGTCGCGGGGGTCGACGCCGAGGGGCTGGCCGGGCTGATGACCTTCGGCGTCTACCCGCGCTACTGGGGGCAGAAGGGGGAGCCGGGGGAGATCGACTGCAAGGACGACACGACGCCGGGCGAGACCTGGGACGACACCTTCTGGTGCGCCACCTGGACCGATTACCACAACACGGTCGAGACCTCGGCGCTCTGGGCGCTGCGCTCGGGAGAGGTCGAGTGGCTCGACGAGCTCGCCGTCCCCGGCGCCCTGCGCACGCTCCACACCCAGATCATGCAGTGCGGCCCCGACGACAAGTGGTTCTACTGCGGCCAGGCGCCCACCGGCTACAACGCCTACCGGGCGGACTTCAACAGCTCCCACGCCTATTTCGAGAACCTCTTCCTCTACTACTGGCTGACCGGCGACTCGACGGTGGTGGACATCGTCCGCCGCGGGGGCGACAACATGCGCCGGCTGTTCTGCCCGTCCCGCGGATCGTCGGTGTCCAGGCCGCACGGTCCGGACGGCCCGGCCTGCCCCGCCACCCAGCCGCCGAACAACGACGCCTCGACCTTCACCGGCCGCGCCCCCTCGCAGTGGATCGCCGCCTTCCGCTTCCTGGGCCTGGCGAGCGACGACGCGAGCTTCCTGGAGGATTACCGTTCGGGACTCGCCCGCGCCGTCACCCAGCAGTACCTGGAGCTGGAGCGGGGCGGCAAGAGCTACGGCTTCCTCGGCGAGCAGGTGGTCAAGGGGCCGGGGGTCTACGAGGCCGGCCCGGCCTGGACCAACGGCTTCTACGACGCCGAGAACCTCTACCGGCTGCAGCGGGACACCGGCGACGCGCCGATCGGCGAGCCCCCGCTGCCGCCCAGCCGCATCCTCGCCGCCCTCGCCCGCACGGTCGCCGTGCTCGGCCCGGGCGCGGAGAAGGGGAAGGCCACCAACCCCGACGCGCCCTGGCCGCGCATCCTCGCCGTCACCTGGACCGGGCCGCGAATCGGCGGCGCCTTCACCACCGTCGAGCCCAAGGACCGCGAGCTCTACAACCCCGAGAAGTTCGGCACCGTGGCCCTGCTGATGCGGGGCGGCCTGCAGAGCGGGGATCCGGAGCTGATCCGGGCCGGGAACGAGATGATCCGCTCCATCCTGCGCCGGAATGAAGACGTGCTGCCGCTTTGCAAGATCCAGGGGCAGACGCTGACGCGATTGCACGCGGCGGTGGCGCTGGCCGCGTCGGCTCCCCGGTGAGGACAACGGCAACGTTCTTGCACTCAGCGCGGATCAGCTTTGCGTCAGCCTCATGGCTCCGGCGCGTCGAGCCAACGGAAAGGAAAAGGAACGGCAGGCATGCAGGTGAGTGGAGAGAGCCTTCAGATCCCCCTGAGCCCTCCGGGCGCACCCGGCCCGGAGGAGTCTCGCGACGAGACGGTGACCAGCGCCAAGGACCGCGCCCGGTTGCTGCGGGGCGGAGCTCTCTTCGGCGCCAGCCAGTTCCTCGGCATGGCGCTCGGCTTCGGCAGCGGCATGGTGATGGTGCGGGTGGCGGAGAAGCCGGCCGTGGCCTCCTACATGCTGCTCCAGCAGGCGATCATGGCGCTGGGGATGGCGCTCCAGCTCGGCCTCGGACCGGCGGCGCTGCGCTTCGCGCCGATCAGCCGCGGCCAGGGGGGGGACCGGACGACGGCGGTGCTGCGGCGGCGCCTGTTCGGACTGCAGATCGTGCTCTGGGCGCTGGTCGTGCCGCCGCTCGCCCTCGCCTGGCCCGCGGTCGCCCGCAAGCTGGACGCCCCGGAGCTGGCGAAGGCCACCGGGTTCCTGCTGGCCTCCGGCGTCCTCGCCTCCTTCGGCTCCCTGGTCGACAGCTACCTGCGGTCGTTCCGGCTCTACAAGCTGTCGGCGCCGCTCACCCACCTGGTTCCGCGCGGCCTGATCCTGGGCGGCTTTCGTCCTCCTGCTCTACACCGCGCGCGGCCAGGGAGCCCTGGGAGATGCTGGCCGCCGTCTACGTGGGAGCGCTGCTGATCACCTCGGTCGGCTACTCCGTGGCGCTCCTCTGGACGACCCCGGGGGAGTGCTCCGAGCCGCGCGCCGCCTGCACGCCGCCGGGGTACCGGGAGATCCTCGGCACCTCGACCGCGATGGGCCTGCGCAGCGCCGCCTCGGTGATCTTCGTCTCCTCGAGCCTCTGGATCCTCTCCTGGGCCCGCCCCCACGAGGAGGTGGCGGTCTACGGCGTCGCGGCCACCCTGCTGCAGCTCATGGCGGCGATCCCGAGCATCGCCAACTTCGTCGTGCCGCAGGAGTTCGCGCTGCTCTACGCCGACGGCAGGAGGGCCGAGATGGAGGGGCTGGCGCGCACGGCGGCGACCCTGGTGGCCATCCTCTCGGGCGCCTGCCTCGCCGGCCTGCTGCTGTTCGGCCGGCCGCTGATCAGCCTGGCCTACGGCCACGCCTACGTGGGCGCCTGGGGGATCCTGCTCATCCTCGCCGTGGGCAGCTTCTGGGACTCGGCGTCCGGCGGCGCCGGCTTCGCGCTGCAGATGGCGGGGCATCACGTGCGGCTCCTCCTGCTGACGCTGGGCGGAGCGGCCCTCAACGCGGTCCTGAGCTTCCTGCTGGCCCCGCGCTGGGGCGGCTACGGCATCGCCGTCGCCACCACGGTGACCCTGATCGTGATCAACGTCGCCATGGTGCGGTCGGCGCAGACCCTGCTCGGCGTGAGCACGTTCGTCTATACCCGGCCCGCGCAGTGGCAGCGGGCCCTCATGCTGGTGCGCGAGAGCGCCCTGTTCAGGAATCGAAAATGACGGGGCCGATCTGGGTGGTGGGCGGCGAGCAGCGGGTCCATGTTCTACAAGATCCAGGAGTGGGCGATGTTCAGGAAGGCCCTGGTGCTCCGCGTCGACGAGGGGGGCCGGGTGGAGCGGGCGCTGGAGTACGAGTCGCCGCCGGAGCACTGCCCGGAAGGGTGCCCTTCCCACGTCTTCAAGTCGGCCACCTTCCAGGGGGACACCGCCTACCTCTGCACCCAGACCGAGGTGCTGATCTGCGACCTCCCCAGCCTGGCGATCCGGCGGGTGATCTCGCTCCCCTGCTTCAACGACCTCCACCACGTCACGCCGGCCCCGGACGGCCGGCTGTACGTGGCGGTGACCGGTCTCGACGCGGTGGCCGAGCTGTCGCCGGAAGGGGAGCTCCTGAGCCTGGTCAGCGTGCTCGGCGGCTCGCCGTGGGACCGCTTCTCGCCCGACGTCGACTATCGCAAGGTGCCGACCACCAAGCCCCACCAGGCCCATCCGAACTTCGTCTTCTTCCTCGACGGCCACCCCTGGGTCACCCGCTTCAACCAGCGCGACGCCATCCCGCTGGACGGGATCCTGAACGGCCGGCCGCCGTTCGACGTCGGCAAGGACGAGGGGATTCACGACGGCCATCTGGAGGGGGACGACCTCTACTTCACCTCCGTCAAGGGGTGCGTCATCCGCTTCAACCTGAGGACGGGGCGGAAGACCCTGGCCGACCTCAACTCCCTCAGCGAGCCGGACGACGACCGCCCGCTCGGCTGGTGCCGCGGCATCCTCCCCCAGGAGGAGGGGACCTGGATCGGCTTCTCGCGCCTCCGCTACACGACCCTGCGGCGAAACCTGAGCTGGATCCGCCACGGCTTCCGCGAGACCGAGCACCATCGCGAGCGGCCGACCCGCATCGCGCTCTACGATCTCGAGCGGCTCGCCCTGATCCGCCAGATCGACCTCGAGGAAGCGGGGATGGGCGCCGTCTTCAGCATCCATCAGGCTTGAGCCGGCCGATGCCACCGCTCGCGCGCAGCGCTTCCGACAGCGTATCGGATCCGGGCTCCGCGGCTCGTCCTGGCCCTGGTGCTGCTGCTGGCGGCGGCGCTGCGGCTGTGGGCGGTGCGCCACGACCTCCCCTTCTCCTACTTCGGCGACGAGCTCCACTTCATGCGGCGCGCCATGGCCGTCGGCACCGGGGACCTCAACCCGCACTGGTTCCACAAGCCGGCGTTCCTGATGTACGTCCTGGCCTTCTGCTACGGCCTCTACTTCCTGGCCGGCAGGATCACCGGCGCCTTTCATTCGACCGCCGAGTTCGGGGCGCACTTCCTGTTCAGCCCCACGCCGTTCCTGGTGATCGGCCGCCTGCTGGTGGCGGCCTGCGGCGTCGCGACGGTCTACGTCGTCTACCGGATCGGCCGCAAGGTGTTCGCCAATCCCTGGGCGGGGATCGCCGGGGCCACGGTCGCCGCCGTGCTCGCGCCAATGGTCAACTCCTCGCGGACGATCAAGAGCGACGTGCCGTGCGGCCTGTTGATGGCGCTCTCGGTCTGGGCCTTCCTGGGCACCCGCGAGAGCCCCCGCCCGCGGCCGCTGGTGGTCGCCTCGCTGCTGGCCGGCGTGGCCATGGGCACCCACTATTACGGGGTGGTGCTGGTGCCGGCCTACCTGGCGCTGGAGGCGCTGCGCGGCTTCTCGTGCGATCTCCCCGTACGCCGTGGCGGACGGTGATCGCCCGCTGCGCCCTGGTCGTGGTCCTGTTCGGGGCCGGCTTCTTCCTCGCCTCCCCCTTCAACTTCCTCGACCCCACCTGGGGGCGCGACACCGGCGCGATGATCGCCAAGAGCCTGGGGCTCGGCGCCAAGCCGGCCCCGCGCTACGATCCGGACAGCGCCCGGGAGTTCAAGCCGGGGGCCGAGACCGCGCGCGGCGCCACCGGCGCTTTCCTGGCGCTGGTCGCCTCGCGCGACGTGCTGGGGATCGCCTTCTCGCTGCTCGCCCTGCTCGGGCTGGCGTGGACTTTCGTCCGCCGCGAGACGCGCTGGTACGGGTTGCTCGTCCTGATCCCCTGCCTCTTCTTCTTCCTGGCGGCGATCACGGTGGCCGCCTACCACGCGCAAGCCCGCCACCTGAACGCCCTCTATCCGCTGCTGGCGACGCTCGCCTGGCCGGGAGCGCTGGCCGTGACCGGGCTCTTCCGGCTGCCGCCGCCGCGCGCCCGCGCCGCGGCCCTCCTGCTGGTGGCCGCCGCCGCCGTGCCGACGCTGATCGCCACGGTCCAGAAAAACCTTTTGATCAACCGGCCGGACAGCCGCCTGGTCGCCTACCGGTGGCTGCAGGCCAACCTCCCCCGGGGCGAGCGCATCCTGCTCGACGACTACGGACCGCCGCTCAACGAAAGCCGGCCGGCCGCCGACCGCCTCGCGGCCACCCTGCGCGCGATGCCGCCGGGCCCCTTCACCCAGCACCAGGGGCTGCGGATCGATCTGCTCCGCCGCTATCCGCCGCCGGACGGCTTCAACCTCGACGCGCTCGGCCACCAGTGGTGGCTGCCGCGGGAGAAGAGCGACGCCGAGCTGCGGAGCAACGCGGCCGATCTCGACATGGGGAACCCCCTGGTCTCCCGCCAGCCCCGGCCGCTCGCGGAGTACCGCCGCGAGGGGATCCGCTACGTCATCACCAACAGCTTCGCGCGCAGCCAGTACTTCACCGTCAACGGCCGCGGCGAGCGCTTCCCCTCCTTCGTCAACTTCTACCGGGAGCTCGACCGGACGCTGCGGGTCCACACCTTCGATCCCGCGAGCTGGGGTGGCAAGGGGCCGGACGTCTGGATCTACGACCTCACCCAGCCGGCGCCGCCGGGGCAGGTCCCCCTCCCGGACAGGGTGGCGCCCTCGGGTGAGGAAGACGAGCTGGAGTAGGCAGGCCGAATTTCAATCCAGCGGACAGCTCGCGCCGTTCGCCGCGTCCAGCTCATGGGCCGCCGCGAAAATGGTTGCAACGTCGCCGCTGCGCAAAGCCGTATCGACCTTGGTGACCACCTGCGTCTGGGTGAGCGGAAACTCCACCCGCGGGTGGCCGGCGTTGAGCAGCGCCGCGATGCCGGCCCGCGTCAGCTCCTTGACCGCGCCGAGAAGCCCCGGGCCGGTCCGGAAGCGCACGGCGGTCCGCAGCATCGCCGCCGCCACCGAGCTGAAGGGAGCCGACTCCCTGAACACGTCGCGGACCCGCTGCTCGGGCCGGGTACCCGTGATCGCCCAGGCATCGGCGGAGAGGGTGCTCCAGATCTCCGCGGAGCAGCCGGTCGCGACCGGCTGCGGCAGCCAGAGCGCGGACATCACCCAGAGCAGCGAGTCCGGGTTGAGGCCGATCGGCTCGGAGAAGATCTGCGCCGTGGTGGCGCCCGCGCGGGCGGGGATCGTGATCGGGAAAGACGTCGGCGTCCCACTGCGCTCCCGACGAGCCGTCCAGCCGGTTGGCCGGGCTCGGGTTGCGGCTGATGTCGATGCGGTCAGGGCCGATGCCCTCGGCATCGCCGACGAAGACCGCCAGCTTGCCCTGACGGTCCGTGGCGCGGGACGCGCCGTGATTGAAGGTGAAGGGGGCGGTCACCTGCGTGCTCCCCGCCGTGCGGTCCTCGCCGTAGGCGAAATCGAGCCCGTGATAGACGATCACCCGGGCGGGGTCCCGCTTGGCGGGATCGCTATAGATCACCAGCAGGCCGGCGCCGTCCAGATCCGCCAGGTTGCTCCCCGGATCGCCGTCGGCCACAGTGAAGGAGAGGCGCCCGGTGCCCCGCGCGCGCACCATGTCGGTGACATCCGCGAAATAGCCGAGATTATTGATCGGTCCGGCGTTGGTGTTGGGTTGCACCTCGGAGCCGATCAGAATGCCGGGCAGCAGCAGGCCGCCGAACGAGAGCACCTGATCCTTGTAGGGCCCGGTCTCCGGGAGGACGCACTGGCCGCTGCCCGGCGGGTCCACGGGGCAGGGGTGGTCCCTCCCCGCCCAGTAGAGCAGGGCGAGCTCCACCGGCCCGCCGACGGTGACGGTCAGGGTCTTCGACCGGCCGGTCGGCCCCGACATCCCGACCCCCGCCACCGCGATCGACAGGCCCGGCCCCTGGAGATCGAAGGCCGGATGGAGCGGCGTCGCGTGGATCGCCGAGGCGGCGGACAGAGCCGCCGCGAAGCACAGGGAGATGCCAATCAATGAACGAACAGTCTTCATCTTCATCCTTCCAAAAAACTGGCAGGATGAACTGCAAATTTCATACCAACTACTTGTAGATGTAGAGCACCCAGTCCTCGCGGGAGGGAGCGGCGAAGGCCTTCACCTTGCCGCCGACGGCGGGGGGGCGCGGATGGAAGGTGCCGGCGCGCGGGTCGTACCACTCGACGCGCAGCGGTCCGGGGGCCCCCCGCAGGTTTACCCGCACGGTGCCGCCGTTGTAGAGGTAGAAGACGTAGGCGCGTTTCGGCTCGGCCAGCGCGTAGGCGTTCCCCGAGAGGACCAGGCGGTCGGCGGGGACCATGCTGGCGAACGGGACGCGGGCGGCGAACTTCCCCAGGTGGGCGAGATCGGCGCCGGTCCCCACGCCGGCCGCCCCCGCCATGAACGCCGACCAGGCCTTCTGACGGTTGGCCGCGTTCTCCTCCCCCAGCCCGAGCTCCTCCTGGATCAGCGGCTTCGCGGCGCGGGCGCGGTTGGCGAGCCCGAGGGCGTGAACCGCCGGATGCCCCGAGTCGTTGCCCGCCTGGAGATCCAGATAGTCCACCCAGAGAGCGTTGGGGAAGGAGAAGTCGCCGGTGACGCCATGCACGCTCACCAGCCGGGACCACGGGTTGTTCCGCTGCAGGAGCTCGCCGTCGCCATGCACCTGGGACGCCGGCCACCCCTCCTGCCACTCGAGCGCCAGGGTGAACATGGTGTTCACCGACGCCGAGAGGCGGGCCATGCCGTAGCGCAGCAGGCGCTGGCGGTCGGCGTCCGGCAGCCGGCCGAAGTCCGAGTCGTCGGCGAAGAACCAGAGCTGCGCCACGAGGCCCGCGTCGCGCAGGCGCTCGACCCACTCCTCATACAGGCGCCAGCGCCGGAGATCGAAACGCCGCCGGTCGCTCGACCCCGCCGTCCCCAGCCAGGGGGTGGTGGCGACGCTGCTGTAGTCGCCGCGGTTGGCGAGGTAGATGTCGATCTTGTTGAGTCCCATCGCCACGTGGCGGTCGAGCATCGCCTGGCGGTCGTCGTCCGAGAGCTGCTCCGAGAACATCGTGTGGGAGAACTGGATCGGCCGCGGGGCCGCCACGTCGAGGAACTTGCCGAGCAGGAACACCGGCCCCCCCTGCCGCTGCTGGAAGGCGCGCGGCCAGGCCGGGCTCACCCCGATCGGCCCGCGGCCGAAGAAGCCGGGGAGCCCGCCCGCCACCTCGAAAGACCCCGAGCGGCCGCCGAGCCCCGGCACGCCGCTCGCGATCTTCCAGCTCCAGGTGCCGGGCTCCTCGGCCGCGACGCGGACCTTGAAGACCCGCCCCCGCTGCCCGCCGGCGCCGTCGCCGTCGAAGAATCCCGGGACCGTGAAGCGCTTCCCTGAAGGCGAGACGACCTCCGCCGTCACCGTGAGGTCGAACGGATTGGGCTCTCCCGCCGCGCCGTCGTAGAGGTCACTGGAGCTGAGGACGATCTCGGCCGTGCCATGGCGGGGTACGGCATCGGCGGCGACCGCCGGACCGGTACCGGCACCAGAACTGGCAAGTACCGTCAGCAAAAGGGAAAACCGCACAATCCAGCGAGTCATTTTTCCATCCGCCTTTAGATATATCCCTCTCGACGGTACCAGTCCGCCGTGCGGCGGAGCCCCTCGTCGATCTTCACTTTTGGCTCGTAGCCCAGGTCGCGCTTCGCCTTGTCGATCTTGAACGCCCGGTTCTGGCGGTACCAATCGACGCGGCGGGGGAAGATCGGCGGCGTGATGCCGAACGGGCGGCACGCCTTCTCCACCACGTGCCCGGCGGCGACCACCGGCCAGACCGGGTAGTGCGGGATCTTGACGTCCACGTTGAGCGCCTTCCCCACTCGCTTCACCAGGTCCTCGATCTCCAGGTATTCGTCGTCCGCGATCAGGTAGGCCTCACCGTCCCCCACCCCGTCCGCCATCGCCGCGACGAAGGCGTCGACCAGGTTGTCGATATAGAGCGGGTGGTACAGGGTCTTGCCGTTGCCGAACATCGGGAACTTGCCGCGGGAGACCCGCCGGAAGATCATCAGGAAACGCTCGGGATCGCCCGGGCCGTAGATCGCGGCCGGGCGCAGGATCGCCGCCGGCAGGCCGCGCTGGTGGAACGTGCGGACCAGCGGCTCGGCCTCGTACTTGGTCCGCTGGTAATAGTCGGCGGGCTGGATCGGCGCGTCCTCGCCACCCGGGGGGTGGTCGATGTTGCCGTGCACGCCGCAGGTGCTGGCAGTAGACGAGCTTGCGCACCCCCTGCTTGAGGGCCTCGTCCAGGACGTTGCGCGTGCCCTGGACGTTGACCTCCCAGTAGTAGGTGTCCGGCACGTTCATCTCGCGAAACGCGGCGGCCAGATGATGCACCACCTCGACCCCCTCCATGGCCCGGCGGACCACGGCCGCGTCGGTGACGCTGCCGATGATGACCCCCGCCCCCCAATCCCGCAGCTCGGCCGTCTTCAGCCCTTCCTTATAGTCCAGGGCCACCACCTCGTGCCCAAGGTCGAGCAGGCGCCGCACCAGCGCCTTGCCGGTGAAGCCCGTGCCCCCGGTGACCAGAATTCTCATGATTCGACGCTCTCCTCTCGTTGCACTCTCAAAATGACGGGCGATCCCAGCGCCCGCGTCAGTCCCAGGAAAACGCTCGCCCGTTCCATCGCCCGCGAGGCCCCGGCCCGCCCGAGCTTCCGGTGGACGACCATCGGAACGAAGAACTGCCGGCGCGTCTCCGGCCGGCCGAAGCCGTGCCGCGCGCATTCGGCGATCACCTCCCGCGGCTGGAAGGAACGGAACGCGCGGGTGTTCCCCTCTACCGCCTTCTTCCAGGCGAAGAGGGCGCCGTAAAGCCGGTTGAAGCTGCGGGTGTCCGGGTAATCGACGATCACCGCCCGCCGCGCCACCCGGCACATCTCGGCGAGCGCCGCGCGCCAGCCGTCCAGGTGGGTCAGCAGCCGCACCGCCACCACCACGTCGAACGAGCGGTCGGGGAACGGCAGCCGCGCGGCGTCGCAGACCTCGAAGTCGAAGGCGTCCGGCGGCAGGGAGCTGTCGAGCCGCTGGCGGCAGACCTCCTCGCTCCCCGTGACCGTGACCCTGTAGCCACGCTCGATCAGTGGACCAGCGAGTTGCGCGTGGCCGCCGCCGACCTCCAGCACCCGCGCCCCCGGCCAGGGGGCGAGCAGCTCCAGGACCGTCGCCGCCTGGACATCCAGGAAATACCGCCCCACCTCCCCCGCGAAACGCCGGGCGTACCCCTCGGACGCGGTCTCGACGTCCGGCGTCTCCCGCGCCGAGGCGGGCGCGGCATCCCGGGTCAGGGCCACGCTCACGAGGCCACCTCCCTTCGGGAACGGAAACCCTTCCAGCCCAGCGACTCGCAGAGGCGCGTGGCGGTCTCGATATCGCGGGGGTCGATCCCCCAGTCGGTCCGCCGCAGCAGGAGGTCCTCCAGCCGGACGACCGACTGCCGCTCCACGATTCCCCGCAGGTGGTCGCGGGCGGCGTTCCAATCGTGCTCGGCGAGTTGTGTCAGTTCCGTCAGCGACAGAGGGGGATCGGCCTCCGGCCTCGCCACCTCGGCCGGAGGGGCCGGCCGCAGGGCGCCGCCGGTGGCGAGTGCCTGAAGCGCCTTCGCCGCCACCGCGCGCGCCGTCGTCAGCTTCACCCCCGAGACGCTGACCAGGCCGCGCGGACCGCCGGCCTGGCCGTGGTCGTGGATCACCGGCCGCGAGGACGGCTCCGCCGAACCCTCGGCCGCCGCCGGCAGCCGCCCCCAGAGAACCCGCGCGACCTGCTCGCGGGAGGCTTCGAGGCTGGGGATCGCGGCGTTCAGATCGTTGAGGAATCTCTCGATCAGCGGCTCCCCCGGCAGACCGTCGTGCACCATCTCCTCCGTCGCCGGGGCGTAGGCGGTCCCCGCCAGAAGCTTCCCCTTCCAGGGGAGGAGGAACCAGGTCTGGGCCCCGGGCTGGCGGGAGGCGACCGCCACCGCGCCGGGCGCCAGCGGCTCGCGGTCGAGCAGCAGGTTGAAGGCGAGCACCGGCTGGAAGAGGCCGGGCACGTCGCGGTCGAAGCGGCGGGCGACGCGGCGGACCCACGGCCCGGCGCAGCTCACCACCGCTCCGGCCCGGATCTCGAAGCTGCGTCCCGACTCGCGGTCCACCGCCCGCACCCCGCGCACCTGACCGTCCTCCACCTGGAGCTCGGCGGCCTCGACATAGTTGAGCGCGCGAGCGCCGGCGTGGCAGGCCCAGCGCAGCAACTCGACGATCAGCCGCTGCGAGTCCGGGACCGTGGCGTCGTGCCAGAGCGCGCCGCCGCGCAACCCGTCGCGATCGACGTCGGGGAAGAGGTCCACCGTCGCCGCCGCGCCCAGGAGTCTCCCCCGCGGCAGCGCCCGGGAGGGGGCGAGCAGGGCATCCATGGCGAACGCCGCCCGGAAGGCGGCCTTCCGCCGCAGCCGTCCCCCCCGCGGCGGGTCGTAGAGCGGCATCAGGCAGGGGAGCGGCTCGACGAGATCGGGGAACTGGTCCAGGAGCCACCGCTGCTCCGCCACCGATTCCCGGTGGCGGGTGAAATCGAGCGCCTGGAGATAGCGCAGCCCGCCGTGGATCACTCGCAGGCTGTTCCAGGACGTCTCGCCGCCGAAGTCCCCGCGCTCGAGGAGCAGGGTCGCGAGCCCGCGCCGGGCCGCCTCCAGCGCCAGCGTAACGCCGTGGATCCCGCCGCCCACCACGAGCAGATCGTAGGAGCGCGCGGCCGTGGCCCGGAGGTCCCGGTCGATCACCGTGTCCATGAGGAGAGCGCGGCGGCGTTCCGTTCCGCCGGCGCCGCGAGGCTCGGCGCCGGGGTGGACGGCCGGCGGTGACGGAACCGTAGCGCGAGCTGTTCCTGGCAGAACGCCGTCAGGTCGCGGCACCGTCCGTAGATCCGCGGCGGGCGGTCCAGCGCGCGCAGGGCCCGCCGCAGGCTCTCGGCCGGCCGGCGCTCGTCGAAACCCTCCGGCAGAAGAAAACCGTAGGAGCCCGCGCGGTCCCCCTGCGCGGGCAGCGGCAGAGGGTCGCTCCCGGGGAGCACCGGAATGCCGCGCGCCTCCGCCTCGTGGAACAGCCGCGGCCGGCCGGCGAGCTCGAGGCGGCCGGCGTTGTCGCCCAAGCAGAGGCCCGGCCGCTCCTTGCGGCAAACCACCCTCTCCACCAGGGCGCCGCGGTAGAACCACCACTTGCCGAACCCCCAGGGGAGCACGGTGAGGGCGCCGCTCCACCGCACGCGGGCGAGCGCGTCGTTGAAGGGGAGGCCGTCGGGGAACTCCTCCACCGTCGCCAGTCCCAGCACCTCCAGCCCCTCGCGCGAGCGCACCTGCCGCCCGGCGATCACCAGCAGCCGCTCGCCGTCCGAGCGCCGCCGTGCGATCAGGGCGGCCGGCTCCGGGGCCGGCTCGAAGTCCCAGGCGCCATGCTTCACCCCGTCCTCCCGCCGCTGCCAGCGCAGGAACCACCGCGCTTCCGCCGTCTCGGCGAGCATCAGGCAGCCGGTCACGGGGCCCGCGATCCCGAGCTCGGCCGCGCCCCGCGCGAAGTTGCGCACCGCGGCATCAAGGAAGGCGTCGCGGTCGAAACAGGAATGGAAATGGACGTGCGTGTCGATCAGGAGCGGAGCCGGTTGTGATGGCTGGGAGTTCATAGACATAGCCCGACAGCCGTTTGGATAGAGCAATTTCCGTGCCCCGGTTCCGTCCCGGTTCGATTTTCCGGCTGGGTTGATCTAGAGTAGCGGCTCCCCCCGGATCTGGACCCGATCAAGGAGGTCTTCTCAATGCTGCAGGAACTTACGCCGGCCTCGTTCGAAGCGCACCAGGGAACGCCGTTCCATATCGAGTACGGGGCGGGAGCGCCCTTGGAGGTGGTGCTCCAGGAGGTGAAGCGCCACGAGCCCCATCCAGGCGCGCGCCCCGAACCGTTCTCGGTCTACTTCCGAGGACCCAGGACACCCATCCTGCCCCAGCAGATCTACCGGCTGACCCACGACCGGATGGGGACGCTGGAGATCTTCCTCGTCCCCGTGGGGCCGGACCCGAAGGCCGGGGGGATGCTCTACGAGGCCGTGTTCAACTGAGCGTAGATCCGGAGGAGGAGAGGTATGTCCTCTCCTCCTTTTCTTTCTGAAGCTCGTCAGGCTCTGATCACCTGCAGTTGCTGCTTCCCAAGTGCGACTCGATCTCTGCCCGGTCCGTCTCCGGTCAAGGGAACGAACAGGTCGGGGAGTTGAAGTTGTCGCCGCTGATGATCAGCGTCCCACTCGCGCTTCCAGGATTCTGGGAGGTGGCGTACGCCGCGGTCTGAGCCTGGTTGGCCGGTGAAGTTGCAAACCCGTGAAGGGCGAAATTGTTGGTGCCGGCAATGGTCCCCTGCTTGCGAAGACCGATACCCTCCGGAGAGAGATTGACACCGGCACTGGTGTTCCCTGAGATGTTCAAGCAGACGGAGTCGTTGATGCTGATGCCGTTGCCGGCATCAACTCGAATGCCGTTGCGGTTGCCGGCCAGGGGGGCCGCACAGTATTGTTCTGAATCTTCGCTCTGACCGTTCCGGTGGCGTCGCGGGCTGTCACGAGAATGCCGTTGCCGTCGGTTTGACTGACCTGGTTGTTGGAGATCGTAACCGTCAGGCTCGGCGTGTCGGTGGCTCCGAACGTCTGGCTGGTGCCAGCGCCGATACCGTTCGAACCGGCAGTGTTGTTCGCAACGATGACGTTATTGGTGACGCTCGCGGTGACCACCGCCTGTCCCAAGGAGGACAGCGCAAGCGTGGTACCAATCGTGTTCGTCAGTGACGTATTGTTCGCCACGATGACGTTGCCGCTCACCGTGAAGGTCGACGTCGTGTTTCCGTTGCTGCCGCACAGGATCGCGGTTCCGGCCAGTGGCGAGCGGTTGGCCACCGTGCCGTTGGCCGAGATGTTGAAGTTCCCTTGGCCCTTGCCGTTGACGACGGCGAGGATCGCCTGAGTACCGATCCGGTTCGCGGCGCTGAACCCTGCGACACGATTGCCGGTGATGGCGATGATGTTCGCGCCGCTTCCAGCGGTTCCGAAAACGCCGGCAGGCCCCGCGGCGTTGCCGTTCCCGCCCTGCGCCTGGATACCGTTGCCGCTCGGGAAGTTGGAGATGACGTTATTGGCGATCGTCGCCTTGGTGACGTTGGCGATCGTCGTCGCGGAGCCGAAGGCAATGAAACGGATTCCCGAGCCCTTCGACGTTACGGTCGAATTCGAGCTGGTAATCGTATTGCTCGAGATGTTGGCGTCGGCGATCGTGCCGTTGAAGTTGAAAATGTCTACGCCATGGTAGAAGGCGTTGGTCAGCGAGTTTCCGGTGATCGTCACGGTGCCGGAGAGGTTGTTCTCGGTGCCGGCCGAGATGGTGTTGAATGCGATGTTCGAGTCATCGGCACCAGTCCCGTTCGTGTCGATCGACCCGTTGGTGAACGAGAAGTTCGTCACGCCCGTGCCCTTGACGCCGCTGCCGCCCGTGTTCTTGATCGTGAGCGACGTGAACGTCGGGCTCAGGGTGCTGGTCAGCGACACGCCGTGGCTCGTCGTCTTCTGGATCGTCCCGCCGTTTACCGTCAGGCTGCCAGACGCGCCGGTGTTGTTCAGCACGATGCCGCTCGCCGGGCCGGAGGCCGCGGTGCCCGCCGAGACACTGGCGAACTTCAGCCCGCCCACGCCGATCGTCGTGTTCGCCACGTTGAGCGCGACACCCGTCGTCGTGGTCACCGTGCTCGTCGTATCGGTCGCCGTCACCGTGCCGCCACCCGTCGCCGTGAAGGCGTCGTTGGCGCCGGTGGTCAAGCTGATCTGCTTGGTGAAGCTGATCGTCGAACCGGTGTTGCCGTTGAGGAAGATGCCGGTCCCACCCGTCGCGGTGATCGTGCCGTTGAAGGTCGTCGAGCCGCTGGTCTTGCTGGTCACAGAAACCGACCGCCCCGTCGAGTTGGTGATCGTGCCGTCGTAGCTGATCGTCGCCGTGCCGGCGTTGACGTTGAACGACGTGCCGGTCGCGTTGCTGATCGAGCTGCCGCTACCCGCCGAGAAGGTACCGCCGACCGTGTCGAGCGATACACCCGTGGTCGCGCTGTTGGTGCTCTTTAGGCTCGAGAGCGGCAGGCTGATCGTGGCGTTCGTCACGTCCACGGCCGGACCGCTGGTGGCCTCGAAGATGGCACCCGGGCCCCACGGTCACCTGCGTGCCGGTGCCCGCGCCGACGTTCACCGCGCCCGTACCCGTTACCCGCAGACCGGCGCCGCCGGCCGCGAAGATATCGAGATCAGTAAAGGCAAGGTCGCCAGAGACGTTGGTCAGCACCACACCCGAGCCCCCGACGCCATTACCCGAGGCGCCGACCACCGTCGTGCCGCCCGAGACCTGCTGGTAGCCGCCGCCCGGCGTGGCGTCGAACCTGGCGCTTGCGATCGAGATGCCGGTGCCCACCGTGTTGCCGCTCACTCCGTTGTTGGCGAAGCCGGTGATCGTGGTGGTACCGCCGCCGGAGCCGTCGATCACGACGCCGTTGGCGTTGGACACCACCGCGTTGTTGGTGAAGCTGAGGGTCAGCGTGGTGGCGGCCGAGGTACGGGCGTCGAAGCCGTTGCCGGTCGCGGCGATATCGTTGTTGTTGAGCGTCGCCGTGAAGGCGCCGGTGCTGCCGGCGTTGAGGTCGATCCCTTCCAGACCGGCGCCGCTCACGGTGTTGTCGCTGATCGTGACGCCGACGAGGTTGGCACCCGAGGCGGTGACGTCGACGGCGTTGGTGCTCCCCTGGAGGTCGAGGCCGCGGATCTCCACGTTCTGCCGGTTGCCCGCCGTGGCCGGCACCGACACCGCGTCACCGCCCGTATTGTTGATCCTCGGCTGGGAGCCGGCTGCGACCAGCGTCCCGAAGGGCGCCACGGTGAGACCGATCCCCTCGCCCCAGAGCTTCTGGCCATCCTTGAGAGTGATGCCACCGGCGAGCGGCGTCGTGCCGGTGTTGCCGCGGAAGATGAAGATGATGTCGCCGTTGTTGGTCGTCGCCGCGTTCAGCGCCGCGATGCTGTCGAAAGCATCCGTGGAGCGGCCATCGCCACCAGCCGCGTTCTGCGCGTCAACAAGATCCCGCACATACCAGACCCGGTTGGAGACGGTCACCGTCACCATACCCGTCGCGGTGTTGTCGCCGTCCGACAGCGTGTAGGTAAAGGTGTCGGCTCCAGTGAAGCCCGCGGGCGGCGTGTAGGAGAAGCTGCCGTCGGAGGCGAGGCTGTAGTCACCACCGTTCGCCGACGTGCCCGTCGCCGCGACCAGGGTCAGGTTGTGGAACGCGGGGTTGGTATCCGGATCGCTGTCGTTGGCCAGCACGCCGGTTGCCGCCGTCGTGGCCAGGAGACCGGTACCCGGCGCCCCCGCCACCCGGAGTTGCGTGTTGCCGAGAGCGTTATAGCTGTCTGCCCCGGCGATCGGCGGCTCGTTGACATCGTTGACTCCGATAGTGATCGTCGCGGAGCCGGAGAGATTGGGCGAACCGCCGTCCGTCACCTGCACCGTCAAAGAGAAGCTCGGCGTCACCTCGTAGTTGATGTTACCCGCCACAGTGATCTGGCCAGTCGAGGGATCGATCGCGAAAGCGCCTCCCGTGTTGCCGCCCGTGATCGCGAACGTGTGGCTCTGCCCCACGTCGGGGTCGGTGAATGTCACCGTGCCCAGAACCGTACCGATCGGACTGTTCTCATTCACCGCGAAGGTCGCCGGATTTACCACCGGCGCCTCGTTGACGTCGCTGACGTTGATCGTGATCGTCGCCGTGCCCGACTGCGAGCCGCTGTCCGTCACCTGCACCGTCAGAGAGAACGCCGGCGTGGTCTCGAAGTCCAGAGCCGCGCTGTTCGCCACCGTGATCGCGCCCGTCGAGGGATCGATCGCGAACGCTCCGCCGGTATTCCCGCCGAGGATCGAGAAGACGTGGGTCTGGCCCGCGTCCGAGTCAGTGAACGTCACCGTTCCCACAGCCGTCCCGTTGGGGCTGTTCTCGGCGACCGCGAACGTCGCCGGGTTGACCACGGGCGGTTCGCTGATATCGGCGAGATTGATCGTGACGGTCGCCATACCCGAGAGCACCGGCGAGCCGTCATCCGTCACCTGCACGGTCAGCGAGAAGCTCGGAGTGGTCTCGAAGTCCAGCGCCGCGCTGTTCGCCACCGTGATCGCGCCCGTGGTGGGATCGATCGCGAAGGCGCCGCCCGTGTTGCCGGCCGTGATCGCGAACGTGTGCGCCTGCCCGGTGTCCGGGTCGGTGAACGTAACCGTTCCCACGGCCGTCCCATTGGGGGAGTTCTCGTTCAGCGTGAACGTCGCCGGCTGGACCACCGGCGCCTCGTTGAGGTTGCCTACGTTGATCGTGATCGTCGCCGTGCCCGACTGCGAGCCGCTGTCCGTCACCTGCACCGTCAGCGAGAACACCGGAGTGGTCTCGAAGTCCAGCGCCGCGCTGTTCGCCACCGTGATCGCGCCCGTCGAAGGGTTGATCGCGAACGCTCCGCCCGTGTTCCCGCCCAGGATCGAGAAGGTGTGGGTCTGGCCCACATCCCCATCGGTGAACGTCACCGTTCCCACCGCCGTCCCGTTGGGGCTGTTCTCGGCGACCGTGAACGTCGCCGGGTTGACCACGGGCGGTTCGCTGGTGTCGGCGACATGGATCGTCACCGCCGCCGTCCCGGAGAGCGCCGGCGAGCCGTCATCCGTCACCTGCACGGTCAGCGAGAAGCTCGGGTTGGTCTCGAAGTCCACCGCCGCGCTGTTCGCCACCGTGATCTGGCCCGT
>CAVXIG010000056.1:0-130394 GCA_963761645.1 uncultured Acidobacteriota bacterium
TCGCAAAGCCTTCGCGGCCTCGGCGTGAGCGTAGCCTCGGGCCGCCCGCTCGGCGAAAAGGGCCAGATAGAGACCGTTTCCCGGCGTCGCCGGCCTCGGGTAGTGATAGGCCAAGCTGTCGTAAACGTCTTCCAGGGACCCCGAAGAGGACTCGAAGGCCCGGCCGGCCGCCGATGAAGGCTCGCCGGCGGCCCGTCAGCAGGGTCTGATAGACCGCCTCCTGGGTCAGGGCGTGCTTGAACAGGTAACGGGCTTCTCGGCCGCGGGCTCCTCGTAGAGGAACTCCCACCGCTTGAGGTCGGAGCAGAGAGGTCAGGTCCCCGCCTGCTCCCAGATGGCCGTCAGCAGGTCATGGAAACTCCCGGCCCAGCACGGACGCCGTCTGGAGGAGCCGCTTGTGCTCCTCCGGCAGCCGGTCGATCCGGGCCATGAGCACCCCCTGGATCGTGTCGGGAACCAGGACGTCCGGATGCTCCAGCAGCGAGCGCGTCAGCTCCTCCAGGAAGAAGGGGTTCCCCTCCGCTTTGCTCAGCACATCGCTGACCAGGTCCTCCGGGAGCTCGGCGCCGCAGCACGGCCGGACCACGGCCTGGCTGTCCGGTCCGTCAAGCGGGCGAGCGAGATCTGGGTGGCGTAGGACTTCTCGATCCAGGGCGGCCGATAGCCGGAGCGATAGGTGGCAGCGAGCAGCACGTGGGCGGCGAACAACCCTTCCACCAGGAAGGAGAGGAACTCCTCCGAGGTCGCGTCCACCCAATGGAGGTCGTCGACCTCCACCACCACCAGACCGTCGGCGCGACTGCGTTGAGGATCATCTGCCGCAGCATGCGGAAGGTTCGCGCCTGCAAGGCCTGGGGGCTCAGCTCGGCGAGCGCGCGCCGTGCCCTCCCGGATGCCGAGGAGGTCGGAGCACGTAGGGCGGCGCTTCCGCCACGTCCATCCCGGCCCTTGCGAGGCCCGCCTGGACCTTGGCGGTCACCGTGGCCGGTCGTCGGCTTCGCCGATCTCCCAGGCGTTGCGCAGCATGTAGAGGATGGGCAGGTAGGGCACGCCGCTGGCGTAGGAGAGACACCGGCCGGTCAGATGGAGGACAGGCCGGTCGCGGAGCCGCCGCCGAAACTCGTAGACCAGGCGGGACTTGCCGGAGCCGGCTTCGGCGGCGATGCCCACCACCTGCCCCTCCCCCGCCGCCGCCCGGTCGCGCAGCTCCTCCAGGGTCGCCATCTCCCGCTCGCGGCCGACGAACGGCGAGCGGACCGTGCTGCCCAGGACCGCATCCTCGGACGGGAGAAGCCCCACGCCCAGCAGCCGGAACGCCGGCACCGGCGCCTCCTTCCCCTTGATCTGGAGCGGCGGCATCGGCTCCAACCGGGCGGCGCCCTGGAGCAATCGACCGGTGTCCCCGCTCACCAGGATGGCCCCCGGCTCGGCGAGCTGCTGGAGACGCGCGGCGAGGTTCGTCGTATCCCCGATGGCCGTGTAGTCCCGGCGGAGCTGATCGCCGATGCCGCCCACCACCACCCAGCCGGTGTTGATCCCCATCCGGAACCTGAGCTCCACACCGCCGCGCTCGCCGAGCTCGCTCGGTGCTCCCCGAGCAGCTTCTGCAGGCCCAGAGCCGCCAGCGCCGCCCGCCGGGCATGGTCCTCATGCGCGATGGGGGCGCCGAACAGGGCCATGAAGCCGTCCCCTAGGAACTGATTGATGGTCCCCTCGTAGCGGTGGACCTCCGAGAGGGCCAGCTCGAAGAACCGGTTGAGCAGCAGGTGCATGGTCTCCGGGCCCAGCCGCTCGGCCAGGGAGGTCGAGCCGACGAGGTCGCAGAAGAGGACGGTGACCTGCTTGCGCTCGCCTTCCAGGGCGGACTTGGACTGGAGGACCTGGGTGGCGAGGTGAGGGGGCGTGTAGCTCTGGGCGGGAGGGGGGGCGGGAGGCTTCAGGAGCGGAGCTTCCGCCTGGGTCGCCGCCAAGGCAGATCCGCACTCGCCGCAGAACTTGAAGCCGGGAGGGTTCTCGGTGCCGCACTGGGGGCAGACCGCGGCGAGCTTCGCGCCGCAGTGGCCGCAGAACTTGCTGCCCGCAGGGGTGTCGCAATGGCACTGTCGACACTGCATAGAGAAACTCTCAGTGACAGACCCAGTCTACCGGCCCCGACAGCAGGTAGCAACGGCTGGGGGTGGCGAGCCGTTCCAAGCTTCTTAGAACGCTTGCCATTTTTATTTTTTTAATTTATCCTGTCAAAGCTGGGCAGGCGAGTAGCAAATGACAGTTTCACCCACCACGATCTCTGACGGACCTAGTGAAAGCTTCTGGGAAGACCCGGTTCTCCCGCACGGCCTGCCTGCTCCCCCTGTTATCGTACGACTTGCAGGTCTCCCCGCACAGGCTCTCGAACCACTCAAGAGCCCCCTCTGCATCGCACTTCTGCAAGCTCGGGAGCCTCTCGAGAAAGAACTCGAAGAGGCCAGGAAGTCTATAGTCGAGGCAATCGGCAACGCCCTCCCAAGGTTCGACGCAGGGACCCGCCGCTTTCTGCTCGCGGTCAAACGGAGCTGCTTCAATGGACGTGAAATCGAGACGTATAGTAAAAAAGCTGAGTGGGCCGAACTTCTCCGGGTTTTGCCAAATTTAGCGGACCGCATCGTAGTGCTCGAAGAAAACTTACGCGAGAACAATCGCGCCTTCATCGCCCTCTACAATTGCGAGCTCACTCGCGAACGGCGCCACATCCTCGATTTAATCCAGGATCGCCGTTTTGTCCGAGGTGTGGCTCTGGGAAGACCTGGGCTGATACAAAAAGTCCGTGCTCAAGGTCCTTCTCTCGCGTCTTCAGGATCTCTGCCAAGCCCTACAAAGTGGGAACAGAGCCTCCTTCGTTTCGTAACCCGAGCCGCGGCCAAACTATCCGCCAATTCGACGCTCACCGTTTACGCTCTGGGCAGCGTTCAGGCACAATCCTCTCCCAGGAGCTTCCGCTTTGCCAGCTCTCCTCAACGCGAAATCTCCTTAGTGCGCGCGGACCGCCCGAGACTCGAACAGTTCCAGGCTCTCCTCATGAGGCATCCGGCTGTGCGGGAGCGGTCTCTGGTCGCTTGGAACCACAGCCTCGAGGAATCAGAGGCCGGTCAATATCGATTCCTGCGTGGGGGCCACTGGACTCTCGATCCCGAATCCTCGATATTCCGCTTCGTTCCACCCGCGAGAATGAAGGTAACGTTATCGAACCCGGTCTTGGATGCCGCCCGCCCCATCTTGAGAGACGGCGCGGTTCGGTATGAGAGACTCTTGGCTCTCCTCCGGGACGGGAGGCGAGCCAGCGTAGGCGAAATGACGGAGCCTCGAAGCGGCCTCGATCAACTCATCGACCTCGGCCTACTCCTTATCATGCCTCCCTGGCCGGCTTACGAGCCATGGCTGGAGAAGAGAATTGGGGAGTTCCTCCTGGGCTTACCTGACGCGGCTCTCCTGAGCGCTACCGCAGAGGCCTTTGAAAAGCTCGTGCGACTCGAAGAAGGCTTCGCGGCGTCTGCTCGGCCCGAGCAGACCGCCGCCGAGATGGAGGATCTCTTCTCGGAGATCCGAGATACCATTGCGCCACGGGAAGGTGGCGAGTCTCCAGCTACGACCCGGGCGAGCTTCTTCGAAGATGTATTTATCGAAGGGACAGGACACCACGACGGCGACCAGGAAATCCTGCAAATCTCGCCGGCCGCGGTGCAGGAGATCCTGAAGAGCGCTCGCCTCGTTTCCCGCTTTGCGGGTGTATTCAACCATCGCCACGACGTTCTGCATACTCTTGCCGCCTGGTGGCGGGATCATGAGCCGGATCGGCGACAGATCCCCTTCACCGAAGTGGCCACGGGGTTCGCTTCTCTATGGAAGCAATTCATCAGTTTCCACAAGACGGCCAACCAGTCTCCCACCAGCACCTTCGATCCTTTGCACACCCACACCCTCGAACTGCTGAGAGAGAGCCGCGAAGGCCTGGA
This sequence comes from uncultured Acidobacteriota bacterium, assembly GCA_963761645.1. Classification (GTDB taxonomy): domain Bacteria; phylum Acidobacteriota; class Thermoanaerobaculia; order Multivoradales; family UBA5704; genus DATARR01. The sequence continues at coordinate 3,990 of CAVXIG010000056.1, forward strand.
GCAGTCTAAAGAATTGATCAGAGTATCGCCGACGAAGGATCTCCTTTCGGCGCGAAAACTCGCGGCGCTTCTCGATCGCCTGCCTCTTCGCTATGCCCGCTCGTGGGCTCCTGCATCTTCGTCCAACCCGCCGACCCCGAAGGCGGCTCGTGGGTACTCAACCACCTTCACGAAGGCACGGGGCGCTATCTGAGCCGCATCACACCGGTCTTGAGAGAACCTCTACAACGGCGGCTACTCAATCACCTCATCGCGAGTTCAGCCATTGACCTCGGCGAGGAAGAAGCAGATCTCCTCGAGGTCATGAATCCCGGGGGGAATCTGGTGAACGCTCACCTTCCTCAGGCATCGAAGGTCCTGGACGTCCCGGGGCTGCATCTCGATCTCCCACGAGAGCGGAAGGTCCATATCGGGGATCTTACGATTCAGGCGGACCTCGAGTCCGAAACCTTCCGCTTGATCGATCCGTCAGGACGCCGCCTGCTCCCTGTCAATCTGAGCTCCTTGGCCGATATCTGGCATCCAAACCTTCTACGCCTTCTTCTAATGTTCGGGCCGGGCGAGACTCGCGGCGTCTTCCCTCCTCCCCACTCCGAAGGCGATGATGACTTCAGGATCTTCAGCCGGTTGACCTGCGACAACCTGGTGCTGCGGCGCCGCCGTTGGGCGTTCGGAATCAAGAGCCTCCGCAGCTTGGCGGAGGGCTTGTCCGAGCCAGAGGCGTATCGCTCGATCAACACCTGGCGCCTTCAGCATGCCCTACCATCTGTGGGCTTCTATTCCGAGCGTACCTATCAAGGAGGTCTGAAGCCGCAGTTCCTCGACTTCAGCTCTCCGGCTCTATGCAGCCTTTTCGCCTCGAGCCTTAGAAGGACTCAAACCTCATACCTAAACTTCGAAGAGGCTTTGCCTTCACCTATTGACTTCCCTTTCGATGCCTCCATGCATCGTCGAGGCCTCGAGCTAGCGATCGACAGCTTAGCGGTCAACACCGTGAACGGAAATTCCTCCGTCATGGTGCTGGACCACAGCAGAGAGAAAAACCTCTCAGAAGGGACAAACAACATGTCTGATCATCAGGATCCCAAAGTAGAGATCGAGACCCTTTCCGACGACGACCTCGACTCAGCCAGTGGGGGTCTGTCCGACCAAGCGGAGATCATTAACTCTGGCACCGGGACGTGCATCGAGAACTCCGGTACCGGGACCTGCAAGTAGTTAGATGAACGGCCCGCCCTTTCGGTACCTAAAGGGTACAAGGGCGGGCCGCGTTTTTCGAACACCAGCAACTCAGAGCTTGCCAACCAAGAGAGGTGTTGCGATGAAGCAGGCGGCAGAATCTTTCAGCGACTTGATTGCTCCGTTATCCGTTGATGAGTTCCTCGAAAATTACTGGGAAAAATGCTTTCTGCATCTGCAGAACAAACCGAATAGGTTTTCTCATTATTTTTCGCTCGTTGACGTCGACAGTTGGTTGGCCTCTGTGCGGCCGGGCCTGCCGGACGGCATCCTGATCAAGGCAGCCGAAGGGGGCCAAGATCGGAGAGAAAAATATAGCAACCGTGAGATCGGCGTGGACATTGCTTACGCGGCATTGTCGAACGGCAGCTCACTGGTGCTAAATCACATGGAAGACTGGCCCTCCCTACTGGGACTGGTCAAAGCCTTGGGCAGGGCCTTCCACGCCGACATCGGCGTCAACGCCTATTTGACCCCGAAAGGAGCGAGGACGTTCCCGATTCATACGGATGAACATGATGTCCTTATATTGCACTTAGAAGGGGAGAAGGTCTGGAGACTTCATGAATTCTCGCTATTACAGATACCCCTACCCCAAAAAAAGAACCTCTCTTTTTCCAAAGAGTGGTATCGCCGCACCGAAACTCCGCTGCTGGCAGAGATCTCCCTTAAGCCCGGCGATCTGCTGTACATCCCCCGTGGAATGCCCCATTATGCCGTCGCCCAAGATAGCGTTTGTCTTCACCTGACAGCGAGCATCAGCCCACTGTACTGGATGGATTTTCTGAAAATCGCAACCGAGTGCGTAGCGGTCCATTCCCAGGAGTTGCGCAGAGCGCTTCCGCCCGGATTCGTCGACAGCGGAGAAATCTCCGAACGAATGAGGAGTACATTTCAAGATGTGATGAAGGAGCTCCAAGAAGTCTCCTTTGACGAGGTGCTCGCCGCCGTCAAGCGCAATCGTGTGAGGTTCCAGAGCTTCCCCTCGGATGGACACTTCACCCAGCTCTTGGAGCTTGAAGAGCTCTCCCTCGAATCCGAGGTCGCGAAACGCCGAGACGTCCTCTGTGTCGTCGGCGAGGCCTTTGACCATGACCGCAACCTGCAGATAGCGATCTGGTTCGCTGACCAAAGGGTCTCCGGCCCCTTGCACTTGCATCGGGCGCTGGAGTTTATCCGCGACCACTCGCAGTTCCGTGTGAAGGAGATCCCTGGACTCGATGAGAAGGGGCAACTGACCTTGACCCGACGCCTGATCAGAGAGGGACTGCTACAGCGCGCTGTGGCACCGCAGGTCGTCGAAGTACCTGAATTGGTATTGATTTAACGCGCCGTGTAGAAGCTCACCTGGGGGTATTGGAAGCTGCGGTGAATGCGGCAAGAGCGCCCGGTAAAAGGCTACTAGGGGCTTCTCCGTGATTCGCCGCCGTCGATTTTTCCATCTCCTCGCCAAGCCAGGAGAAGTCTTCCTCCCCTATAGCGTTCAGCTCGCGCAGAGTCGAAGTCAGGAGGCGACTGATATAGACCTCCTCAACGTTGCAGATTCCCAGGCGCGTCGAGGTCATATGCAGTTGACTGCCTCCGATTCGCGCTCGGGTCGGGCAGTCGGTGCCGCTTACCGCCGCCGAAAGCTTGGCTGCGCCCAATACTAGAAAGTCAACAGCCTTACTCGCGATCTCACCATCCTCTAACAAGGAACGAACCTCCCCCAAGCTAACCCTGAAAAGCTGGAGGAAGGCTTCCTTTTGAAGCTCAAAGATCTTGTCGGCTTTCTCTATGACCTTCGGGGGACCTCCGCTGCTCCATGAATCCATCCCGTACCTCAGGAGATCAAGCAACTCGATCCCATTAGCAGCGAAGCCAATGGCTTGCTTGAGCAGCAGGCGCAATGCGTGTTCCAACTGAATCGATCGCGAAGCATCACCGTGCCGCGCCAGGAACTCGACGGCTGTCACGCTTGACAGCACAAAAAAATCAAGGGACGCCTGAAGGCGGCGGGAGCCTCCGTAACGCTGAACCTCAGGACGAAATGGCCTTATACCAAACGAATTGTCCGGATAGATCGTGTTGTCGGTCTCGTTGGGATCAAAGGCCAGAATAGACTCAGTGGTCCTGCGAACAACCTCTTCGTCCAATGACTTAGTCGAAGGGGTACGTTTGAGGAACTCTCGCGCGAAGCTCTGAGCCGCAATCAACACCTCATCCTTGAATCCAGGAAGAGGCCGCAGCCGTAATCGGATATGGGGACCGCCTAAGGAATAACGAACAAAAAAGAAAGCGTCTATCTGGGCGGCAGAGACGAGAGACAAGACCAGGGGCTGAACATACTCGCTCACTACTCGATTCAAATCCTCATGGTAGTAAAGATGGCAGGATATCCATTGCTGTTCAAGCTCATCGACGGCATCTGATACTTCCGCATCGTCGTTCATGCGACCTCCGAGCCTTCCGCTGAGCTGATCACGACACCATCACCCGCTTCACCATCCGGTCGAACCGCTCCCCCGCCAGGTAGACGCCGTCGAGCACGTTGGGGTCGAGCTCGTCGGCATCGTCCTCCTCCTCGGCGTCGCCCTCTCCTCCCGGGCCCAGATCCCGGTGGCGCTCGCGGACGGTCGTCGAGAGATAGATCGCCAGAGCCCGGTAGAAGCGGGCGGCAAACCCTGAGTCGGCCGCCAGCTTGCGAGTGAGGATCGCCTTCGAGAGGGCGAAGACGGTCGACTCCTCCAGGGCCTTGACCGTGGCGGAGGGGGGCCGGGCATCCACGAAGGACATCTCGCCCACGATCTCGCCGGCGTTCAGGCGGGCGATCTCCCTTTCCGGGCCGCGGCGGCTCCGGAGCCAGACGGCGAGCTTCCCCTCCAGGAGGATGAAGACGGCGTCCACCGGCACTCCCTGCTCGATCAGGACTCCCCCGGCGGGGACGAACCGCTTCGCTGCCGGCGGTGAGCATCCATTCGACGTCGTCGTCGTTGAGCTGGCCGAAGAGGAAGAGGACTTTGCGCATGATGGGCTCCTGTTCAGGCGATCTGCCGCTCGGCGAGGCGGGCGAAGGGGCCGTTGCGGTGAAGGAGGTCCTGGTAGCTCCCCTCCTCCACCACCCGGCCGCCGTCGACGACGTAGATGCGGTCGGCGTTCTGGATGGTGCTCAGGCGGTGGGCGATGACGATGCGGGTGGCCTTCAGGCGCTCCAGGCTGCGGCTGACGATCTCCTGGGTGCGGTTGTCGAGCGCGCTCGTGGCCTCGTCGAAGAGGATGATCCGCGGCCGGTTCACGATCGCCCTCGCGATCAGGATGCGCTGCTTCTGGCCGCCGGAGAAGGTCTCGGCCCCTTCGCTGATGACGGTGTGCATGCCCATGGGCATCGCCTTGATGTCCTCCTCCAGGCCCGCCGCCCGCGCCGCTTCCCAGGCGTCGTCGATCCCGAGGTTCGAGCTGCCGGTGATGTTCGAGAAGATGCTCCCCGCCATCGGCCGGCCGGTCTGCAGGACGACGCCGATCTGGCGGCGGACGGACTGCACGGCGAGGCCGGCGAGATCCTGGCCGTCGAAGTAGATGGAGCCCGAGGTGGGCTTCTCGAAGCCGAGGATCAGGCGCAGGCAGGTCGACTTGCCCGCTCCGGAGGGGCCGACCAGGGCGATGAACTCCCCTGGGCCGGCCCGGAAGGAGACGTCGTCCAGGATCAGGGGGCCGTCCCCCTGGTAGCGGAAGGAGACGTGGCTGAACTCGATCTCGCCGGCCAGGTCCCCCGGCTCGGCCTTGGACTCGTCGACCTCGGGCACGGTGGTGAGGATCGGCGACAGGCGCTCGTAGATGGGCACCATGGTGAGGACGCTCGAGAAGGCCGAGACCAGGGAGAGCGTGGCGGCGAGGAACTGGCCGAAGGCGGCGCTGAAGGCGAGGAATTCGCCGATCGGCATCGTCTCCGTCGAGGCGTAGCCCACGACGGCGAAGATGATCAGCGAGGTGAGCACCCCATAGACGGCGTTGTAGGCGGCCTGGACGTTGGCCGCCCGTTGCGCGGCGAGGGTCCGCCGCCGCTGCTCGGCGAAGCGCTCGGCCCAGCGGGCGTAGGCCCGGGCCTCGGCGCCCGCCACCCGCAGCTTGGCGATGCCGTTGATCAGGCCGAAGAGGAGGCTGGCGATCTTCCCTTGCAGATCGAGGAGCGCGCGCTGGTGGCGGATCTGGAGGTAGACCAGCCCCGCCGTCACCCCGGAGAGGAGGAGCACGAGCGCGGTGGCGATCAGGGCGAGCCGCCAACTGTAGTAGAAGAGGAGCGCGAAGCTGAAGACGGAGAAGACCGCTCCCAGGAGCAGGGTGAGGACGTTGCCCGTCAGCATCTCCCGGATGGCGTTGACGCCCAGCGAGCGGTTCGCCAGGTCCCCCACCGTGTAGCGGCGGAAGAAGGTCACCGGCAGCGAGAGCAGCCGGTCCCAGACCGCGGCCTGCACGCGGCCGTCCGCCTTGCCGCCGAGGCGGAGGACGGCGATGCTCCGCGTGAGCTGGAAGATCGACCCGGAGAGCGCGGCCACGATCAGGGCCAGGGTGATCTGCAGGAGCTGGCCCCGGTCCGCGCCCGGGATGACGTTGCCGAAGAGCTGCCCGGTCAGGATCGGGCACGAGCATGCCGAGGAGGCCGCCCGCGGCTCCCATGAGCAGGATGGTCAGGATGTCGTCCCGGCGCCCCGCGAAGGTCGCCCGCAGCAGGTCCCCCTTGGTGAGCGGCCGCTCGGGCAGCGGCGGATAGAACATGTGGGCGTCGCCGCTCAGGCTCTCGGCGACGGCGGCGTCGACCCGGACCCGCGTCCCCGCCGCCGGATCGACCATCTCGTACGCCCTGGCCGAGACCGGCAGCAGGGCGACCGGGCGCTTGTCTCTTCTGCTCCGGGTCGAGGGAGAGGAAGCCGACCAGGGGGCCGTTGTCGCGCCGCCACCAGTCGTCGCGCAGGATCACCCGGCGGGAGCGGACCCGGGAGGCGGCGCAGATCTGGGTGAGGCGGTCCTCCAGCTTGCCTCCGGCCGGCGCGTCGGCGCGGGCGCGGATCGCGATCCCCTGGGCTTGGCCGGCCAGGGCGCAGGCGGCGAGCAGCGGGTCGGAGCCGGCGTGGAGACCGGCGCCCGCGCCATCCGCCGGCAGGAGGACGGAAGCCAGCCGCGCGTAGGCGCCCCGCAGGCTGGCGCGGTCGAGATCCAGACGGCGCTCGAGGCGCTCGCGGTCCTGCCGCTCCACTTTCTCCCCCTGGAGGGCGACGTAGCGGAGGCAGAGCTCGTGGAAGCGGGCGAGCCCCGGCCAGAGCCCCTCTCCGCTCAGGAGGTCGCGCGTGCCGAGGGTGGAGATCCGCGCCTCGCCGTCGCTCACCAGCCAGAGCCCGTCCGGCACCGGGAAGAGAGTCGCCGTCGCTCAGGGCGAGCTCCGCTTCACCCAGCAGCCGGGAGCTCCCTTCGAGGTGGCGCACCCAGGCGACCCCCTCCCGCGGGCGCGCCGCCTTCCCGGCCTCGGCGAGGTGGGTCTCGGTGCCCGGGCGCAGCTCCGCGAAGACCTTGGGGCCGGCGGCGCGGGAGATCCCCCCCAGGAGGCCGGCCAGCCAGCCGTCGAGCCGCGCCGCGAGATCGGCCGCCGTTCCCGGATCGCGGGCCAGCTCCCGGAGGCGGTCCGCGGAGAGCCGCCGCAGGCTCGTGCCGGCGTGCCCGACGGCGAGAAGGCTCGGTGGCCGCGGCTTCCTGGAAGCCGCAGAGGAGCTGGCCGGGAGCCACCGAGCAGAGGTGGATCCGCGGCCCCTCCCCGCCGCCCGGAACCGCGAAGACCTCGGCGCTCCCGGCCTCGACGAACCAGACCTCGGGAGAGGAATCGAGGCGCAGGGGGGCGTTGCCGGCGAGCCGGACCTCTTCGCTCTCCGCCAACGCTCGATCGAGGCCCGACATGGTCTACTCCGCGCTGATCAGCCGGGCGTAGGGGCCTTCGACCCCCTTCAGCTCGTCGTGGGTTCCGCGCTGCACCACCTTCCCCTTCTCCAGGACGATGATCTCGTCGGCGTCGCGGATGGTGCTCAGGCGGTGGGCGACGATCAGGCAGGTGCACCCCCGCCGGCGCAGGTTCTCGTCGATCCGGCTCTCGGTGGTGGGATCGAGGGCGCTCGTGGCCTCGTCGAGGACCAGGACCGACGGCCGCCCCACCAGCGCCCGGGCGATCTCCAGCCGCTGCCGCTGGCCGCCGCTCCAGTTGGCGCCCCCCTCCTCGACCGGGCTGTCGTACCCCCCCGGCCGCGCCGCGATGTCCTCGTGGATGCAGGCGTCCTTGGCCGCGGCCACGACCTCGGGCAGCGGGATCGTCGCGTCCCAGAGGGTGAGGTTCTCCCGTACCGTCCCCTCGAAGAGGAAGACGTTCTGGTCGACCGCGGCGAGCGAGTGGGTCAGCACCCCGGCCGGCGTCTCGCGCCGGTGCCGGCGGTCGAACAGGATCTCTCCGCTCCACGGCTCGTAGAGGCCGGTCACCAGGCGGGAGATCGTCGACTTGCCGCTCCCCGAGCCCCCCACCAGGGCGACCCGGGAGCCGGGCTTCAGGGTCAGGTGGAGACCTTCGATCAGCGGCGGATCGAGCCGGCTGTAGCCGAAGGAGACGTCGCGCAGCTCCAGGAAACCTTGCAGCCGGACGGGTGTACCCCGCGGGCGGCGGCTCCCCGGAGCCGCTGCCGGCGCTCGGATCGATCCGGTAGCGAAGGACGTCGTCGAGCCGGTTCATGTCCCCCTCGACCATCTGCAGCCGGCCGCCGAGGCTCACCAGCCGGTTGATCGGGGCGATGAACGCGGCCATCAGGAGCTGGAAGGCCACCAGCCCGCCCAGGGAGAGGCTGCCGTTCATCACCCTTAAGCCCCCGAGGCCCAGGATCAGGGCCGTGTTGACCGCCGAGAGCAGGGGCGGCACGGCGTCGAGCATCTGGGTGTAGCGCTCCAGCTCCTGCCGGCCGTTGACCACCTTGGCCTGGTAGCCCGCCCAGCGCGCGAAGAGGTCCGACTCGCCGCCGGTGGCCTTCAGCGTCTCGATCGTCTGCAGGCCGCCGATCGCCGTGCCGAGCAGCTTGCCCTGGTCCTGGACCAGCCGGCGGTTGCCGTCCACCCGCTTGCGGGAGACGAAGCGGAGGGCCGCCACGTTGAGCGACACGACGGCGATCCCCACCAGGGTCAGCACGGCGTCGTACTGGAAGAGGACGGCGGCGAAGAAGACGACCATCAGGACGCCGAGGGCGTTGGTCGCCAGGTCGCGCGAGAGGAGCTGGGCGACGCGGTCGTTGATCGCCACCCGCGAGCTGATGTCCCCCGCGAAGCGCTGGCTGAAGAACTCCGAGGGCAGGCGCAGGACGTGCCAGAGAAAGCGGCTGGACGAGCCCACCGCCATCCGGGTCTCCAGCCGCAGGAGATAGACCTGCTGGATCCAGGTCAGGGCGCCGGTCAGCAGCGCGGCGGCCCCCATGGCGAAGAGCAGGGGGGCAGCCAGTCCCGCCGGTTCTCCAGCAGCACGCTGTCGACGAAGATCTTGGAGAAGACCGGGACCACCAGCCCCGGGATCGCCAGCGCCAGCCCGGCCAGCAGGACGAAGGCGAGCGCCGCCCGCGAGCCGGCGAGGCGGCGGCGCAGCGCGGGGATCAGCCGCGGCGGGTCCCCCTGGCGCTGGAACTCCGGTCCCGGCTCGAAGGTCAGCACGACGCCCGTGAACGCCTGGTCCAGCTCCTCCTCGCTCACCTCCCGCGGCCCCGCCGCGGGATCGTTGAGGAAGACCCTCCCTTTGCGGAAGCCGTCGAGCACCACGAAATGGTTGAAGTTCCAGTGCAGGATCGCGGGCAGGTGCATCGAGCGCAGGGCCTGCGGCTCCTTCTTGAACCCCTTGGCGGCCAGGCCGTAGCCGCGGGCGGCCTTGACCACGTTGCTCGCCTTGCTGCCGTCGCGCGACACGCCGCAGGCGACGCGCAGCTCTTCGAGCGGGACCCAGCGGCCATGGTGGGCGAGGACGATGGCGAGGGCGGCCGCGCCGCACTCGACCGCTTCCATCTGCAGGACGGTGGGCGAGCGGCGGAGCCTCACAACCCGGTCGCCTCCCGGACCTTGGGGATGATCAGGCGGATGGGGCGGTCCTGCTGGACCACGATGTCGCCGGAGGCCAGGGTGCCGCTGCTGATCTTGAGGTTCGGCCCGCGGGAGGAGGACCAGCGGTAGCCGGTGGGCGTCGCGGGGTCCCGGGTCAGGGCGACGTTGACCTGGATCGGCGGCCCCTGCTCCATCAGCCGGGTCACCAGGGCCTCGTTGCCCAGCAGGCGGATCATGCCGCGGGAGGTCGAGGGGAACTCCGCCACCCAGGTCACCTTGCCGAGCAGCGAGCCGTACTCCTCCCGCTTGACGGTGCTCGGCGAGAGCCGGACGGTCATGCCCGGCTGCACTTTCTTGCCCGTGGAAGCGGGGACGAAGAGCACCGCCTGGAGGTTCTCGGAGAGCACCTCGACGCTGAGGATGGCCGTGCCCGGGTTGACCACGTCGCCGCGGTTCGGCCAGCACCTCGAGGACGCGGCCGGAGTAGGGGGAGAGGATGTTGACGTTCTCCCCCAGCTTGGCGTTGAGCTCGCCGATCTCGAGCTCCAGGTCGTGGATCGCGGTCTGGCGCGCCTGGAGCTGCTGGTCGAGCTGCTGGTCGGCCTCGATCCGCTTGAGGTCCAGACCGTTGAGGTCGAGCCGCGCCTGCGCGAGCTGGTCGCGCTTGGCGTTGAGCGACTGCTGGGTGGTGAGGAAGGTCTCCCTGGTGATCAGGCCGTCGTTCAGCAGGGCCTGCTGGGCGTCCAGCCGCTCGCGCAGCAGGGAGATGTCCTTCTCCAGGGACTCGCTGCTGCGCTCCAGGTTCGCCCGCTGCTGCGCCAGGTCACGAGCCCGCAGCTGCTTCTGCTGGTTGGCGATCCGGACCGCCTCCTCATACTGGGAGCGCAGGACCCCCTGCTTCGACCGGTCGTCGGCGATCTGGCGCAGCAGCGCGTCCTGCTGGATCCTCGCCACCGGCTGCCCCTTCTCGATCACGTCGCCGACGCTGACCAGCACCTCCTGGACCTGGCCGGTGGCGTTGGAGACGAGGTCGGAGATCCCGCCCTGCCGGAGCAGGATGCCGTCCCCCTGGGACGTGGTGGGGATCGAGCCGAAGACCCCCCAGCCGATCGCGGCGAGGAGGAGGGCGCCGATCCCGGTGAGGGCCAGCCACCCCTTCGGATCGGTGACCTGCACCATCTGGTCGAGCTGCTCGGGGGAGGAGAGCCGCTCCAGCGCCACCTTGCGGAAGATCACCGCGCGCCCTCCCGAGGAGAAGGGAGGGTGGTCAGGCGCGAGGCCTCGACCTCTCCCGCCATCCCGCCCTCTCCCAGCAGGGTTCCGGTCTGGAACCGGAGCTCGAGCAGCGAGAGGGCGAGGGCGAGCTCGGCCGCGACCTCGGTCTGCCGCGCGGAGATCAGCCGGTCCCGCTGCGAGATCAGGTCGAGCAGCGTCGAGGTCCCGCCCCGGAGCTTCTTCTCCTCGTTGCCGACCGTCCGCTCGAACAGCCGCACCGCCGCGCGGGCCTTTTCGAGCCGCAGGGCGTCCCGGCCCACGGCGTCGAGCGCCGCCGGGACGTCCGCTCCAATCCCCTTGGCCACGAGGTCGAAGCTCAAGGCGCTCTGCCGGCGGGCAGCCTCGATCTGCAGGAGCGCGCCGCGGGCGCGCTGGTTTCTGATCGGCCATGAGAGCGCCAGCGAGGCCACCGCGCCGGCGCCCGGGACGTTGCGGAAGAGGGGCGCGAGGAAGTCGCCGGCTCCCCCACCGCCCGCGAGCCCTGAATAGCCCGGCGTGAAGATCAGGTCGAGCTGTGGCTTGAGAGCGTTCTCGGCGGCCTTGCGCTGGAGGTCGAGCTCGGTCACCCTCTGCCGCGCCGCCTCCAGGTCGGACCGGTGGCGGAGGGCCAGCTCGATGAACCCCCGCGCCTCCGTGTCCGGCGGGACCTCCTCCGGACCGAGGCTCGGGAAGGGGTCGGAGGGGAGGGGGAGGGCCGCGATCTCCCGCGGCCCGAGGCCGATCTCGCGCCCCAGGTCCTGCCGCTGCGCGAAGAGATCGCGCTCGCCGCCGATGCGGGCCGACTCCGCGGCGGCCAGGTTCGCCTCGAGCTGGACGAGGTCGGCCGCCGGCACCTGGTCGGCCTGGATCAGCTTGCGGGTGTTCTCCAGCAGCTCCCGCGAGCTCCGCTCGTTGACGCGCAGCACCTCGAGGTTGTGCTCCGCCGCCCTCACCTGCCAGTACTGCGCGGCGACCACCCGCAGCCGCTGGGCGACGGTATGCCGCAGGTCGAACCCGCTCGCCACCACCTCGCGCTCGGCGGCGAGCTCCTCCGCCTGCACCGCGGCGCGCCCCCGGCCGCGCAGCAGCGGCTGGCGGAGCTGGAACCTGACCGTCCCCGTGTTCAGCGCCCCCGAGCCCGCGGTGACGTCCTGGGAACGGTCGAGCTGGAACTGCGGCTCGAGGATCAGGCCGCTGCGGAACTCCTGGCTGACCCCCAGGGTGCTCTGCAGGGTCCGGGTCTCCTGGCTGGAGGAGAGGGAACGCGGCTCCTTGCTGCTGGTCTGCGTCAGCCCCGAGACGACCACCGGGTCGAACCTCCCGGACGCGATCTGGAGCGCTCCGCGCGCCGAATCGACCCGGGCCGCCTCGATCGCCACGTTGGGGTCGTTTGCCAGCGTCAGCCGCACGGCGTCCATCAGCGCCAGGCCTCCCGGGGGCGCGTCCTGCGCCAGAGCGGCCAGCCCACTGAACACCGCCGATAGAACGAACATCGAAAACGCTGCGACGATGCTTCAAGGTACTTTAGGCTACCAGCATGAGCAGAACGGCATCAACTTGAGGCCCTCGGCGCCTCCCCGGCGGAAGTCGAGGAGCTGCTGGCCTACAACGAGAACGTCTTCGACCTCGGCGCCCTCACCTCTGAGGTGCGCTTCCCGCTGCCGGACGAGCCGTTCGTCGCCTTCTGGGAGGCCGTCGAGCGGGAGGCCCGTACCCGTGGCGCCTTCGCCGTGCTGCGCGAGCGCCTGCCGCAGCTCCGGTTTCCGATCCGCGCCGGGATCAGCGAGACCGAGCCCTACCGGGCGGCCACCCGGCGCGGCGTCCCGGCCGAGACCCTGCCGGAGGCGACGGGGCTGGAGATCGCGCGGCCGGAGGCGATCGAGGTGGTGATCCACCCGAGCCCGGCCGGCCGCATCCCCCTGCTGATCGCCAGGGGCCGGGCGGAGTTCGTCGCCCTGATCCGGGCGCTCACGAAGAAGAACGAGCCGGAGCCCGTCCCCGACGCCCAGGGGGCGCTGATGGTCTCCGGCTACAACAACTGGAGCCGCGTCGGCGAGCTGCGCCGCCGCTGGGAGGCCCTGGACCCGGCCGCGCGCGAGACCGCGACCTGGGGCGAGGAGCTCCAGCGGACCCCGCGCGAGCTCTACCAGGACCGCTTCATCCTGCTCTCCGACGGCCCCTACAGCGCCGTGCCGGCCGCCGACCTGGGCCTGGACGAGGCGGAGTGGCGCGAGATGTCCCTCGTCATCCGCCGCGAGCACGAGTGCGCCCACTACCTCACCCGCCGGCTGTTCGGCTCGATGCGCAACAACCTGCTCGACGAGCTGATCGCCGACTACGCCGGGCTGGTGGCCGCCACCGGCCGGTTCCGCGCCGACTGGTTCCTGCGCTTCGTCGGGCTCGAGGAGTTCCCCCGCTACCGGCCCGGGGGGCGCCTGGACCTCTACCGGGGGAAGCCGCCGCTGTCGGACGGCGCGTTCCGGGTTCTCCAGGCCCTGGTCAAGGCGGCCGCCGGGAACCTGGAGCGGTTCCGCAGTCCGCGGGAGATGGCGCTGACGATCGCGGCGCTCGCCTCGCTGCGGCTGGAGGATCTCGCCGCCGCCGACGCGGAGGATCGCCTCAGCCGATCGGTCGCGGCGACCCAGGAACGCTTGCGGGCTTCGGCGCCCTGACCAACAGGTCGGAGGACGCGGAGGAGCTGCCGTTCAACCGGGCGGCGATCGCCGCCGCCGCCGCGGCGTGCCCCAGCGGCGACCAGTGGGAATCCTGGAGGAAGTAGAGGATCTCCCCCCGCGCCGCCCGCTGCCGGAAGACCGGCGTCAGGTCGAGGAATCCGGCCTCGGGGTCCTCCCGCCGCACGACGGCGGCCAGCCGGTCCGGAAGGTCGTTCTCCCGCCAGCGGCGCGGCGCCGCGTTGGCGGCGAAGCGGGTACGGTCGAGATAGATCCGGTCCTTGCTCGGCACGAAGACGACGAGGAACTGGGCGCCCTGACGGCGGCAGAGCCGGCCGGCCTCGCTCAACGTCCGGCCTACCACGTCCAGGTCGGTGATCTCCCGGGGGGAGAGGGAGTGCGCCGCGTACTCGAAGTACATCCGCACGTCCCGGCCATCGCTCGCCCGGAACTCGCCATAGGGGTAGGCCAGGGTGCCGGTGGCGTCCTTCCCCTCCCGGGTGCGGCCGAAACGGCGCAGGGCGTAGAGGGCGTTGCGGGTGAAGGAGCGCAGGGCGAAGGAGTGGTTGCGCCGCGACAGCTCGGGCCAGATCGGCAGCGCCGAGCTGTAGCGCTCGACGTCCTGGAGGTCGTTGCCCTCGAAGAAGGCCCAGACGCAGGCTTTGGGGTGGAGCGGCAGGCCGTAGCGCCGGAGCACCTCCAGCTCCTGCTGCGGGCCGTACCAGGACTGCCCCAGGTTGACGACGCCGCGGTGGAGATCGGCCCCCAGGCGGGCGGTCATCAGCTCGGCCGCCGTCACCCCCCACCCCTCGATGAAGGAGTCGCCGACCACGACGACCTCCGCCGCGTGGGGGTCCGGCCGGTTGCGGAAGCCGTTCTGATCGTACTCGTAGAGCACGCCGTCCCAGACGAACCGGTCGTGCGGCCGGTGGAGGTGGAGCAGCGTGGGATCGACCAGGTTGCCCGGATGGCTCCACGGCTGCGCCGCGGGGGTCCCGAAGAGCACCCGGAAGTCGACGACATGCAGCAGGACGAGCGTCTCGAGCAGGCCGACGAAGAAGCAGGGCCGAGGCGCTGGTGACCGCGAACCCCTTCGCCAGCTCGCCGCGCCGCCGCCGCGCGATCCAGAGGGCGATCCCCCAGCCCAGGAGGTAGAGGGCGAGGATCCCTGAAAGCAGGTAGATGTTGGGGGAGAGGCTCGGGCTCGCCCAGAGATGGACCCCCAGCGCCAGAAGCCCGCCCAGGAGCGTCAGCCGGAGCGCCGCCCGGCCCGGTTCGGTGTTCCGCATGGCGGCTCTCGCCAGAAAGCAAGAGGCGGGCCAGGAACGGCTCAGCCGGCCAGGCTGGCGAAGAAGCTCCAGTCGTCCTCTTCCAGCGGGACTCCCTGGCGGCGGCGCCTGGCGGCGGTCTCCGCTTCGAGATCCCCCGGCGTCACGACGCGGGCTCCGGCCACCGCCGGCTCGGCGCGGACCTCCGCCGAGGAGACGGGAGAGGTCCTCGCGGAAAGCGCCGGGGTCGCGGAAGGCGGCCACGTCGAGGGCGATGAAGAGGTGGGCGACACGGCGGGGCTCGTCGAAGGGGGGCGTGTAAAGATGGGAGAGCTCGGCGTCGAGGGGCATCCCGGCGAGCAGGGCGCAGAGGATCTCGACCATCATCCCCAGGCACTGCCCCTTGTGCCCCCCCAGCGGCTGGAGGACGGTCTCCTCCCCTTCCACCACCCAGCCGGACTCCAGGGGGAGCCCGTGCGCCCGGTGGTGCTTGACCTTGGAGTAGGAGACCTGGCTGGTGGCGAAGTCGGCGCAGAAGAGGTCGTCCCCCGCCCCTTGCGCCGCCATCGAGATCGGGTTGGTGCCGAAGACCGGCCGCCTTCCGCCGTGCGGCGCCACCAGGGCGTCGCTGTTGGTGAAGGCGAGCCCGATCACCCCCTGGCGCGCCATCGCCAGGGTGTAGACCGCGGCGGCGCCGAAGTGGTTGGAATCGCGCACCGACACCGCTCCCACCCCGTGCTCGCGGGCGATCCGCACGGCCTCGTCCGCCGCCACCCGGCCGGCGACCAGGCCGAGGGCGTTGCCGGCGTCGAGCACCCGCGCGGCGCGCTCCCCCGACCAGCGGAGCTCGGGGTTGGCCTGGCTGCGGCCGCCGTCGAGCTCGGCCAGGTAGGTGGGAAACAGGCGGACGCCGTGCGTGTCGACGCCGCGCAGGGAGGTCTCGAGGAGCCCGTCGACCACATACGCGGCGTGCTCCGCGGAGAGCCCCCGCCGGCCCAGGGCCTCGGTCATCAGGCGGGCCAGGGTTTCGGCGGGGACGGTCCTCAATCGATCCTCTCGCGGACGAAGCGGGCGAAGCGGTCGATCCCCTCGGCGATCCTCTCCTCGTCGACGTAGCTGAAGGAGAGCCGCACCTGCCGCTCGCGTCCGGGGGTCAGCGCGAAGAAGCGCAGCGGGCAGACGATCACCCCATAATCGCGCGCGCAGGCGGTCAGGCACTCGTCCGTGAACTCGAAGGGGAGGGTCACGGTGAGGAAGAACCCCCCCTCGGGCCGGTTCCAGCGCACCCCGCCGGACTCCCCCCAGGGCGGCTTCCAGGCAGGCCAGCATGCGGTCGCGGTTCGCCCGGTAGAACGGCAGCTTCTCGTCGACCAGCGGGCGCAGCGAGCCCCCGGCCTCCAGGAGGATGCCGCCGGCGATCGCCTGCACCACGGTCGAGGTGTTGACGGTCGTCAGGCTCTTGATCTTCGACAGCTCAGAGGCGAGCGATACCCTCCGCCCCCCAGGGAGCAGGACCTGCTGGTCGGCGACCAGATAGCCCAGCCGCAGGCCGGGGAAGAGGGTCTTCGAGAAGCTCCCCATGTAGACGACGACCCCGTGCTCGTCCAGCGCCTTGAGGGTGGGCAGCGGCGGGCCGTCGTAGGAGAACATGCCGTAGGGGTTGTCCTCCCAGATCAGCATCCCGTGCTCGCGGGCGAGGGCGAGCAGCTCGCGCCGGGCTTCCACCGGCATGCGGGTGCCGAGGGGATTGTTGAAGTCCGGCACGTCGTAGAGCGCGCGCGGGCGCCGGCCCATCCGCCGCGCCGCGGCGATCCCCTCCGCCACGGCTTCGGGGTCGAGCCCGCGCTCCCCCGTGGGGATGGGGATCAGGGTCAGCCCCATGATCCGGGCGAGGCCGGGGATGCCGATGTAGGCGGGGTCGCTGACCAGCAGCGCGTCGCCGGCCGGGTCGATCAGCCCCAGCAGGAGGATGGCCATCCCCTCCTGGCAGCCGGTGGTGACCAGGATCGACTCCGGAAGGGCGGCGATCCCCTCGTCGGCCGCGAGCTGGCGCGCGATCAGGTCGTTGATGATGCCGTTGGTCTTGTTGTACTGCCCGAGGTCGTTCCAGACCGCGCGCTCGGAAACGCCGGAGGCGGCCGCCCGCGACTCCACCCAGAGCGCGGCCCGGCCGAGGCTCCCCTCGACGTCGAAGAACCGCTCCGACGGCCGCCCCGGAGCGAACGAGACGGCGTCCGGATAGCGGAGCACCACCTCGTTCAGGAAGTTCATCACGTCGAGCAGCGGATCGGCGAGCGAGCTCCTGAGGGTGATATCCATGAGGCTCCGCGAACCGGGCTCAGAAGGCGTTCTTCTTCTCGAGCTGCTCGAACAGCTGCTGCACGCTCTGGTCGGAGAAGTCGCCGCCCAGCCGCTCGATGAACTCGAACATCATGCCGGACCCCGGGTCTCGGGTGGAGAAGATCTGCCGCAGGCCGGGGCTCTGGATCACCGTGGTGTCGAACTCCATGCCCGCCGCCTTGAGGTCCTCCGCCATCTGCGGCAGGTTGTCGACGCCGACGGCGATGTGCTGGACGCCGGGCCCGAAGTGCTCGACGAAGCGGGAGACCTGCGACTCGGGGGTGGTCCCCTCCAGCAGCACGACGGTGACCGCGCCGGCGCTGAGCACCGCCGAGATCATCGCCGTGGCCTTGCCCTCGGTCCGCCGGCGCTCTTTCAGCTCGAACCCCAGGACGTCGGTGTAGAACCGGATCGACTCCTCGAGATCGCGGACGGCGATCGCGACGTGGTCGATCGATTGGGCGTATTTGGCGAGCAGCGCCGCGGGCTTGATTTCATTGGCCATAAAAAGACTCCTCTAGCTGGGGATTTCCCGAGCGCGACCTCGGGTTGGGCGATCCTGCCATAGAAGTGCGCCTCCCTCGGGTCAACGGGACGTTTCTCGCCGACAAACTATCACCGGACGCGCGGCGCTGTGGCATCCTGAGGAGGATGGCGGACCGCGCGCCCGCCCTGCGGGCCATCCTGCTGGGAGCGAGCAATCTCAGGATCTCCCTCCCCTTCCTGCTCGACCATGGTCCGGCGGCGGGCCGGCGGGCCCGTCGAGGCGCTCGCCGCCTGCGGCCACGGCCGCTCCTACGGCACCTGGAGCCGCTTCCTCTTCGTCCGCCACCTGCCGGGCATCGCGGGCTGCGGCCTCTGGCCGGAGGTCGAGCGGCGCCCCCCGCTCCCCACCTTCGCGCTGGTCACCGACGTCGGCAACGACCTGCTCTACGGCGCCGGGGTGGGCGAGATCGCCGCCTGGGTGGAGGCCTGCCTCGACCGGCTGGTCCCCGCCCAACCGGAAATCGTCATGACTCTCCTCCCCCTGGCGCGCCTGGAGCGGCTCTCCGCCCGCCAGGTCCGGCTGGCGGCCTCGCTGCTGTTCCCCGGCCGGGAGGTCGCCTGGCCGGCGCTCCTCGACCGGGCGAGGGACCTCGACGCGCGGCTGCGGCGTATCGGCGGGGAGCGCGGCGCGCGCCTGGTCGAGCCCGCCGCGGACTGGTATGGGCTCGATCCCATCCACCTCCGGCGGCGCTCGCGCCGGGAGGTCTGGAGCCGCATCCTGCCGCCCGCGCCCACCCTGCCGGGGACCCTCGCGGGCACCCGGCGGATCCCTCTCCTCGGCACGGCGGAGGCCCGCCTGTTCGGGGTCCCCCTGCGCCGTTCGCAGCCCGCGATCCGCCTCGAAGACGGGTCGACGGTCGCACTTTTACTGAGCCGGAGGCCCAAAAAAGTGCTCATTTGGCCCTAGAGGTTCTAGGGCGAAGAAGATTCGACCCGGTTTTTACGTCTTATCTGGGCAGGAGGATTCATGCCCATGGACAGAACCTGTGACATCGGATACCAGCGTCTCTTTTCTCAACCCCGGATGGTCCGGGACCTGCTTCGCGGCTTTCTGCCCGAGGAGTGGCTCGGCTGGCTCGACCTCGTCACCCTCGAGCGGCGGGACGGCGTCGACACCCCCTGACCGGCCGGACGGCACCCTGATCTGGCGCCTGCGCTGGCAGGGGGGCTCGGACTGGGTCTACCTGCTGCTCAAGTCCCAGGGGGAGGTGGACCCCTTCATGGCCCTGCGCCTGGAGCTCGACCGCAGCCTGCTCTACCGCGCCCTGCTCCGCCGGCGCCGGGCAGCGCCCGCGCGGCTGCCGGCCGTGCTCCCCGTGGTGCTCTACCGCGGCGAGACCCGGTGGGCCGCCCCGCTCGACGCCCGCGAGCTGTTCCTGCCCCTGCTCCCCGCCCTGCAGCGCCACGTGCCCTCGACGCGCTACCTGCTGCTCGACGCCGCGAACGCTCCGCTGCCGGCCAACGCCGGGGAGGAGAACCTGGTCGCGCTGCTCTGCGAGCTCGAGCGGAGCCGGACGGCCGAGGCGGTCGATCCCCTCCTGGAGCGGCTGGCGACGCTGCTCGCCGGCGCCGGGACCGAATCCCTGCGCCAGGCCTGGAGCATCTTCCTCGGCTGCTCGTTCCTGCCCCGCCGGTTCCCCGATCTCTTCGCGGCCACCATGCCGGAGGGTGTGCTAGCGTGAAGACGACACGGAGGACCCTGAGATGCGCAACACCCTCGACGACAGCGTCCGGATCCCACGTCAGGCCGCCCGCGACAGGCTGGAGCACGATTGAGCGGGGATTCCCCCTTCCTGCTGCTCGAAACCGCCGAGGAGAACCGTTTCCGGATCGAGATCCCGGCGGCGAGCCCGCTGTTCGCGGGGCACTTCCCCGGCAGCCCGATCCTCCCCGGCATCGCCCACCTCGCGATCGTCGAGCGCGCCCTGGGTGCCTCTCTCGCCGCGGTGCGGTCGATGAAGATCCGCCGGCCGGTGGCGCCGGGGGAGACGCTGGAGCTCTCCCTCGGCTCCTCCGATGGGGACGGCTGGAGCCGGTTCGAAATCCGGCTCCCGGAGGGAGATCGTCAGCAGCGGTGCCGTCGCAGACGAGCCCGGGCGGGGCGAGAGTTGGAGGAAACGGCGGCGCTCCCAGCCGTGGGCGAGCTCCCCATCGTCCTCCCCCACGCTCCGCCGGCCCGGCTGGTGCACGGCGTTCTCGAGGTCTCGGCGGCGGGGATCGTCTGCGCGGCCGAGGTCCCCCCGTCCCATCCGCTGGCGGCCGCGGGGCGCGTCCCCGCCCTGCTCGGCATCGAGGCGGCGGCGCAGGCGGCGGCGGTGCTCGAGGCGCTCGCCCGCCGGGAGGAGGACCCGGGGCCCCGGATCGGCTACCTGGTCGGCGTCCGCGAGGCGCGCTTCGCGGTGCCGTCCCTCCCCACCGGCCGGCCGTTCCGGGTCTCGGCAAGGCTGCAGGGGAGCGCTCCCCCGCTGTCGATCTACGAGATCGCCGTGGATGAAGCCGTGACCGGCACGGTCAGCACGTTCCTGGCTATCGAGCGACGCTATTCGTGGCGAATGATTGACATCGGATCGACGCGGGTGGCCCGGTAGGCCGGCAGCGAGCTGGCGGCGAGCCCCACCATCGTCAGGATCAGGACGACCGAGACGAAGACCGCCGGATCGGTCGGCGTCACCCCGAAGAGGAGCCCGGAGAGGACGCTGGTCGCCCACGAGGCGGCGATGAGCCCGAGGAAGAGTCCGACGAGGGTCAGCCCGAGCCCCCGCCGGAGCACCATGACGATGATCTCCGAGGCCCGGGCGCCGAGCGCCATGCGGATCCCCAACTCGCGGGTCCGGCGGCTGACGGCGTACGACAGGGTGCCGTAGAGACCGATCGCGGTCACCAGCAGCGCCGTCAGGCTGAAGGTCCCGAACAGCCAGGAGAAGAGCCGCGGCTGGGCGAGCGTCTCCTCGACCTCGTCGCTGAACCGGCTCACCTTGACGCCGAGGTTCGGATCCAGCTTGCGCAGGATGGCGCGGACGGAATCCACCGCGCGCAGGGGATTGCCCGCGGTCCTCACCTGCAGCGCCATGGTGGGCTCGTAGTGCTGGGCGAAGGGCAGGTAGAAGTAGGGGTGGGGCTCGGCCGGCAGCTCCGTGAAGCGGATCCGGCGCACGACGCCGATCACCTCGCAGACCGTGCCGTCCCGCAGCGCGACGCGCTCCCCCACCGCCTGGCGGTCCGGCCACAGGATCTGCGCCGCCGCCTCGTCGAGGATCACGACCGGCGGGGCCCCCTTGCGGTCGGCGGCCGAGAAGCCCCGGCCGCGGACGAGCGGGATGCGCAGGGTGTCGAAGAACCCCGGGGTCACCACGTTGTACTCCAGCATCACCGGCGGCCGCCGGACGGGGCCGTCCGCCGGCTGCAGGCTGCCGAGCCGGCTCTCTCCGGCCTCGCGCGCGAGCGGCACGGTCAGCGTCAGCGTGGCGGCCTTCACGCCGGGCAGCCGGCTCACCTGATCGAGGAGCTGATCGTAGAAGGCGTAGCCGGAGGACTCCTGAACGCCGCGCAGCGACAGGTCCATCTGCAGGTTCACGATGTTCCGGCTGTTGAACCCGGTCTGGACCGACCGCAGGTTCTGGAGCGTGCGGACGAACAGGCCGGTGCTGACGAGCAGCATCAGGGAGACGGTGACCTGCCCGACGACGAGGATCTCCTGCAGGCGGGTGCGCCCGCGCTCCGGCACCCCCTCGCCCCCCCGGCGCAGCATCGGCACGGCCTGGCGGCGCGTGGACCAGAGCGCGGGAGCCAGACCGAAGGCCACGCCGGCGGCCAGGGAGAGGCCGACCGTGAAGGCGATCACCCGGCCGCCGAAGGCGACGCTGACCGTCGGCAGGAACCGTCCCAGGGAGAGCCCCTGGATCGCGTCCACCACGAAGAGCGCCAGCAGGAACCCGGCCACCCCGCCGAGACAGGAGAGCGCCACGCTCTCGGTGAGGAGCTGGCGCATCAGACGGCTGCGGGTGACCCCCAGGGCGAGCCGGACGCCGATCTCCTCCTGCCGCGCCGCCGTCTTGACCAGCAGCAGGCCCCCCAGGTTGGCGCACACCACCAGCATGAGGAGCGCGGTGACGATCGACAGCAGCAGCAGGGGGGCGGAGAGGGCGTTCTGGCTCCCCGGCCAGACGCCGAGCCCCGGGTAGAGCGCGAGCGGCGGCGGGCGCTGATCGCGGGGCAGGCCCGCCCCCAGGCGGTCCGCCAGCTGGTCCATCTCCGCCTGGGCACGATCGAGGTCCACCCCCGGAGCGAGCCGGCCGAAGAACCAGGGCAGCCAGGCGGGGCTCTCCGCGAAGAGGCCGCCCGGCAGGCGCGTGGGGAGGAGCAGGGGCGCGGTCTCCATCGGCATCCAGACCGCGGTCTCCTCGGTATGCAGCGTGCCGTGGAACCCCGGGGGCGCGACGCCGATCACCACGAAGGTGCGGCCGTTCAGGTTGATCGGACTGCCGATCACCTGCCGGCGGGCGCCGAAGGCCCGGCGCCAGAGCTCATGGCCGATGATCGCCTCGGGCTGCCGCTCGCGCGCCCCCTCGCCGGGGACGAACAGGCGCCCCAGGGAGCTGTCGAGGCCGAGGAGCCGTGAAGTAGTTGTCGGTGACCAGTTGCCCGCTCACGCGCAGCGGCTCGCCGGTGCCCGCCAGGTTCAGCGGCAGCGGAAAGTAGGCTGCCAGGTCGGTGAAGACACGGTTGGAGCTCCGGTAGCGCTGGAACGCCGGATAGCTGAGCGCGGGCGAGTACTCCTCTCCCGGGAGCCCCGGGATCGTCTGCGGCTTGGCGGCCAGGGAGACGATCCGGCCGGGGTTCGCCACGCCGGGAAACGGCCGCAGCAGCAGCGCGTCGACGACGCTGAAGACCGTGATGCTGGCGCAGATCCCGAGCGCCAGGCAGGCGACCGCCACGATCGTGAAACCGACGTTGTTGTTCAGCTTGCGGAAGCCGTACCGGACATCCAGGGGAACGCTGATCATAGGAAGCTCGAACCGCGCCGTCGCAGAATTGAAGACGGTCCTCCTTGCCGGGAGTTCCGTCAAAGATTAGCATCTTTGCATGGCCATGAAAACTGGATCCTGGACGCTCGCGCTTTTTTTCCTGGTTACGGCGCTCGCCGGGCAGGAATCGCCGATCCAGTGGCCGGTCCCGCCGCCGGGCCCTCCTCGCCCCCCTCATGACGCCGCCGCCCCGCCGCGCGTCCTGATCGGAGTCCCCGAGCTCGCCGCCGCGCTGGCCGCGGGCGCCATCCCCCTCGACGCCGCGGATCTCGGCGGCGATTCCGGCAGCGACCTCGACGGCCTTCGCGCGCGGCTCGCCGGGCTGGGGATCTCCGGCCGGGAGACGGTCGTGGTCCATGGGACGGACCGCGAGGCGGTCGCCCGCGCCTACCGGCTCCTGCGCCGGGCCGGATGCGCCGAGGTCCGCGTCCTCGACGGCGGCGCGCGCCGCCGGCCGGGATCTCGAGAGCGTTCCGCCGCGCCGCGCCGCCGCCGCGTTCCGCCCCGCCGCGCGCGGCGAGGAGGCCGAGGCGGACGCCGGCTGGATCGCCGGCGCCTTCGCCCAGGCCGGCGTCCAGCTCCTCGACGTGCGCGACGTCCGGGGCTGGGAGCGCTGGGAGACCCCTCCCACCTTCGCCGCCGGCCACATCCCCTACAGCCTCCCGTTCGACCCCCGTGCCCTGCTGGCCGCGGGCGGCGGCTGGCCGGACCCGGACGCGATCCGCGGCTACTTCGCCGCTTTCGGCCCACGCCCCGGCGATCCGGTGCGCCTGGACTCCACCTTCGTGCTCTATGGAGAGGACGCGCGCGATCCCCGGCCCGACCTCGGCTATCTGCTCCTCAGCCTGGCCGGCCTCGACGCCCGCGTCTTTCCGGGCGGGTGGAAGGAATGGAAGGCGGACGGCGCGCGGCCGGTGGTGAGAGTGGTCTCGGCCGCGGACCTGGCGGCCCGCCTGCGGCGGGAGAACCCCGGGCTCGCCGCGGACCGCCCGCCGCGCGGCCTCCTCCTGTTCGACCTGCGCGAGCCCCGGGACTTCGCGATCGGCCACCTGCCGGGGGCGCTCAGCCTCCCCTTCCTCCACTTTTCCGACGACTTCGGCAAGGCGGTGGCGGCGGGGTGGCCCGGCGCCGACCGCGCCACGATGCCGCTGGTGCTCTACTGCTATGGGATCGACTGCGTGCGCAGCCGCAAGGCAGGGGCCCAGGCGGCGAGCCTCGGCTTCCGTGACGTGCTCTGGTTCCGCGGCGGCGTCGAGGAGTGGCGGCAGGCCGGCTATCCGCTCCTCGACTCACCTCTCCCTACTCCGTCTCCTTCGGCCCGGGAGCGGGGCGCACCCGCAGGTGGAGACGGACGTCCTTGATCCTGACCTCCGGGCCGTCGTCGAGCGCCAGCGTGTCGGACGTGCTCAGGGCCCGGTTGCGGTCGGCGTCCCGCCAGCCGCGGGAGGTGTGCGCCCGCCCCTCGCGAGGCTTGACCTCCACCCAGCTCTGCCCCTTGAGATCGGCCTTCAGCGCGCCCGCCGGCTCGACCACGAGCCCGGTCTCCAGGTAGTAGCCAGGCCCCATCCAGTTGACGACGTAGGCTTGGCCGTTGAGCCGCACGGTCGCGCCGACGGTGAGCGCCGACCTGGGTCTCGACGTGGAGGGTCCCGCAGGTCTTGGTGTTGTGCAACGAGTCGCAGTAGGCCAGCGACTCGGTGCCGGGCTCCGCCTCCAGGATCATCTCCTGCGCCTTCGCGGCCGCGGGGAGAAGCGCCAGCCAAGGACGGAGAGGATTGCGGTGGGGAGGATGACGCGACGAAACAGTTGCATGGTTCGGCTCCTTTCGAGAAAAGAATTCCCCAAAGAGATCTCATTGGATCGACCGCCTCTCATCGGCCTCCCCCGACTAGATGGAAAACAATCGAATCTACGAAGATTTTACCACTGATCCAGCGGGCCACAGCCGGCGGAAGCAGAACCACTGGTGCGGCTGCCGCCGGATCACCTGCTCGAGATCGGCGGTGAACCGGCCGAGCGCCTCGCGGAGGTCCTCCTGCCGGTTGCCGCTCTGCGCGACGTGGATCGCGGGCCGCAGGATGCAGCGGTAGCGCAGCCGCCCCTCGCGCAGGACGAAGACGGGGACGATCGGCACCCCGGCGGCGCGGGCGAGGGCGGCGGGGCCGACCGGCAGCGCGAACGGACGGCCGAGCAGGTCCACCTCCACCGTCCGGCCGCCGGAGCGCGGGCGGTCCCCCTGGAGCGCCACCACCTCCCCCCGGCGCAGGGCGTCCAGGAGGTCCATGCCGAGCTGCGGGTCGTCGGCGAAGTGGGTGGTGTAGAGCTCGCCGCCGCAGCGCCGGATCAGCCCCTCGATGAACCGCTGCGCCCGCGGATCGGTCTCCGGCTCGCGCACGACGTGAACCCGCCGCCCGTCCCGCGAGGCGGGGAGCATCGAGCCCACCTCCCAGGCGCCGATGTGGGCGGTGACCAGGATGAAGCCGCCGGGCCCCGCCGCCAGCTCTCTCCAGGCGTCCAGCCCCTCGGCCTCGATGGCGAAGGCGCGGTCGGTGCTCAGCCGCTCGTAGCGCTCCGAGAGGCACCAGGCGAAGGTATGGAAGGTGCGGTGGATCCGGCGCTGGCGCTCCCACCAGCCGCAAGGGCCGAGCACCGCCTCGAGGTTGGCGGCGATGGCGGCGCGGATCTTCCGCAGGGCGATCCAGAAGAAGGCGGTGAACACGTTGAGCACCACCCGCAGGCCCCAGTTGGGGAGGATGGAGACGCCGAACTGGTGGATGCGGAACCAGAAGACCCCGGTGACATGGAAGGGTCCCAGGAGCCGGCGGCTCCAGCCGCCCTCCGGCGCATGCGGTGGGGTCTCGCGGGGAATGGCAACGCTCATGAAAGCCGTCTTTCGTCCTTTCCTTCGTCCGTGCTCTGGTCGTCCGTTTCCTTATTGTCCCACGGTTCGGGCTCTGGGCGGCGGTTTCTTTCCACGCCGGCCTCCAGGGCCGGCAGCACCAGGATGGTGGCCAGCAGGCAGGCGGCGATGCCGCCGCCCACCAGGATGCCGGCGTGGCGCAGGCCGGGCACCCGCGACGAGAACAGGCTGCCGAAGCCGATGACGGTGGTCAGCGTCGCCAGGGAGAGGGCGAGGCCTATGTCCTCCGCCGCCCCCTTCAGGCCGCGCTCCGGGTGGAGTCGCTTCCAGTGGACGGCGTGCCCTCCGAGGTCGATACCGGTGCCGAACAGCAGGGGGATGGTGAAGGCGGCCAGCAGGTCCAGGGGGAGGCCCGCCAGACCCCAGAGGCCGAAGGTCCAGAGGCTGCCGAGGGCGAGCGGGAGGAAAGCCAGCAGCGCGTCGCGCACCCGGCCGCGGAAGGAGGCGAGCACCACCGCGCCGACCAGGATCAGGGCCAGGACGCCCGACCGCGAGAGATCCGTCAGGGCGAGGTTGCGCAGCTCCCGCCCGACCCGCGGGATGGAGGCCAGGGCGACGTCCCCCGGCCGGGGGGAGAGGCGCGCGAGCTCCCGCGCCAGGGCTTCCGTGTCGACCCTGGCGCCGCTGCCCAGGGGGAGCCGCACGTGCACGGCGACCACGGCGCCCTGCGGTCCCTGGCGCACCAGCTCCGACATCCAGCGCGGCCACTGGCCGAGAGGGGGCGCTCCCGGGTCCTTCCCCTGCCCGATGGCTTGCAGGGTCTCCAGGGCGGTGGCGAAGGGGTCGAGCCGGAAGCCGGCCGCCACCAGCTCCCGCCGCAGGTCGTCCGCCGCCCGTTCCAGGGGGAGCCCGCGCAGCTCCGCCAGGCGCCGCTGGAGGCGATCCCCGCGCACCAGCCAGTCGGCGGGGGAGGTGATCTCCGCCTTCGGCCCCAGCCGCGCCGCCAGCAACTCGCGCGCCGCGGCGGCGCGGTCGAGCGCCTCGTCGAGGGTGCGCCCGCGCAGGACCACCGAGAAGGTGTCCAGACCCACGGAGAAGGTCTGCACCAGCAGCCGCTCGGCCTCGGCCGACGGCGCGTCGGCCGGCCGCAGCGTCCGCAGGTCGGTGGAGAGCTCCAGGCGCGAGACCCCCCAGCCGGAGACCAGGGTGAGCAGAGCCGTGAAGGCGAGCGACAGGCGCCAGTGCCGCGCCGACCAGCGGGCGATGCCGGCGAAGGCCGGCTGCCCGAACCGGGGCCAGAGCCGCAGCGGGCGGAGGCGGGCCGAAGCGCGTGGGAACGCGGCGGCGAGGGCGGCCGCCACCGTGGCGGTGGTCACCAGGGTGGTCATCACCCCGATCGACAGCGCCAGTCCCACCTCGTGCAGCAGCCGGAAGTGGGCGATCCCCAGCGCGGCGAGCCCCGCGGCCGTGGTCAGGGCCGCCGTGGTGATCCCCGGCCCGGTCTCCCGGAAGGTCGCGGCCAGCGCCGCCGCGAGCTCCATGCCCCGCTGCCGCAGCTCGCGGAAATGGACCGAGGCGTGGATGCCGTAGTCGACCCCCATCCCCAGCAGGGCGGCGGTGAAGCCCACCCCCAGCGCGCTGATGCTCCCCAGCTCCAGCGCCGCCCCGCCCACCATCCAGATCGTGCCGGCCGCCACCCCCGCCAGGATGATGGTGGTGAAGAACCACCCCTCGAAACCGAGGATCATCACCAGCGCCAGCCCGAAGACCGTGCCGGAGGCCGAGTTGGTGAGGTCGGCGCGGAAGAAGGCCTCGTCCTGGGCGGCGTAGATCGGCCCCCCCACGGCCTGGAAGTCGAGCGGCGCGCCCGCGGACTCGCGGACCGCGCCGTAGGCAGCGCGCAGCGCGGCGATCAGGGCGCGCCCCCCCGCGGGGTCCATCTCGGCGCTGGCGGGGGTGAGGATCACCAGGGTGGCGTCGCCGTCCGCGGAGACGAACGCGCCGCTCAGGGGGTCGATCGGCAGCGACGAGGCGGCGGCCCCGAGCAGCCCCTCCGAGAGGCCCAGGGGGTCGGCGGCGAACAGCGGCGCCGCGAAGCCCCCCACCGGGCTGCGCAGCGCTCCCCGCATCTCGGCGACGCGGTCGTGGATCGCCTGGGGCTCGAGGCGGCGGGCGAGATCCTGCCGCCAGCCGGGCGTGCGGAGCAGCAGCGGCATGCGGGGCGCCACGTGGCCGAAGAAGAAGCGCTCGTCCTCCTCGGTCAGGCCGGAGCGGGCCTCGGCCACCAGCGGGCTCCGCCGCATGCGGTCGGCCAGCTCGCTGGCGGCGTTGATCAGGAGCTCCGGTTCCGCCGGCCGCCCGCCTTGCGCGCGCACCAGGATGAAGACCTTCTCGAAGCCGCCGAAGGTGCGCAGGAAGGTGCGGTAGTCCTCCGCCGCCGGCGCCCCCTCCGGCAGCAGGGACTCGATCCGGGTGTCGATGCGGAACCGGGAGGCCGGGATGAGGCAGGCCAGGGTCAGCAGCAGCGAGGCGGCCAGCACCAGGCGCGGCCGGCGGGCGATGAGAGCGGCGAAGAGGAGGCGGCCGAGCATCGGAGCAGGCTCTACGCCGAGGCGCCGGCGTCCACCACCAGCGTCTGGCCGGTGATCGCCGCCGCGCGGTCCGAGAGGAGGAAGTGGACCGCCTGCGCCACGTCGGCCGGCCGCACCCCCTGGGCCAGGCACTCGCCGGCGCGCAGGTAGGCGACCGCCGCCTCGGGCAGCCCCGCCGTCAGGTCGGTGGCGACGAAGCCGGGGACCACGGCGTTGACCCGCACGCCGCGCTTGCCGGCCTCCCGCGCCAGCGAGCGGGTGAGCCCCAGGATGCCGGCCTTGGAAGCGGCGTAGGCCCCCTGGCCGGCGACGCCGTGGAGGGCCGACAGCGAGGAGACGTTGACGATCGCCCCCCGCCGCCGCACCATCATCCCCCGCAGCACCGCCCGGCAGCAGCGGAAGAGGCCGCCGAGGTTGGTGTCGAGCACCGCCTCCCAGTCCGCGTCCGAGGTCATGGCGAGGAGCGATTCGCGGCGCAGCCCGGCGTTGTTGACCAGACCCGCCACCGGCCCCAGCGCCGCCTCCACCTCGGCGACCAGGTCGTCCGGCCGCGCGGGGTCGCGCAGGTCGAGGTGGAAGGCCAGCGCCCCGGTCGCCGCCGCGACCTCCCGCGCCGCGCCCTCGCCGGTGTTCCAGGTGAAGGCGACGCGGGCGTCCGGCTCGGCGGCGAGGGTCTCGACGATCGCCCGGCCGAGACCCCGGCTGCCGCCGGTTACGAGGACCGCGCCCATGGCAGCATCTCGAACCGGGCGCGGGCGACGGCGCCGGCGATCCGCAGGCTGTCCAGCAGCGGCCGGTAGTGGCTGGTGGTCCGCCCGTCGGCGAAGCCCAGCCGCACCGGCACCGTGATCACCCGGAAGCCCCGCCGGGCCGCCCGCACCACCACGGCGCTCTCGGCCTCGAAGCGCGCCTCGGGGAAGCCGACGTCCTCGATCAGGCGGCGCGAGTAGAAGCGGAAGCCGGTCTGGATGTCGGCGAGATGCTGGCCGGCGGCGAGCGAGATCACCCGCGAGGAGAGGCGGTTGCTGGCCCGGCGCACCGGGCCCATCTCGCTGAACAGGTGATCGCGCACGCCGAGCACCAGGTCGCCGCCGGCCGCCGCCGGCGCCAGCAGCTTGGGGATCTCCTCGGGGAGATGCTGGCCGTCGGCGTCGAGGGTGATCACGCCGTCGAAGCCGCGGCCGAAGAGGTCGGCGAAGGCGAAGGCGAGCGCCGCCCCCTTGCCGCGGTTGCGCGTCAAGGAGTGGACGCGCGCGCCGGCGCGGCGGGCCTCCTCGGCGGTGCCGTCGGTCGAGCCGTCGTCCACCACCAGCACCTCCGGCAGCTCGAGCAGGGCACCCCGCGCGACCGCCCCCACCGAGGGGGCCGCCTGATAGGCGGGGATGGTAGCGGCGATTCGCAGCGTCAAGACTCCTCCCTCGAATGGCGGGATTTTAGCCCAACCCGGCAAAATCGCTTTCTCATCTCCGGAAAAGCCCAAGGGTTCAGGCCCTCCCCAGCACGACCCACGCCGCCGCGCCCCCGGCCGCCAGGCTGGTGGCGAGGACCACGGACGGGGGCGGCAGGGGGGAGCCGTCGTGGCGGGAGAGCCCGAGCCCGGGGTCGGGCTCTTCGCAGCCGGGGGTGGGGCCCAGCGGATGGCCGGCCGCCGCCAGCACCGCCGCGGCCAGGTGGCCGCCCCCGTACTCGCCGGTGACCGCCTTGGGCGCGGCGACCGGCGGCAGGGGCGCGGTCGCCCAGACGGCGCGCAGCACCTCGGCCTCCAGCCGGTCGCCGTCGATCGAGCCGGCGGCGCCGGAGACCACGAGGTCGACGCCGGCGGGCTCGACGCCGGCGCGCTCCAGGGTGCGCCGCAACCCCCGGGCGAGCGCCCGGTGGCCGCGCCCCCAGCCGGAGGGGGTGCGCCGTGGGGTCGAAGGCGCTCCCCCAGGCGAGGATCCGGGCCAGGGCGCGGCCGCCGCGGGCGGCGAGGCCGGCGGCGCTCTCCAGCACCGCCACCGTCCCCCCCTCGCCGGCCAGAAAGCCGTTGCGGCGGCGGTCGAAGGGGCGCGCCAGCTCCTCGCCGTCCGTTCCCGCCCGGGCCAGGGCGCCGAAGCGGTCGAGCAGGGCGTGCAGGAGCGGCGTCATCTCGTCCACCGAGCCGGCGAGGACCCGGCCGGCGCGGCCGGCGGCGATCTCGGCGGCGCCGGTGCCCAGCGCGATCAGCGGTCCGGCCTCGCGCTGGCAGATCGTGAGGCTCGCCCCGCGCGCCTTGAGGGCGATGGCGATCTGCGCCGCCGGCGCGTTGGCGACACTCTCCATGAACAGCGACGGCGAGGCCGCCTCCGGGTTCTCGAACAGGATCTGCTTGAGCAGCGTCTCGGTGTTGGTGGACGGCCCGAAGGCGGTGGCGATCACCACCGCCGTGCCGGCCTGCTCGGCGGCGTCCGCCGGTGTCGGCGCCGCCGATACCGGCGCAGCGCAGGCCCATGCGCGAGGCCGCCACCGCCAGCTTCGAGGGGGGGCTCATGCGGCGCGACTCCGCCGGCGAGAGCCAGCCGGCCAGCGCGCCGGCGGGCAGCAGGCAGGCGCGGCGGGCGCCGCAGGGGAGGTGATAGCCGGCCGCGCGGTCGACCTCGACGGCGAGGGGTGCGCCGGCGGCCAGGGCGGCGGCGAGACCGTCGCAGCCGCTCCCCCAGGCTCCCAGGGTGCCGAGACCGGTGACGAAGACCGGCTCTCTCAAGCGGCCGGGCCCGTCCACCGCGAGAAGACCAGCGCGGCGTTGGAGCCACCGAAGGCGAGACTGGTGGAGACCGCCGCCCGCGCGCCGGCCAGGGGGAGGGGCTCGTCGAGCACCAGCGCCACCGGCAGCTCCGGGTCCGCCTCGCCGTCCCGCCGCACCGGGTGCAGCTCGCCGTGCCGCAGGCAGAGCACCGTGGCCACCGCCTCGATGGCGCCGGAGCAGCCGAGCAGATGGCCGATCAGCGCCTTGGTGGCCACCAGCGGCATGCCGCCGGCGCGCTCGCCGAATACCCGCCGCAGCGCCTGCCACTCGGCGGCGTCGTTGAGCGGCGTGCCGGTGCCGTGGACGTTGACGAAATCGATCGTCCCGGCGGCCAGGCCGGCGTCCGCCAGCGCCGCCTCGAGCGCCGCCGCGGCGCCCGCTCCCGAGGGGTCCGGCGCCGTCATGTGATGGGCGTCGCAGGAGGCGCCGGCGCCGGCGAACACCGCCAGCGGCTCGGCTCCCCGCGCCAGCGCCCGCTCCAGCGGCTCCAGCACCAGCACGGCCGCGCCCTCGCCGAACGACATGCCGGCGCGCTCGGCGCGGAACGGCCGGCAGGGCACCTCGTCCACCGAGCGCAGGGAGTTGAAGCCGGCATAGGTGAGCTGGCAGAGGGAGTCGGAGCCGCCGGCGATCGCCACCTCCACCTCGCCCGAGCGCACCGCCGCCAGCGCCGCGCCCAGCGCCAGCGCCCCGGAGGCGCAGGCGGAGGAGTAGGTCGCCACCGGACCGGTAACCCCGAAGTGGCGCGCCACGGCGTCGCCGGGAGCGTTCACCTGCTGCGGGATCAGAGCCGAGAGGCGCGCCCGCCGCGGATCGCGCAGGAACTCCGCGAAGAAGAGCTCGCTCTCGTACATGCCGCCGGTGCTGCTGCCGAAGTAGACCCCGATCCCGGCATCCTCGTCGAACGGCATCGCCAACCCGGCCGTCTCGACCGCCTCCAGGGCGGCGAAGAGGGCGAAGCGGTCGGCGATCGACAGGCGGCGCCAGCCCGGGCAGACGCGCGCCAGCAGCGCCGGCGGCGCTTCCACCTCGGCGGCCAGATGGGTGCGGTGCTGGGAGTGGTCGAAGCGCTGGAACGGGCCGATGCCGGGCTGGCCGGACCGCAGGCCCGCCCACAGGGAAGGGATGCCCCAGCCCAGGCCGCAGACCGCGCCGACCCCGGTGACGGCGACCCGCCGGTCCGGTTGATCTGGCTGCATGACAGGTTCCAGGGGTGCCACCTCTCGGCGGTCTTCTAGGTCCGCCCCTCGATGAACTGGGAGAGTGTCGAGACCGAGGAGAAGACCTCGCGGCCGATCTCCTGGCTCTTGATCCGGATGCCGAACTCCTTCTCGAGGGCCACCACCAGCTCGAGGGCGTCCACGGAATCGAGCCCCAGCCCCTCCCCGAACAGGGGGGCCTCGTCCTCGATCATCTCCGGCTTCACCCCCTCGAGGTTGAGGCTGTCGACGATCAGGCGCTTGATCCGGGCCGTGGTGGCTGCTGCTTCCGACATACGAGAAGAACCTCTGAGATCCGGCGGCTCCAAGTCCACCGTGCGGCACGATCCGCAGGTTTTTAACTCCGGGTCGTCAATGCTAGCGTGCCCCGGGGGGCGCTGGCAACTCGAACCCTTTCTTCAGCAAGTCCTTAGCGACCCCGGGAAGCCCCGCCGCTGGTATCATCCCCCCCTTCGCGGAAAGGAGACGAGCGGCCGGTTTGAGCACCCAAGACCCCATCCTCCAGGCGTTCGAACGTCTCGCGCGGCGCGCTCCCCTCGCCCCTCTGGTGGTCTCGCCGGAGCGGCGGGCGACCGTCGGCGACGTCGACGCCCTGGCGCGCGCCGCCGGCCGCCGGCTGGCGGAAGAACCCCTGGTTGCAAGGCTTGCGCCAGGGACCGTCGTAGGGCTCGCCGCCGCCAACGGCCCCGGCTTCCTCGCCTCGCTGCTGGCGTTGCGCCGGGCGGGGCTCGCCGCCCTGCTGCTCGATCCCCAGAGCCCCGAGCCCGAGGCCCGCCGAGTCCTCCGCGCCCTGGGGGCCCCCGCTCTCCTGCGCTGCCCCGAAGGGTGGCCGCGAGGTCCGGAGGAATGGTCCATCGTGTCTCCTCCGGAGGACGGGGCAGAACCGCCCTCCCGGACCCTCCCTGTCCTCTTTCCGGATACGGCGGTCGTCAAGCTCACCTCCGGCTCCACCGGCTGCCCGCGCGGCATCGCCGCCTCCTCGGAGGCGCTGCTGGCGGACGACGCCGCCCTCACCCTCTCGATGGGGCTGTCGGACGCCGACCGCCTGCTCACCACCATCCCCCTCTCCCACTCCTACGGCCTCGCCAGCCTGGCGCTGCCCGCCCTGGTGCGCGGCACCCTGCTGGTGATGCCCGAGGCGTCCGGCGTCTACGACCCCTTCGTCACCGCCGCGCGGCTGGGCGCCACCTTCTTCCCCACCGTCCCCGCCTACCTCGACGCCCTGGCGCGGATGGCCGAGCCGCCCCCGCGGCCGGACTCCCTGCGGCTGGTGATCACCGCCGGCGCCCCCCTCGCCGCCGCCACCTCCGCCCGCTTCCGCGAGGCCTTCGGCCTGCCGGTCCACGTCTTCTACGGCTCCAGCGAGTGCGGCGGCATCTGCTACGACCGCGAAGGGGGGGCCGCCGAGCGGGGCACCGTCGGCGCGCCCGTCGAGGGCGTGCGGGTGCTGGTGGAGCCCGACGACGGCCGCGTCACCGTCGAGTCCGCCGCCGTGGCGTCCGGCTACCTGCCGGACCCGGACGAGCGGCTCGCCGGCGGCCGCTTCCGCGCCGGCGACCTCGCGGTCTGGCAGGACGGCGAGCTGGCGCTGCGCGGACGGGTGGACGACCTGGTCAACATCAAGGGGAAGAAGGTCAACCCGCGCGAGGTGGAAACCGTCCTCGCCGGGCTCCCCGGGGTCGACGAGGCGGCCGTGCTGGGGGTCCCGCTGGCCGGCGCCGGCGAGCTGCTGCGCGCCGTGGTCGCCTGCCGGCCGGGGAGCCTCACGGCCGGCGAGGTGGTCTCCTGGTGCCGCTCGCGCCTCTCGGCGCACAAGGTGCCGCGCAGCGTCATCCTGATCGACGCCCTGCCGCGCAACGCCCGCGGCAAGCTCGACCGCGCGGCGCTCCTCGCCCTGGAGGCGGACCGCCGTGCCTGAGCCCTACCGGCCGCCCCCGCTGCTGCTCGGCTCGCTCGCCCTGCACGCCGCCGCCGCGGTCGCCCTCGCCGCCGCCCCCCGGCACTGGCGGGCGGTGGCCGGCCTCTGCCTCGCCGACCACGTGACCCTCGCCGCCGCCAGCCTCTGGCCGCGCGGCCAGTGGGTAGGGCCCAACCTGCTCCGCCTCCCCGCCGGCAGCCCGGAGGAGAGCCGCGAGATCGCGCTCACCTTCGACGACGGGCCCGACCCCGGGTCACCCCGCGCGTGCTCGATCTCCTCGACGCCGCCGGCATGCGGGCGACCTTCTTCGTCATCGGCCGCCGCGCCCGCGCCCATCCCGATGTCGTCGCCGAGATCGCCCGCCGCGGCCACCGGGTCGAGAACCACACCGACACCCACCCCCACCTCTTCGCCTGCTACCCCGCCGGCCTCCTGCGGCGGGAGATCGAGCGCGCGCAAGGAGTCGATCGCGGCGGCGGCCGGGCGGCGCCCCCGGCTCTTCCGCGCCCCGGCCGGCCTGCGCAACCCGCTCCTCGACTGGGTGCTCCACAACTCCGGCCTCCGCCTCGTCGCCTGGACCCGGCGCGGCTTCGACGCCGTCGAGAAGAGCCCGGCGGCGATCGCCCGCCGCCTGCTCGGCGGTCTCGCGCCGGGGGACATCCTGCTCCTCCACGACGGCCGCGCCACCGATCCGCCCGCCGGCAACCCGGTCGTCCTCGAGGTCCTCCCGCGGGTGCTCGACGCCCTGGCGGCTCAGGGGTTGCGGTCGGTGCCCATCCCCGATCCGCCCGGGACGGCCCCATGATCGAAAGGAAGAAGAAGAGCCGCGCGGCGCGGGAGGTCCAGGACGTCCTCTACAAGATGCGCACCGAGGGGATGTCCCCCGGCAAGCAGGCGGCGGCGGTGGCGCTGGGGGTGTTCATCGGCTGCTCGCCGCTGATCGGCCTGCACCTCGCGCTCTGCCTCCTGTTCGCCAAGCTGTTCCGGCTCAACGTCGGGCTCACCTATCTGGCGGCGCACGTCAGCCTGCCGGGGATCACCCCGTTCATCCTGCTGGCGGAGATGGAGACCGGCCGCCGGCTGCGCGGGCAGAGCTATCTCCACATCCACGTCGCCGATCTCAAGGAGCTGGGCCTGCGGCAGGTCGGGGCCGACCTCCTGATCGGCAGCGCGGTCATCGGCGGCGTGCTCGCGGCGCTCTTCGGCCTCCTCGCCTGGTGGCTGGCGCGCCGCCGGCAGGCGCACCCCGAGATGGAGGCCCTGCTCGAGGAGGCGGCCTGCCCGTACCTGAAGCCCGGCATCTTCGACTGGGAGTTCGTGCGCGGGAAGCTCCGGCACGACCCGCTCTACTTCAATCTCCTGCGCCGGGGGTTCCTGCCGGCCGAGGGGACGCTGCTCGACCTCGGCTGCGGCCGGGGGATCGTCTTCGCCCTGGTGCTGGCGGCCCACGTGCAATCGGCGAAGGGCAAGTATCCCGGGGATTGGGCGCCGCCGCCGCTCCACCTCGCCTTTCACGGCATCGAGGGGCGCCCCAAGGTCGCCGAGGCCGCCCGCGAGGCCCTCGAAGGCAAGGCCGTCATCGAGGACGCCGACCTGCGGACGGCCGGCTACCCCGAGGCCGACGCCATCCTCCTGCTCGACGTCCTCCACTACCTGCCGGCCGCGGAGCAGGAGGCCGTGCTGGCGAAGGCCGCCGCCGTCCTGCGCCCCGGCGGCGTCCTCCTTCTCCGCGACGCCGATGCCGCCGCCGGCTGGCGCTTCACCGCCACCCGCCTCCAGGAGCGCTTCTCCGCCCTCCTCCGGCGGCACTGGAAACAGCGCTTCCACTTCCGGAGCGCGGCCGAGTGGGCGCAGCTCCTCGAACGGCTGGGGCTGGCCGTCGACCTCCAGCCGATGGGGATGGGGACGCCCTACGCGAACGTGCTGCTGGCGGCGCGGCGGCGCCTATAGCCCCCCTACTCGTACCGGATCGCCTCCTGCGGATCCACCGCCGCGGCGCGCCGCGCCGGCATCCAGCTCGCGAACAGGGAGACCGCGGCGAGCAGCAACGGCACCGCCACGAAGGTCGCGGGATCGGTGGGGGTGACGCCGTAGAGCAGCGCGATCATCAGCCGCGTCACCGCCAGGGCGAAGGCGAGGCCGATCGCGACGCCGGTCAGGGTGACGGCCAGCCCCTCGCGCAGCACCATGCGGGAGATGTCCCGCTTCTGCGCGCCGAGGGCCATCCGCACCCCGATCTCCCGCTTGCGCTGGCCGACCACGTAGGAGATGACGCCGTAGATCCCCACCGCGCCCAGCAGCAGGGCGACCAGGGCGGCGATCACCAGCAGCAGCATGGTGAAGGAGGTCCGCGCCATCGAGTGCGCCACCATCTCCCGCATCGGCCCCACGCGGGAGAGCGGCAGGTTGGGATCGAGCTCGCGGATCACCCCGCGGACGGGCGCCACCAGGGCGGCGGGATCGACCTGCCCCTTCACCACCAGGAAGAAGCTCCGCGGCGCCCACTCCTCCTCGGCGTCGAAGCGCACCATCGGGAAATAGATGCTCTCGACCGGCTTCTCCTCCAGGCCGCGGTCGTGGACGTCGCCGACGACGCCGGCGATCGTGTACCAGAGCGGCTTCGCCGTCATGCCGGCGGTCAGCCGCTTGCCGACCGGGCTCTTGCCCTTCCAGAAGCGTTCCGCGAGACCCCGGCTCACCACCACCTCCCGCCGCGACAGGTCCAGGCGGTCGAACGCCCGCCCCGCGATCACCGGGATGCCCATCGCCTGGAAGTACCCGGGGCTGACGAAACGGGTGCCGAGCAGCGGCGGCACCTCGTCGGGCGGCACCGGGAAAGTCCTCCATGGTGTAGGCGCTGGTCGAGTCGTCGCCGGAGAGCGGCAGGGGGTCGACGGTGGCCGCGCCCGCCACTCCCGGCAGCGCCCGCACGCGGTCGAGGAGCTGCCGCACGAAGCCGAGGGTGGCGGCGGTGTTCGGGTAGACGGCTTCCGGCAGGTCGAGCCGCAGGGCGAGGATGCCGCGCGGATCGAAGCCGGGGTCGACGCCGCGCAGCCGCCAGAAGCTCTTCACCATCAGCCCCGAGCCGATCAGCAGCACCAGGGCGAGAGCCACCTGGGCGACCACCAGGACGTTGCGGGCGCGGTGGCGCTCGCGCCCGCCGGTGCCGCCGCGCCCACCCTCCTTCAGGGCCGGCACCAGCGCCGGACGGCCGTAGCGCAGCGCCGCGAGGCCGCCGCAGAGGAGGCCGGCGAGGACGGAGAGCAGGACGGTGAAGAGGAGCACGCGGCCGTCGACGGCGATCTCCTCCAGCCGCGGGATCCCCTGCGGGCGCAGCGACACCAGCAGGCGCACGCCCGCCCACGGCCAGGGCGAGCCCGAGGGCGCCGCCGAGCAGCGCCAGCGTCAGGCTCTCGCCCAGGAACAGGCGGGCGACGTCGCCGCGCGTGGCGCCGAGGGCGGTGCGCACGGCGACCTCCCGCTGCCGCCCCTCGGCGCGCACCAGGAAGAGGTTCGCCACGTTGGCGCAGGCGATCAGCAGGATGCAGGCGACGCTCCCGAGCAGCACCCAGAGCACCCGCTCGACGTTCCCCACCACGTCGTCGCGCAGCGGGTTCACCAGGACGGTGAACTTCGCGCTGCTCGAGCATGCCGCGGTTGATCATCCCCGTCGCTGTAGACCTCCGGGATGCGCTAGACGAGCGCCGAGAGCTCGCGGGCGGCCCGCTCCGTGGAGACCCCCGGACGGAGCCGGCCAACCCCCGGATAGTTGAAGTTGCCGGCCTCGAGCTTGGCGGGATCGATCGTCATCGGCACCCAGAGCTCGGTCTCCGGCGAGGGGAAGCGGAACCCCGCCGGCATCACGCCGACGATCCGGTGCTCGACGCCGTCGATCCGCAACGTCGCCCCCAGCGCCTTGAGATCGCCGCCGAAGCGGCTCCGCCAGAGGTGGTCGGAGAGGACGGCGACCTTCTCCGCCCCCGGCTTCTCGTCCGCCTCCTGGATCGCCCGGCCGAGGGCCGGCGGCACCCGCAGCACCGAGAAGAGCGAGCCGGTGGCGGCCGTCGCGCCCAGCCGCTCGGGGCTCTGCCGGCCGGTCAGCGTCACCGAGCCTTCCGAGTAGATCCCCAGGTCCGCGAGCACCCGGTTCTCCCGGCGGTAGAGGACATAGCTGCCGGTCGAATGCTCGAAGTGGCGGAAATTGATCCCCGGCGCGTCGTTCCAGACCCCGACCAGGCGGTCCGGCTCCGGATAGGGGAGCGGCCGGATCACCACCGCGTCGACGACGCTGAAGATCGCGGCGTTGGCGCCGATGCCGACGCCCAGGGTGATCACGGCGACCAGCAGGAAGCCCGGGCTGCGGCGGAGCCCCCGGAGCAGGGAACGGAACGTCGCGGGAACAGAGCTCATCGGCACCTCCAGAAGCAGACGGCGGAGCGCCGCCTCCAGGGCACACTACGGGGCAGGGGGAGAAAAGGTTACAGCCTCCGCCAGGAATGTTTCGGAAACCGCATAACGAGAAGCTCACTCCTCCTCGGATGCGAAGAAATCCGCCCGCCCTGATACCACGCGCCCGGCTTGGTCCAGTCGGCAGGAGGAGGTCAGCAGCCTTGCGTCAGCGAACCGCCGGAAATCCCGGGTCAGGAGTTGCTGAGATCAACAAATCCTTCGGTCCAGTGGTCCTTGTCAATCTCATAGGCCGATGTGCTGAAGCCTTCCGGATGCTCGGCAAACCCAGGGAGCCCTTTGTAGGACTCGATGACTCTTTCGGCTCGCTCCTGGCTTGAGTAGACGCCAATGAGCTTGTCGTTATCATAGCCGTCTTCATCCTCGCGAGTGTGATGGAGGACGAAGGCGGTTCTCATGACAGACGCCGCTGGAAGCGTCAATGCTTCGCTGGCCAGCTCTCGCGGCTCTTCCTCAATCTCTCCCCATGGACCGCGGAGAGGAAACGGTGCGGGATCAGCCTCCGCCTCCGTAGTCTCGCGAAACCCTTCACCGATCTGTAGCCCCCTTTCTTCAACCGAAGCGATAATATGATCCAAGAGCTCTTCAGCCGTTAAATAAGGCAGGAGCCGTCCGTCCTGAGCTTCGAGAACGAAGTGAAAGACCCAGCCTTGCTGGTGCAATTTATTGGCCATTACCGCTCCCTCCGCTCCAATAATATCATCCAACCTGATGCCTCGCTCGTTAGGCTCACCGTCTGGCTTCAAGCCTGTCGCGAAAAGTTCATCAGCCAAAGCTTCACGAAGCTCTTCCCGTTGTTCGTCGGTCAAGGTAGTCTTTCCAACAAGATCGGCTACACTCGCCAAGCCTGGCGCATGCTGACAGACAGCTTCCATCAGGAGTCGGAGATCATCTTCTGCCAGCTCCCTCATCGGAGTTAAGCCTACCTCTTAGCGTTTTCACAGGCCATCGTTGGCAGTGGTATCCAGATTAAAAAATGGCTTTCTGCCTTGGTAGGCAAGATCGCCTTCCCCCCAGCTGAAGTTGCGGACATATGAGCTAGCCTGCTCCTTCGCACGCACAACGAAATCTGCCCACAATTCTTTCTCGGATCTGGCAGGGCTCACTTGCCAGACATACATTAAAGGAAAGGGAATCTCCGGCCCAGTGCTTGCCGGTAGCCAAACCTCGATCCCCTCTACCGCCCGGCCCCGTCGCGCCAGCCAATCAATGACTTCAATGGCCTCCTCGCGAGGCCAAGCCAACTCTCGACCAGCACGAAACGCCACAGCCAGAAGATGTGGGGGTAAAATCGTCCTGAGCCGGATCAGTCAGTTCCTATGTTTTTGCAACTCACGCCCATTCAACTATTCGGCTTGCCCCAACTCGCTCCAATTAATTGAGAGCAGCAGGCCTTCTGCCGAAAAATAGAAGTCCACT
Source organism: uncultured Acidobacteriota bacterium (assembly GCA_963761645.1). GTDB lineage: Bacteria > Acidobacteriota > Thermoanaerobaculia > Multivoradales > UBA5704 > DATARR01. The sequence continues at coordinate 43,651 of CAVXIG010000056.1, forward strand.
CCAAGCTCCTTACTCGTCATCCTAGTCATCCCCTCATGTTCAAGATAAATGACAGTGGCATCAGAAGAGCCAGAGAAAGCCCGCAGCATTCTAGCCACCCGATCACGCTTGCTTGGAAATATCTCTTCGCCGGCAAAAGTGCAACGACACCGCGCGTTGACTTCAATGCCCGACAGATAACCGGCGAGATCTCCGCCAAAAAAAAGAAAAATGCCAATGCCGTGGTAGTACATGTGGCTCTCTGCGCCAAATTCGGCCACCTCTTCAGGAGGTCCCAGGACCTCAACCACGTCAGCCTCAGACATTCGAAACCGCAGCAATCCCAGCCCCTTACCGGGCAGAATCTCAAGCAAACCCTCCCGATTTCCTTGGCCAGAATTACTCCAAAGCTCGCTCATCGGAGTAAACCTACCTATTAACGCTTTTATGGGTCACCGTTCTCAGTGGTATCCAAATTAAAAAAGGGCCTTCTACCCTGGTATACAAGATCGCTTTCGTCCCATTTGAAATTGTAGACATATGAGCTAGCCTGCTCCTTCGCACGCACAACGAAGTCTGCCCACGACTCTTCCTCGACTCTAGCAGGGTCCACTTGCCAGACATACATTAAGGGAAAAGGAATTTCCGGCCCAGCGCCTGCCGGCAACCAAACCTCGACGCCCTCTACCGCCCGGCCCTGTCGCGCCAGCCAATCTATGACTTCAATAGCCTCCTCGCGAGGCCATGCCAGCTCTCGACCAGCACGAAACGCCACCGCCAGAAGATGCGGGGGTAAATCGTCCTGAGCCGGATCAGTCATCATGGGAAAAATCTCCCGCGAGTTGAGCTTTTTACCTTTCTTGTTCCACAAGATGCAAGACAATCATTGCCACAAGGTGTCCGAATGTTCCTTCCACAGCACTTCTTCCTCCTGCGGGCTCTTGCTTCGCGGCAAACGAATCAACCGGCGATTCCCTCCACCCCACATATCGAGCAGCACTCCGTCCTTGACATTGTAAGCCAATGCAGGTACGAAAGCATTCGACTGCCAGATCTCTGTGACTCCGCTCTCAGGTCCATATCGGTGCAGGCTGCAATGCCTGCCGACCGACGTCACCGCGTAACCAAAGTTCCTCCAGCCGAGCCCTTCTCAGTTCTCAGGAGACTCGGTTGAAACCGTCGCCACAATATGAGTTAAAAAAAACTTCCCCTGCCGATCAAACCCCGACATACACCAGACATTCCTTACCGTATGCACTGGCGCAAGCCCGTCGCTTTCCGACGCCCCTTCCGGGCTCACGATGCTATTGCCATACCACCGCGACACAGCCTCGCTCAGATCATTCCCGGAAAACTGCTCAACGATCGTGGACCCTTCCTTTTCCGAAAAAAAGGTAAAGATCAACCGTTGCTCCTCAGTGCTGGCCGACTCTCGCATGCTCTTCGGACCTCCTCAACTGATCTTCTGCCCTTTTAAGCTCGGACCTCTTTCTCTCAATAGCCACTTTATCCGCGGGCACTTTGTTCGGCTTCGAGTTCATTTCCTTCAGCTCTTTTCGCAATCTGGCGACCTTTTCCTGGCCGCTCTTCAGAGCATCCTTACTGACTTTTCCGCCAGTTTTTCCTCCACCTTTGATTCCATCCATGAGATGAACTGCACCCAGTCCCGAAACAGCTCCCCCATGAATGGCCATCGCACCCCCGAGGGCATTAAGAGGAATCCCGACAACTGCACCCTCCCCCGTGAGGTCAAGAGCCACGCCAAGGACTTCCAACTCTCCCCCGGATAAAGCCTCGTTCAAACCGGCGGAAATCGATGCCAAATCACCAAACATTTGGCCCAATTGATAACCCGGCGCGTTGCTGTTGTACCTTCCGGCGCCCAAGAGAAAGTTGGAGGAGTATGCGTTAGCCCCACCGCCAAAGAAATTGTAAGAGAAGTTCAGGAAACCGTAGAACCCGCTGAAATCGGCAGAGTCGGTTACATTTATCGAGCCGCTACAACCGCCGCCGGCGCACGAATCGACTGCCTCCATTCCCGTAGGATCAACGTATTTCAGCGGGTTCCCCATGACATAGGTATAACGGTTCCAGCTCTGAGGTGTATAAGGATTCCCGCCAGCAAGGTCAACGCCCCAGAATCTTCCCGGCAGCGAATTATAGAACCGCGCATGCATGTAATCCAGGTCATCCGCCGACGGGTTCGTCCCACTCTGGGAGTTCAGGTCCCGCTCGTGGCCGGTGAACTGCATGCGGTCGGCGTTGAGGTCGAAGGGGGTGGCTTCTTCTCCGAAGGGGTAGTAGACGTGGTAATCGGTCTGGTTGCCGCCGGTGTTGGTCACCAGGCGCACCGTGCCGAGGTGGTCGAGGGCGAAGTGGCGGCGCTGGCCGGTGCCGAGGTAGCCGGCGAAGAGGAGCCCGTTGCGGTAGATGTAGTCCTCGGCGACGCTCCAGACCCCCGCGTTGTTCGTGAAATCGCGGAGCACCTTGCCGTCCAGGCCGCGGAGGGTCCAGCGGGAGAGGTTGATCGACGGCTTGTAGGACCAGACCCGCTCGTCGTCCGCGGTGTAGACGTAGATCCAGTCCTCCGAGCCCGACGTCATGTGACGCATCTGGTCGAAGGCGTCGTACTCGTAGGCGGCACCATTCCAGGAGGTCAGGTTGCCCGCTGAGTCGTAGGCAACCGCCCCGCTCAGGCGGTTGGTCGAGGTGGAGGCCGTGGTGGCGCGGATGACCGGCGTGGCCGCTCCGAGCTGAGTGGCGATCGACTGCAGGTTGCCGTAGTCGTCGAACGAGTAGGTCTGCTTCTGCTGCGTGCCGGTCCCCAACGGATTGGGAAATACGGTCCCGGTCTTGAGCCGGGAGAGTGAGTCGTATTCGTACCAGGCGGTACCGGCCTTCCAGATGTTGCCCGCTCCGTCATATTGATAGGTGCCGGTGGTCCAGAGCGTGGTGCCGCCCAGCGCGGCGGTGATCGAGGCCGGCCGCCCGATGCCGTTCGGATCGTTCGCCTGGGTGACGACGACGCCGTTGCCGTGAGCGATCTCCTTCGTCATCCCGTTCGGATGATAGGTGATCCCCACCCCGGCGGCCTGGCCCGGAGCGGTCCCGGTATAGCCGGAGATCGCCGTCAGCCAGCCGTTCGTGTAGATGTTGGTTACGCTGCGCGCCGCCGAGGTGCAGCCGGCGACGGTGCACTGGGGATAATTGATCGTCTGCGGGTTGCCGAGGGCATCCCACCCGAAGCTCTGGGTGAAGGATTCGTTGGTGCCGCCGTTGACCGAGAGCTGCGTGTCGCGTTGCGAGACCCTGCCCTGGAGGCCGCCATAGGTATAGGTCTCGGTGATCAGGGCCTTGTACGAGGTGCCGCCGATCACCGGATAGTTGTAGCGCAGGGCCTGCTGAACCTTCCCCAGCACGTAGTTCCCACCGGCGTTGGCGAGCCCGTATTTGAACTCCTTCAGCAAGCGTCCGCCGACGAACTCCTGGATCTGGGAGAGCCGCTCGGCGCGATCGTAGGTATAGGTCAGGTCGTTGGGGCCGTCGATCACCCGGCGGGCGTGACCGCGGCTGTCGTAATTCAGATAGGAGACGGTGCCGTTGCCCGACGCGCCTTTCTCCGGGTGCTTCTCGGAGGTGAGGAAACCCCGGTTGTCATAAGTGAAGAGGCGCTCCTGGCCGCAGAGGGAGCCGCTCGCCCCCTGGCAGACACGCTTCAGCCGTGATCCCACGTCATATTCATACTTGGTGATCACGCCGTTCGGCTCGGTGACCTGGATGAGGCGCCCCTGGCGATCGTAGATCTCGTTCGTCGTGGCCACGGTCTCGCTGGCGGTGCCCGTCCCCGTGTTGTAGGTGGTCGCCACTTTCACGGTCCGCGAGACGGTCCGGGTGCCGCCATAGGAGAGGGTCACGTCATGGGCGTTGCCGTCCGGCGGACGGATGGTCCCCGGGCGGCCGAATGGATCGAAGTTGAGGTACGAGGTGGCGTTCGCCGAGCCCAGCTCCGAGACGGAGGTCTTCCAGCCCAGGGCGTTGTAGGTGGCCGTCCGGGACGACCAGGTGCCGTCGGGCATGCGCTCCTGCTCCTGGCGGACGCGCCCCAGGGCGTCGAACAGCGTCCTGCTCTCGGCGAGAGTCGAGACGCCGCCACTCCCCTGCCGGGTAATGGACGTCTGCGCCAGGGCGGCGGACGAGGTCGCCGGCGTGTAGGAGATCGCGGTCCAGCCATCCTGCGACGGCCTGACCGAGGTCGTCCGTCCGAGGGTGTCGTACTGATAGGTGGTGGCCAGGCCCGAGACGTCCCGGCTGGTCGCCACGAGGCCGGTGGAAGCATCGATGTCGTGGTCGACCGCCCTGAAGGGAATGCCCGGCGAGGCCTGCGCGGTCGCCAGGGAGCCGTACCGGTAGGTGGAGCTCACCTGGTACTGGTTGGCCGGCAGAGCGAGAGAGCAGAGCGGGGCCGCGGTGTCGAGGCCGCCGCCGTCGCCGCCGAAGGATTCCTCGATCGCCACGTTGCCGACGTCCTTGTTGACCGTGTCCGCCGAGGCTGTATAGCGCTCCACCACGTCATTGGCGCTCCGGGTAGTGCCGGTGGCGAGGGTCCTCATCCGTTGCAGGAATCCGGTGGTGGAGTCGAAACAGTACTCCGTCTTCGCTGAGACCCCGCCTTCCGTCGTCGTAATGTAAGCATAGGTGTTGAGCACCCACGGATCGCTTACCGCCGGAGGTGTGAAGGCGCCGGGGAAGGCCTGACCGGAGTTGTAGTTGACGAGCGTGGTGCGGGTGTCGCCGGCTCCGAAGTTGCCGAAGAGGTCCGACTGGCGATAGTGCCCCAGGCCGTCGAAGGAACCATAGACCACCGCCTCAAACAGCCCCACGTCGTCATAGTTGGTACGGGTGGAGAGGACCCGCTGGTTCTTTCGGGTGGCCTCTTCGATCGTGCCGCTCAGGATGGAATCATCCCGGTCGTAGGTGACGAAGCTCGTCCGCTTCAACTGGCAGTTGACGGTGCCGGCGTCGCAGTCGTAGATCTGGCTCGACAGGTAGCGGGTCAACGAGCCGCCGTCGGTGACGAAGCGGGTGAAGGGGAGCCCGTAGTCGAGGTTGCTCCAGCCGCTCGCGGCGACCGCGGTGGAGACGGAGAAGTAGTTGACCCGCTTGTCGCCGATGGGGGTGATCACGGTGTTGACCAACTCCTTGGGCTGCGAGGGGAAGCCCGCGTCCGGGGTCAGCGCCGTGCTGTACGCCCACTGGCCGACGAGCACGCCGGCGGCGTCCTTGAGCCGGCGCGCGCCGATCCCGGTCGAGCTCTGGCGAAAGGCGCGAGGGGAGGAGTCGGTGGGGAACAGATACTTGATGTAGTCCCACTCGATCCGGCCCAGCGTGGGCAGGCTCATCCCCTTGAGCATGCCCGTCTCGCAGACGGGGGACGCCTGGGTGCCGTAGTCGGACGCCACCATCCGGTACCTGGAGCCGTCCGGCAGGGTCACCTGGGTGAGCAGCGGCACGGGCTTGTTGGTGTTCAGGGGATCGGTGTTCCGGCAGCCCGTCGCCGTATAGCTCACGCCGTCGTCGTTGCTGTAGCGGAAGGACCAGGTCGCCGTGACGCCGCCGAAGGCGGTGAGCTCGACGCGGTCCACGACCTGTGCGTAGCCGGCCAGGCCGGTGCGGAACCAGACCTTCTGCGTGCGGTGGCCGTCGCTGATCGTCCACAGGTTGGCGGTGCTGTAGTCGACGGTGATCTGGTTGCCGAAGCGGTCGCGGATCTGGTCCGGGAAGCCGTCGGTCCGGAAGTGATGGATCGTGCCGTCGGGAAAATCGATCTCGCCACTCGCCGGGCGGTAGCGCAGGTAGGTGCCGTCGCGGGTGTACTGCGCCGCGACGACGCCGGTCTCCCCCTCATGCAGCGTGGGGTAGAAGGTGTGGAGCGCCCCGTCCGGGCTCATGTAGACCGTGCGGGTGGTGTCGACGTCGGTCCCGGCCGGCGGGTTGAGCCGGCCGAGGGAGACCATCCAGCCGAGGCCGGCGTTCGAGGTCCGGTTCGGCAGGGCCTGGGTGTAGACCGTGGTCCCGTCGTCGTACTGCTGATAGTCCCAGACGTTGTTGTTGTAGACCAGGCCGAGCTGGTACGAGAGGTTGCCGTTGACCCGGTAGGACGGCCCGAGCGGGATGTGGATCACCAGGTTGCCGTTGAACGGGTTGACACTGTCGACGTCTCCGCCGCCGAAGGCGCTGTTGAACCCCCGGGCGGTGTTCGGGTGCTGCTGGGCGGCGGCCGGCAGGGCGGCGGCCAAAAAGAGCAGGGAGAGGAGGAGCGCGCGGCGGCTCATCGACCCACCTCCTGGCCCGCCTTCTGGCCCGCCTTCGGCTGGCTCGCCTTCGGGTTGCCGGCCTGCACGACCGTCAGCTCCATCCGGTTGGGATCGACGAGCACCAGGACGTCCCTGGGATCGAAACGGCTCGGCGGCTCGGCCGTGCCGCCGATCGGGCTCATGCGGTCGAGCGCGGCGGCGAGCTTGCCGTCCGGCAGGCCGTCGTCGTCCGCGTCGCTGCCGTCCCCCACCGTCAGCCGCCACGCTCCTACTCCCGGACGCACCAGCAGCACCTCGGCGAAGCTCCGGGCGTCTTCCACCCGGTCCGACCGCGGATCGCCCCGCACGATCCCGCGCCCTCGCCAGTCCACCCGGCGCAGCGGATAGCCTTCCGGCGCCGCCGCGGCCACCTGGCCAGTCGCGAGGTCCACCGCCACCCAGATCGAGCGCAGCGGCACGTCGCGGCCGAGGTCCCACTGGACCTTGCCGTCCCCGTCGTCCTCCGTCAGCACCTGGGAGCGGCGCACCACGGTGGCGACGTCGTCCTCGGCGACCTCGCGGGCGACGCTGAAGCCGACGATCTTCCCACTGGCGGTCACACCCTCTATCGTGACGGAGCCTTTCTGGAAGGTGATCGCCGGGGGCTGGGATCCGGCCGGCTGTTGAGAGATCGCGAGAGCGGGCAGAAAGAGGGACAGCAGGAACGTCTTGAAAATCTTCATTTCTACTCCAGGACTGAACTGTCGAAGGTGGGAGTCTAAGTTATTTTAGAGAAAACGTCTATGCCGATAGGAGCAGAGGCCGCGCCGGCCGGCGGCCCCGCGGCCCTGGGACGCCAGGGAGGATGTTCCGGAGACCCGCAACCGGGTTACCATGTCCTTACTTCTTTGATCTCCTGAAAGGAGCGGTAGATGAGAATGCACGCTGTGCTGTCTTTCCTTGCCGGAGGATTGCTCTTCCTCGCCGCCTCGCACCCGGCGGCGGCCGAGGGCCGGGTCACCTTCAACGACATGGTCGTCCAGAAATGCCCGGACGGGAGCTGCCCGTGGAAGCTGAGCTGCGGCGTGGAGGGGAAGCCGGAGTCCGAGATGTTCGCGGGAACCAAGGCGAAAACCAAATACACCGTGAACATCAACCGCGGTCTCGACATCCGCGCCTTCCCGGCGGAGATCCGCTGCACCGCCTGGCGGGACACCGGCTGGATCGGCACCACCTGGGACAAGCTCAACACCACCACGATCAGCGTCCCCGCCGGCGGCGAGTACACGCTCGACATCAACAGCCGCGACAACGGCTCGGTGACCGTTCGCATGAGCGTGGACAGCCTCGAGATCTACATGCCCTCGCCCGCCGCGCGGCGGCCGCCCCGGCCAAGGCCACGGGGAAAAAGCCCGCCGCCGCCGCCAAGCCCCAGCCCGTGCCGCAGTACCTCGGCATCTTCAACCCCGAGCCGGAGGGGCGCGCGGTGGTGGTCGGCCTCGAATGGGGCCCGTTCAAGAAGCGGGTGGACGAGCTCGCCACCCGGGGGCTCCAGCTCATGGACATCGAGACCTTCGAGCAGGGGGGCAAGGTCTACTGGAGCGGCATCTTCCGGAGCACCCAGATCTCGACTCTCCTGATGGCCAACCAGGACTGGGACACCTTCCTCAAGAACTGGAAGACGGTCACCGGCAGCCGCAAGCGGCTGATCAACTTCACCGTCTACCAGAACGGCGGCAAGACCAACTTCGCGGGGATCTTCCGCGACCTCAGCGAGAAGCACTCCTTCTGGGTCGGCCAGTCCCGCAAGGACTTCGAGGCCAAGGTCAAGGAGCTCGCCAGCACCCAGGGGCTGCGGCTGCTCGACATGAACGCCTACCGCTCCGGCGGACCGTCGCTCCTCTACGCCGGGACGTTCCGGTTTCAGGAACCCCCAAAGAGTTCTGGACCGCCCTCGATCAGAACGCCTTCAACGCCAAGTGGCAGGCGGCCCGCGGCAAGCAGATGCAACTGGTCGACGTCGAGACCTACAAGGACGGCGACAAGCGCTACTACGACGCCATCGTCCACTGCCGGCTCGCCGGGGGAGGTGGCCCTGAACCTCGACGCGGCCGCCTTCACGGCCCGCTGGCGCGACATGGTCGCCAAGGGGCTCCGCCCGACCAACCTGTCGGTCTACCGGGACTAGCGTCCTTCAAACCATGGCGGGCGCTATGATGTCCGCCATGCCCGACACCCCGGAACCCACCGATCCCGAACCCCCGGACCCCGTCGACGAAGCCGGCGAGGAGAGCTTCCCGGCGAGCGATCCCCCCTCCTGGGAGCCGCTCCACCCCGGCCCTCCCGGCACGCATCCCGACGCCCCTCACGACTGAATCCGATCAGGCAGGATAGAACTCCACCTCGCCCGCCTCCCGCGTCACGAGCGTGCCGGCCTCGCCGCGGGCGATGCGGGTGACGTCGGCGAGAGCGCCGATGGCCGCCGTCTTGCCGGTGCGCTCGGCGAACTCGACCGCGGCCTCGACCTTGGGGCCCATCGAGCCGGTGGCGAAGTCGTAGGCGGCGAGGGCCTTCGGCGAGGCCCGCCGGATCGCCCGCTGGGTGGGCTTGCCCCAGTCCAGATAGACCGCGTCGGCGTCCGTCGCCATGATGAAGAGGTCCACCTCCAGCTCGCGCGCCATCAGGCAGCTCGCCCGGTCCTTGTCCACCACCGCGTCGATCCCCTGCAGCCGGCGCCCCGGCGCGTACATCGTCGGAATGCCGCCGCCGCCGGCGCAGACCACGATGCAACCCTTCTCGAGCAGCCACTTGACCGGCCGGATCTGGAAGATCCGCTTCGGCAGCGGCGACGCCACCACCCGCCGGAAGCCGTCGCCGTCCGGCGCCATCACCCACCCCTTCTCGGCGGCGAGGCGGCGGGAATCCTCCTCCGTGTAGACCGGGCCGATCGGCTTCGACGGATTCTCGAAAGCCGGATCTTCCGGATCGACCTCGACCATCGAGAGGATGGTGGCGAACGGCTGCTCGAAGGGGAGCAGATTGCCGAGCTCCTGCTCGATCATGTAGCCGATCATCCCCTCCGTCTGGGCGCCCAGCACGTCGAGGGGAAAGGCGCTGGCCTGCTGATAGGCCGCGCTCTGCAGCGCCAGCAGCCCCACCTGCGGACCGTTGCCATGAGTGATCACGAGCTGATGCTCGCGCCCCAGCGGCGCCAGCGCCTCGGCCGCGATCCGGACATTCCTTCGCTGATTCTCGGCGGTCATCTCTTCGCCCCGCCGCAACAGGGCGTTGCCGCCCAGGGCTACCAGGATTCGCATGCGCGGACTCCCACGTTCTGGACCGGCTCGCGCCGGAAAGGGGGAAGTCTACTCCGGCGGGGTGCTCTCCAAGACGCCTTGACGAGCCGTCCGGAGGACGGGCCACAAATACCCCGTCTTACCTCTCCCCCCGCACCGCCCGCTCCACCGCCGCCTGATCCCCCGCCTCCATCGCGATCTCCGCCTCCAGGCTCTCGCGGTCGCGGAAGATCGTCGCCACGGCGGCGATCCGCCCCCCCTCGCGGAAGGTGACCACGGCGTCCTTCCCGGGGATCGATCCCGAGACCTCGATGGCGTCCCACTTCGTGGCATGCCCGACGTAGGAGATCGCGACGTCGTAGTGCTGGCTCCAGAAGAACGGCGCGTCGTCATAGCGCTCGTTCCGGCCGAGGATGTTCCTCGCCGCCGTCTGCCCCTGGCGCTCGGCCACCACCCAGTGCTCGACGCGGATGCGCTCGCCCGAGTAGGAATCGGGCCAGCGGGCGATGTCCCCCGCCGCGAAGATCCCGGGCGCGCTGGTCTCCAGGAGCTCGTTCACCAGCACGCCGTTGTCCACGGTCAGCCCGGCCGCCTCGGCCAGGGCGACCCGGGGCCTGACGCCGACGCCGATCACCACCAGGTCGGCCGGCAGCGCGGAGCCGTCGTCGAGCCGGACCTCCCCCTCGCCGATCGACGCCGGCTTGCGGCCGAGCCGGAAGGCGACCCCGTGCTCCTCGTGGAGCGAGCGGATGAAGTCGCCGAGCTGCGGCCCGAGAACCTTGCCGAGCGGGCGGTCCTCGGGCCCCACCACCGTCACCTCCAGCCCGCGCGCCCGCAGCGACGCCGCGGCCTCGAGGCCGATGAAGCTCGCCCCGATCACCACCGCGCGCTTCGCCCCTTCAGCCGCCGCGATGATCGACCGGCTGTCCGCCAGCGACCGGAGATAGCGGACGTTCGGCCCGTCCGCCCCCGGGATCGGCAGATGGACCGGCTCGGCGCCGGTGGCGAGGAGCAGCGCCCCGTAGGCGAGCGAGCGGCCGTCCGCGAGGGTCACCGTCCGCGCCAGGGGATCGATCGCCGTCACCCCGATCCCGAGGATCAGATCGATCCGGCGCTCGTCGTAGAATTCGCGGGGGTGGAGCGGGATCCACTCCTCGGGCGCGTTGCCGGCGAGATAGTCCTTCGAGAGATTGGGCCGGTCGTAGGGAATGTCGGCTTCGGGGCCGATCATCGTGATCGTCCCCTGATAGCCCTCGCGGCGGAGCGCCTCGGCCGCGGCGTTGCCCGCCGCTCCGGCGCCCACGATGACGACCGGCTCGGGGCCGGACGCCTGGCGCCGCGGAATCGCGTCGATCTTCTCGCGGACGGCGATCCGCTCCCCCTCGCGCTCCACCCTGTAGCAAGAGACCGGATTGAGGGCCGGCGCCCGCAGCGCCTCGCCGGTGCGCAGGCTGAAGCAGGCGTGGTGCCACGGGCAGCGCACCGAATCGCCCACCACCACCCCCTCGGCGAGCGGGCCGCCATAGTGCGTGCAGGTGGCGCCGACGGCGAAGATCTCCTCCCCCCGCCGCACCACCAGCACCGCCTCGCCGCCGCTGTGCCCGAGGAGCCGGCCGCCTTCCGGCAGATCCGTCAAGGGGACTCCCTGCGCGAGATCGGGACCCGAAAGTTGCGCTTCGCCACTCATTCGTTATCCTCCCCTTGCAAGCGAGCCCTATCCTACTGGAGGATTGCAGGACTGGGACCGCGGTCCGCGAAGCGGAGCAGGTGTTTTCCGCCGCCCGACCCGCGAATTCGGCTCCTGGACCCGTGGGTGCTGACGACGGGTCCGGCTCCACCCACGGGTCGCAGACTCCGCGACCCACGGGTCGCGAGCCTCCGACCCAGGGGTCGCGGACTCCGACCCATGGGTCGCGGCTTCTGACCCGCGGGTCCAGTCTCCAATCCGCGGGTCGCGGACTCCGACCCACGGGTCCGACTCTCCAATTCGTAGGTCGCGCACTCCGGCCCACGGGTCCGACTCTCCAGTCCGCGGGTCGCGCACTCCAGACCCACGGGTCCGGCGCTCCAATTCGTGGGTCGCGCACTGCGACCCACGGGTCCGACAGTCTGGCTGTCCTGTAGGATGCCGCGGAACGGGAGAGGGAGCTTATCGTGGAAAAACTACCGGAGCTTTTCGCAACAATCGCCAGTGGGCGGCCGAGATGGTCGCGCGCGAGCCGGCCTTTTTCGAGCAGCTCACCGCCCAGCAGGCGCCCGCTTATCTCTGGATCGGCTGCTCCGACAGCCGCGTGCCGGCCAACCAGATCGTCGGTCTGGCGCCGGGGCAGATGTTCGTGCACCGCAACGTGGCGAACGTCGTGATCCCCACCGACCTCAACTGCCTCTCGGTGCTCCAGTTCGCCGTCGACGTGCTCCGCGTGCGGCACCTGATCGTCTGCGGCCACTACGGCTGCGGCGGGGTGCGGGCGGCGCTCGCTGGGCACCAGGCTCGGGCTGATCGACAACTGGCTGCGCCACGTGCAGGAAGTGCGCAGGAAGTACGAGCGGGACCTCGCCGCGCTCCAGGACACCTGCCCGCGCCGACCGGCTCTGCGAGCTCAACGTGCTCGAGCAGGCCGTGCACGTGAGCGAGACCACGATCGTGCAGGACGCGTGGGCGCGCGGCCAGGACCTCACCATCCACGGCTGGATCTATCGCCTCGACGACGGGCTGCTCCGCGACCTGGGGTTCTGCGTGACCGCGCCGGACAAGGTCCCGGCCGCGCTGGCAAAGGCGGTCGCCGCGCTCGGCGGTACGGCGCCATGAACACCAAGGCGCTGATGGCCGCGAGCGCGCTGTTCATGGGCTGTCTGGGCGTGGCCGCTTCGTTTCTGCCGCAGGAGATCCTGACGTGGATCGGAGCGCCTTCCCAGGGAGCGCTCCCTTTGCTGGTGCAACTCGGGGGCGCGCTGTACGTAGGCTTCGCCATGGTCAACTGGATGGCGAAGGCCAACCTGCTCGGCGGCATCTACAACCGGGCGGTCGCGATGGGAAACTTCGCTCACTTCTTCATCGGCGCGACGGTCCTGATCAAGGGCCTGCTCGCCGGCCAGAGGGCGCTCGGGAATCTGGATCGGCGGCGCGGCCTACTCGGTGTTCGCGGTCTGGTTCGCGCTCGTCGCGTTCGGATCGCCGGTGAAAGCGGCCTCTTGAGAAGAACTTTCTACGCCCTGCTGCTGGTGGTGTTCGCGACCGCCGCGCCGGCACAGGATCGCCGTCCCGGCGCCGGCTCGACTCGCCCGGGCTGCCGAATCCCAGGTCGGCGTCACGGTGACCTATGATCCTTCCTATGTCCGGCTGGCCTATCCGGGAGGCGACATTCCGCCGGACCGCGGCGTCTGCGCCGACGTCGTCATTCGCGCGTTCCGCCAGATCGGCGTCGACCTGCAGGTCCAGCTTCACGAGGACGTCAAGCGCCACTTCAATGAATACCCCCGCCTCTGGGGCTTGCGGCGGCCAGATCCGAACATCGATCACCGCCGTGTGCCCAACCTGATGACCTACTTCAAGCGGCAGGGCAAGTCTCTCCCGGTCTCGGCGCCTTATCACCCCGGCGACGTCGTCGCCTGGCGGCTCTCGAACGGGCTCCATCACATCGGCGTCATCTCCCAGCGCCGGGCGAGCGGCAACAACCAGAACCTTGTCGTCCACAACATCGGCCAGGGCGCCAGGACCGAAGACGTCCTTCACGCCTTCGAGATCATCGGTCACTATCGTTGGTGAGGATCCATGTCACGCGAGAACGTTGAGCTGGTGGAGCGGCTATACGAAGCCTTCGCGCGCCGCGACGTGCCGGAGATCCTGAGCGTGCTGTCCCCGGAGGTCGAAATCTTTCAGTCGACCGACCTGCCGTGGGGCGGGGCATACAAGGGCGCCGATCAGTTCGGCTTCTTCTTCAGAAACCTGACCCAGCACATCAACTCGACCCTGGTCTTCGAGCGCTATCTGGATTCCGGGGACCACGTCGTCGCGATCGGGCGCACGCAGGGCACAGTGGTCGCCACCGGGCAGCCGTTCGACGTGCCGATCGTGCACCTCTGGGAGATCCAGGAGGGCAAGGTGCTGAGTTTCCGGCCGTATATCGATAATCCGGGGATGCAGGCGTCTCTGTGGGCTGAGGGTTAAAGCGGCAAAAAGCAAAAAGGGACCCAAGGGACCTCAGGGACAGCAAGGACGAACACGGACGCCGTGGTCCCGGCAGTGTGCTTCTTGTCCGTGTTCGTCCCTGTTCGTCCCTGCTGTCCCTGGCGTCCCTTAGGTCCCTTTTACAACCTAAGGCCGCGCCCGCGCCGCGGCCCGGATCGCCTCTTCCAGAGCCGGCGAGGAACCGCGACCGGTCCTGCTTCACCATCGACGCCGGGCCGCCGGTGACCACGCCGGCCTGGCGGAGCTGGGACATCAGCTCGCGGGTGGCCAGGGCGTCGCCGATCGAGTCTTCCGTGAACAGGTGCCCCTTGGTGCTGAGCACCCGGGCGCCCTTTTCGAGACAGCGGGCGGCGAGCGGGATGTCGGCGGTGACCGCGACGTCCCCGCGGCCGATCCGCTCGGCGATCCAGTCGTCCGCCTCGTCGAAGCGCCCTCCCACCACCACCTGCTGGATCTTCTCGTCCATGGGGACGGACATCCGGCTGTTCGAGACCACGTAGACCTTCCAGCCGTGCCGGCGGGCGACGCGGTAGATCTCGTCCTTGACCGGGCAGCCGTCGGCGTCGATGTAGATCTCGTGCATCGGACCGGATCGTAGCACCCGCGTCCTTGCCGCGCGGCCGGGCTGGTGGGAGACTCTTCCGCATGCTCCAATCCTCGCCTCATCCTTGCCGTCACGATGCTCCTGCTGCTCTCCAACTGCTCCAGACCGCCGGCTCCGGCCGCGAGCACCCCAGAGCCGCAGCAGCGGGAAGCCGCCGCGAGCTTCGTCAATCAGGTCTGGAAAGTGAGCCGGTCGTCCGGCGTCGAGCCGGGCATGCTGTACATCTTCCTGTCGGACGGCACCCTGGTCATCACCTCGCCGCACGGCAAGCCCGCGTTCGGAACCTGGAAATCCGAGAACGGGGGCTTGACGATGGTGGAAGAGTCGATTCCCTACAAGGTCGAGATCCTGAAGCTGAGCCAGGCCGAGTTCACGATCAGGATCCACAGCCCCGGCGAGCCGCTGGAGATCACGTTCGTCCCGGCGGATCGTCCTCAGGCGAGCTGACGCAAAGCCGCCTCGAGCCGCGGCAGGGCTTCTTCGACGTCCGCCATGGAGACCGCGCCGACGCTCAGGCGGAACCAGCCGTCGTCCTCGGTCGAGCCGAAGGCCTGGAAAGGCACCACGGCGATGCCGGCCTCGTCCAGCAGCCAGCGGCGCACGTCGTCGTTGGTGCGCAGCTCGCCGCGTCCGGCGGTCTGGCGGCCGAAAGGGTGGATGCGGGCGGTGAGATAGATGGCGCCCATCGGCGGGATGCTGTCCACCGGCAGGCCCTGCCCCTTGATCGCCTGGAGACCCGCGTGCAGCCGGTCGAGGCGCACCTGGAGCTCCCGCTGGAAGACCTCCTCGTACTGGCGGATGCCCTCCGGATCGTCGAGCAGCTCGACGGTGGCGAACTGCTCGGCGCGCGGCGCCCAGGCGCCGACGTGGCCGAGCACGGCGGACAGCCGGGAGATCACGTCCACCGGCCCGACGGTCCAGCCGACCCGCAGCCCGGTGGCCGCGAACCCCTTGCTGATGCCGTCCACGAACACGGTGTAGCGCGCCATCTCGGGGATCAGCTCGGGCGGCGTCACATGCGGGATGCCGCCGAAGCGGAGCATCCAGTAGATGTGGTCGTAGAGCAGGAAGAGCGGGCGCTCGCCGCGGCGGGCGCGCCCCTCGTTCTCCTCCAGGATCGCCTCGCAGATGCCGAGCAGGTCCTCGCGCGTGAAGGCGGTGCCGGTGGGGTTCAGGGGGGAGTTGAGGCAGAGCAGGCGGGCTCCGGGGAGGGCCGGGAGCAGATCCGCCGGGCTGGGGAGGAACCGGTGCTCCGGCCGGCAGACCACCGGCACGCCCACGGCGCCCACCATGTGCACATAGTGGTTGTTGTTCCAGCTCGGCACCGGGTAGACCACCCGGTCGCCGGGATCGCACAGGGTGCGGAAGGCGCAATAGATGATCGGCCGGGCGCCGCCGGTGACGAGCACCGACTCGACCGGGTAGCGCAGGCCCAGCTCCCGCTCGTAGAACCGTGCCACGGCCTGCCGCAGCTCGGGGATGCCGCTCGCCGGGGGGTAGTTGGTCTCCCCGCGCTCCAGCGCGGCGCGAGTGGCGTCGGCGAGCCGGGCCGGGATCGGGAAGTACCGGGGATTGAAATCCCCCACCGTGAGGTTGCAGACGGTCCGGCCCCCGGCGACCAGGGCGCGGATCTCCGAAGCGATGCGGAGGATCTCCGAACCGACAAGGCCGGCCGCCATGGTGGAGACCCGGGCTTTGGGATCGGGTCCGGAATCACGGGCGAGCGCCGCGAGGTCGAGGCAGGTCTCTTGAGTTTCCATTGGGTTGACTATGCCAGGATCGGACCCGGCATTCCAGGGGTCCGGGGAGCGCCATGCCGCCCGGCCTACACCCTCCCAGGGTGCGGCCATGGGCGCGGGGGGAGACAGCGACCCCGCCGGTTATCACCCGCCGCAACCCCTCCCGCCAGATGCTCCAGCCCCCGGGCCACATCCTCGGGCATCACCGCGAAGCCCAGGCGGAAGTGGCGGGGGGATTCGAAGAACTTCCCCGGCACGATCGAGGTGTCGCGGCCGCGCAGCCAGTCGTGGAGGGGCTCGCTGTCCTCCTCGTTCCGGAGGCGCGGGAAGACGGTCATCGAGCGCGTGCGGGACGACGCAGTCGAGCTGCTCCCGGTGCTCGGCGAGGAAGGCGCGGATCTGCGCGATGTTGGGATCGAGGATCGCGCGGCTCCGCTCGGCCAGCCGGGGGAGCTGCCGGAAGGCGGCGGCGGCCAGGGTGTCGCTGGGCACCGAGTCCACGGCCTGCATCGGGTCCCGGGTGAGCCGCAGGCGGCGCGCGACGTCCGGCGCGCAGAGGACCCAGCCGCAGCGCAGCCCCGAGAGGCCGTAGCTCTTGGTCAGGCTGCTGGTGGCGAGCACGTGGGGGCCGAGGTGGACGTGGCTCGGCGGCGCCTCGTCGAACCAGATGTCGCGGTAGACCTCGTCCACCAGGAGATAGGCGCCGACCTGCGCGGCGATCCGCGCCAGCCCGGCGACCTCGTCCGGCGGCAGCAGCACGCCGCTCGGGTTGTGCGGATTCGCCAGCACCACGAGGCGCACGCGGTCGGTGAGCTGGGAGCGGATCTCGTCGAGATCCAGGCGATAGCCGTTCTCGAAGCGGCGCTCGAACCGGCGGACGCGGGCGCCGAGGAAGCCGAGGGCGGCGAGGAGCGGCTCGTAGGTGGGGCGCTCGACCAGCACCTCGTCGCCCGCCTCGATCAGCGCCGCGAAGGCGAGGAAGTTGGCGCCGGAGGTCCCGGGGGCGGTCACCACCTGCTCCGGCGCGACGCCGTAGCGCGCGGCGATCGCCTCCAGCAGTGGGGGGTAGCCGTCCCGGTTCGCGCCGTTGACCTGGAGATCCCCGGGCTCCAGGACGAGATCCTCCGTCGAGCAGCCCAGCATCCCGCTGTTGGCGAGGTTGTACCGGGCCATGGCGTGATCCTTGGCCCAACGCATGTAGACGCTGCCTTTCATGGCGCCGATCTTCTCGCACCCCGCCAGAAGAAGTACACCGGCACCCCCAGCAGGAAGATCCCGGTCCCGATCAGCGCGTTGCGGGTGTCGGTGAAGTAGATGTTGAGCACGATCCCCGGCTCCGCGAGGATGAAGAGGAGCGGCACCCAGGGGTAGGCCGGCACCGGGAACGGCCGCGGCGCGGCGGGCAGCTTCCGGCGGAAGACGATCAGCGCGCCGCCGGCCAGCGCGAAGAAGATCCAGTCCGCGAAGACGGCGTAGCTGAGCAGGCGGTCGTAGGTGTTCGACAGCGCGTAGGCGGCGGCGAGGCCGCCCTGGAGCAGGATCGCCGCGGTCGGCGCCCGGAATCGCGGGGAGAGGCGGGCGAGCGAGCGGAAGAAGAGGCCGTCCGCCGCCATCGCGTAGTAGACGCGCGGCGCCGAGAGCAGCGACAGGTTCATGAAGCCGAAGGTGGAGACCACGATCAGCAGGCTGATCACCCGGGCCCCGGTCTCCCCCACCAGGAGCGCCGCCACGTCCGCGGCCGGCGTTTTGGTGGCCGCGAGCGCCGGCGCCCCGAGGACGTGCACGTAGGCCACGTTGGCCGAGACGTAGACCGCGATCACGCAGAAGACGCCGATCAGGATGGCCCGCGGCAGGTTGCGCTGGGGCTCCTTCACCTCCTCGGCGACGTAGTTGAGGTTCTGCCAGCCGCCATAGGCGAACATCGCCGGCACCAGCCCCGCGAAGAAGGCGGAGAGCAGCGGCAGCCCTCCGAGGTCCGCCGGCACGAGCGGCTCGAAGGTCAGGCCCGAGTGGCGGGTGAGCAGGAAGGCGCCCACGATCAGCGCCGCCAGCGCCACCGTCTTGGAGAAGGTGAGGACGTTGAGCACCACGGCCCCCGGCTTGATCCCCAGGGCATGGAAGGCCGCGACGGCCAGCAGGATCGCCGCGGCGAGCCACCGCTCGCTGCCCGGCGGCAGATCGACCAGCCGCGCCACGTACTCGGCGAACGCCACCGCCACCGCCGCCGTGGCCCCGGACTGGACGATCAGCAGCAATCCCCAGCCGTAGAGGAAGGCGACCATCGGGGAGAACGCCTCGCGGAAGAAGGCGTACTGCCCGCCCACCCGCGGCATCACCGTGCTCAGCTCGGCGAAGACGAAGGCGCCGAACAGGGCGATGAGGCCGCCGGCGATCCAGACCCCGAGGATCAGGAACGGCGTATGGACCGCCCGCGCCACCACGTAGGGATTGATGAAAATCCCCGAGCCGATGATGCCGCTGATGACGATCATCGTGGCGTCGAACAGGGTCAGACGCCGGGCGAAGCCCGGATTCGGGCGCTCTTCCATGATGGATCTCTCCTCTTCTGGCGGGAGAAGTCTAGCGCCCAGATCTGGCAAACACCTTGCTAGAGCAAACTCCGCATGCATCTCCCTGCCGGAGAGCCTCCGAGGTTGTATGTTGAACCGAGCTTTCGCAGAACCCCAGGAACATCATGAACCGGAGCTGGAGGCGCCCGAGCGGCAGACGGAGGAGACGAAACGCGCCCGCCAGCCCCTCGGCCGGCGCGGCATCCTCTGGATCGTGCTGATAGCGGCCCTCCTCCTCATCGTCGTCCTTATCGCCCGGCACTTCGACGAATATCTCCGCCGTACCCTGGAGGCCAAGGTCAACCAGCGGCTGCACGGGTACCACGTCACCCTCGGACACGCCCACCTGAGCCCCTTCGGGCTGGCGCTGACCCTGGAGCGGGCGGTCATCCGCCAGGACGCCAATCCCAATCCGCCGGTGGCGGAGATCCCCCGCCTGACCACCAGCGTCGAGTGGCGGGAGATCCTCAGCGGGCATCTGGTGGCCGACGCGGTCTTCGACGGGCCGCGGGTCCACGTCAATCTGCCGCAGCTCCGCCAGGAGGACCGCGACCAGGTCAAGATCCAGGACCGCGGCTGGCAGCAGGCCCTGGAATCGATCTACCCGCTCAAGTTCAACCTGATGCAGGTGCGCGACGGGGACCTCGTCTACATCGACACCGACCCCAAGCGGCCGCTCCACATCTCGCACTGGAACGTGACGGCCTCGAACATCCGCAACATCCGCTCGCGCGACCGGGTCTACCCCTCGGCGATCCATAGCGACGGCGTGGTCTTCGACACCGGCCGCGCCGTGCTCGACGGCAACGCCGATTTCCTGGCCGAGCCCTACCCCGGCATCCACGCCAACTACAAGGTGGAGAACGTGCCTCTCGAACGCCTGCGGGAGTTCGGGGAACGGGCGAACCTGACGCTCACCGGCGGCGCCCTCTCCTCGCAAGGGGAGGTCGAGTACGGGCCCAAGCACCGCGAGGCGCGCATCGCCGACGTCACCGTCCGCGGGCTCCGTCTCGACTACACGCACACGGAGGCCACCGCGTCCGCCGAGAAGGCCCGCGGCAAGGAGGTGGCGAAGGTCGCAAAGGACCAGGAGCCCGCGATGCCGGTCGAGATCGAGCGCCTGCGCCTGGTCGACGGCAACCTCGGCCTGATCACCCCGGTGAAGGACCGCCGCGTCCGCCTGTTCGTGAACGGCGCCGACCTCGACGTGACCAACATCTCGAGCGGCTTCCGGGAGGGGCCGGCCAAGGCCAGGCTGACCGGGCACTTCATGGGCCATGGCGCCGCGCGCGCCGTCGCCACCTTCCGCGACGCCACCAAGGGGCCGGATTTCAATCTCCTGGTGGCGGTCGACGGAGCGAGCCTGCCCTCGATCAACGGCTTCCTGCGCGCCTACGGCAAGTTCGACGCGGCGCAGGGGACCTTCTCGGTCTACTCCGAGGTCAAGGTCCACAACGGCCGCATCGACGGCTATCTGAAGCCGCTGTTCAAGGACGTCAAGATCTACGATCCGCAACAGGACAAGAAGAAGCCGGTCCTGAAGAAGCTCTACGAGAAGATCGTCGGCGGCGTCTCCCACCTCCTGGAGAATCGCCCGCGCGATCAGGTCGCCACCGTCGCCGACCTCTCGGGGACGGTTTCGGATCCCGACACCAGCACCTGGGAGATCATCGTCCGCCTGGTCTCGAACGCCTTCGTCAAGGCGATCCTTCCGGGCTTCGAGCGGGAGGCCAAGGCCGGACACGGCGGGCGGTGAGCGGGCCTTACGCCGGCGGCCCGCTTCCGAGCGGCTCGAGGCAGTATCCGGCCCGGTGCCGCCGGCGCCAGAAGGGGGAGTCGGGCCAGCGCCTCTCCTCGCCGTAGTGATGGCGCTGGAGATCGAGGCAGGCGCCGTAGGCCCGCTGCATGAGATCGCGATACGCGAGGCGGGCCTCCGCATGGCCGGCCAGGGTATCCGCGATTGCCTGCGCGGCGTAGAAGCCGGAGCCCATGGCCGATCCGATTCCGTTCGAGGAAAGGGGATCATAGGCCGCCGCGGCATCTCCTAGAGCCAGCCAGCCTTCTCCCGCGATCGTATCCAGACGGGAGGTCTCGGCAGGGAGGATCCGTAGGGGCCCCTCCATCCCATAGCCATGGCGCTCGACGCGGGCGCGGGTTTCGCCGGTCTCCGCCAGGACACTCCGCCAGGAAGCGGCACCGCGGTCCAGGAGGTCGCCGTCGGTCATGAAAGCGACCGCCAGACGGCCGTCGGCGAGGAGGGCCGAGTACCACCAGCCAGAAGGGACCGCCTCCACCAGGGTGTAAGTGTCGGCGGCCGGCGCCGGGCTCCGCAGCAGGGAGGCGGCCCCGACGAGACGGTCGTAGCGCAGCCGGCGGGCGCCGAGCCGCCGCGCCAGACGAGCGGGCCTGCCGGTGGCGTCGGCGATGAAATCGGCCCTCAGGATCTCCCGGCCGCTGGAGGATTCGATCTCCATGCGCCAGCCGCCGTCCTCCGCCGCGCAGCGAACGAGGCGGCTCCCCCAGCGCCAGTCCACTCCGGCGGCGCGGGCACGTTCCGCGAGCCCTTTCTCAAAGGCGAGCCGGTCCACGTGCCAGCCATCCCCCTGGGTGCCGGCGAGGAAAGGGCGCTCGCCCGGAACGGAGGAGCCCCAGACGGACCGGTTGCCGAGGGAACGCAGGTGATCGCCGCGCTGGAGGAGGTCCTCCAGGCCGAGGTCGCGCAGGAGGCGCGTGAGAGTGGGCGGCAGGCACTCACCCACCTTGCGCTCCGGCGTGGCGCGGGACTCCAGGACGACGGCCCGGAGCCCGCGCCGGGCCAGGACGAGGGCGGCCACCGCACCCGCGGGGCCACCCCCGGCCACGGCCACGATGGGAGAGGAGCCCAACCGCTGATCGCTCCTCAACGATCGTCGCGACGGAAGGGGAACCGCCGCGGCTGCGGCCGGGCCTTGCGTTCGGCCGCCGTACGGGCCGGCAGGGCTTCGGCGTTTATCTCGGTGAAGAGCTCGGTGAAGAGCGCTCCCCTCTCCGGCGCGAGCGGGCTCTCGGCCCGTTTCACCTGCTCGAAGGTGGGATCGGGCTCTTCGTACTTCTCGGCGCGCCCCGTCTCTACCCAGTAGCGCCGCGGCCAGCCCGGCTCCAGAGGATCGCCGGGCGGGCCGGGCGGCACCGGCTGCTCGGCGATGATCCCCATCGCGTCCCAGTTCGCGACCATCTGGTTGATGCGGGCCTGGTTGGTGCCCTGGCCGGTCAGATCGCGCAGCCAGAACTGGCGGTAGGCGAGGTGCTTCATCCTTTGCGCCGGCGGCAGGCCCGGCACCGAGAGGCGTTCGTAGGACTGCATGGCGAGCACTTGGTTGGGCACCCGCGCCGCCCAGAACGAGGGGAGCGAGAGGTAGTTCGAGGGGTTGTAGCCGGAGAGGCAGCTCGCCTCGTCGGTCTGCCAGGGAACGCCCAGCCAGCGGGTGAGGGTGCCGGGGCCGCTCGCCTCCAGGGGACCACCGAGGCCGAGCGCGATCTCGGGAGTGAGGTAGGGGCCGTAGTCGTCCTCGGGCTGCTCGCCCGCGGGCAGGATGTTGAGCCGGAAGAGCAGGCCGCTCTCGCCCGGGTCCCGCCACATGCTGGGGACGCGCATCGGCCAGGTCAGCTCGATGCCGGGGTGGAACGGACCTCCCAGGCAATCTTCCAGGGGGGCACGGTCCAGCACCGCCGGCTGCTCGGCCAGGGGGACGTCCTGAAGCGACCGCCGCGATGCCGAAGGCTCTCTCTCCCCCGTCTCGAAATCCCCCTCGGCCCAGCGCCGCAGCCATTCATATTGAGTGTCGGTCACCGCCAGATCGTAGATAGACACGTCGAAGTCGATGCCGTCACCATAGAAGGGGGGCAGGCCGGCAGGATCGAGCGGCGGCAGATCGGCGCGTGGCGAGGGGTTGGTCCAGGGGGGTGGCGGCTGGCGGAACCAGTGGAACAGAGCTTCGCGGACCGGCCGGTGCTCGGGAGCGGGGCTGGCGAGCTTCTCGAGATAGGCGGGAGCGGTCAGGTCGCTCGGCGAGCCGGCCCCGAAGAGGAAGTAGATCCCCTGATTCACCCACTGGCTGTTCACCAGGCGCTCGAAGAGGGGGAAGATGTGCTCCCAGAAGACCAGCTTCGGGGGCGGCGCGATCCACTCCTGGCGCAGGAAGAGGTCGTAGACCACGTCGTACAGGGTGACCACCCCGTGGAGCCCCTGGCCGTAATTGGGCGGGGTGACCGCCACCATGGCCGGCTCGGCTTCGAGGACGCGGTCGCCGAAGCGGACGGTGGCCCTTACCGGACCATCCGAGGTGTCGTCGTACCAGCCGTCGTTGTTGGCGAAGGTGACCGCCTGGGCGCCGGAGGCCGAGGCCGAGTGGCCGGCGCCACCGATGACGATCAGGCGGCCCGCCTCGTCGGTGCGGATCTCGCCCAGGGGCACGAGGATGGGATGGCTCTCCGCGAAGGAGATCCAGCCCTGATCGAAGGTGTACTCGGGGCCGTGCCGGTCCGGACCGCTGATCCGTTTCGCGCCGGGATCGATCACCAGATCGTCGCGCTGGGCGCCGGCGACCGTGGCATTGCGGTAGGTCGGCGTCATCGCGAACTGCTTGAGGTCAAGCGCGTTCAGGAACTGGTACCAGGCGGCCTTGCGGTTGGCAAGGTGGACCTCCCAGACGATCTCGGCGTCCGCGGCGGTGATCTCCTGAACCACCTCGCCTGCCTCGTCGTACCCATAGACGCGGAAACGGGCCGCCTCGCGCCGGATCTCCCCGGCCGGCGTCTTGTAGCCCGAGGGCCCGGGATCGGCCGGATGGCCCGGGATCTCGGGAGCGAGATAAAAGTCTTCCGGCGGCGCGTTGCCGACCCGGGAGATGCCGATGGCGGGGTGGATGGCGCAGCGAACGATGCGATCGCTTTCGGACATGGGATTCCCTCTCCTGAATGTATTAGCTTCGGCTTAATTTTAACACGCCGCGATAGAATGCCCGCGTAGTTCTTCAAGGGAACACGCCGTCGAGGAGGAGGAAGACGCATGCGACTGGCTCTGGCCAATCTCAAGGGGGGAGTCGGCAAGACGACGACCGCGGTCAACCTGGCGGCCGCGTTCGCCCGCAGCGGCCTGACGGCGCTGCTGATCGACCTGGATCCGCAGGCTTCGGCGACCTTCTCGCTGGGCGTCGGCCGCGATCAGGCGGAGGTGTCCACGGCGGAGGTGCTCACCGGCAAGGCGGAGGCCGCCGAGGCGGTGGTCGAAACCTCCGTCCTCGGGCTCTCCCTCCTCCCGGGCTCGCTGCGGCTGGCCGGCATGGACATGGCCCTGGCCCGCAAGCAGGAGCCGGAGAAGCTCCTGAAGAAGGCCCTCAACCCCGTCCGCCGCCGCTACGACGTGATCGTGATGGACAGCCCGCCCGGGCTCTCGATCCTCACCGTCAACGCCCTCGTTGCCGCCGAGGCGTTCATCGTCCCGGTCTCCCCCCACCGCCTCGACACCGAGGCCCTGGACGGCTTCCTGTCGCTGGTCGATTCGTCGCGCGACCGCATCGGCCGCAAGACCGAGCTGCTCGGCATCCTGCTCACCCTGGTCGACCACCGCACCCGGGTGACCGACGACGTCGTCGCCACCGTCCGGCGCGACTACGGCTCCAAGGTGTTCCGCACCGAGATCCCGGTCAACGTCCGCCTCGCCGAGGCGCCCGCCCAGGGGCGCCCGATCTTCGACACCGAAAGCTGGTCGACCGGCGCCGCCGCCTACGGCCACCTCGGCGGCGAGGTGCTGCGGCGGGCGCGGAAGGCGGGGTTGCTGTAGGCAGGGAGCGAGGACGCCCCAGAGGGCAACACGCCCTGGGGCTCATCTCTCCCTACTCCACCTTCCTCCCCGCCGCCATCGCCTGCTGGACATACCCCATCAGGCTCCGCATGTTGCCGGTGTCCATGCCGTGGACCGTGGTCTCCTGCTGCCAGACCTGGCCCACCGACTTCGTGATGCCGGGATCGCCGCCGGTGAACTCCTGGACCAGCTCCATCCAGCGGCGGGCCAGCGCCTGCACCCGTTCGTCGGCGGGATCGGTCCCCTTGTCCATCTCGGCCTGGACCTTGGCCATCAGCTCCGGCCACTCGGCCTCGACCTGACGGATCCGCTCCGGGCCGAGCAGCTCTCCCCTCTTCTTCAGCTCGTCCATCTGCTCCGGGGTGTAGTACTTCTCGTACATCGTGGTCTCCTCGATGATCTGGAGGAACTCCTCCGTTGGAATCTTCTCGTCCGACTCCCAGCGCGCCGCGACCCTCTCCAGGCGGTCGCACAGGCCCTGCTGCAGCTCGATCCGCTCCTTCAGATGCGCGATGTGGAGCCGCAGCACGCGGTCGGGGGTGACGTCGGGGCGCCGCAGGAACTCCCCGGACTCCTCCAGGGAGAACCCCAGGGTCCGCAGCGACAGGATCTGCTGCAGCCGCGCCACGTCGGTCTCGGTGTACAGGCGGTAGCCCGACTCCGAGCGGAGCGACGGCGAGAGCAGCCCGATTTCGTCGTAGTGGTGGAGCGCCCGCACGGACACTCCGGTCCGCCTGGCCAGCTCGCCCACCTTCCAGGGCGGGGGGCGCATCGGTGGTCTCCTTTCCGGCCGGTCCATCCGGCCACAAGAAGACGATAGACCCTCACGTTGCGTGAGGGTCAAGAGGTTTTTTTCAGATCTTTTCTATTTCAGGCGAAACCTAGTAGTCCGCGTACCCCTCGCGGGTGTGGACCCTGCCGCCGCCCCCGCGCAGCCGGACCTCGACCTTGTGCCATTTCCCGTCCCCCTTGGCGGTGGTCGGGTAATAGCCGAGGGCGTACTGCTGGCGCAGCTCCTGGAGGATGTTGCGGAAGGCCCCCTCCAGCTCGTTGATGCGGTTGATCGCGAGGATGCGGCCGCCGCTCTCCTGGACCGCCTTCTCGAGCTCGTCGAACTCGCGGTCGTTGCCCTTGAAGTCGCGCCAGGCGGAGGTGAACGACTTGTGCTTGCCGCCGAGCTGGATCCAGTAGATCAGCGACTGTCCGGCGCGGGCCTTCCAGAGGACGTCCGAGGCGGGCAGGACGCTGTGCACGTCCGAGCCGTCGGAGAACAGCACCACCACCCGCTGCCCCTGACGGGCGTCGAGGAGCTTGAGGGAGAGGTAGAGGAAGTCGTTGACCGCCGTCCCGCCCGCCGCCTGGGTGGTGGCGATCGCCGAGTCGAGCTCCTTCTTGTCGGAGGTGAAGGGGGTGAAGTTCAGCAGCCGGTCCGAGAACAGGGCGAGCATCGCCTCGTCGGACGGCTTCATGCCGTCGAGGAAGGCGCGGGTGCCCCGGCGGACGGCCTCCAGCCGCTCCCCCTGCATGCTCTCGCTGGTGTCGAGGAGCAGGACGGCGGTCAGCGGCAGCTCGTCGCGGCCGAAGGTGACGATCTGCTGCGGCACGCCGTTGTCGAACACCTGGAAGTCTTCCTGATTCAGCGCCAGATTGCTCTTGCCGAAGCTGGCCACGCTGGCGAACAGGGCGCGCAGCTTGAGGTTCATCTCGTCGTTGATCTGCACCGGCAGGGTCACGATGGTGGCGGCGCCGGCGATGCCGGAGGCGGTGTGGGCCACGGCCCGGAACTCGCGCCGGATGTTGTCGTCGCCGACGTCGAGGCTGAACTGGTAGGGGGGCTTCTGCGACGTCCCCATCAGCTTGCCGTTGACGAACACCTCCACCCGCTCGACTTTCTCCCCGGAGTTGACGCCGACGTCCACCTGCGTGGTGCCGAAGACCGGCTGGTCCGGGCTGGGGCTCTGGATGCGCACCGCCACCTGAGCGAGCGCCGCGCCGGCAAGCAGCAGCCCCGCGGTCCCGGTCATCACCGCTCGATGCAAAAGATCTGCGCGGTAGCTCATGGCGCCACCCCCGTTCCCGTGGTTTCGGCGGGCGGAGCGCTCAGGGCCTGCGCCAGCACCTGGAGGCGCGACCTCGAGTTCTCGTCGAGGAACGTCCGCGTCGGCGCGAACTCGTCGGCGCGGACCGCGTTGTAGAGGTAGCGGGAGGCGCCGGCCTCACGGGGGGTGGACTTGGCGAGCGCCTTCTCGATCAGCGCGGTCGCCTCGCCCGGCGCGCCGCTGCGGTCGAGCGCCGCGGCGAGCTGGATGCGCAGCCGCAGATCTTCGGGGAAGCGCTCGATGCCCTGGCGCAGCACCTTCTCCGCCTCGGCGGCTCCCTTCTTCCGGTCGCCGTCGAGCCGGGCGAGCTCCTGGTAGGCGAGCGGGGTGACCCAGGAGGGCTCCTTGTCCGCCACCAGCCCCGCCAGCAGCTTGCGGGCCTCGGCGTCCTGGTCCAGCCGCTTGAGGTTGAGCGCCAGGCGGAGGCGGCCCTCGGCGTTGGCGGGCTCGATCTCCAGGGCCTGGCGCAGGAGCTTGACGGCGGTCTCGGCCTGCGCGTTCTTCTCGTAGACCGTCGAGAGCGCCAGCAGGGCGGCGATGTTGCGGCCGTCCAGCTCGATCCCCTTCTGGAACATCTCCGCCGCCGGGAGCTGCTGGGCGGACTGCAGGAGCAGCCCGCCGAGACTGGTCAGCAGGCGGCTGGCGACGAGCTTCGCCCCCTCGGAGCCGGACTGTTCGCTGTAGAGGAGGGCGAGGTCCTTCGCCATGTTGCGGGTGTGGACCATCGCCAGGGCGTGGCCGCGGACGCGGCGCTCGAGCAGGCGCCGGTAGGCCTCGTGATGGAGCACGGCGATCGGCACCAGCGCCTCGAGGTCGGCGCCGCCGACCTGGTGGATCACCGTCTGCTCTTCCTTGAGGAGGATTCGGTGGGTCCGCGCGTCCGTGTCCACCGCGACCGCCGTCTCGAGCTCGATCAGCTCGTCCGGCGCCTGGTCGGTCTGGCCCGCCGACCAGTCGGACAGGATCTTGCGGTACAGCTCCTGGATCTTTTCCGGCGGAATCTCTGCTCCGGCCCGCAGCCCCAGCGAACCGGTCCTCCCCCGTGCTTCCGTGGAAGCCGCGGGGCCCTGCGCCCAAGCGGTCTGGCCAGCCCACAGACAGACCGCCGCCGCGAGCCAGACTAGAGGCTCGCCAAAGTGCTTCCCCTCTGTTCGCGCACGCATGAGACCTCCGACATGGAATGCCTCCGTCCTCTCCTCCGGGGAGGATCGAACCAGTGAATACTTAGATGACCTGCAATAAAATAAAACAACTCCGGATCATGGAGTCCTATTATAGGTGCTCTCGGGCGGGATTTCGTGACATTTTGCCAAAAGAAAAGGGCGGGATCGCTCCCGCCCTTCTGCGAAATGGCGCTGGGGCCCGTATTTACCCGGCCCAAGTCCTGGAGGAGTTGGGCGCTACCCGCGAGGGTGGCGGGGCTTGCGCGGCGGCTTGGTGCCGTCGACGATCCACTTGGGAACGTTGAGGGACAGCAGCAGGCTACGCCGGGCCTCCGGCGTGAAGACGTACTGGGTGAAGTCGCCGGACGACGCCTTTCCGGTCGAGATCGCGGCCGTGGCCGACGGCAGGGGGCCGAAGACGAACGGATAGAGGTCGACCTCCGGGATGTCGCCGCCGTAGGTAGCGTTGATGGCGTCGATGAACAGGTTGGCGACGTAGGCGTATCCGAGCGGCGTCGGATGGACGCCGTCGTAGCCGAAGATGCCGCCGGTCAGGAACGCGCTGCTGTAGCTGATGCCGCCGATGCGGAGGCCGCTGGTCGCGATGTTGCGCAGCACGGCGTTGGCGTCCACGAAGGCCGCGCCCTTCTCGTTGGCGACGGTGCGGATGGTGGTGTTGTAGGCGTCGACGTGCGCCTTGATGGTGGCGGCCTCGGCGGCGGAGAGCACCGCGTTGTTGGAGAGCGGGACTGCCGGTGCCGTTACCGAATGCGACGGGGATGCCGCGGCCGGCGCCGAGCTCGGTCGCTGGCGGTGAGCAGCACGAAGTCACCCGCCTGGAGCGGACCGTCGGGGCCGATCAGCGGGATCGGACTGCCGCCGGGACCGCGGACGAGCTGATTGGTCCGCGGGTTGACGAGGAACCGCGGGATGGTGGTCACGAACGGGATGCTCGTCACGTCCGGGATGTTGGCGACCACCAGTTGCTTGACGCCCGCGGTGACGGTGATGGCGTTGACCACCGCGCGGTACTCGGTGTCGAACTGGGCCGCGGGGGTCAGCGTCACGCCCTTCGACGGCGACTCCGGAGGTGGCGGCGGCCAGGGCGTCGTTGTTGCCGATCCAGAGCGAGACGAAGGTCGGCTTGAGCGACAGCCCCTGCTGGAGTTGGGTGGTGCCGCCGCCCAATCCTCGCAAAACAAGGTCCGTGGGGTCTGTGGGACTCGTAGAGTGCGTCTTGGTGAGCAGATCGTGGAGGCTGGCGCCCGGCACGGCGAGGTTGTTGTAGGGCCGCTGCAGATTGAGCGTTGAGCAGGGTGGCGGTGCCCGGGGTGCGCGATGATCATCGTGGGGAAGAGGCCGGTCAGCCGGAGAACCCCGGGCAGGCCCGGCGCGCTGACCAGCGGCTGCTCGAAGCCGGTGGTCTTGCCGGTCGCCTGGCGATAGATCAGGGCCGGGTAGCTGTTGCGCTGGAATCTCTCGTAGATCGAGCCGTTCGAGAAGCCGGCGGTCAGGCTGTCGCCAAAGGCGACGTAAGTCGCGAAGTTGGCCGCGCCGGTGTTCACCTGCGCGAAGCCGGCCCCAGCCCACCATGAGGAGAGGCGAGCGCCAGGGCGCCCGCCTTAAGGTTGGAGACGATGCATGTTGCGATCTCCTTGAATGGTCCGGGTTAGTAGTTGAGCGTCACACCCAGCAGCACGGCCTGCGTCTTGTAGGTGCCCAGGAACGGGCCCTCGCTGGCGCGGAACTCGTTCTTGGTGCGCTTCTTGAAGTCGAGGTACATGAGCCCGATGTCGTACTTGAAGCCGGTCGTGTGGCCGTAGCCGATGCAGTAGCCGGTGCGGTCGGCGTCGGGCAGGAGCGGCGAGACCCCCTCCTCGGGCTGCGGGGTCTTGTCGAAGACCAGGCCGAAGCGCCACTGCGTGGCCGGGCTCGTCGTCCAGCGCAGGCCGGCGCGGTAGCTGTAGGAGTTCTTCCAGTCCTGCGGCAGGCTGGTGTCGGGCAGGGATTCGCCCGGGCCGCCGGTGAAGTTGATCGGCACGCTCTTGAAGGAGCTCCAGCCCGTGTAGTTGAAGTCCGTCTCCAGCAGCAGGTCGCGGGTGAGGGCGAAGGCGAGGCCGAGGCTCGCCTCGATCGGGGTAGTCGATCGAGGTCTCCACCGGCAGCTTCTTGCCGAAGGGGATCTGGGTTCCGACGATGGTGTCGAACACCGGGTTGCCGCTGGAGATCTGGGTCACCCGGGCGGTGCCGTCGTAGTCCGCCGAGATCTGGCTGCGGTAGGAGAGGCCCCAGGAGAAGCTCTCGTTCCAGCGGTGCAGGATGCCGACGTTGAAGCCGTAGCTGTTCTTGGTGTAGTCCGACTCGAGGTTCAGCCGGCCGACGTCGGCAGGCCAGCAGGGTGAACGGGTTGTTCGCCGGGATGTGCCGGTTGAGCTCCACCTTGGAGACGCGGACGATGCCGCCGACGCCGATGCCGAAGGTCGGCGTCACCTGCCAGCCAATCGTCGGGTTGATGTCGAAGGCCTGCAGCGAGGCCTTGGTGGAGAGGAAACGGCCGGCGAACTGGTCCGGGTTCTCCCACGAGGTGGTGAGGCCGAACGGCGTCTCGATGCCGAGGCCGAACTTCCAGGTGGCGGTGAGCGGCTGCACCCAGTAGAGGTGCGGCGGGAACTCGGAGAGCGTCTCCTGCTTCGCCGAATAGTTGGGCCCCGGGAAGGGAGCCGCGCCCTGGAACTCCGCCTTGGTGCTGCGGATCCAGGTGGCGCCGCCCGAGACGGCCGTCTTCTCGACGAACGCCAGGCCGCCGGCGTTGTAGAACAGCAGCGACGGATCGTCCGCCTGCGCGGTGAAGGCTCCCGCCATCCCCGTGGCCTTGGAGCCCTGCTCGAAGATGCTGAAACCGGCCGCGTGGAGCGGTGCCGCGGCCAGAGCGACGAGGGTGACGACGCCCAAGGCCCCCCCCAACAAACCTCCTCGCCTATGCATGGATCTCCTCCTGTTTGATTCCAACCTGTTTTGATTTCAATAAAGTTAGTGGCGCCGACTCTCGATTCCTCCGAGGTGGCGCCCGAGTTGCGGAAATCGGGTCTCGGAAAGGTCTTTTTCGGCTTGCCTAAACGTTAGTCTCAACGCCCCGGGGTGTCAACGCCCGCGGGGATGGGGACAATGGGGGACAAACTGTTAGAGTAGGCGCCTTGGAGGTGAGCGACATGTTCGAGAGTCCGGTCCATCAGGAGACCTTCAACAAGCTGAGGGAGTACCTCGGAGAGCTGTTCGAGGAGCCCTATCACGACCCGGAGAACGACCATTTCTACGTCCGCTACGGCTCGACGGTGCTCGAGATCTCGGTCGAGGCCTACGGCACCGACGAGACGGTGATCGTCATCATGTCCTACTGCGTGCAGGACGTGGAGCTCGACGAGGAGCTGATGGCGGGGCTGCTCGAGCTCAACCACCAGATGGCCTGCGGCCACTTCTCGCTGGTGGGCAACGACATCTTCTTCGCCCACTCGGTCTTCGGCAGCAACCTCGACCCGCGCGACCTGCTGCGGGCGATCACCGCCGTGGCGACCGTGGCCGACGACTACGACGACCGGATCGTCGCCCGGTACGGCGGCCAGACCGCCCTCGAGCGCATTCAGGACACCGGCGGCCGGCGCCGGCGCCAGGAGATCGGGAGCGAGTAGGTGAGCGGCCGGCCGCCGCTCACCACTGGTTGCTCTTGACCGCCGCCTCCGCCTCGCGGTCGAGCTCGCGCGTCTTCTCGGACTCCCGCTTGTCGTAGAGCTTCTTGCCCTGCACCAGGGCGAGCTCCACCTTGATCCAGTTCCCCTTGAGGTAGACGGAGAGCGGCACGACGGTCAGCCCCTTGAGCTGGGTGCGGCCGAAGAGCCGCTCGATCTCCCGCCGCCGGAGCAGCAGCTTGCGCGTCTGCTCCGGGTCGTGGTTCTCGCGGTTGCCGTGGCTGTAGGGACTGATGTGGACGCCGACCAGAAAGGCCTGGTCGTTCTTGAAGTCGACGTAGCTGTCCTTGAGCTGCACCCGCCCCTCGCGCACCGACTTGACCTCGGTGCCCTTCAGGCGGATCCCCGCCTCGAAGGTCTCCAGGACGTGATAGTCGTGCAGCGCCCGCCGGTTGCTCGCGAGAGGGCGGATCGCATCTTTTCCCTTGGTCGACATGGGGGGAGCATATCAAGCGGGGAGCTACCCCAACGCCGCCTTCGCCCGCGCTCCCAGCTCCTTCAGCTCCGCGAAGTCCCGCCCCTTCACCTCCGGCCAGGTGACCCGGCGGACGGCCATCGCCTTCTCCAGCCGCTCCCAGAGCTCGCGGTTCTGGACCGGCTGACCCTCCTGGGTCTTCCAGCCGCGCTTCTTCCACCCCTCGATCCAGCGCGAAGCCCCATTGCGCAGGTAGTCCGAGCCGGTGTGGATGGCGACGGAGATCCCCGTGGGCAGGCTGTCCAGCGCGGCGATCGCGCCGAGCAGGTCGAGCTGGTTGGCGGTGGTCGCGGGGAGCCCGCCGGCGAGGACCTTCTCTTCTCCCTGGTACCGGATGAGAGAGGCCCATCCTCCCCGTTTCCCGGCGCAGGAGACGCGCAGGAAGACCTCCGCCTCGGGCGGCTCGCCCGGAGCGGGAGCGGCGGCGGCGCGCCCGGCCCGCTGCTTGCGGATCTCGAGCGTGGCGAGCTCGTCCGCCCGCTCGTTCCAGCGGTTGCCGGCGTGCCCCTTGACCCAGTCCCAGCGGATCTGGTGCTCCTGGATCAGCTCGGCCAAGCGGCGCCAGAGGTCCTCGTTCTGGAGCACGCCCTCCTTGCGCCGCCAGCCGCGGGCGATCCAGCCGGGGAGCCACTCGGTGATCCCCTTGCGCAGATAGAGGGAGTCGGTGAACAGGTGGACCCGGCAGCGCTGCTTCAGGGCTTCCAGGGCGCGGATGGCCGCCGTCAGCTCCATCCGGTTGTTGGTGGCCACCGGCTCGCCGCCGGAGAGCTCGCGCGCCTTGCCGCTCGCGGGGTCGATCAGGATCGCCGCCCAGCCGCCGGCCCCCGGGTTCGGATCGGAGCCGCCGTCGGTGTAGATGGTGATTTCGGGAGTGGGTTCGGTCATCAGGGTCCTCAGAGGAGCGGCGCGCAATGTAGAGGAAACGGCGGCTGAAAGCAAAGAGGGGCTGGCACCGCCACATTTTCTCCGCCGGACGCGCCGTTCCCCGCCATATTCGTGGCATGCCTCTTGCGGGGTTAATCCTTTCCAAGCCGGCGCCAGGCCGCGCTTCTGAAGTTGTTCCAGGGAGGGTCCGCCTCGTTCACTTAAACACCATCTGTAAAAAGGAGGCATCCACGTGCAAGACGCCCTAACTTCAAGTTCATCTCAGCAGGGCACGGGATCGTTCGACCGCTCCGCCGCCGGGCTCGACGCCGAGCGTGAGGATTCCAGCATGATGTACCGGGTCGGCCAGGCCGCCATGGTTCTGAGCGGCGCGGCCCTCGTCGCCATCGCCGCCCGGCGCAGTTGGACCGGATCGCAGCAGGCCGACCGCAAAGAGTTGTACACGGCCACGGAGGCCGAGGCCGAATCCACACCCTCCATCCATACCGCCCTCACCATCGACAAGCCGCGCGCGGAGCTCTACGCCTTCTGGCGCCGGCTGGAGAACCTCCCCCGGTTCATGAAGAACCTCATCGAGGTCACCGACCTCGGCGACGGCCGCTCGCACTGGGTCGGCAAGAGCGC
This sequence comes from uncultured Acidobacteriota bacterium, assembly GCA_963761645.1. GTDB lineage: Bacteria > Acidobacteriota > Thermoanaerobaculia > Multivoradales > UBA5704 > DATARR01. The sequence continues at coordinate 77,152 of CAVXIG010000056.1, forward strand.
GCTCGGCCTGAAGGGCAAGTGGGACGCCGAGATCGTCGAGGAGCGCGAAGGGGAGTTCCTCTCCTGGCGCTCGCTCCCGGGCTCCATGATCAGCAACGCCGGCACGGTCTCCTTCGAGGAGTCCCCCAACGGCCGCGGCACGATCGTGCGGGTCACCATGGACGTCGGCACCGGGCTCGGCAAGGTGGCCAGCAAGCTGGGCGGCGCCAACCAGCAGGAGGTTCGCGAGGACCTCCGGCGCTTCAAGGAGCTGATGGAAACGGGCGAGGTCGCGACCACCGACGGCCAGCCCCACGGCACCCGTTCGCTGATCGGCCACCTGCGCAACCCCATCTGAGGATCGACAACAGCGCCTCGAAGGAGGCCGGGAGACATACGACATGAGAGCAGTCTGCTGGAACGGCAAAACCGACATGCGGGTCGAGACGGTTCCCGACCCGGAGATCCTGAACCCCCGCGACGCCATCGTGAAGATCACCTCGACGGCGATCTGCGGCTCGGACCTGCATCTGTACGACGGCTACATCCCCACCATGAAGAAGGGGGACATCCTCGGCCACGAGTTCATGGGCGAGGTGGTGGAGCTCGGACGCGGCGTCAACAACCTGAAGATCGGCGACCGGGTGGTCGTCCCCTTCACCATCTCCTGCGGCAACTGCTTCTTCTGCAAGAAGGAGCTGTTCTCGCTCTGCGACAACTCGAACCCCAACGCCTGGATCGCGGAGAAGATGATGGGCCACAGCCCCGCCGGCCTCTACGGCTACTCCCACATGACGGGGGGCTATGCCGGCGGCCAGGCCGAGTACGCCCGGGTGCCCTTCGCCGACATCGGCCCCCTCAAGGTGCCCGACGGGCTGGAGGACGAGAAGGTCCTCTTCCTCTCCGACATCTTCCCCACCGGCTACTTCGCGGCGGAGAACTGCAACATCCAGCCGGGGGACACGGTGGCCATCTGGGGGTGCGGCCCGGTGGCCCAGTTCGCGATCCAGAGCGCCTGGATGCTGGGCGCCGGCCGGGTGATCGCCATCGACCGGGTCCCCGAGCGCCTGCTGCTGGCGCAGACCTGGGGGCGCGCCGAGGTGATCGACTACGAGGAGGTGGACAGCGTCCTCGACACCCTGAAGGACATGACCGGCGGCCAGGGGCCGGACTGCTGCATCGACGCCGTCGGCATGGAGGCGCACGGCACCACGCTGGACGCCAAGGTCGACAAGCTCAAGCAGACCGCGAAGCTGACCTTCGACCGGGTTCACGTGCTGCGCGAGTCCATCATGGCCTGCCGCAAGGGGGGCACCCTGTCGATCGCCGGCGTCTACGGCGGATTCGTCGACAAGATCCCCATGGGCGCCGCGTTCAACAAGGGGCTGACCTTCAAGATGGGGCAGACGCCCGTCCAGAAGTACATGCGCCCGCTGCTCGAGAAGGTCGAGAAGGGGGAGATCGACCCCTCGCGGGTGATCACCCACCGGCTCGACATCGACGACGCCCCGTGGGGGTACAAGACCTTCCGCGACAAGGAGGACAGCTGCATCAAGGTCGTCCTCAAGCCGGACGGCAACGGCGGCTTCCGGCAGCACGGCCACCTGGGCCACTCCCACAGCCATGACGGCAATGGCGGAAACGGACATACGCACTGATGAGGCAACCTGCCCGTGACAACCTGCGGCGGCTGGCGGGACCAGCCGCCGCCTTGGCCGCCGGATTCGCCCTTGCCGCCACGGCGCGGGCGCTCCGGCGCCGTCCGCCCATCCAGTTTCGCGACCGGGTGGCGGTGATCACCGGCGGCTCGCGCGGCCTCGGGCTGCTGATGGCCCGCGAGCTGGCGGCGGAAGGGGCGCGGATCGCCATCCTCGCCCGCGACGCGGCCGAGCTCGACCTCGCCCGCCGGGAGCTGGCGGCGATCGGCGGCCGCCGCGTGCTCGCCCTCCCCTGCGACGTGGGCAACGAGGACGAGATCCGCTGGGCGATCGACGCGGCGGCCGAGCGCTTCGGCCGCCTCGACATCCTGATCAACAACGCCGGCATCATCCAGGTCGGCCCCCTGGAGCACATGACGGTCGAGGACTTCGAGGAGGCGATGCGGGTCCACTTCTGGGGCCCGCTCCACGCCACGCTGGCGGCCCTTCCCCACCTGCGCAAGCGGGAGACCGGGCGGATCGTCAACATCTCCTCGATCGGGGGGCGGATCGCCGTCCCCCATCTCGTCCCCTACAGCGCCAGCAAGTTCGCCCTGGCCGGCCTCTCGGACGGCCTGCGGACGGAGCTGGCGAAAGAGCGGATCTACGTCACCACGGTCTGCCCGGGGCTGATGCGCACGGGCTCGCACGTCAACGCCCAATTCAAGGGGAAGCGGGACGAGGAGTTCTCCTGGTTCGCGATCGGGGACTCCCTGCCGCTGACCTCGATGGCCGGGAAGCGGGCGGCCCGCCGCATCCTCGAGGCCTGCCGCTACGGCGAGCCGGCCCTCACCCTGACCTGGCAGGCGAAGACCGCCATGGCCGCCAACGGGGTGGCGCCCAACCTCGTCGCCAGATGCCTGGAGCTGGCGGCCCGCTTCCTCCCCGGCCCCGCCGGCGAGGAGGGGCAGGAGGCCCGCCCCGGCTGGCAGAGCTCCTCCCGCTGGGCCCCCTCGGTGCTCACCCGCTCTCGCCGATGAGGCGGCGGTGGAGAACAACGAGCTGCGGGGGGCGGCGGTGGAGTACGGGAGCAATGGGAGGAAGAGGGCAGTGACAGAGGGAGTGGAGGTGTGAAGGCCCTGCCCGCCGAATCCAATGCCCGGGCCCCGTCTCCACAAGTGGAGAGCCGGGTGAAATCCGGCTCTGCAAAATGCGTCTGTAACGTTGCGATCGCCGGCCCTCCCTCAGCCGGCTTCGTGGAGAGGGACTGAGGGTGAGGACCCGGAGGGTAGGACCACCAACCGGCAAGAGGTCATGGATCGCCCCGGGTCGGCGAAAGCGATCATGTCCCGCGCAACAGAAACCGGGAGAGACGCCTTGGACAACCCCGAAATCGCCCACACCCTCGAGGAGGTCGCCGACATCCTCGAGTTCCAGAACGCCAACCCGTTCCGCATCCGCGCCTACCGCAACGCCGTGCGCACGGTCGAGACGCTGACGGTGCCGCTGCGGCGGTGGGTCGAGGAGAAGCGGCCGCTGACCGACCTGCCCGGGATCGGCAAGGAGATGGCGAACCACATCCAGGAGATGGTCGAGACCGGCACGCTCGGCTTCCGCGACGAGCTCCTGGCCGAGGTGCCGCGGTCGCTGATCGAGCTGATGCGCCTGCCGGGCCTCGGCCCCAAGAAGGCGAAGCGGATCTGGGACGACCTCCAGGTCGGCTCCGTCGACGAGGTCGAGGCGGCCGCGAAAGAGGGGCGCATCGCCGCCCTCCCCGGCTTCGGCGCCAAGAGCCAGGAGAAGATCCTCGCCGGCATCGCCGAGTACCGCCAGCACGGCAGCCGCTTCCTGCTGCCCGAGGCGGAGCGCTCGGTCGAGCCGCTGCTCGCCTATCTGCGCGAGACCCCCGAAGTCGAGCGCCTGGAGGTCGCCGGCAGCTACCGCAGACGCAAGGAGACCGTCGGCGACATCGACCTGCTGGCGATCGCCTCCGAGCCGGTCCCGGTCATGGAACGCTTCCGCGGCTACGCCCAGGTGGACAAGATCCTGATGGCCGGCGACACCCGCAGCACGGTCGTCCTCGGCTCCGGGCTCCAGGTCGACCTGCGGGTGGTGCCCGCCGACTGCTACGGCGCCGCCCTCGTCTACTTCACCGGCTCCAAGGAGCACAACGTCAAGCTGCGGCGGCGGGCGGTCGAGAAGGGGTTGCGGATCTCCGAGTACGGCGTTTTCCAGGTCCACGAGGAAGTGCCCGGGGACTGCGTCGCCGGCCGCGAGGAGGCGGACGTCTACGCCACCGTCGGCCTCGCCTGGATCCCCCCCGAGCTGCGCGAGGACCGCGGCGAGATCGAGGCCGCCGCGGCCGGCCGGCTCCCCCATCTCATCCGGGTGGAGGACCTGCGCGGCGACCTGCACATGCACTCGACCTGGTCGGACGGCCGCAACAGCATCGAGGAGATGGTGGAAGCCTGCGTCGCCAAGGATTACGAGTACATGGTCATCTCGGACCACAGCAAGTCGCTGGCGATGACCGGCGGGCTCGACGCCTACCGCCTGCGCGAGCAGTGGAAGGAGATCGACGAGGTGCGCGCCCGCCACCCCGAGATCCGCATCCTGCGCTCGATGGAGGTGGACATCCTGGGCGACGGCTCGCTCGATCTCGAGGACGAGATGCTCGCCGGTCTCGACCTCGTGCTCGTCTCGCTCCACTCCCGGCTCGACCTGCCGGCCGCGCAGCAGACCGAGCGCGTGCTGCGCGCCCTGGAGCATCCGGAGGTCAACATCTTCTGCCACCCCACGGCGCGGCTGATCAACCGCCGCAAGCCGGCCGAGTTCGACGTCGAGATCGTCCTGCGCCGGGCCGCCGAGCTGGGGGTGGCGGTGGAGCTGAACTCCAGCCCCAACCGCCTCGACCTCAAGGACGCCCACCTCGTGCTCGCCAAGGAGCTCGGCTGCAAGGTGGTGATCGACACCGATTCCCACCGCACCCGCGAGCTCGAGCTGATGCGCTACGGCGTCGAGCAGGCCCGCCGCGCCGGCCTCGGGCCCCAGGACGTGCTCAACACCCTGCCGTTCGAGGAGTTCTGGGCGGCGATCCAGCGCGGTCCTGCTTCTCCACATCGCATGTAGGAAATACAGCAACTTACCTTTTCTTTTCCCCTATCAGGGCGCTGGGACTCGGCCACTCCAGCCCCTGGGGATCTCCAGAAGCCCCGAAAAAGCGCCTCTTTCCGCGATCTTTTCTTTTTGGCATGTCACTTGCTGTTTCTTGGAAGCGGTAAGGCGGTACTGCCCTGGATCATCCCAACTCGATTTGCATCGGAGGGAAAGGAATGAGCGGACGGATCTTGATCACCGGCGGCGCCGGCTTCATCGGCTCGCACCTCGCGGACGAGCTGCTGCTGCACGGCTACCATGTCCGGGCCCTGGACGACCTCTCGGAGCAGGTGCACGGGCCGGGGGCCTCGCGCCCCGGTTACCTCTCCCCGGAAGTGGAGCTGGTGGAAGGGGATGTCCGGGATCCGGAGGCCGTGCGCAAGGCCCTCCAGGGGATCGACGCGGTGTTTCACCTGGCGGCGCGGGTCGGCGTCGGCCAGAGCATGTACGAGATCGAGCGCTACACCAGCGTCAACAACCTGGGCACCTCCGTGCTGCTCGAGGCGCTGATCGAGCAGCCGGTCGAGCGGCTGGTCGTCGCCTCCAGCATGAGCCTCTACGGCGAAGGGCTGTTCCGCGACGCCGACGGCCATCTGGTGCACGGCGGCGAGCGCGACCGCGACCAGCTCCGGGCCCATGACTGGGAGGTGCGGGACGCCCAGGGGCGCGCGATGACCCCGCTGCCCACGCCGGAGACCAAGACGCCCAATCTCTCCTCCGTCTACGCGCTGTCGAAGTACGACCAGGAGCGCCTCTGCCTGATGGTCGGCCAGGCCTACAACCTGCCGACGGTGGCGCTGCGCTTCTTCAACGTCTACGGCACGCGGCAGGCGCTGTCGAACCCCTACACCGGGGTGCTCGCCATCTTCGCCTCGCGCCTGCTCAACGGCAATCCGCCGCTGATCTTCGAGGACGGCCGGCAGATGCGCGACTTCGTCCACGTCTCGGACATCGCCCGCGCCTGCCGGCTGGCGCTCGAGGTGCCCGCCGCCGCGGGCCACGTGCTCAACGTCGGCAGCGGCCGCCAGTACACCGTGCTGGAGATCGCCCGCGCCATGGGCGAGGTGCTCGGCCGCGAGGACCTCGAGCCGGAGGTCACCGGCAACTACCGCGTCGGCGACATCCGCCACTGCTTCGCCGACATCACGCTCGCCCGGCGCATCCTCGGCTACGAGCCGGCGATGCCTTTCGAACAGGGACTGATCGAGCTCGCCGCCTGGCTCGAGGGGCAGGTGGCCTGCGACCGCGTGGCCGAGGCGCGCGCGGAGCTCGCCTCCCGGGGGTTGACGGTATGAATCCCACGACGAAACAGCGAGCAGACGGTCCTGATCACCGGCGGCTGCCGGCTTCATCGGCACCAACCTGGCGCACCGGATCGCCTCCTCGGGACGCCGCGTGCGGCTGCTCGACAACCTCTCGCGCCCCGGCGTCGAGAACAACCTGCACTGGCTGCGCGAGACCCACGGCGACCGCGTCTCGATCGAGATCGCCGACGTGCGCGACGCCGTTCGCCGTGCGCCGGGCGGTGGCCGGGGTCGAGACGGTGTTCCACTTCGCCGCCCAGGTGGCGGTGACCACCAGCCTGGTCGAGCCGGTCCACGACTTCGACGTCAACGCGCGCGGCACGCTCAACGTCCTGGAGGCCGCTGCGCGCTCAGGCAGAGCCGCCGAAGCTCCTCTTCACCTCGACCAACAAGGTCTACGGCGGCATGGAGGACGTCCCGATCACGGCGGCGCGGCCTGCGCTACGAGCCGTGCGACGAGACCCTCCGCGCCCGCGGCTTCGGCGAGGACCGGCGGCTCGACTTCCACAGCCCCTACGGCTGCTCGAAGGGGGCGGCGGACCAGTACGTGCTCGACTACGCCCGCAGCTACGGCCTGCGCACCGCCGTCTTCCGCATGAGCTGCATCTACGGCCCCCACCAGTTCGGCACCGAGGACCAGGGGTGGGTCGCCCACTTCCTGATCCGCGCCCTCGACGGCCGCCTGCTCACCCTCTACGGCGACGGCATGCAGGTGCGCGACATCCTCTTCGTCGAGGATCTCGTCGAGGCCTTCCTGCTCGCCGAGAAGAACATCGACTCGATCGCCGGCCAGGCGTTCAACATGGGGGGCGGCCCCGGCAACACCATCTCCCTGCTCGAGCTGGTCGACCTCATCGAGTCGCTCCACGGCAGCCGGCCCGAGGTGTTCTTCGAGGACTGGCGCACCGGCGACCAGCGGTACTACGTCTCGGACTTCTCCAGGTTCGCGGCGGCCACCGGCTGGAGCCCGCGTGTAAACGCGAGGCAGGGAGTCAGCAAGCTTTACAACTGGCTGCTGGAGTACCGCGGCCTCGCCGCCGGCCCGGTCCAGGCTCCCGCGATGGCGGAAGCCCACGTTTCGTAAACCTCCGAGGGGCGGTCCGCGGCGGACCGCCCCCGGCTCAACCGCTCCAGGCTCCAGCCGTTCTCGGGACGGCACGAATTTTGGATATGTATCCGACGGAAGTATCTCGATTGGGCCCAGGGAGGGACCGCATGAGCAACAACTATCCATTGCCCCGCAAGGTCTTGATGACCGCGGATACCGTCGGGGGGGTCTGGACCTACGCCGTCGAACTGGCGCGCGGTCTCGCCGAGCGCGGCGTCGAAGTGGCGCTGGCGACCATGGGCGACCCCCTGAACGACTTTCAGCGCGAGAAGGCGGACCGCATCCCCCGCCTCAAGGTGTTCGAGAGCACGTTCAAGCTGGAATGGATGGAGGACCCCTGGCGCGACGTCGAGAAGGCCGGCGACTGGCTGCTCGGCCTCGAGGAGCGGGTCCGCCCCGACCTCATCCACCTCAACGGCTACGCCCACGGCTCGCTCCCCTGGAACGCCCCGATGATGATGGTGGGGCACTCCTGCGTCCTCTCCTGGCACAAGGCCGTCAAGGGGGAGGCCGCGCCGACGGACTGGGACCGCTACGCCCAGGCGGTGACCGCCGGCCTCGCAGCGGCCGACCTGGTGGTCGCCCCGTCGGAGGCGATGCTCGCCGCGCTCACCGAGAACTACGGGCGCTTTCCGGGCACTCTGCGCAAAACCCGCGTCATCCTGAACGGCCGCGACTCCCGGGCGTTCAAGCCCATCGGCCAAGGAGCCGATCGTGTTCGCCGCCGGCCGCCTCTGGGACGAGGCCAAGAACCTCGAGGCCCTGGACCGGGTGGCGCCGAACCTCCCCTGGGACATCTTCGTCGCCGGCGAGAACATCCATCCGGACGGCGGCGAGATCCGCCCGCACCACACCCGCCTGCTCGGGCATCTCTCCCAGCGGGCGCTCGCCGCCTGGCTCGGCCGCGCCTCGATCTACTGCCTGCCGGCCCGCTACGAGCCGTTCGGCCTGTCGGCGCTGGAGGCCGCCCTCTCCGGCTGCGCCCTGGTGCTGGGGGACATCCCCAGCCTGCGCGAGATCTGGCGCCACCGCGCCGTCTTCGTGCCGCCGGACGATCCGGAGGCCCTGGAGAGCGCCCTCAAGCGGCTGATCGACGACCCGGACCGCCGCGCCTCGCTGGCCGCCGGCGGCCGCGCCCGGGCGCTCCAGCTCACGCCCGAGAAGATGGTCGACAGCTATCTCGCGGCCTACGGCGAGGTCCTGGCGGACCGCGCCGCCGCCCTGGACGATACGGGGTCTTATCCGGCGCAGGTCGCGGTCTAGCATCTGGTCGAAAACGGCCCCATGCGGATCGTCTTCTTCGTCCACTCGCTGCTGTCGGATTGGAACCACGGCAACGCCCATTTCCTGCGCGGCGTGGCCGCCGAGCTGATCGCGCGCGGCCACGACGTCGAGGTGTTCGAGCCGCGCGACGCCTGGAGCCTGCAGAACCTCCTCGCCGACCGCGGCCGGATGCCGCTCGACGGCTTCCACGCGCGCCTACCCCGACGCTCGCCAGCGACGCGCTACGACCTCGCGACGCTCGACCTCGACCGCGCGCTCGACGGCGCCGACCTGGTGATCGTCCACGAGTGGAACGACCACGGCCTGGTGCGGCGGATCGGCGAGCACCGGCGAACCGCGCAGGCTACCGGCTGCTCTTCCACGACACCCACCACCGCGCGGTCACCGCGCCGGAGAGCATGGCCGCCTACGACCTCTCGAACTACGACGGCGTGCTCGCCTTCGGCGAGCGTCATCCGCGACCTCTATCTGGACCGCGGCTGGGCCGAGCGGGCCTGGACCTGGCACGAGGCGGCCGACACCCGCGTCTTCCACCCCATGCCCGGGCGAGCCGAAGGAGGGGGACCTCGTCTGGGTCGGCAACTGGGGCGACGACGAGCGCACGGCCGAGCTCCACGAGTTCCTGCTCGAGCCGGTGCGCGACCTGAGGCTCAAGGCCCGGGTCCACGGCGTCCGCTACCCCGAGGACGCGCGGCGGGCCCTCGCCGAGGCGGGGATCGAGTACGCCGGCTGGCTCGCCAACCACGAGGCGCCGCGCGCCTTCGCCCGCTTCCGGGTGACCGTCCACGTCCCGCGCCGGCCGTACGTCGAGGCGCTCCCCGGCATCCCGACCATCCGCCCCTTCGAGGCCCTCGCCTGCGGCATCCCGCTGGTCTCCGCGCCCTGGAACGACGCCGAGGGGCTCTTCACGCCCCGGCCAGCGACTTCCTGGTCGCCCGCGACGGCGGCGGAGATGCGGCGGCACCTGCGCGACCTGCTCGCACGATCCGGCGCTGCGCCGCCGAGCTCGCCCGCTCGGGGCGCGAGACCGTCCTCGCCCGCCACACCTGCGCCCACCGCGTCGACGAGCTGCTGGCGATCGGCCGCGAGCTCGGAGCCGCCATGACCATCTACCCCTGGAGCGTCGCTGACCGCATGAACATCGCCTTCTTCGGCTCCAGCCTGGTCTCCGCCTACTGGAACGGGGCCGCCACCTACTACCGCGGCATCATCCGCGCCCTCGCCGAGCGCGGCCACCGGGTCACCTTCTACGAGCCCGACGCCTACGAGCGCCAGCAGCACCGCGACATCCCCGACCCGGAGTGGGCGACGCGTCGTCGTCTACCCCGACCGACGAGAGCGGCGGTCGACGCGCGCGCTGGAAGCGGCCCGGGGCGCCGACCTGATCGTCAAGGCGAGCGGCGTCGGCGTCTTCGACGAGCTGCTGGAGGCCGGCGTGCTCGACCTGCAGGCGGCCGGACGACCTCGTCGTCTTCTGGGACGTCGACGCCCCCGCCACCCTCGACCGCATGGAGAGCGACCCGGCCGACCCCTTCCGCGCCGCTGGTCCCGCGCTACGACCTCGTCCTCACCTACGGCGGCGGCGACCCGGTGGTCCAGGCCTACCGCGCGTTTCGGCGCCCGCGAGTGCGTGCCGATCTACAACGCCCTCGATCCCGCGACCCACCACCCCGTGGCTCCCGACCCGCGGTTCGAGGGCGACCTGGGCTTCCTCGGCAACCGCCTGCCCGACCGCGAGGCGCGCGTCGAGGAGTTCTTCCTGCGCGCCGCCGCGCGCGTGCCCCGAGCGCCGCTTCCTGCTCGGCGGCAGCGGCTGGGGCGACAAGCCGATGCCGGCCAACGTGAGCTATCTCGGCCACGTCTACACGCGCCGATCACAACGCCTTCAACTGCACCCCGCTGACGGTGCTCAACATCAGCCGCGAGAGCATGGCCCGCTACGGCTTCTCGCCCGCCACCCGCGTCTTCGAGGCCGCGGGCGCCGGCGCCTGCCTGATCACCGACGCCTGGGAAGGCATCGAGCTGTTCCTCGAGCCGGACCGGGAGGTGCTCGTCGCGGCGACGGCGCGGAGGTGGCGGCGCACGTCGCGCGGCTGACAGCCCGGAGCGCGCGCGCCAGATCGGCGAGGCGGCGCTGCGCGCGGGTCCTCGCCGAGCACACCTACGCTCACCGGGCGGCGCAGGTCGAATCCATCCTGGGACTCGCGACTCCCACGGGCGCCGGCGCCCGGATCCCAGCCGGCATGGAGGCACTTCCGTGAGGCACGAGCCGCTCGACATCGTCATCCTCGGGCTGTCCATCACCTCGTCCTGGGGCAACGGCCACGCCACCACCTACCGGGGGCTCGTGCGCGAGCTCGCACGCCCGCGGGCACGACGTCCTGTTCCTGGAGCGCGACGTGCCCTGGTACGCCGACAACCGCGACCTGCCGAACCCGCCCTACGGCCGCACCGAGCTCTACGCGACGCTCGAGGAGCTCAAGGACCGCTTCGAGCCGCGACGTCCGCCGGGCCGACTTCGTGATCGTCGGCTCCTACGTGCCGGAGGGCGTCGAGGTCGGCCGAGTGGGTCACCGACGACGGCGACGGGGACGACCGCCTTCTACGACATCGACACGCCGGTGACGCTCGCCAAGCTGGAGCGCGGGGACTACGAGTACCTCTCGCCCGAGCTGATCCCGCGCTACGACGCGCTACCTCTCCTTCACCGGCGGCCCGACTCTGCGGCGTCTGGAGCGGCGCTACGGCTCGCCGATGGCGCGGGCGCTCTACTGCTCGTTCGATCCCGCCCTCTACCGCCCCGAGGGGATCGAGCCGCGCTGGGACCTCGGCTACATGGGCACCTACAGCGACGACCGCCAGCCGGCGCTGGAGCGCGCTGCTGATCGAGCCGGCGCGGCGCTGGGCGCAGGGGAAGTTCACCGTCGCCGGCCCCCAGTATCCGGCAGGGATCCGCTGGCCGGCGAACGTCAAGCGCATCGAGCACCTGGCGCCGAAGAAGCACTCGCGCGTTCTACAACCAGCAGCGCTTCACGCTGAACATCACCCGCGCCGACATGATGCGCGGCCGGCTACTCGCCGAGCGTGCGGCTGTTCGAGGCCGCCGCCTGCGGGACGCCGATCATCAGCGACAACTGGCCGGGCCTGGAGACCTTCTTCAAGATCGGCGAGGAGATCCTGACCGCCAAGACCGCGGACGAGGTGCTCCAGTACCTGCGGGACATCCCCGAAGACGAGCGCCGCGCCCTCGGAGAGCGCGCCCGCGCCCGGGTGATGCGCCAGCACACCGCCGCCCACCGCGCCGGGGAGCTGGAAGGGTACGCGTTGCGGCTGCTGGCCTCGCGGGTGGCGGCCTGAAGGGCTCCGAAGGAGCCCCGGCATGTAGCCTGGGGCGCAAGCCCCAGGTAGGAGACGCCAAAAGAATCCAGAGCCCCGTAGGGGCGACGGCAGTTCGTTCCAGTGACGGCTGCCGTCGCCCCTTTGGGGCTCTGGAATAACGGTCTCCCCTTACCTGGGGCTGACGCCCAGGCTACAGCCTTTTTGATCTGTACCTCGGCTGCCATTACCCTTGGCGAGACAGGAGGTGCTCTCATGACGTACACGAGCAAGCTCGCCAGTGACGGACAGGTCGAAATCCCCAGGCAGGTCCGGGAGTCTCTCGGACTGGCGACAGGGGATCTCGTCAGCTATGAGATTCGCGACCGCGAGGTGGTCCTGAAGCGCGTGGAGCCTTTCGACGCCGCTTTCCACCAAGCCCTCTTCTCGACTCTCGACGAGTGGAGCTCACCGGAGGACGAAGAGGCCTTTCGTGATCTATGAGCCCTGGGATGTGGTGGTCGTCCCCTTTCCGTTCACGGAATCTGCCGGTAGCAAGCGACGGCCAGCGCTCGTGCTGAGCCGGAGCTCCTTCAACGAAGGCGGGCACACTGTGCTCGCGATGATCACGACCAAGACCCAGCCTGCCCGATAATCAACTGATCGTCCGCCGGGTTGGTCAGTTGGGAGAACTGGATCGGGGCAGGGCCATGCGCGCGCTCGGTGTCGTCCTGCCGTAAGTCACACCCTCTCCCCTTGCTCCACATAGGTCAAGCGGGCCTGATATCGTCGCCGCGGGAGGAGAGATCATGGACAACCAACCCATTCTCGGCCTGCGCACCGCGCTCTATCGGGTGACCGACCTCGATAAGGCGAAGGAGTGGTACCGCGCCGTCCTCGGCATCGATCCGTACTTCGACGAGCCGTTCTACGTCGGCTTCAACGTCGGCGGCTTCGAGCTCGGGCTCGATCCCGACACTTCCGCGGGGGCGCCCGGCCCGGGCGGGGTCGGCGTCTACTGGGGAGTCGAGGACGCCGACGCGGCCCTCGCCCGCCTGCGCGAGCTCGGCGGCCGCGAGCACTCCGCGGTGACCGACGTCGGCGGCGGCATCCGGGTGGCGGCGGTGCTCGATCCCTTCGGCAATGTCTTCGGGATCATCGAGAACCCACACTTCAAGATCGAGGGGCCGGCGCTGCCGAACCCTTAGGCTCGCCCCTGGCAGGCGATTTGCTGCTCTCCCCGTGAACCGCACGCAGGCCCGCGGTCCTGATCCTTGTACCGGCGGAGAGACATGGCCAACTTCTCGGAAGCAGCGTCGAAGACAGCCTCGCTCGCGGACGACATCGCGGCGCTGGGCCCCTGGTTTCACAACCTCCATCTGCCGGACGGCACGCAGACCGCCCCCGGCCACTTCCTCGGCGACTTCCCCACTTTCAAGTGGGAGCAGATCCGGGACCACCTGCCCACCGACCTCGGCGGCTGGACGGCGCTCGACATCGGCTGCAACGCCGGCTTCTACTCCTTCGAGCTGGCGCGCCGGGGCGCCAGGGTCACCGGCATCGACCATGATCCCCACTACCTGCGGCAGGCGCGCTGGGCGGCCGGCCAGCTCGGGCTCGAGGGGCGCGTCCGGTTCGAGGAGAAGCAGGTCTACGATCTCGCGGCGAGCCCGGAGAAGTACGACCTCGTGCTCTTCATGGGCGTGCTCTACCACCTGCGCTACCCCCTTCTCGGCCTGGACATCGTGGCGCGGAAGGTGGGGCGGCGGATGATCTTCCAGACCCTCACCATGCCGGGCGAGGAGGTGGCCGAGCCGCCGCTGGACATGCCGATCGACGAGCGGGAGCCGATGATGGAGCCCGGCTGGCCCAAGATGGCCTTCATCGAGCACCGGCTGGCCAACGATCCGACGAACTGGTGGGCGCCGAACCACGCGGCGGTCGAGGCGATGCTGCGCTCGTCCGGCCTCCGGGTGCTGGAGCGTCCCGGCCACGAGATCTACGTCTGCGAGCCCGGCGAGCCGCGCGAGGAGCTCGCCTGGATCGAGGACGAGCTGCGCGCCGCGACCGGCCGCGCCCGCTGAGGAGACGCGATGGCCGACGACCTCCAGGAGGGCCCCTCCGAGCGGCGCAGCCGCAACAAGGAGGACGAGAAGGGCGAGGAGCCCCAGAAGAGCTACGAGACGATCCTCGAGCAGGAGATCGCCGCCGGGCTCACCGAGCTGGAGCGCCCGGCCAAGGCCCTCCTCCTCTCCGGGCTCTCGGCGGGGCTCGACGTCTCCCTGGGCCTCCTGTTGATGGCGGTGGTGCACACCCTGACCGACGGGGTGCTGTCCAAGCCGGTCTCCGAGATCCTGGTCGCCCTGACCTACGCGTCGGGCTTCCTGTTCGTGGTCCTCGGCCGCTCGGAGCTGTTCACCGAGCACACCACGCTCGCCGTGCTGCCGGTGCTCGACCGCCGCGCCTCGCTGAAGCAGCTCGGGCGCCTCTGGGGGCTGGTCTACGTCGCCAACCAGATCGGCGCCGCGGCGTTCGCCGCGTTCCTGGTCTTCCTGGGGCCGCGCCTGGGGATCATCGAGCCGCGGGTCTTCGGCGAGATCGCCTCCGGCCTGGTCGAGCACCCGGGCTGGGTGATCCTGCTCAGCGGCGTGCTCGCCGGCTGGCTGATGGGCCTGCTCTCCTGGCTGGTGGCGGCGAGCCGCGACACCATCGGTCAGATCTTCATCGTCCTGCTGGTGACCACGGCGATCGGCCTCTGCCACCTGCACCACGCGGTCGTGGGGACGGCGGAGGTGCTGGCCGGCGTCTTCTCGGGCCAGGGAGCGACGCTGGCGGACTTCGGCAAGTTTCTCCTCTGGGCCACCCTCGGCAACATGCTCGGCGGCTTCTTCTTCGTAGCACTGATCAAGTTCGGGCACATCCGCTCCAGCAGCGAATAGATTCGATCAATTTCTTTGCTGATCGATTCGGCACGGATCTTGCGGTTGCCTCCTGTCCGCATGAGCTCCACCGGGGCTTGCAGCGACGGGCTCCGGGACTACAACTAGCATCAGCAACAGGAGGAACTCACGATGAAGCTCGAATCCCTCAAGGATCTTTACCTCGAACAGCTCAAGGACCTCTACTCCGCCGAGACGCAGATCATCGACGCGCTGCCGAGGATGGCCGAGGCGGCCAACTCCCCCGACCTGCGCAAGGCGTTCACCGATCATCTGCGGCAGACCGAGGAGCACGTCCGCCGTCTCGAGAAGATCTTCCAGAACCTCCAGGAGAGCCCGAAGGGACATACCTGCGAGGGGATGAAGGGCCTGCTCAAGGAAGGCGCGGAGATGGCCAAGATGAGCGGCGAGCCGTCGGTGATCGACGCCGGCCTGATCGCCTGCGCGCAGCGGGTGGAGCACTACGAGATCGCCGGCTACGGCACGGTGCGCACCTATGCCGAGATGCTCGACAAGGATGACCACGTCACGCTCCTCGAGCGCACGCTCCAGGAGGAGGAGGAGACCGACGAGCGCCTGACCGAGCTCGCCGAGAGCCACATCAACCAGGAAGCGCAGGTCCGCTGACCCGCGGGTCCGGCGCAGGGATCGCGAGCGCTCCCCTCCGCGGGAGCGTTCGCCGTCCCTGGGAGGGAGTGGATATGGCCAAGGAGAGAGGACCGGAAGACAGCGAAAAAGCCTGCCAAGAGAGGCGGGCAAGGCGCCGGTCCGGGCCGCCAAAAAGGGCGCCCGGAAGGAGCCGGAGAAAGTGGCGGCGCAGCGCCAGGCCCGCCAGCCGGGGATCGAGGCGGAGATGACGCCCCGCCCGCGCTCGGAGGACGCCGCCGAGCGGGGCAGCGGCAAGCTGGAGGGGAAGGTCGCCATCATCACCGGCGGCGACAGCGGCATCGGCCGGGCGGTGGCGATCGCCTTCGCCAGGGAAGGGGCGGATGTCGCGGTCCTCTATCTCGACGAGCAGCAGGACGCCGAGGAGACCCGGCGGAACATCGAGGAGAAGGGGCGGCGCTGCCTGCTGATCGCCGGCGACGTCGGCGACGAGGGGTTCTGCCAGGACGCCGTCGAGCGCACGGTGCGGGAGCTGGGCGGGCTCGACGTCGTGGTCAACAACGCGGCGGAGCAGCATCCGCAGGAGGGGCTCGAGGGGATCACCCGCGAGCAGCTCGAACGGACGTTCCGCACCAACATCTTCGGTCAGTTCTTCCTCACCCGGGCGGCCCTCCGCCACCTCGGCGAGGGGAGCGCGATCGTCAACACCACTTCGGTCACGGCCTACGAGGGCAACCCGCAACTGATCGACTACTCGTCGACCAAGGGTGCCATCGTCGCTTTCACCCGGTCGCTGGCGAAGAATCTCGCGGCGCGCAAGATCCGGGTCAACGCGGTGGCGCCGGGGCCGATCTGGACGCCCCTGATCGCGGCCACGTTCCCGCCCGAGAAGGTGGAGAGCTTCGGCAAGGACGTTCCCGCTGGGCCGTCCGGGCCAGCCGGAAGAAGTTGCCCCCTGTTACGTGTTCTTAGCTTCGGACGATGCGTCGTATATGTCGGGCCAAGTGCTACACCCCAACGGAGGTGAAGTCGTCAACGGGTAGCAGCCAATCCAAAGGAAGGGGTGAAAACCATGCCGGAAAACAGGACCACCACCGATCACGAGGAAATCCGCCGCTGGGCCGAAGAGCGCGGTGGGCGCCCGGCGGCGGTGGTAAATTCCGAGAACAACGAAGATATCCCCGCGGGGGGCCTGCGGATCGACTTCCCCGACTACGACAGCGGGGAGCCCCTGCAGGAGATCACCTGGGCGGAGTTCTTCGACCGCTTCGAGGAAGAGAACCTGACGTTCATCTTCCAGGAAGAGATGGTCTGTTGAGGTCGATCCGTAGATCGCGGAAGCCTTGAGGGCGGGGACGGGTCCCCGCCCTTGCCATTTCAGGCCGCCTCGGCCCGCCCCTTCAGCAGCCGCAGCACCTGCGCCTCCAGCCGGCGCAGCCCGTTGGACTCGTCCGCGGGCGAATCCTCGACGGCATCCTCCAGGGTGTCCCGCAGGGTCCCCTCGAGAAAGCTCTGGATCACCACCGGGTGGACGTAGTACTTGCGGCAGATGGCCGGCCGGTTGCCGAGCTGGCCGGAGACGTGCTTGATCGCCTCGACCACCGCCTTGTTGGCCTCCCGCTCGCTCTCGCAGGCGCCGACCTCGAGCAGGGCCGAGAGGGCGAGCACGGTCCCCCCCCAGGTGCGGAAGTCCTTGGCCGAGAAGTCCTCGCCGGTGGTCTCGCGCAGATAGGCGTTGACGTCCTCGGAGCTGACGCTCTGGCGCTCGCCGTTTTCGTCGAGATATTGAAAAAGCTTCTGCCCGGGCACGTCGCGGCACTGCTTGACGATGCGCGCCAGGCGGCGGTCGTGGACCTCCACCGAGTGCTCCTTGCCGCTCTTGCCGCGGAACTCGAAGCGCAGGGTGGCGCCGTCGACGTCGACGTGCTGGTCGCGCAGGGTGGTCAGGCCGAAGGAGTTGTTCTGCTTGACGTACTCCTTGTTGCCGACGCGGATCAGCGTCGTCTCGAGGAGCTTGACGACGGTCGCCAGCACCTTCTCGCGCCCCAGGCCGCGCTGCGACATGTCGCGGTCGATCCGCTCGCGGATCTTCGGCAGCGAGTCGCCGAAGGCGATCATGCGGCCGAACTTGGTCTCGTCGCGGACCTCCCGCCAGTTGGCGTGGTAGCGGTACTGCTTGCGCCCCCGGGCGTCGCGCCCGGTCGCCTGCAGATGGCCGTTCGGGCGGGGGCAGATCCAGACGTCGGTCCAGGCGGGCGGGATGGCCAGCTTCTGGATGCGCTCGAGGGTCTTCTCGTCCTTGACCGTCTTGCCCTGCGGATCGAGGAAGGTAAATCCCTTGCCGCGCTTCTGGCGGCGGATGCCGGGCTCGTCGTCCGTGACATAGCGCAGGCCGGCGGCCTTGGCGCTCTCCAAGGGATCGACGAAAACGGCGATGGTCAGGCCGGTATCGAGCTTCTCGCTCTCGTCGATGGCAATGGCGGTCGGCATTGGGTCACCTTTGCCGGGCTTCCGGCACTCCGTTGCAACTCTTACCCGGAGGACACCCCGGGCAGCGGGCGGACCGGCTCCTCTTTGCCGTCGCGCGCCCACGGAATCGGCGTCGTCTCTTGCATCGGCCATGCCGCGATCCGGGATCGCAGCCGTGGCACACAAACTGCAATTTATGTCTCAGTGCGTTAGGCGGTCCCCGCCCGACCCTCCAAACCGAAACCGAAACTTCGTAGAGCTGATGAGCACCACCGTGTCGATGTCCTCGGTTCCCTTCTCCGGATCCCGAGCTCCGCTTCTCCGGCCCGCAGCCGCCGGCGAGCCGGGCAGCCGGGCCGGTGCCTCGTCGTCTCCGACCGCCTGCCCATCCTGCTCACTCGCGAGGGGGGCCGGGGGTGGCGCGTGTCGCCGGCCAGCGGCGGGCTGATCTCGGCCCTGACCACCGTGCTGCGCGACCGGCGCGGGGTCTGGATCGGCTGGCCGGGGGTGGCCCAGGAGGAGACGCCGGGGCTGCGCCGGGTGCTGGCGGGCGCCATTCACGAGGGGGGCTTCTCGCTGCGCCCGGTCATGCTCAGCGCCCAGGAGAAGCGGCACGGCTACGGCGGCTTCTCGGGCGAGGTGGTCTGGCCGCTGTTCCACGACCTGGCCGGCGAGTGCGATTTCCAGCCGGCCCACTGGCAGGGCTTCCTGAAGGTGAACCGGAAGTTCGCCCGCGTCACCGCCAGGACGCTGGCGCGCGGCGCCTCCGGCACCGATCTCGTGTGGGTGCACGATCATCTGCTGATGAACCTCGCCCTCGAGCTGCGGCGCCTGGGAGTCGCCTGCCGCACGGCCTTCTTCCTCCACCTGCCGTTCCCCTCCCCCGACCTCTTCCTGCAGCTCCCCTGGCGGGAGCGGATGCTGAGCGGGCTGCTCGCCTTCGACCAGATCGGCTTCCAGACCGAGCGCGACCTGGAGTGCTTCCTGGCCGCCGTGCGGCGGCTGGCGCCGGCGACGGCGGCGGAGCGGACCGGCGACGGCCTCTGGTCGCTGCGGGGCTCCTGGCAGGGGGTCCCCTTCGACCTGCGGGCCGGCGCCTTCCCGGTCGGCATCGACGCCCGGGAGATCGAGGAGCGGGCGGCGCGGCCGGAGGTGGCGGCAGCAGGCGGCGGCGCTGCGCGAGTCGCTGGGGGGCGGCCAGCTCATCCTCGGCGTCGACCGCATCGACCGCGCCCACGGCATCCCCGAGAAGCTCCGCGCCTTCGCCGCCGCGCTCGCCCGTCTATCCTGAGCTCCAGGAGCGCGCGACCCTGGTGCAGTTCGCCATCCCCTGCCGGGAGACCCTCCCCCGGCACACGGCGCTGCGCGCGGAGATCGAGCGCCTGGCCGGCGAGATCAACGGCGCGTTCGGCCGTCCGGGCTGGGTGCCGGTGCACTATCTCCACCGCGAGCCGGAGGCCGGCGAGCTGCTGGCGTACTACCGGGCCGCGGACGTCGCCCTGGTCACGCCGCTCAAGGCCGGCATGCACCTGATGGCCAAGGAGTACTGCGCCGCCAACCCGCGCGGCGCGCTGGTGCTCTCCGAGTTCGCCGGCGCGGCGCCGCAGCTCGCCGCCGGCGCGCTGATGGTCAACCCCTTCGACACCCAGGCCGTCGCGCGCGCGTTGCGCCGGGCCCTGAAGATGAAGGACCGCGAGCGCGGGACCCGCATGCGCCGGCTGCGCGAAGAGGTGCGGACCCGCGACGTCTTCTGGTGGGCCGGGTCCTGCCTCGCCGCGGCGTCCGCCGGGCGTCTGGACGAGAAGGCCACGAAGAATACATTTCGGAATCCAATGAACAACACGCTTTCCCTCCACGCGGAGGGGAATGTCCACGGCTCGCTTGCGCGCGGCGCGTCGACCTTCTATAAATGTCCGCCGCGCCGACGAATCCGGCCGCGTCGCCCGATGGAGAACGAGACATGGATGCCTCCCGAGAATTCGCTGAAAACCCCGCAGTCCGGCGCGCCGCGCAACGATCTCGCGGGGCTGCTCGGCCCCGGCGTCATGACCCTGGACCCGCGGGGGGACGTGCGCTTCGCCGACACGCGGGCGCTCGAGCTGCTCGGCTGCGCCGACGGCTTCGAGCTGGAGCGTCTGTGGGAGAGGCTCAAGGGGCGCCTGGAAGGCGCCGGCCTGAGCTGGAACGGCGCCGGCGGCGGCGGCCAGGACCAGCGCGTCGCGCTCGACCTCGCCGTGGAGGAGGGCGGAGACTGGCGCGGCCGAGGGCTCGCGCCGCCTGCTCTTCGATCTGCGCCGCGAGCCCGAGAGCGGCGGCGTGCTGCTGGTGCACAGCCTGGAGACGCTGACCGGGCTGGAGAGCGATCTCCGGCTGACCTCGCAGATGCGGTCGGTGTCGCAGATCTCGCCGGCGGTGGCCCACGACCTGCGGGCGCCGATCAACGCGATGGTCTTCAACATCGAGATCCTCAAGGAGATGCTGGCCTCCGGCCGGGCCACCGACCCGGCCAACAAGGACAAGCTGCTGCGCTACGTCAACGTGCTCAAGGAGGAGCTCTCGCGGCTGCATCGCGGGATGGAGAACTTCCTGGCCTACATCTCGCCGCGCGGCGACCGCGACGAGACCCTCGATCTGCGCGAGCTGGCCGAGGAGCTGGCGGCGCTGCTGGTGGCTCCCGCCCGCAAGCAGCAGGCGCGGGTGGAGTCCGAGCTGCCGGCCGAGCCGGTGCCGGTGGACGCCAACCGCTATCTGCTGCGGCAGGCGCTCCTGCACCTCGCGCTCGCCGCCCTGACCGGCGTGCCCAGGCAGGGGGCGCTCCACGTGCTGCTGGCGCGCCAGGACGGCCGCGCCCGGCTGCGCCTGTTCGGCGTCCGGGGCGCGGACAGCCCGGCGGAGGCGGACGCGGGAGCCGGAACCGCCGGCCCCCGGGTTCGACCTCAGCTTTTCGGCGGGCGGCGCGCTCGCCCAGCTCTGGGTGGCGCGCGCAATTCTTGCCGCTTACGGCGGCGAAGCGCGGGCTATC
Source organism: uncultured Acidobacteriota bacterium (assembly GCA_963761645.1). Taxonomy (GTDB): domain Bacteria; phylum Acidobacteriota; class Thermoanaerobaculia; order Multivoradales; family UBA5704; genus DATARR01. Next base: position 97,971 of record CAVXIG010000056.1, read on the forward strand.
GGCCCGGAAGGGGAAGGAATGACCGGGGTCTCTCGGGTATATGAGGTAGAATTGACGATCTCAGAGAACCCGGGTAACGGGAACAAAGGAGTGAGGTGACCATGCCACATGCGCTCGCGGTCGATGACGACCCAAATTTTCTCTCAGCTCTCGCCGAGCTGATCGAGGGGCAGGGGTTCACCACCAATACCGCCTGTACTCTGCGGGATGCCCGCTCGCTGGTCAGTCACCGGACCCCGGACGTGGCGCTCGTCGACCTCTACCTCCCGGACGGCAGCGGCATCGAGCTGCTCAAGGACCTCGAGCTCGGAGCTTCGACCGAAGTGGTGTTGATGACCGGCCACGCCGATGTCGAGAGCGCCGTCCAGGCGCTGCGGCTCGGCGCCAGCGACTACCTGACCAAGCCGCTCGACATCGGGCGGCTGAAGAGCATCCTCGCCAACGTGGCGAGCATCCAGCCCTCCGCGCAGACCACCTCCTCCTCGGTCACCGAGACCCAGGAGGTGGGCCGCCTCGGCCTGCTGCTGGGGGCCTCGCCGCCGATGCAGGCCCTCTACGAGATGCTCAACCGGGTGGCGCCGACCGACGCCTCGGTCTTCCTGATCGGCGAGAGCGGCACCGGCAAGGATCTGGCCGCCCAGACGCTGCACCTGCTGTCGCGGCGGGCCAAGGCTCCCTTCCTGCCGCTCAACTGCGGCGCGATCTCGCCGACGCTGATCGAGAGCGAGCTGTTCGGCCACGAGCGGGGGAGCTTCACCGGCGCCCAGCGGCGGCACAAGGGGTACTTCGAGCGCGCCCACACCGGCACGCTCTTCCTCGACGAGATCACCGAGATGCCGATCGAGCTGCAGGTCAAGCTGCTGCGCGTGCTCGAGACCGGAGCCGTGGTCCGCATCGGCGGCGACCAGGCGGTCGACGTCGACGTGCGGGTGATCGCCGCCACCAACCGCGACCCGCTCAAGGCGGTGCAGGACGGCAAGATGCGCGAGGACCTGCTCTACCGCCTGCAGGTCTTCCCGGTGATGATGCCGCCGCTGCGCGAGCGCGGCGAGGACATCCAGCTCCTCGCCGACTACTTCCTCGGCCAGCTCAACGAGCGGCAGGGGACCGGCAAGGTCTGGAGCGAGGACTCGCTCGACCGGCTGCGCACGCACTCCTGGCCCGGCAACGTGCGCGAGCTCAAGAACGTGGTGCACCGGGCGTTCATCATGGCCGACCACGAGATCACCCCGCGCTGCCTGCCGCGGGAGGTGGGGGGGACTCCGGCTCGATCCGCAGCCTGAACTTCCAGGTCGGCTCCTCGATCGAGGACGTGGAGCGCCGCCTGATCATGGCCACCCTCGACGCCTACGCGGGAAACAAGCGCAAGACGGCCGATATCCTGGGAGTCAGCCTCAAGACGTTGTACAATCGCCTCAATACCTACCGCGTAGAGTGAACGGCGGCCGGGGAGTGGTACGGTTCGACACCTTGGGAACGGCTTTGGGTCCCTCGCCCCTTGAGGAGCCCCTCGCGAGGTTGTATACTCCGACGCCGTCCGACGACTCACTGATGACTTGGACAAGGGAGGCTGTGGCATAAATTCTGCTTCAGAGCAACTCTGCGGGTGAGAACCTGAAGCCACAGACTCGAACGAGACGACCAAGTCAAACCAGTTCAACAGTGAGGAGGAGGACGCAATGAACCGTAACTCTTGGATAGCTACGCGCGCAGGTCATCTGTCTGGCGCTGGTCATGGCTCTGGCGCTGAGCGCCTGCAGCTCGACCAAGTCGGCCGGTACGCAGGTTGACGACGCCGCCATCGTCGCCAAGATCAAGGCGAAGCTGGCCGCTGATGGAGATATCAATCCGTTCAACATCGACGTCGATTCAAACTCGGGCGAGGTGGTCCTGCAGGGAACCGTCAAGAAGGAGGACACCCGCAGGAAGGCCGAGCAGTACGCCCGTGACACCGACGGCGTGAGAAGAGTGAGAAACCTGATCAAGGTGGGAGATAACGGGTAGGCCGTAGCCCTCCTCGTCTTACATCAGTTCCATTTAACAAGGGAGAAAACAAAATGAAGAAGCTGTCCGTTCGCCTTTCGCTTCTCTGTCTGGTCGCTATCCTGGTGGTTCCGTTCGCCGGCTGCAAGAAGGAAGAGACCGACGAGGAGACCCCCGCGACCACGACCGACACCACGACTTCCACCTCGATGAGCACCGAGACCTCCACGGGCTCGATGGCTACCACCACCGACACCGGCATGGGCACGATGTCCACGGACATGGGCATGGGCATGGGTACCGACATGACCACGTCCTCGCCGATGGGTTCCGACACCACCCAGCCGCCGGCTGGCAAGTAGTCGCGGTCGCAGATTGGATCTGAAGGGCGCTCGCGAGTCGGGCGCCCTTTTTGTTTGCCTCTCCCCTCCCCCGGCGTCCTCCTGTAAGAATTTCCCTCGCCGTTCTCTGGCACCCGCCGCAAGCGACCTGTGGTCGCCCCTCTTACTACGAGGCCTGCTGGAAGACCTCGTCCAGGAACCGCCCGGCGGCGGCGCGGAACTCGTTCGTCCACTCGTGCCCGCCCTCGAAGATGCAGGGGCGGACGTCGATCCCCTTGCCGCGCAGGAACTCGACGTCGTGCTCCATCTTGGCGGCGTCGAACCACTCCTCGCTGGTGCCGCGCCCCAGCAGGACGGGCGGGAAGTGGCCGAGGTCGCGGCTCTCGAGCTCCGGCGGCAGGTCGCCGCCGAGCACGATCACCCCCCGGCAGGCGTGGCCGGAGCCGGCGGCGGCGCGGTAGGCCATGGCGGCCCCCTGCGAGAAGCCGAGGAAGACGAGCCGCTCGGAGACCGGGAGCTCGCGCTTCACCGCGGCGACCACGCTCGCGACATAGAGCAGGTTGTCGAGGATCGCCCGCTCGCGCTGCTGGCGGGTCATCCAGCTCGCGATGACGGCCCCCGTCCGGTTGTAGAAGGGGTGGAGGGCCTGCACGGCGCACAGGACCCAGCGGGAGGAGCCGGGCAGGCGGCGCAGCTCCTCCAGGTGCTTCTCGGCGTTCTCGCCGTAGCCGTGGAACCCCACCACCAGCGGGCACCCCGCCGGCTCCGCCGGGGCTTCGAGGAGGTAGCGGCCGTGGACGAGGGCCGCGATCTCCCGCTCTTCCGTGCGCTCGGCGCTCAAGCCCGGCGCCTCTCGGCGCGCTGGCGCAGGGGGGCCGCGAGCTCGCGAACCCGCTCCTCGAGAGTGCGCGGAAAGCCGGACTCGCTCCCCCGCTCCTCGATCAGCCGCACCAGCGCGCTCCCCACCACCACGCCGTCGGCGACGTCGCCCACCGCCGCGACCTGCTCCGGGGTCGAGATGCCGAAGCCCACGGCGAGCGGCTGGTCGAGCCGCTTGCGCAGGCGCTTGACGTCGCGCGAGAGATCGCTCGCCAGGGCGGAGCGCTCGCCGGTGACGCCGGTGCGCGAGACGTAGTAGACGAAGCCGGTCGAGGCCTCGGCCACCTTGGTCACGCGGTCGCGGGTGCTGGTGGGGGCGAGCAGGAAGATGGTGTCCACCCCCTGCTCGCGCAGCGCCGGGATGAAGTCCCGCTCCCCCTCCTCCGGCGGCAGGTCGACGCAGAGCACGCCGTCGACGCCGGAGGCGGCCGCCTGCTCGGCGAAGCGCTCGACGCCGCGGGCGTGGATCGGGTTGAAGTAGGTGAAGAGGACGATCGGCACGCCGAGCTTGTCGCGGTGCCGGGCCACGAGTTGCAGGATGCCCGACATCTTGGTGCCGGCGGCGAGCGCCCGCGAGGCGGCCCGCTGGTTGATCGGCCCGTCGGCGATCGGATCGCTGAACGGCACGCCGAGCTCGATGATGTCGGCGCCGCCGGCGGCGAGCGCGTCGAGGTACTCGGCGGTGGCGTTCAGATCCGGATCGCCCGCCATCAGAAAGGGAATGAAGGCGCCCCGGTTCTCGTGGGCGCAGTTGAAAAAGACTTCGTCGATCGCGCTCATCGCGTCTCACCTCGCTGCCGGGCGGCGGCGGCCTCGGCGAAGGACTCCACATTGCCATCCGCAACGTGCTCGCGGTCCCATGCGAGCACGGATTCGACGTCCTTGTCCCCGCGCCCCGAGAGGTTGACCAGGATGACCCGCTTGCGCGACAGGCGCGGCGCGCGCTTCAGGGTCTCGGCCAGCGCGTGCGAGCTCTCGAGCGCCGGCAGGATCCCCTCGGTGCGGCCGAGCCGGTGGAAGGCGGCGATCGCCTCGTCGTCGGTGGCCGAGGTGTACTCCACCCGCCCCTCGTCGTGCAGCCAGACGTGCTCCGGGCCGATCGCCGGGTAGTCCAGCCCGGCCGAGACCGAGTGGGTGGGGGCGATCTGCCCCTCCTCGTCCTGGAGCACGAAGGTGCGCGTGCCGTGGAGCACGCCGAGGGCGCCGCCGGCGAACCGCGCCGCGTGCTCCCCGGACTTGGCGCTGCGGCCGCCGGCCTCGACGCCGATCAGGCGCACCCGGCGGTCTTCCAGGAAGGCGGTGAACAGGCCGATCGCGTTGCTGCCGCCGCCGACGCAGGCGATGGCGAGGTCCGGGACCTCGCTCCCCGTCTGGCGCTTGAGCTGGAGGCGGGCCTCGTCGCCGATCACCCGGTGGAAGTCGCGCACCATGCGCGGGAAGGGGTCGGGGCCGAGCACCGAGCCGAGCACGTAGTGGGTGGTGCGGACGTTGGTGACCCAGTCGCGCATCGCCTCGTTGATGGCGTCCTTGAGGGTGCGGCTGCCGGAGTCGACGGGGACCACCTCGGCGCCGAGCAGGCGCATGCGGTCGACGTTGAGCCGCTGGCGGCGCATGTCCTCGCTGCCCATGTAGACGATGCAGGAGAGGCCGAGCGCCGCCGCGGCGGTGGCGGTGGCCACGCCGTGCTGGCCGGCGCCGGTCTCGGCGACCACCCGCTCCTTGTCCATCAGGCGGGTGAGCAGGCACTGGCCGACGGCGTTGTTGATCTTGTGGGCGCCGGTGTGGAGCAGGTCCTCGCGCTTGAGGAAGATGCGGGCGCCGCCCAGCTCCTCCGACAGGCGCTCGGCGAAGTAGAGCGGCGTCGGCCGGCCGGCGAAGTCGTTGAGCAGGCCGGTCAGCTCGCGGCGGAAGGCCCGGGAGCGCCGCGCCCGGTCGTAGGCGCGGGTCAGCTCCGCCAGCGGCGCCATCAGCGTCTCGGGAACGTAGCGGCCGCCGTAGCGGCCGAAGTAGCCCTCCTGGTCAGGAAGGGCTCGGGGTCTCGCCATCTCTCACCTCCTGAAAGAGCCGCCGCAGCAGCTCCAGATCCTTGATCCCGGGGGCGGACTCCACCCGCGAGCAGACATCGATCGCATAAGGGCGGGCGGCCTCGACCGCGCGCCGCGCGTTGTCCGGGCCGATGCCGCCGGCCAGGAACAGCCGCCGGCCCGCCAGATCGGCGGCACTGGCCGTAATTCCATTCCTCGCCGGTGCCGCCGTAGAGATCGCGATGCGGGGCGTCGATCAGCACCCCCCAGACCGCGCTCCAGGCCGCCAGCTCCGCGCCGCCGGGCAATCCGCCGGTGCGGAAGGCCTTGATCGTCCGCGCCGCGAGCGGGCCCACCGTCTCCGGCCCCTCGTCGCCGCTGAGCTGGACGAGGTCGAGGCCGGCGCGCTCCACGGTCTCCGCGATCGCGGCGGCCGGCGCGTTGACGAACACGCCCACCAGCGGCACCCGGCCGCCCACCGCTCCGGCGATCTCCCGGGCCCGCTCGACGCTGACGTAGCGCGGACTGCCCGGATAAAAGTTTAACCCCAGGTAGTCGGCGCCAATTTCAACCGCCGCCAGCGCGTTGGCGGGATCGGTGACGCCGCAGATCTTGACTTTGACCGGCATCAGGCCTCCGCTCCGATCAGCAGCTCCTGGAGCTTCGCCGCCGGGTCGGTGGCGAGCAGCAGGGTCTCGCCGATCAGGAAGGCGTCGAAGCCGCTCTCGGAGAGCAGGGCGACGTCGAGAGCGTCGCGGATGCCGCTCTCGGCCACCTTGACCGCCTCGGACGGAAGGCCGGCCAGCAGCGCGATGGAGTTCTCCAGATCGACGTCGAAAGTGCGCAGGTTCCGGTTGTTGATGCCGACCATCTCCCAGGGCTCGCCGCCGAGCTTGGCGATGTCGTTCGCGTCGTGGGTCTCGACCAGCGGCACCAGCCCGAGGCCGCGGGCGAGGCAGGCGTAACGCGCCATCTCTCCGGCTCGTAGAGGGCGGCGATCAGCAGGATGGCGTCGGCCCCGGCGTCGCGCGCCCAGGTGAGCTGGACCGGATCGACGATGAAATCCTTGGCGATCGCCGGCAGCCCCGAGGCGGCGCGGCAGGCGGCGAGCAGGTCGTAGCCGCCGTGGAAGAAGTCGGGCTCGACGACCACCGACAGCGCCGCCGCGCCGTTCTCGGCATAGAGGCGGGCCTGGGCGATCGGATCCACCCGGCCGTGCAGCGAGCCGAGCCGGGGGGAGCCCATCTTGACCTCGGCGATGATCGCCGGATCGCGCCGCCGCGCCTTCAGATGCCCGAGGAAGGCGTTGTTCGAAGGCGTGCGCGGCTCCCCCTCTTCCCAGTCGGAGACGTCGGCGCCGCCCACCTCGGCGATCCGCTGCCGGCGGCGCTCGGTGATCCGCAGCAGGATGTCGGGGGCGCTCATTCCGCGAAGCTCCTGAGCTCTTCCAGCTTGCGCTCGGCGGCGCCCGAGGCGAGGGTGGCCTGGGCGATCCTGACCCCCTCGTGGAGATCGGCGGCGAGGCCGCCGACGTAGAGGGCGGCGCCGGCGTTGAGCGCGGTCACGTCCGCCAGCGCTCCGGTCTCGCCGCCGAAGACGCGGCGCACGGCGGCGGCGTTCTCCTCGGGGGAGCCGCCCGCCAGCTCCTCCAGACGGGCGCGGCGGAGGCCGAAATCCTCCGGCTCGACGTCGAGCATCCGCACCTCGCCGCCGCGCACCTCGGCGACGCGGGTGCGGCCGGTGGTGGTGATCTCGTCGAGCCCGTCGCCGTGGACCACCAGGGCGTGCTCGGCCCCGAGGTCGCGCAGCACGTGGCCGATCGGCTCGACCAGGCTCTCGGTGTAGACCCCCATCACCTGCCGGCGCGCCCCCGCCGGGTTGGTCAGCGGCCCGAGGACGTTGAAGATCGTGCGCAGCCCGAGCTCCCGGCGCACCGGCATCACCTCGCGCATGGCGGGGTGCAGCAGGGGGGCGAAGAGGAAGGCGATGCCCACCGTGTCGAGCGTGCGGCCGGCGGTCTCGGGGGAGATCTCGATCTTCACTCCGAGGGCGGACAGCACGTCGGCGCTGCCGGAGCGGCTGGAGACCGAGCGGTTGCCGTGCTTGGCCACCGCCACCCCGGCCGCCGCCGCCACCAGCGCCGCGGCGGTCGAGATGTTGAACGTGCCGCGGCCGTCGCCGCCGGTGCCGCAGGTGTCGACCAGCCCCTGCCGCTGGTGCGGGATCGGGATCGCCCGCCGGCGCATGGCGGCGGCGGCGCCGGAGATCTCGGCCACCGCCTCCCCCTTCATCCGCAGGGCGATCAGCAGCGCCGCCTTGAAGGTCTCGGTCACCATGCCGTCCATGATCTGGCCGAAGAGGTCCTCGGTCTCCTCGCGGGAGAGGCTCTCGCCGGCCGTCAGGCGGCTCAGCGCGGCGCGGATCTCAAGCGGCATCGGCGCCCTCCGCCCGCCTGGCACGTCTCTGACTGGCATAAACTGAGGAAATTTCCGAGCAGATGGGCGCCGGCGCCGGTCAAGATCGACTCCGGGTGGAACTGCACGCCCCAGTAGGGGAGCTCGCGGTGGCGCATCCCCATCAGCGTGCCGTCGTCGGCCCAGGCGAGAGGCTCGAGCTCGGCCGGCAGGGTGCCCTCCTTGACCTCCAGGCTGTGGTAGCGGGTGGCCTCGAACGGGTTGGGCAGGCCGGCGAAGATCCCGAGGTCCTCGTGGCGGACGGGGGAGGTCTTGCCGTGCATCAGCCGCGGCGCGCGGTCCACCCTGGCCCCGAACGCCACCCCGAGCGCCTGGTGGCCGAGGCAGACGCCGAGCAGCGGCACCCGGGGACGCTCGCGGAGGAGCTCCAGGCAGACCCCGGCGTCCTCGGGGCGGCCGGGGCCGGGCGAGAGCACGATCCCCTCGGGGCCGCGCGCCAGCAGCGCCTCGACGCTCTCGGCGTCGTTGCGCACCACCTCGACCTCGGCGCCGGCGCCGGCGAGCACCTGCACCAGGTTGTAGGTGAACGAGTCGTAGTTGTCGATCATCAGGATCATGACCGTCTCTCCAGTTCCTCGGCGAGCGCCACCGCGGTGAGCAGCGCCGCCGCCTTGTTTCGGGTCTCTTGCTCCTCGGCTCGCCGGGTCGGAATCGGCGACGATGCCGGCGCCGGCGGTGACCGAGGTCTCCCCCGCGCGGACCACCAGGGTGCGGATGGCGATGCAGGTGTCGAGGTCCCCCGAGAAGGAGAGGTAGCCGACGGCGCCGGCGTACGGCCCGCGCGCCGTGGGCTCGAGGGAGTCGATGATCTCCATCGCCCGGATCTTCGGCGCGCCCGAGACGGTGCCGGCCGGGAAGCAGGCGAGCAGGGCGTCGAGCGCGTCCTTGCCGGTCGCCAGCTCGGCCTCGACGCTGGAGACCAGGTGCATGACGTGGCTGTAGTGCTCGATCTCCATGAAGGTCGGCACCCGCACGCTGCCCGGCACGGCCACTCGCCCGAGGTCGTTGCGGCCGAGATCGACCAGCATCACGTGCTCGGCGCGCTCCTTGGGATCGGCCAGCAGGTCCTCGCCCAGCCGCTTGTCCCCTTCGGCGTCCATGCCGCGCGGCCGGGTGCCGGCGATCGGGCGGGTCTCGATGTGCCGCCCCTGCTTGCGCACCAGCATCTCGGGGGAGGCGCCGACCAGCGACACGTCCGGGGCTTCGAGCAGCACCATGTACGGGCTCGGATTGACCATCCGCAGCGCCCGGTAGAGGGCGAGCGGCTCGATTCGCCGCGGCACCCGCCAGCGGCGCGCCAGCACGACCTGGAAGATGTCGCCGGCGGCGATGTGCTCCTTGGCCTTCTGCACGGCGCGGCGGAAGCTCGGGCTGTCGAGGCTCGGCAGGTCGGTGGCGGCCGGCCCGGGGGACTGCCCCGGCATGGCGACGCCGCCGCCCCCCGACTCCTCGGTGATCACCGCCGACAGCCGCGCCAGCTCCTTCTCCGCCTCGTCGACGCTCACCTCCCCTTCGATCTCGTTGGCGATCGCCAGCACCCGCTGGTGCGCGTGGTCGAAGACCACCAGGGTGTCGAAGCGGGCGAGCAGGGCGACGGGGAGGTCGAAAGGATCGGCGGGGCGGTTGGGCAGGCGCTCGACGAGGCGGATCAGGTCGTAGCCGAAGTAGCCGACGAAACCGCCGGTGAACGGGATCGGCCCGGGCTCGCTGTGGACCCCTTGAAGGACCGCGTGCAGCGCCGCCAGCGGCTCGCCGGGCAGCGTTTCGCTCTGCCCCTTGCGCTCGACCTCCAGGCGGTCGGGATAGAGCCGGTAGATCTCCCGCGGCGCGGCGCCCAGGAAGCTGAAGCGGGAGACCCGCTCGCCGCCGGACACGCTCTCGAACAGGAAACGGTACGGCGAAATCGCGGTGAGCCGCCGGTAGACCGCCAGCGGTGTCAGGCTGTCGGCAAGAAATTCACGAACGTGCGGCACGGCCCGGCGCGGCCGGCGCGAACCCCCCTCAGACATGGGATGACCTCCAAAACAAAAATAAAAGACAGCAATGAATCGAGCTACGCATTAGGAGTGTCCCGAGGAGGCAAAACCGTGTCGCCGGATCAACTCTTCCGTGATTTCCGCCAGGGTCGACCCCGCTCGCCTGCAGCAGAACCAGCAGGTGATAGAGAAGGTCCGCCCCCTCTCCGACCAGGGCCCGGCGCCGTTCTCCCTCCTCACCGGGCCCCCGGAGAGCGGCGGAAACCGCGGCGATCGCGGTCTCGACCCCCTCCTCCCCCACCTTCTGGGCGATCCGTTCGATGCCGCGGGCGAGCAGCCGCGCCGTGTAGCTCACTTCCGGATCGGCGTCGCGCCGGGATTCGAGCACCGCCGCCAGCCATCCGAGCTCCAGCCGGGCGGCGTTGGGCTCGAAGCAGCTCCGCGTGCCGCGGTGGCAGGTGGGACCTGCCGGCCGCGCGCGCACCAGCAGGGCGTCGCCGTCGCAGTCGGCGGTCACCTCCACCACCTGGAGGGTATTGCCGGAGGTCTCCCCCTTTTTCCAGAGGGATTGCCGGGAGCGGCTCCAGAAGTGCGCCTGGCCGGTGGAGAGCGTCTTCTCGACCGCCTCGCGGTCGGCGTACGCGAGCATCAGCACCGCGCCGCTGCCGACGTCCTGGACGACGACGGGGATCAGGCCGCGATCGTCGAAGCGGAGCTCCTCGATCTTCATTCCATCTCCTCCCGCACGGGAAACCCCGCCACCGCGATCTCCCGCTTCACATCCCCCACCGTGTAAGTCCCCTGATGGAAGATCGAGGCGGCGAGCACGGCCGCGGCCCCGGCGGCGAGGGCTTTCACGAGATGCGCGGCCTCACCGGCGCCTCCGGAGGCGATCACCGGCACGGGAACGGCCGCGGCGACCTCCTCGATCAGCTCCAGGTCGTACCCACCCTGGGTGCCGTCGCGGTCGATGCTGGTCAGCAGGATCTCCCCCGCGCCGCGCTCGACCCCCTCGCGGATCCAGGCCAGGGCGTCGAGGCCGGTGGCGTGCCGGCCGCCCCGGGTGACCACCTAGCGTCGATTGCGGACATCCACGGAGAGCACCACGCACTGGCTGCCGAAGCGGCGGGCGAGCTCGCGGATCAGCTCCGGCCGCTCGACGGCGGCGGAGTTGATCCCGACCTTGTCGGCCCCGGAGCGCAGCAGCCGTTTGGCGTCCGCCTCGCTGCGCACGCCGCCGCCGACGGTGAGCGGCACGAAGACCTGCTCGGCGGTGCGGCGGACCCACTCGACGTCGGTATCCCGCTCCTCGGGGGCGGCGCCGATGTCGAGGAAGACGATCTCGTCCGCCCCCTGCTCCGCGTAGCGAAGCGCCGACTCGGCGGGGTCCCCCTGATCGCGCAGGTTCTCGAAGCGTACCCCCTTGACCACCCGGCCGTCGGCGACGTCGAGGCAGGGGATCACCCGCCGCGCGAGGTTCGTGGGTCCGTTCAGGAGCTGTCTTCATGCATACGGCCAGCGCCTCTTCCAGCGTGAACGCACCCTCGTAGAGCGCCCGCCCCACGATCGCGCCCACGATCTCGGGGAGCCGCCGCGCCGCCTCCAGGTCGCAGAGGGCGTGGACCCCGCCGGAGAGGAGCGCCGGCAGCCCGGAGGTGCGCGCCACCCGCAGGGCCAGCCCGAGGTTCGGACCGGTCATCATGCCGTCGCGCTCGACGTCGGTCACCAGGATCGCCGGGCAGGGCACGCCCATGAGATGGCCGCAGAGGTCCCCGAGACCGCGCGGTCGCCCCCTCCCGCCAGCCGGCGATCCGCACCTCGCCGTTCGCCACGTCGAGGGCGGGAACCAGCCAGCCGGGGCGCTCCTCCGCCAGGGCGCGGAAGCCGTCGACGTCCCGCGCCACCATGGAGCCAATCACCACCCGGTCGCAGCCGGCGCCGAGCGCCCAGTCGATCGCCTCGCGGTCGCGCAGGCCGCCGCCGAGCTGGACCTTGGCGCCCACGGCCAGCATGCGCTCGATCAGCTCCCGCTGCGGCGCCTCGCCCAGCGCGGCGTCGAGATCCACGACGTGGACCCGGGCCACGCCGGCACGGGCGTACGACTCCAGCACGGCGACCGGATCGTCGCCGTAGACCGTGGCCTGGGCGTCGTCCCCCTGGCGGAGACGGACGGCCCGGCCGTGGCGGAGGTCAATCGCGGGGATCAGCTCCATGCGCCATCTCCAGACTGCAGAAGTTCGTGAGCAGCCGCAGCCCGGCCGGGCCGCTGCGCTCGGGGTGGAACTGCGTGCCCATCACCCGCCCGCGCCCGGCGACCGCGGGGAAGGCGCGGCCGTGGGTGCAGCGGGCGAGACAGAGATCGTCCGGCACCCCCTCGGGGGCGTAGCTGTGGACGAAGTAGACATAGCGATCGGCCAGACCCTCCAGCAGCGGGTGCGCCGTCACACCATGCAGCCGGTTCCAGCCGATGTGCGGCACCGGCACCGTCGCCGGCAGGCGGGTGACGCGGCCGGGGAGCAGGCCGAGACCGTCGGTGGCGCCGAACTCCTCCCCCTCGTCGAAGAGGATCTGGAAGCCGACGCAGATGCCGAGCAGCCAGGCTCCCCGCGCCAGCGCCTCGCGCAGCGCCGCCTCGACGCCGCCGCGCACCGCCTCGCGGGGAGGCGCGAAGGCGCCGACCCCGGGGAGCAGCAGGCAACGGGCGGCGGCGATCCGCTCCGGATCGGCGCTGATCTCGGCCCGCCCCCCCACCCGCTCGACGGCGCGGACGAGGTTGCCGAGATTGCCGACGCCGGCGTCGATGACGAGCGTTTCACTCATGCCGACAGCGTCCCCTTGGTGCTCGGCACGTCCGTGGATCCCGAACGCCGCGCGATCGCCTGGCGCAGCGCCAGCGCCGCGGCCTTGAAGGCGGCCTCGGCGGCGTGGTGGCCGTTGCGGGCGGCGAGGATGTCGAGGTGGAGCGTCAGCCGCCCGCGGTCGGCGAACGCCTGGAAGAAGTCGGCGACCAGGGTGAGCGGGAAGTCGGCCGTCACCCAGCCGCCGGCGATCTCGGGAGGAGCCGCGTAGTGGAAGGTGCCGCGGCCGGAGAGATCGATCACCGCCCGCGCCAGCGCCTCGTCGAGCGGCGCGTAGGCATGGGCGAAGCGGACGATCCCCCGCCGGTCCCCCAGCGCCCCGGCCAGCGCCTCGCCCAGGGCGATCCCCACGTCCTCGACCGTGTGGTGAAGATCGACGTGGGTATCCCCTTCAGCCACGAGATCGATCCCCAGCCCGGCGTGGGTCGCGAGCGCCGTCAGCATGTGGGCGAAGAAGCCGTTGGGGACCTGGATGCGCCGCGCGCCGCCGTCGAGATGGAGATTGAGATGGATCCGGGTCTCGCCGGTCGTCCGCTCGACCGTCCCCATCCGTCCTTCTCCCCCTCTCCCGGTGAGGGAGGGAGGGAGAGGACGGGAGAGGGGGACGGGAGGTGAGGGTTCGCCCCGCAACGCCGCCCGCGTCGCCCGCAGCGACGCCCCGGTCCCGATCGACACCCGGATACATCCCGCCAATCCCGGATATCCGCTGACGTCGCGCACCCGGATGCTCCGCGCCTCCAGCATCTCCCGCACCTCGCGCGCCTTCTCCGGCGGCGAGCAGCGGATCAGCAGGAAGTTCGCCTCGGAGGGGAAGACCTCGAAGCCCTCCTCCGCCAGCATCGCCGCCCACTGCGGCCGGCGCGCCACCAGCAGCCGCACCCGGCGCCGCGCCTCCGCGTCCGCCTCCAGGGCCACCCGGCCCGCGATCACCCCGGGATGGCCGAGGTTGTACGGCAGCTTGACCTTGATCAGCTCGGTCACCAGCCGGGGATCGGCCAGCAGATATCCGAGCCGCATCCCGGCGAGCGACCACGCCTTGGAGAAGGTGCGGAAGACGATCAGGTGGGGGTAGCGCGCCAGCAGCGGCCGGTAGTCGTATTGGCAGAACTCGCCGTAGGCGTTGTCGAGCAGCAGCGGCGCCTCCAATCGTTCGAGGAGACGCTCCACGCGCTCGACCGGCAGGGCGTCCCCGGTCGGATTGTTCGGCGTGCAGAGGAGGAGCGGCCGGCGCGGATCGCGCTCGACCTCGGCCTCCAGCTCGTCGATGGGGATCCTGAGGTCCGCCCGCGGCGGCAGGAACCGGGTGACGCCGCCGGCCTTGAGGACGAAGCTGCGATAGAGCCCGAAGCTCGGCTCGGCCCCCAGCACCTCGGTCCCGGGGGCGACCAGCGCCGTCAGCGCCACGGAGAGCAGCTCGTTGGAGCCGTTCCCCACCAGCACCCCCTCGAACGGGTGGCCGTGCAGGCGGCCGAGATCCCGGCGCAACTCGTCGGCATGGAAATCCGGATAGCGCGCCCAGTCCGCCGCCAGGAGCCGCGCCGCCATCTCTTCCTTGAAGCGGCGCGGGAGATCCCAGGGCACCTCGTTCTGGTCCAGCTTGTGACGGCTGGGGGTCAGGTCGAGGTGATAGGCCCCGAGCGCCCGCAGCTCGGGGCGGACGAAGAGGGCGGGATCGTTCATCCCAGCCTCCGCCTCGCCGCCGCCGCGTGCCCGGGCAGCCCCTCGACCTCCGCCAGGGCCGCCGCCGCCGCCGCGCGGTGGCTCGCCGCGACCGGCGTGAAGCGGATGGTGTGGCTGCGGCGCAGGAAATCCTCGACGCCGAGCGACGACGCGAACCGGGCGCTGCCGCAGGTGGGGAGGACGTGGCTGGGTCCCGCGACGTAGTCGCCGAAAACCTCGGGGGTCGAGGCGCCGATGAAGATCGCGCCGGCCGCGCGGACGTGCAGGGCGAGCACCTCGGCGTCCCGCCCCACGAGCTGCAGGTGCTCGGGCGCGATCCGCTCGACCAGTTCCAGGGCCTCCTCCAGCCCCGCCAACGACGAGCGCGGCGCCGAAGTTTTCCAGCGAGGCGCGGGCGGTCTCGGCCGTCGCGAGGCCGGCGAGCTGGCGGTCGATCTCCGCCGAGACCCTTTTCGCCAGCTTGGCGTCGAGTCGTGATCAGCACCGCCGCGGCCTTGGGGTCGTGCTCGGCCTGGGCCAGCAGGTCGGCCGCCACCTCCCCCGGATCGGCGGTTCGGATCGGCCACGATCACCACCTCGCTGGGGCCGGCGAAGCCGTCGATCCCGACGTCCCCCACCACCAGCTTCTTGGCCGCGGTGACCCAGGCGTTCCCCGGGCCGGCGATCTTGTCCACCCGGCGGATGGTGTCGGTGCCGTAGGCGAACGCGGCGATCGCGTGGGCGCCCCCCATCCCCCAGATCTCGGTGACGCCGAGGCGGGCGAAGGTGTAGCGCAGGGCCGGGTTGGCGCGGTAGGAGCCGGGCGGGGTCGCGACCGCGATCTCCTTCACTCCGGCTACGCGAGCGGGCACGACGGTCATCACCACGGTCGAGGGGTAGCTCGCGCGGCCTCCCGGCACGTAGAGGCCGACCCGCTGGAGCGGCGTGACCCGCTCCTCCAGCTCCACCCCCTCCTCCTCCAGGCGGTAGCCGGTCCGCACCTGCGGCGCGTGGAAGCGCTCGACGGCGACGATGGCGCGCTCCAGCGCCTCGACGAAGCCGGCGGGGAGATCCGCGCCGGTGATCGCGGGGGACGAGAGCGCGAGGCCGGCGACCGACTCCGCGGCGGCGCCGTCGAGCTTCTGGGCGTAGTCGAGCAGGGCGCGGTCCCCCTTCCTGCGGACGTCGCGGACGATCTTCTCCGCCCGGCTCAGGGTCTTGGCGTCCAGCACGGTCTCACCGCGGCGGACGAGGCGCTCGACCGCGCGGCGGCCGGCTCGGGAATCGGCTTTCAGGACTTCGATCGGGCTCAAGAGACTACCCCCGCCGCTTCGAGGCGGCCAATCCAGTCGTTGAGGAGCGCCCGGTGGCGCTGGTAGGAAGCGCGGTTGACCACCAGGCAGGCGGCGACCTCGGCGACGGTCTCGATCTCCACCAGGTGGTTCTCGGCGAGCGTGCGCCCGGTCTGGACGATGTCGAGCGCCAGCTCGGCCAGGCGCAGGATGGGGGCGAGCTCGATCGAGCCCGAGAGCTTGACGATCTCCGCCCCCCAGGCGCGCTCGGCCACCACCCGCCGCGCCGTGTTCGGATACTTGGTCGCCAGGCGCACCTGGGTCCCCGCCGCCGGCAGCGCGTCCTCGCGGCCGATGAAGGAGAGCCGCGAGCGCCCCTGGAGCAGGCGCACCGGCACCAGCAGGTCGCCGTCCACCTCCCCCAGCACGTCGCTGCCGACGATGCCGCAGTCGGCGATCCCGTGGGTGACGTAGAGCGGCAGGTCCCAATCCTTCAGGGAGAGCACCTCGATCCCCTCCTCGGGGAGGCGCGTGCGCAGGCTGCGGCCGGAGCCGTCGAGGCCGTCGAGGCCGATCCCCGCCGCCCGGAAGGCGGCCAGCGCGGCGTCGAGGTTCCGCCCCTTGGGGAGCGCCAGACGGATCACGCCGACGCCTCCAACAGTCTTTCCAGGCTGAGCGAGAAACCCGCCGCCGGCACCTCGGCGCCGAGGGCGCGGAACAGGCGGTCGTAGCGCCCGCCGCCGCCCACCGGCAGCGCGGCCGGCCCGGCGTAGGCGTGGAAGACGAGACCGTCGTAGTAGGGGCGGTCCCCCTCGCCTCCCGCGAGAAGCGGGTCGAGGTTGCTGCGCGCGAACTCGGCGAGGTCGATCGTCAGCAGCACGCCGGGGAAGTCGGCGGCGAGCTCGTCGCGCAGGGCTTGGAGGCCCCGCAGCCGGTCCGCCGCTTCTCCTCCCAGCTCCTCCGGCCGATCCGGAACGCCGTTCTCCACCACCTCGAGGAGCGTCGAGCCCGCCCGCCGCACCTCTCCGCGCTCGCGCCGCGCCACCGCCGCCGCGAGGCGGAGGGGATCCTCCGCGCCCGCCGCGAGCAGCAATCCGTCGAGCGCCCCGGCAAAGCCCAGCACCACCTGCAGCCCGTTGCCGCCGCCGGCCGTGGCCAGCTCCAGGAAGAGCCGCAGCACCTCGCGCTCGGCCCGCTCGCCGGCGAGGCCGAGCAGCTCGGCGCCGATCTGGTAGAACTCCCGCGCCCGCCCCGCCCGCTCCTCCTGATAGCGGATGACGTCCCCCCGGTAGTAGAGGCGTAGCGGCAGCTCCAGCGACTCCAGCCGGGGCGCCAGCAGCCGCGCCAGCATCGGCGTGAAGTCGGCGCGCAGGGCGAGCAGCTCGCCGTCGCGGTCGACGAAGCGGTAGAGCTCGCCGCGCGTCGCCGGGGTCAGCAGCGACTCGTAGGGCTCCAGGTAGTCGAGGATCGGCAGGATCACCTCGGAGTAGCCGGCCGCGATCAGCCGGCCCACCAGCCGCTCCTCGGCATCGCGCCGCCGCCGGGCGCTCTCGAAGAGCAGGGCGGCGACGCCGGTGGGGAGGGCGGCGGAGACTCTCACGGCATCTTCTCCACATCAGCGTCCAGCCCGGCGGCCCGGCGGGCCAGCTCGAGCGGCAGGTCGCGCCCGGTCATCAGCCGGAACTGCCCGCGGGCCTGATCCACCAGCACCTCGCGGCCGTCGATCGCCACCGCGCCCTGCGCCGCCGCCGCCGTCAGCAGGCGGGTCGGCCGGTCCGGCAAGTAGACGAGGTCGATCACTACCGCGCCCTTGCGGAGCCGCGAGACGTCGAACGGCAGCGGGTCGTCCGCGCCGCGGCCGAGCGAGGTGGCGTTGATCAGCAGGTCGAACTGGGAGGGGTCGAGATCGGCGAGCGGGCGGAAGGTGACCTTGAGATGATCGGCGGAGATCTTGCCGCGTTCCGGATCGCGGTTGAACATCGTCACCCGCGCGCCGGCGCGGTCGAGCCCCGCCGCCGAGGATCGCCCGGCGCCGCCGGCGCCGACCACCGCCACCTCCATCCCCTCGATCCTCAGGCCGCGGTCGCGCAGGGGGAGCACGACGCCGTCCGGATCGGTGGCCTCGGCCTCCCAGACCCCCTGGTTGCAGACCAGCGTGTTGGCGGCGCCGATCAGGCTGACCAGCGGGCTCTCCGCGCCGCAGACCGCCAGCGCCGACTCCTTGAACGGCGCGGTCACCGAGAGGCCGCGGATGGAGAGCCCGATCGCGTCCAGCCCCGCGTTCTCGATCACCTCCAGCCAGAAGTCGCCGAAGGATTCGGCATGGAACGGCAGGTAGACCGCCGGGATGCCCAGCGCGCGGTAGGCGGTGTTGTGGATGCGGGGGGAGAGCGAGTGGGTGACGGGATTGCCGACCAGGCCGAACAGCGACTCGACCGGCGGCAGCTCCGGCAGGCCGTAGTCGCGCCGCAGGCGCTCGATCGAGATCTGCCCCGGCGCCCCTGGCACCTCCCCGAGCGCGCCGTAGACCACCGGGGCGCCGAGGCGAGGGGCCACCAGCCGCGTCCAGGCGCCGATGGCGCCGGCGGCGAAGGCGGCGACGTCGCGGCGGCCGAGCGAGGCGAGCAGCAGCAGCGCCTGCACCTCCTCCCCCGCCTGCGCGGCCGTGGGCACCAGCTTGTAGAGCGCGGCGGGGACGGCGGCCATCCGCTCGAAGGTGGCGGTGAGGCCGTCGACCCCGGGGGCCGGCCCGTGCCAGGAGATCACCCGCTTCTCGGCCGGCACGCCCTTGAGGATGTCGGGAGTGAGATCGCGCGCCGCCTCGAGGTCCACGTAGTCGTAGCGGCCGGCGGCCTCGATCAGCCGCTGGCGGCGCCGCTCGGGCGTCCCCTCGGACCCGCCCCCCTCGGCCCGGCTGCGCAGCGTGTAGAGCAGCTTGCCCGGGAAAGACGCGGGCCAGGCGCGCGGCGTCGAGGTCGCCGACGAGATCGGCGCGGATCTCCAGCCAGTCGACCCCCTCCAGGTCGGAGACCATGGGCACGGCGCTCCCAGCGGGGAGGGTCGTGACGGTCGCGACCAGTGTGGCGCGTGCCCGCGCGGGCGATGTCTCCAAAACGAAAACCTCCTTCCAGACCCGGAAGGAGGCGACGTGTGGCGGCAGGCGGTCTCTCGTCCCGGGTCCGTGACGCCGGGACGTGCCCGGCTCAGTTCACGGAGTGATGATGGCTCTGCGCACGCCAGCCCCAGACGGTGGCGGTCTCGGGGCGGCGGTTGGTATTTTGGCGCATCATCTAAAATCCCGTTGAGGTTCAAGGATATCCCACGGAAGCGGCGGGGATGTCAAGCGGGGCTCAAGATACGCCCGCGATTTCGCTATCGCCTGGGGTGCTCGCCCTTTTGGGGGACCAGTCCGGCATCACCCGCTTGAGGTAATCGTCGAAGAGTGGCACCGTGAAATTGGTGTCCCCATGAGCAGGACTGTAGATCATTCCCTTCGCGATCAACGCCGACCGACGTGGAGCTACGGTCTCCACCTTGACACCCAGGCAGTTCGCGATATCGCCAGAGCGATGGGGGCCTGGCCCCAGATGAGCCATGGCGCGAAGGTACTCCTTCTCTTTAGGGGTCAATCGATCATAGCGGACGAGAAAAAAATTCTTGTCCAACTGTCGAATCACCGCATCGCGAGCGCCAGTGAGATCGCGCATGCTGATCGGGGATGTCTCCGCGTAGTTCCAGACGTGGTATCCCCATTCCTGAAGGAAGTATGGGTAGCCATGCGCCTGTCCTACCAGTCCATGAAGCGCGTCAGTCTCGAATTCCACACCAGCCTCTTGCGCGGGGATCAAAAGAGCGGCGGCGGCATCATCACGTGTCAACGACCCGATCTCTGGAAAATCAAAGAGACGCTCTGCATACGACTTCGCATCGCCAGCAATCCCCGGTAGTTGGGGGAGTCCCGCCCCTGCCAGAACTACCGGCAGGTCCGACTGGGTGGTGCGATGGATCGCCATAATCAAGGCAGCGAGCTCATCCACCGAAAGGTACTGGACCTCGTCAATGGCGAGGAGAAATCCCGAACGCCGGGAACGAGCGGCTTCCCCTACGGCAACGAGGAGATCCGTGATGTCCTCGGCCAGAATGCCGGAATCCGCCTGACCGAGAAGAGGTTCGACATCCATGGTGAACGCTCCTCCATCGGGCAGTTGGATGCTGAATGCCTTCAGGACTCGCAGGGCCTTCAGGATTGCCTCCGTCGGCCCGGTCTGGCGTAACTGGAGTAAAACCTTCCGGAGGTGAGTTGCCAGGAGGAAGCGAAAATCCTTGGTCTCCGGCGCTTCAATGTAAGCGCAGCGCAAGCCCTCGGATTCCGCGATTTCCTTGAACCGGTTCAAGAGCACCGTCTTGCCTACGCCGCGAAGACCGATAGGCATAAGACTCTTGCCTGGCTTGCCAGCCAAAGCACGGCGCAAGGTCACACCGAAGCGGTTGATGAGATCATCGCGGCCGATCAACGCAGGCGGTTGAGCCCCGGCACCGGGACGGTATGGATTGGTCAGCTCGTCCATGTCAAAGAAGCTTACCAGACCTTATGGCCCTTATGCGACGCCCCATAACTTCTGTATAACTGGACCACCCCATGCGACAATAACCCCGCCATGCACAAGCTCGTCACCTACCTCCTCCGCTACGGCCTCGCCGTCGTCTTCGGCAACGTCTTCCTGGAGCAGATCGGCGCGCCGATCCCCGCGCTGCCGACGCTGATCGTCGCCGGAGCGCTGGCACAGCGGGGGCGGATGGAGATCGTCCCGGTGCTCGCCGTGGCCCTCGTGGCGTCGCTGCTGGCCGACACTATCTGGTTCCTGATCGGCCGCTGGCAGGGGCACCGGGTGCTGCGCACGGTCTGCCGCCTCTCGCTCTCTCCCGATTCCTGCGTCCGCGGCACCGAGGACCTCTTCGAGAAGGCAGGCATGAAGTCCCTGCTCTACGCCAAGTTCCTCCCCGGCTACAACACGATCGCGCCGCCGCTCGCCGGGGCGATGGGAAAGACCATCGCCTCCTTCCTCTTCTGGGACGGCCTCGGCAGCCTCCTCTGGCTGGGCTCCGGCCTGCTGATCGGCTACGTCTTCCACCACGCCGTGAACGAGGTGATCCGCCACCTGGAGGACCTCGGCTTCTGGGCCGGCGTAATCGTGGGCGTGGTGCTGGCGCTGGTGATCCTGGTCAAGTGGTGGCAGCGGCGGCGGATCCGGAAGATCCTCCGGCTCGCCCGCATCTCGGTCGACGAGCTAAAGAGCCTGATGGACAGCGGCAACGCGCCGACGATCGTGGACGTCCGCAACCGTTCGTCCCATCTCCACGACCCGCGGCGCCTCCCCGGAGCCCTGCGGATGACGATCGACGAAATCGACGTCCGGCTCGGCGAGCTGCCGCGGGAGCGCGAGATCGTTCTCTACTGTGCCTGACCGAGCGAAGCCTCCGCGGCCCGTGTGGCTCGCGCTCTGATGGACAAAGGCTTCACCCGGGTCCGCCCCCTCGAAGGGGGGCTGGACGCCTGGTTCGACGCCGGCTATTTCACCGAGGACGAGACGATCGTGGCGATCCGGCGTCCGGGCGCCGGCTAGAATCCCCTCCAACGCAGAGCTGGAACCATGACGGTTGACGTCATATAACGTCAGGCGTTATCCTCTTCCTGGTGATCCGATCCTTCAAGAGCCGGAGCGCCGAGGAGATCTGGCAAGGAGAGGTCGCTCGGAGGCTGCCTCGCGATATTCAAGAGGTGGCACGCCGGAAGCTGAGGATGTTGAACAACGCCCAGAGCCTGGACGATCTCAGGGTTCCCCCTGGAAACCGGCTTGAGCGTCTACGCGGCGCCAGATCCCTTCAGCACAGCGTCCGTATCAACGATCAGTGGCGCATCTGCTTCGAGTGGCGTGATGGCGAGGCCCATGAAATCGAGATTGTCGATTACCACTAAGCGAGAAGAACCACATGGCTGAGAAATTGCCCAACGTCCATCCCGGCGAAGTGTTGCTGGAAGAGTTCCTGAAGCCCATGGGGATCAGCCAAAACCGCTTGGCGCGTGAGATCAGCGTACCGCCTCGACGGGTCAACGAGATCGTCCTCCGCAAGCGCGCCATCAGCCCGGATACGGCCCTCCGTCTCGCCCGCTATTTCGGGACCTCCGAGCGGTTCTGGCTCGGATTGCAGGTGGACTTCGATCTTGAGGCGGCCAGGAACGAGCTTTCGGATCGCCTCGATCGGGAAGTAAAACCGCTCGCCTCCGCCGCCTAGTTTTTCGCGATCAGGTGGATCTGCCTGGAGCCACGGGCACATACAGCCCAAAATCCGCGAATTCTGGTCAGAATTCCGCAATTCCGTTTCGCGCTCCGCGGATTTCCATCGCGCGCTCGCGAATCCCGACGAACGGCTGGCGGATTCCGGTCCGCGCCTCGCGAGGGGCCGTGGAGAATCCGCCGTCTACGATTGGGAATTCGGGAAGGCCTGCTGGGAATCCGTCGTCTCCGGACCGGCCCTCGCGAAGGCCCGCCGGGAATCCGGGAAGCACCGTGCGGAACTCGCCTGACGCGGATGGGAACCCGCGAGGGCGGAACGGGCGTTCGCGAGCGTTGGAAGAGAATCGGGTAACGCTGACAGGAAGGAAACCGCCTTCAAAGGCGAATTTTTACCGAGCCGGCCGAACTCCCGGCCAGCTCAACTCGCCGATGTCGAGGTTTTCACGATCCGTATGGAGAACGTAAAGCTCACGCTCTGGTGCGCGATGGTGCAACTGTTTGTAGCCCTGCATGGCCGCCGTTCCATCGGAGAAGGAATCCACCATGGCCAGGTCCTCCAGGATTCTTTTTCCGGATTGGCTGTGCGCCTCCAGCGCCTCCACGAGGAGCCAGCGATGCGGGTAGGTTTGGCGAATCTGGTTCCACTCCATGCGCGTCCTCCGTCTGACGAATACCCTACCAGAACGCAGGAGCTACAGAGCCCCGCCCCTCACCCCTGCACCAGCCCCAGCACCGCCCGGATATCCCACTCCAGCATCCGGTCGCGCAGCATCGTCGGCGCCGCTTCCCGCACCTGGATGTAGATCCGCCGCGTCCCTTCGCCGAGCGCCGCGGCGATCTCCTGCCGCCGCTCCGGCCGCGTCCCTTCCTCGAACTGCTCCGCCTCACGACCAGCTTGCTGCCAATCGGTTGAAGCCTGTGGGCGCGGTTTGGCGGGATCGATCTCCATCGCCACCCGCCACTCGACGGCCTGGGCGGCCACCAGCAGCTCGATCGCCAGCACGGACTGCGCGTTGCGCAGCACCGTCCGCACCTTGCGGGCGGCGACGGTGGCCATGGCGTTGTGGTCCTCGGAATTCGCGGAGGTGGGGATGGAGTCGACGCTCGCCGGGTGAGTCAGGACCTTGTTCTCGGAGACGATGCCGGCGGCGCAATATTGGACGATCATCAGCCCCGAGTTGATCCCCCGGTGCGGGATCAGGTTCGGGGGGAGGCTCCGGTTGTGGTGGCCGTCGAGCAGCATCTGGGTGCGCCGCTCGGAGATGTTCGCCAGCTCGGCCAGCGCGATCGCCAGGACGTCCGCCGCCATGCCCACCGGCTCGCCGTGGAAGTTGCCGGCCGAGTAGGAGATCCTCTCCCGGCCGTCGTACCCCGCCGGCCAGTTGGACGCGAACTCGTGATCGAAGGGGGGCGTCTCGTCGCCGGGGAAGAAGAGCGGGTTGTCGGTGGCGGCGTTGATCTCCGCCTCGGCTACCTTCCGGGCGTAGGCGATGGCGTCCCGCGAGGCGCCGTGGACGGCCGGGGCGCAGCGCAGGGAGTAGACGTCCTGCACCGCGCCCGCCTGCTCGATCAGCTTGCTGCCGCGGATCCCCCCGCGGACGTTCGCCGCGGTCGCGATCTGGCCGGCGAGCCCCCGCGCCTGATGGATGCGCGGATCAAAGGCGCGGGCGCAGCCACAGACCGCTTCCAGGCTGAGCGCCAGAGCGCCGTCCGCGGTGTCCGCGAGGCGCTCGCCGTCGTGGACCGCCAGGGCGAGCAGCGCCGCCGAGAAGGTGGCGCCGTTGGTGAGCGCCAGCCCGTCCTTGTAGCTCAGCGCGGGGACCTCCATGCCGAGGTCTTCCCGCAGATGATCCAGGCCGGAGCGCAGCTCGCGATGCTTATGGGGGAAGTCGTCAGGCTCGCGAACGACGTAGTAGCGGCTCTCCCCCAGCAGCACCACGAAGAGCTGGGAGAGCGGGCAGAGGTCGCCGCTCGAGCCCACCGAGCCGCGGATGGGCACCAGCGGCACGATCCCCCGGTTGATCATCGCCTGGACGGCGAGCACCACCGCGCGGCGGATGCCGGAGTGCCCCTTGAGGAAGGCGTTGAGGCGGATGACGAGCGCCGCCCGCACCGCGTCCGGCTCGAAGTAGTTGGCCGGGTTGCCGGCGTCGGCCGTCTCGCCCACGCCCACCGAGTGGCTGAGCAGGATGTTGCGCTGCAGCTCCTCCAGGCAGTCGGGCGCGATGGGGACGTTCTTGAACTCGCCGAAGCCGGTGGTGACGCCGTACTCCAGGACCGGCCGCCCCCCCTCCTTCTCCCACTCCTCGACGTAGCGCGCCACGATCCCCTCGATCTGCGTGCGGCTCGCGTCGACGCGGCTCCACGCCTCCGGATGCATCTCCACCCGCACCCGCGGATCGCGGGCGAGGCGGGCGAGGTCGTGCGAGAGTCAGCGAAGCTGCCGTCGAGGACGACGCTCGAATGCGCCGGATCGCTCATCGCCGCTTCGCCTCGATCTGCTCCAGGATGGCGCGGATCGTCGCCACCAGCTCGCCGCGGGGGACCTCGCGCTGCCCGGGGCGCTCCTCCAGCCAGTCCTGCCGGTTGGCGATCGCCTCGGCGCGCTGGCGCCCCATCTCCATGTCCTTCAAGGTGACGATCCCCTTCTCCTTCTCGTTCGAGCCGTAGAGGAGAGCGATCGGCACGCCCCAGGCGTCGGCGTACTTGAGCTGCTTGCCGGGACCCTTGGCGGTGCCGAGGTAGAGCTCGGTCGGAATCCCCGCCCGGCGCAGCTCCCAGGTCATCGCGACGTAGTCGTCCTGGAGGGCGGCGTCCATGTTGGTGATCAGCACCTTGGCGGTGGACTTCTGGTGCCCCGTCCGGCCGAGGTGGATCAGCGCCGCGAGCAGGCGGTCGACGCCCATCGAGGCGCCCACGGCCGGGACCTTCTCGCCCAGGAAGCGCATCACCAGGTCGTCGTAGCGGCCGCCGCCGAAGACCGAGCCGAACTGCGGCGCGTCGAGCAGGATCGCCTCGAACACCGGGCCGGTGTAGTAGGCGAGGCCGCGGGCGATCGAGAGGTCGAGCGACACCTGGTCGTCGCCATAGCCCAGGGAGTAGAGGTGGCTGGAGATCCGTTCGACGATCGCGATCTCCTGCTCCGCTCCCTCGACGCCGGCGAAGAGGTCGCGGAGCTGGGCCACCACCTCGCGGCGGTCGTCGGCGGGGATCTTCAGGAAGCGCTCGATCTTGTCCACGGCATCCTCGGCGAGGCCGACGCCCGCGATCGGATCGCCGGAGGCATCGACGTAGCCGGTGGTCAGCTCCAGGCGGACCTTCTTCGGCGCCCACCTTGTCGAGCTTGTCGAGCACGCGGAAGACGTCCGCCCCCTGCTCCGGCGGGATGCCGGAGTAGGCGAGCAGGCAGTTGAGGATGCCGCGCGAGGAGTAGCGCACCCGGAACGGCCCCACCTCGAGCGCGTTCAGGCTGTCGCACATGCCGGCGAGGATCTCGGTGTCGGCGACCTCCGAGACGACCCCGACCGAGTCGAGGTCGAACTGGGTGAACTCGCGGAAGCGCCCCTTGTCCGGCTTGTCGGCGCGCCAGACCGGCGACACCTGGTAGCGGCGGAAGGGGCGCGGCAGGTCGCGATACTGGGCGATCACCCGGGCGAGCGGGACGGTGAGGTCGAAGCGGAGCCCCAGCTCCTCCTTCTCCGGGTTCCGCACGGTGAAGATCGACTGCTGGGCCTCGGAGCCGGCCGAGGAGCCGCGCAGCACGTCGAGGTATTCGATCGCGGGGGTGACGATCGGCACGAAGCCGTAGAGCTCATAGACGCCGCGAACGGTGTCGATCATCCACTGCCGCGCCAGCATGTCGGCGGGCAGGAGGTCGCGCAGCCCGCGCGAGATACGCGGTTCCACGGTCTCTGTCATGGGAACGTCCTCCAGCGGACTGCAGGTGCTGCTGTCAAGAAAAAGAAGGGGCTTGGTACCGGCGTCCGGATTCGAACCGGAGACCTCCTGAGCCACAGTCAGGCGCTCTAACCAACTGAGCTACGCCGGCCCGGACGGGGAATGCTACGCGCAGGCGGGTGGCTTGTCAAAGGAACAGGACGGAGGGCCCTACCGCGCCACCAGCAGATTCGACGCGAACCGCTCCTCCGAGTCGGTCCACGTCTTGCGCACCTCGAAGCCGGTGTCCGCGGCCAGCGCCGCGATCTGCTCGCGGTCGAACTTGTAGGAGCTCTCGGTGTGGATCGTCTCCCCCGCGGCGAAGGGGACCTCGATCCCCAGCTCCCGGATCGCCACCGTCTGCGCGCGGCGGCTCTCCAGGTGCATCTCCATCCGGCCTTCCCGCGGGTTGTAGACCGCCTTGTGGCGGAAGGCCGCCGAGGTCGAACTCCCCGCCCAGCTCGCGGTTGACGCGCACCAGGAGGTTGAGGTTGAACGCCGCCGTCACCCCCAGCGCGTCGTCGTAGGCGGGGACCAGCACGCTCTCGGACTTCTTGAGGTCCACCCCGAGGAGGAAGCCCTCGCCGGGGTCGAGCAGCGCCCGGATGTCGCGCAGCAGGACCCGCCGCTCCTCCGGGTCGAGGTTGCCCAGCGTGGAGCCGAGGAAGAGGACGAGCGTCAGCCCGGGCGCGCGCCGGTCCTCCCGGATCCTGCGCAGCGCCGTCTGGTACTCCCCGATATAGCCGGTGATGCGGAGGTCCGGATAGGAGAAGAGCAGCGAGCGGCTGCTCGTCTCGACGGCGGACTCGGAGATGTCCACCGGCACGTACTCGAGCTTCCCCTGGCGGGCCAGCAGCGCCTCGATCACCAGCCGGGTCTTCTGCCCGTCGCCGCTCCCCAGCTCCAGCAGCCAGACCGGCCCGCCCAGGGTGGCGACGATCTCGCTCGCGTGGGTGCGCAGGATCTCGGCCTCCGCCCGGGTCGGGTAGTACTCCGGCAGGACGGTGATCGCCTCGAACAGGAGCGAGCCCAGCTCGTCGTAGAAGTACTTGGGATAGAGAAATTTGGGCGACGAGGTGAGACCGCGGCGGACGTCCTCCGCGAAGGTCGGGGCGACGCGCGCCGCCCCCACGCGGGTGAGGCGGAGGCGCTCGGTGGAAGGGCTCTCGGGGGCGACCGCGCCGTCCGGGAGCTTGGGACCTGCTTCGAGATGGGTCTCCATGACGGCCATGGAAGCCCATGGTAGCATCCCGGCGCCGTCCTGGACGGGCTTTCAAGAGCCGGCGCGGACGGAACTGTTTCATCCCTCGGGGAGGAAATCACACCAATGAGCGACGAGCGCGAAACTCTGGAGCTGGATGTCGTCTTCGTAGGCGCCGGGCCGGCGAGCCTGGCGGGAGCCTGCCACCTCGCCCGGCTGGCCAAGCAGAACGGCCTGGAGCTTTCGATCGGCGTCCTCGAGAAGGGGCGGGAGATCACCAGCCACGCGATCTCGGGAGCCGTGGTGGACCCGCGGGCGCTGAAGGAGCTCTTCCCGGACGACTGGAAGTCCGCCCCTTTCGAAGGCGAGATCGAAGGGGAGAAGGTGCTCTGGATGACGCTCGAAAAAGGCGTACTCGATCCCCGTCCCGCCGCCGATGAACAACCACGGCAACTACGTCGCCTCCCTCGGCAAGCTCCTCAAGTGGATGGCCCCGAAGGTCGAGGCCGAGGGGGTGGACATCTTCTTCGAGTTCCCCGCCGCCCAGGCCCTGGTCGAGGACGGCCGGGTGGTCGGCGTCCGCACCGGCGACAAGGGGATCTCCCGCACCGGCGAGAAGAAGGCCAACTACGAGCCGGGCGTCGACATCCGCGCCCAGGTCACGGTGCTCGGCGAAGGGGTGCGCGGCACCCTGGTCAAGCAGCTCGCCGAGCCGTTCGAGCTCTGGAAGGGGAAGAACCCGCAGCTCTACGCGATCGGCCTCAAGGAGGTCTGGGATCTCCCCCCCGGCCGGGTCCAGCCGGCCAGCGTGATCCACACCATGAACTGGCCGCTGGGCTTCGACAACTTCGGCGGCGGCTTCATCTACGGCATGCAGAACGACCAGCTCATCGTCGGCCTCGTCGTCGGGCTCGACTACAAGAACCCGCTGCTCGATCCGCACGCCGAGTTCCAGCGCCTGAAGACCCACCCCGAGATCGCCAAGATGCTCGAAGGGGGGAAGATGTCCTTCTACGGCGCCAAGGCGATCCCCGAGGGGGGCTGGTGGTCGATGCCGCGGCCGTACGGCGACGGCTTCCTGATCGTCGGCGACTCGGGGGGCACGCTCAACAGCCAGCGCCTGAAGGGGATCCACCTCGGCATGAAGTCCGGCATGCTGGCCGCCGAGACGATCGTCGAGGCCCTGAAGGCCGGCGGCGCCACGGCGGAGCGGCTGGCGGCCTATCAGGCGAAGATCGACGCGAGTTGGGTCAAGGAAGAGCTCTGGCCGGTGCGCAACTTCCACCAGTCCTTCGACCACGGCCTGCTCGGCGGCTTCCTGCAAGGGGGCCTGGGGATCGTGACCGGCGGGCGCGGCTGGGGGGTCAAGGACCGGCTGCTGACCGAGCCCGGCAACGAGCGGATGATCCCGCTCAACAGTCCCGAGGGGCAGCGGCTCGAAAAGCCGGCGCCGGTCGCGATCGACGGCAAGCTCACCTTCGACCGCCTGGCGGACGTCTACAACTCCGGCACCGCCCACGACGAGGACCAGCCGGTCCACCTGCTGGTGCACGACACCAGCATCTGCGTCGAGCGCTGCACCGTCGAGTACGCCAACCCCTGCCAGCGCTTCTGCCCGGCCGCCGTCTACGAGATGGTGGAGGACCCCGCCACCCCCGCCGGCCGCCGGCTGCAGATCAACGCCAGCAACTGCGTCCACTGCAAGACCTGCGACATCATGGACCCCTACGGGATCATCACCTGGGTGCCTCCCGAGGGGGGGGACGGGCCGAACTACGGGAAGATGTAGGGGCCCTCATCACCCCGGCCCTCTTCTCCCGTCCCCTCCCCTCCCTCACGGGAGAAGGGGCGATGTTAGTCAATACGGTTTTCTGGGCGGGCGGTTCCCCTCTCCCGGTGAGGGAGGGCGGGAGGGGACGGGAGAGGGGCCAGGGGTGAGGGTTCGTCCCTACCCCTGCGGCCGGATCGTGCAGTCGCCGCTGCCGGTCTCGACGTGGATCTCGGTGCGGCCGTCGCCGCGCTTGGCGCCCACCACCTTGTGGCCGGACTTGCGGAGGACGGCGTCGGCGTAGCCCACGTTGAGGTCGCCGCTCCCCTGGTCGGAGACGATGTTGAACGAGGCGTTCGAACCGGCCTTGATGTCGACGTCGCCACTGCCCGTCTCGGCGCTCAGCCGGCGGGTCCTGGCGAGCGAGCTCCGCACCGTGACGTCGCCCGAGCCGGTCTCCGCGATCAGATCCTCGAGCTCGACCGAGAGCACCCGGACGCCGCCGGAGCCGGTCTTCGCGACCACCCGGCCGGCCTCGCCGTCCTGCAGGGTGACGTCGCCCGAACCGGTGTCGAGGGTCAGCTTGCCGGCGGAGACCTTCTGGACGACCACGTCCCCCGAGCCGGTCTCGACCGAGCCGTTGCCGACGAAGCGCCGCACGATCACGTCCCCCGAGCCGGTGCTGATCGTGGTCTCGCCGCGGGCCGAGCCAACGACGACGTCGCCCGAACCGGTCTCGATCCCCATCTGGCCGGTCTGCGAGGCGACCTGCACGTCGCCGCTGCCGGTCGAGATCGCCAGGGTGCCCTCGAGGTCCCCCCCGCGCACTTTGCCGACCGCGTTGCTGAAGGCCAGATTGGCGCCGGCCGGCAGCGAGATCCGCAGGTCCACATAGAGCGTCGGCGCCGAGCTCTTCCGGTAGTAGATCTTCACCCGCTCGCCGCGGTAGGTGGTGGTGGTGTTGCCGATGTTGCTGAGGAAGCCCAGGAAGGACGGCAGGCCCGCGTCGTCCTTCTCCCCCTTGTTCTCCGTGGGATAGCTGTAGGACCGGTACTTGTCCACCGGATAGGAGAGGGCCCACTCCGGGCGCCCCTTCTTGTCGTGCCCCTTCACCCAGCGCATCCCCTGGAGCAACCGCTGCGTCTCGGCGGCGCTGCCGGCCTCGGCATGGACGGTCGCGTCGACCACCACGTTCGGCCCCTGGCCGCGCACGATCTCGATGTGGCCGGCGAGATTGGCGAGACGGATCTCGCCCGTCGCCGGGAAGGGCTGCTGAAAGGAGCGGACCTGCTGCTCCGCGAAAAGAGCGGCCGTGCTCCCGGCCGCCGCGAGCGCCAGCCCCAGGGCCAACGCGGAAATCTTCGTCTCTGGCTTCATGGCTTTGCCTCCGTTTTTCCATTCTCCGTTGAGCACTACGGGTGGGGGAGGAAAAAGGTTGCAGGAGGCCCGGACATGAGCGGACAGCCCCACGCGGTAAACTCACCCCCGCTTCCGACCACTCCTGGAGGAGAACGCATGCGTCATCCGCTCATCGCCTGTTGCCTCGCCGTCGCCGCGGCGCTCACCCCCCGTGCCGCGACCCCGGAGGTCCCGCCGCAGGAGCAGACCGGCCAGCTCACCATCGAGACCGCCCTGGCGCCGGACGCCTATGGCCGCCGGCCCTTGCAGCAGGCCTGGTCCCCCGACGGCAAGCGCCTGATCTACGTCTGGGATGTCGGCAACGGCAAGGGCGGCAAGAAGGATGACAAGGAAGCCCTCTGGCGCTACGACCCCGAGACCGGCCGCGCCGAGATCCTGGCGCGGCTGGCGGACCTCGGGGAAGGGGGGAAGGAGTTCGATCTCGACTCCTACTCCTGGGCCCCCCAGGGGGATTCCCTGCTCCTCTCCTCCAAGGGCGATCTCTACCTGCTGCCGCTCGCTCCCGCCACCCTCGAGGCCGGGAAGCTCCGCCGGCTGACCCGCACGGAGATCGAGGAGACCGACGCCCGCTTCTCGCCCGACGGCCGCCGCATCGCCTTCGTGCGCGCCCAGGACCTCTACGTGCTCGACGTCGCGAAGGGGCAGGAGACCCGGCTGACCAGCGACGGCCGGGAGAACACCACGCTCAACGGCATCATCGACTGGGTCTACGGCGAGGAGATCTGGGACCGCGAGCCCCGCGCCTACTGGTGGAGCCCGGACAGCTCCCACATCGCCTACTACCGCTTCGACGAGCGCTCGGTCGGCATCTACTCGCTGCTCAACGACTCTCCGCTCTATCCGGAGATCATCCTGCAGAAGTACCCGAAGGCCGGCACCAACAACCCGCAGGTGAGGATCGGCGTCGCCGATCTCGCCACGGCGAAGACCACCTGGATGAAGACCGGCGATCCCAACTCCTACCTGGCGCGGCTCCAGTGGACGCCCAAGGGGGACGCGGTCGCCATCCAGCGCATGAACCGGGACCAGAACCGGCTCGACCTCCTCCGCTGCGGCGCCGCCGACGGCGCCTGCGTCACCCTGGTGACCGAGCACTGGCGGACCTGGATCAATCTCGGCCGCGACTTCCGGTACCTCCCCGACGGCCACTTCCTCTGGGGCTCCGAGCGCAGCGGCTGGCGCCGCCTCTACCTCTATGGCGCCGACGGCACGCTGGTGCGCCCGGTGACCCCCGAGGGGTGGTCGATCGCCGATCTCCACGCCGTGGCGGAGGACGGCACCTGGGCCCTGGTCACCGCCTTCGCCACCTCCGAGCTGGGCGCCATCGACCGCAAGGTGGCGCGGGTGCGCCTCGACGCCGCTGCCGAAGCTTCCGAAAACCGGGGCTGGGAGGTGCTGACCCCCGCGCCCGGCTGGCACCAGGCCCTGGTCTCGCCGCGCACCGGCTCCTGGGTGCACGTCTGGAGCGACGCCAACACTCCGCCGCGCATCGAGGTGCGGCTCGCGGACGGCGCGGTCGTCCCCTTCCCCTCCGCCGCGCCCAGGCTCGACGCGGCGGCGCTGCCCAAGTGGGAGTTCCTCACCATCCCCGGGCCGGACGGCTCACGCCTGCCGGCGCGCCTGCTCAAGCCCGCCGGCTTCGACCCGTCCAAGCGCTACCCGGTGCTGATCTATCACTACGGCGGTCCCGGCTCGCAGGTGGTGGACAACAACTGGGGGGGCCGGTCGGTCTGGCACAAGCTGATGGCCCTGCGGGGGTTCGCCGTCTTCAGCGTCGACAACCAGTCCTCGATCTTCTTCGGCAAGTCGGGGGAGGACCGCGACTACCGCCGCTTCGGCCCGGTCAACCTCGCCGGCCAGCTCGCCGGGGTCGACTACCTGAAGAGCCTCCCCTGGGTGGACGCCTCCCGCCTCGGCCTCTGGGGGTGGTCGGGCGGCGGCGCCAACACGCTCTACTGCGTCCTCAACCGCCCCGGGGTCTGGAAGGCCGCCGTCGCCGGCGCCCCGGTGACCGACTGGAAGCTCTACGACTCGATCTGGACCGAGCGCTACCTCGACCGCCCGCAGGACAACGCGGACGGCTACCGCGACTCCTCCCCCATCACCTACGCCGCCAATCTCAAGGACCGGCTGCTGATCGTCCACGGCCTCGCGGACGACAACGTCCACCCGCAGAACACCGTCCAGATGAGCGGCGCCCTGATCAAGGCCGGCCTCCCCGTCGAGCAGGCCTTCTACCCCGGCCAGAAGCACGGCTTCCGGCCGGCGGAACTGCGGCACTTCTACGCCCGGGCGACCGAGTTCTTCACCCGCGAGCT
>CAVXIG010000057.1:0-36616 GCA_963761645.1 uncultured Acidobacteriota bacterium
GCCGGCGGTTTTCCTCGAGCGGCGACGGTCCGCCGCCGGCGGCCCTTTCCGCAACCTGACCTTCTCCGGCGCAACCTGACCTTCGCCACCGCAACGCCGCCATCTTCACCGCAACGGATGCCTACGTTGCGGCAGAGAGCCAGGCGCACCGCAACTGTTCTGGATCCACTGCAACATAAGCTCATCGGCCGCAAATCAACTTTATCCACCGCAACATGGGGCGCCCCACCGCAACCTCGCCGTATCCACCGCAAGCTCCCGCGCTTCGCCGCAACAGAGCGCAATCCACCGCAACCTGATCTTCTCCACCGCAACGTCTGCATATCCACCGCAACATCCCGGCCGCCACCGCGACGTTCGCCGGCTCACCGCAACTCAGCCTTATCCACCGCAACGTAGCGATCTCCACCGCAACTCCCCGTGCGACGATCCGCTCCACGCGGTTCGCCGCAACCTGAACAGAGATCTGGAGAGAGGAAGATGAGCTCGAAGCTGTCGGTGGAAGAGGTGTTGTCCAATCTGGAGCGGCGCGCCGTCTTTCACCGCGAGCAGGAGGCTCCTCGGTTATGGAAAAAGCGTTAAGAGCACCTATCAAAACCGGTCCAGCGGGCCGGGAGAGCCTAGCCCAGGGCTGAGGCCAGAGGCCGATGCCCTGGGTAAGCAGGCCAAATTTTTCCATGCGGCCTGTAAGGTCGCGGGAGCCTCAGGATGTACAAAACCGAGCATCAGAAATCTCGCGGCCTTACAGGCCGCCTTGGTTATTGTGCCCTCCTTCCCAGGGCATCGGCCTTCGGCCTCAGCCCTGGGCTAGGCTCTCCCGGCCCGTTGGGCCGGTTTTGATAGGAGCTCTAAGCCTTGCAGAGGGTTTCGTCCGCTGGCGGGTACTGCCCTGCGTCAATCCCAATCTTTCGGATCACCAGGTTTTATCCTTGAGCTCCAAAGGAAAAAGCCTGCGCTCGGAGAGCCGATCTTCGTCCAAGGTCTGGACTAGATACTCGCCGGTCTCCTTTTGCTCCTGAACATCATTTTCCTCAATCCACAACTGGAGCAGCGCAGTCAGTTTTCCTGAGGTCTCGTTCGCAGGGAGATGCTGATCCAGCAGTTGGAGGGTCAGAGTATCCGCAGGTATCCCTTGCCGCTCGGCTTCGTGCTGAAGGCGCTTTTCCAGGTCGTGCGGTAGATGCACGGTCAGCGTCATATCTTCAAGCCTCCGAGTATGGATTTTAGCTCCAGGCGAGAGCTGGCGCCAACATATCCAGAAACACCGGCGGCGAAGTGTCTTGCACTTCGTCCTGAGGGGAGCGCGTCTCCTTCGCCACGATGAGATCGCGGGATCTCAAACTCTCCTGCGAGCCGCTGCCGAGCTCGACCAGCACGCCGAAGGCTTCGGCCCAGAACGTCTTCTGCAGCGGCATGTCCACCTTGCCGCTCTCGGTCAGGATGTCGAACACCCGCTGCGCCTCGGCGGCCGTCGGATAGGACAGAGCCAGCGAGAAACTCACTCGGTTGTGTCACTCGCCGGGGCGGACGCTTGTTGAGTTTCTACCTCGATGCCGAGTGTCTTGACATTTTCCAGGAAGGTATCACGCATGTGCAACGCTCCAAAGAAGAGGGTGAGGACGATGTCGGCAAAGTCCTGGGTATCAAAGCGGACCTGATCTCCTAGCAGGAATTTGGTCTCCTTCCAGGAGCGCTTGAAGATCACTGTTCCGGCCTGCTCCGTGACCATGCCCACATAGAGAGGTTCTACTGAGCCGTCTTCGTACTCGATCAGAACCCTAGTTTCTTGCCACACGACGGTCATGACCCCCTCGGCGGCACAGTCTCTGGGTCCAACGACTCCCCGGCGGTGGACCAGGCAGTTTCGGAGATTAATGATCGAGAAAAAGGCAACCTTCACCTCGCGGGGAAGTAGCGCAGGCTCCTCTTCAAGGAGCCGGGAGAGCTTCTTCGCCACGGGGAACTCCCGAAATTCCACGTACCCTTTGTCGTGGTCTTGGAGAACCCCTAAGATTTCATCCTTGCTCATCGGGCCGCCCGGCCCGCCCGCATGAGCCTTCAACGCCCAAGAGACCCTCCACACCTCGTTCAAGAACGGTTCCAGGGCCTCTATCACGTCGCGCAGTCCGCTGCCAAGGGTCCAGATCCCGAATTCCGTCGGCAGCTTATCCAAGGGCAGGCGACTCCCGATCTGGAGCTGCAGAAACACGTCAGGTAAGCGCGGGGGCTCGGTGAGTTCGGACTGTTGTCCCGCCGAGAGGCCAAAGGACACCAGATCCACCATCCTCATGACGGCTCGTTGAAGCTGTCCAAAGGGACTATCGAGGTTTACGGTGATCCTGAGGATGACCCTCGGCTGTCCAGGCTCATCAAGGTTTTCGGCTTGCATCAACGCCTCAGTCACAGAGAAACAGATCGGCTACTCTTTGCTCAGGAGTTCCTCAACCGCCTGCCGTAGTTGTGGCAGATCGTGTTGAGTAACCTCCCAGACAGCCTCCAGGTCTACGCCCATGTAGTTGTGGATGAGAACATCCCGCATTCCTGCAATGCGGCGCCAAGGGATGTCGGGTCTGCGCTCAGCGATCTCAGGAGAGAGTCGCTTGACCGCTTCACCGATGATTTCGAGTTGGCGGATCGCCGCATCGTGCCAGTGGGACTTGGCCATGAACTCGTCATAGCCTACGGTGGCATAGCCCTCGATCTTCTCGATGGCATCGAGCATGTGTTGCAGATAGGTCTTGTCTCTGCTCACAGGGGAATGGCTTCGGAGAGGACATGCTCTCGAATGTAGGGGGATAAGGCCCTTTCTGTGACCACATCCACCGGGCGATGAACGAGATCTTCCAGATCCTGTTTGAGCCCCACGAGATCCAGGAGCGAGCGCCCTTTTTCGAGGGTCACCAGCAGGTCGAGATCGCTGCTTTCGTTGCCTTCGCCTCGGGCCAGGGAGCCGAAGACGCGTACGTTCCCGGCGCCGTGGCGCGTCGCCAGGTCGAGGATCTCCGCACGGTATTTTTGAAGGATCGCGCTGCTCATCACGGATCAGTTTAGCAGCAGGCGCACAGCCCCAGAAACACCAAAGGCCGCTCGCGCGGCCTTGAAGTCTTCTTGAATTGGCTGGGAGGCAGGGATTCGAACCCCGATTCTGCGGGTCAGAGCCGCATGTCCTACCGTTGAACGACCTCCCAGCAGGACAGGGACCGGAGATTACCTGAACCGGCCCGGGATGGTCAACCCTGGGCCGGTTGGGCCGTATTCCCCGCCTTCAGGAAGGCGAGGAAGCGGTCGAAGTGGTCCACGGTCGCCTCGCGGCCCATCGCCTCGACGAGGTCGAAGAGCGGCGGACCTCCGGCGGCTCCCGAGAGGGCCATGCGGGTGGGGTGGATCAGGGCTCCCGCCTTCAAGCCCCTCTCCTCGGCCAGCGATCGCAGGGCGGCCTCGGTCGACTCCTTGTTGAAGCCCGGGAGCTGGGCGTAGCGGTCGCGCAGGGTCTCCAGGTGTCCGGGGAGGTCCGGGTCTTTGAGGAACTTGGCGGCGGCCTCCGGATCGTAGACGACCTCACGGAAGTAGGGGGCCACCAGCTCGGCCAGCTCCTTGAGCGTGCGGGCGCGGGTGCGGTGGAGGTTCACCGCCAGCGCCAGCCGTCCGGGATCGGCGTCCTTCAGGCCCCCCTGCTCCAGGAACGGCTCGAGATGCGGACGCAGGGCCTCGAAGTCGAAGAGCGAGAGGTACTGCGAGTTCATCCAGAGCAGCTTCTCGCGGTCGAAGACGGCCGGCGAGTCGTTCAGGCGGTCGACGGTGAACAGGCGGATCATCTCGTCGCGCGAGAGGATCTCCCGGTCGTCCCCCGGGTTCCAGCCGAGCAGCGCCAGGAAGTTGTAGAGCGCCTGCGGGAGCACCCCCTCGTTGCGGAACTCCTCGACGGAGGTGGCGCCGAAACGCTTGGAGAGGCGCTTCTTGTCAGCCCCGAGGATCAGCGGCAGGTGGCCGAAGGTCGGCACCTCGCCGCCCAGCGCCCGGAACAGCGGCACGTGCTTGGGCGTGTTCGACAGGTGGTCCTCGCCGCGGATGACGTGGGTGACGTTCATGTCGATGTCGTCGCAGACCACGGACATGTGGTAGGTCGGGTTGCCGTCAGAGCGCAGGAGGATGAAGTCGTCGAGCGCGTCCGGCGGGAAGTCCATGTCGCCGCGCACGATGTCGGTGAAGGTGATGTGCTCGTCCGGCATCTGGAAGCGGACGGCGAACGGCTTGCCCGCGGCGAGGCGCTCCTCGATCTCCCGCGGGGAGAGGCGGAGGCAGGTGCGCGGGTAGCGGAAGGAGACGCCCCGCTTCTCGGCCTCGGCGCGCTGGGCGTCGAGCTCCTCGGGGGTGCAGAAGCAGCGGTAGGCCTTGCCCGCCGCCAGCAGCTCCTCGGCGCGCTCATGATGGCGGGGGAGCCGCTCGCTCTGCAGGAACGGCCCCTCGTCCCAGACGACGCCGATCCAGGCGAGGGCCGACTGGATCTGACGGGTCATCGCCTCGTCGGACCGCTCCTTGTCGGTGTCCTCGATGCGCAGGATGAAGGCGCCGCCGACGCTCTGCCGCAGCAGGTCGTTGTAGATGGCGGTGCGGGCGCCGCCCACGTGCAGGAACCCGGTGGGCGAAGGGGCGAAACGGACCCGGACGGGTCCCTGGATCTCGGTCATGGCGCGTGGCTCCGGATGAGCCCCGAGAAGACGGGGCATGGAAGGGAAAACGGTATCACAGGGGGTGGGAAGGTACCCCCGCCGATTCATGTTAGAGTCCCTGCCGGCCGGGCGTGCCGCCCGGCGTTCCTGTTGGTGAAAAACCCGTTCCGTGCTTCCCGAGAGGTCTCGTACCGAGATGGCTACCGCTTCGCCGCTTTCCCGCCGCTGGTCCCCGGCCGATTCCCACGACCTCTACAACATCCGGGGTTGGGGGAACAATTACTTTTCCGTCAACGACGCCGGCTGCATGGTCGTCCACCCCGGTGGACCCAAAACGCCGGCCATCGATCTCAAGGAGCTGGTGGACGAGGTGCGCGAGCGCGGGATCAACCTGCCGCTGCTCATCCGCTTCTCGGAGATCATCAAGGCGCGGGTCGTCGAGCTCAACGAGGCGTTCGCGCGGGCGATCAAGGAGTATGGCTACCAGGCCAGCTACCGCGGCGTCTATCCGATCAAGGTCAACCAGGACCGCTATCTGGTCGAGCGGCTGGTGGAGTACGGCCGCCCCTATCACTTCGGCCTCGAGGCCGGCTCGAAGCCGGAGCTGCTCGCCGTGATGGCGATGCTGGAGGATGAGGAGGCGCTCATCATCTGCAACGGCTACAAGGACGAGGAATACATCGAGACCGCCCTCCTCGCCTCGAAGCTCGGCCGGCACGTGGTGATGGTGGTGGAGAAGCCCTCGGAGCTGCCGCTGATCCACCAGATGTCGCAGAAGATGGGAGTGCGGCCGAGGATCGGCATCCGCTCGCGGCTGTCCGCCAAGGGGGCCGGGCACTGGGAGGCCTCGGGCGGCGACCGCTCGAAGTTCGGCCTCTCGGGGCGCGACCTGCTGGGGGCGGTCGCGTTCCTGCGCGAGAACGGCCTGCTCGATACCTTCGAGCTGCTCCACTTCCATCTCGGCAGCCAGATCTCCTCGATCCGCTCGGTCAAGGACGGCCTGCGCGAGGCGGCGCAGGTCTACGTCAACCTGGTCGAGATGGGCGCGCCGCTGCGCTTCCTCGACGTCGGCGGCGGCCTCGGCGTCGACTACGACGGCTCGCAGACGAACTTCACCTCGTCGCTCAACTACACGCTCCAGGAGTACGCCAACGACATCGTCTTCGGCCTCATGGAGGTCTGCGACTCGCGGGGCGTGCCGCATCCGACGATCGTCTCGGAGTCCGGCCGCGCCACGGTGGCCCATCACGCGGTGCTGGTGATGGATGTGCTGGGGGTTTCCGAGTTCGAGGTCGGCAAGCTGCCGCGCAAGGCGCCGGCGGACGCCGAGCTCTCGCTGCGGAACCTCTTCGAGACCTACAAGGAGGTGTCGCGGAAGAACGTGCTGGAGTCCTACCACGACGCCATCTCCTCCCGCGACGAGTGCCTGAGCCTGTTCAACCTCGGCCACCTGTCGCTCGAGAACCGGGGCCTCGCCGAGGACCTGTTCTGGGCGACCTGCCAGAAGATCCTGCGGATCGTGCGCACGATGCCGCAGGTGCCGGAGGATCTCGAGGGTCTGGAGCGGCAGCTCGCCGACACCTACTTCTGCAATTTCTCGGTCTTCCAGTCGGTGCCCGACTCCTGGGCGATCGACCAGCTCTTCCCGGTGGTGCCGATCCACCGCCTCGACGAGGAGCCGGCGAGCCGGGGCGTGCTGGCCGACATCACCTGCGACTCGGACGGCAAGATCGACCACTTCATCGATCGCCGGGACGTCAAGGACGTGCTGGAGCTGCACGACTTCCACTCCGGGCAGCCCTACTACCTGGGCATCTTCCTGGTCGGGGCCTATCAGGAGATCCTGGGCGACCTCCACAACCTCTTCGGGGACACCAACACCGTCCACGTCTCGCTCGACAAGGACGAGGACTACAAGATCGAAGGGGTGGTGAACGGCGACACGGTGAGCGACGTGCTCCGCTACGTGCGCTACAACCGGGACGACCTGGTCGCCCGGGTGCGGCGGGCGGCCGAGCTCGCCCTGCGCGCCAAGCGCATCACGCTCGAGGAGTCGAGGTTGCTGCTGCGCCGCTACGAGGAAGGGCTGTCGGGATACACTTACCTGGAGCAGGACTAGGAGGCCCGGATGACGTCCTCGGTGAAAACCCCCGCGATTGTGAATCCCTTGATCGACCGGCTCTGCGAGGCGGTGCGTCTGAAGGACGTCAATGCCATCGGAGAGCGGATCAAGAACGATCTGGAGTCCTTCATTCCGAACGAGGGGCTGATCCTGCCGGAGCGCTTCCGGAAGGTGAAGCCCGAGTCCTACGCCCGCCGCCTCCTCTACAGCGATCCGGAGCTCGGCTTCACGGCGCTGGTGATGACCTGGGGGCCGGGGCAGCGCACCGCGCTCCATGACCACGCGGGGATCTGGTGCGTCGAGGGGGTGCTCGAGGGGGAGATGGAAGTGATCCGCTACGAGCTGATGGAAGAGGGGGAGGACGGGCTCTGCCAGTTCGCCGAGCGGGGAGCGGTGAAGGCCACCGCCGGCACCGCCGGAGCGCTGATTCCGCCTTTCGAGCACCACGTGCTGGCGAACGCCCGGCCCGACCAGGCCTCGCTCACTCTCCACGTCTACGGTGGCGAGATGACCCACTGCGACATCTTCCAGCCGGTGGAGGGTGGGGACGGCGGCGCCTACCGGCGGTGTACCCGGCAGCTCGCATACGACGAGTAGCCGACGAGTAGCCCCGAAACTGCCATGGCTCTGTCAGAACGGCACCCTCGCCTGCTGATCCGGCAGGAAAGTCCGCTCAATGCCGGGCCGGCGCCCGACGTCCTCCTCGACTCGTTCGCCACTCCCAACGAGCTCTTCTTCATCCGCAACCACGGCGACGTCCCGGCGGTGGATCCGGCGGCCTGGCAGCTTACGGTGGACGGAATAGTGGAGCGGCCGCTCTCGCTTTCGCTCGCGGATCTCCAGCGCCTCCCCCGGCTCACGGTCGCCGCCACTCTCCAGTGCGCGGGCAATCGCCGGCTCGAGATGATGGCGGTCTCCCCGATCCCCAATGAGCTCCCCTGGGGGACGGAGGCGATCAGCAACGCCGAGTGGGCCGGGGTCCCCCTGCGCGAGGTGCTGGCCGCGGCCGGTCCGCGGTCCGGGGCGCTCCACGCCGCGTTCCTCGGCCTCGACGACACCGAGCGGCACGGCCACCGCTTCAATTTTGGCGGCTCGATCCCCCTCGCGAAGGCCATGCACCCCGAGGTGCTGCTGGCCGACACGATGAACGGCGAGCCGCTGCCGGCGGCCCACGGCGCGCCGCTGCGCGTGGTGGTGCCGGGCTACATCGGCGCCCGCAGCGTCAAGTGGCTCTCGCGGATCACCCTGCAGGAGCAGCCGTCCGACAACTACTTCCAGGCCAAGGCGTACCGGCTTTTTCCACCCTCGATCGGACCGGAGAACGTCGACTGGGATACCGGGCTGATGCTCGGCGAGTCGCCGGTCAACTCGGTGATCTGCTCGCCTCTCGAAGGCGGGAGGCTGCCGGCGGGACGGGTGACGGTGCGGGGCTGGGCGGTGGCGGGAGGGGATCGGGAGGTGGCCCGGGTGGACGTCTCGGGAGATGGCGGAGGGACCTGGACGACCGCGGATCTAGG
This sequence comes from uncultured Acidobacteriota bacterium, assembly GCA_963761645.1. Taxonomy (GTDB): domain Bacteria; phylum Acidobacteriota; class Thermoanaerobaculia; order Multivoradales; family UBA5704; genus DATARR01. The sequence continues at coordinate 8,310 of CAVXIG010000057.1, forward strand.
CGCCGGGGCCGGCTGGACCTGGCGTTTCTGGGAGGCGCCGCTCGACCTCGCCCCGGGCTCGCACGAGATCTGCTGCCGCGCCTTCGACAGCGCCGCGCAGACTCAGCCCAGCGATCCCGCGCAGGTCTGGAACTTCAAGGGGTACGCGAACAACGCCTGGCACCGGGTGCGGGTGGTGGTGGAGTAGGGCGGGGCGGCAACGCCCGGGCCTCGAGGCCCGGGCAGGCGGCCACGCAGTCCGAAGCCTACTCCTGCTCTTCGAACCAGGCGCGCCAGGGGCTGGCGCCCTGCCGGCGTGCGATGCGGGCGCGCATCCGCTGCATCCGGCCCCAACGGACCAGGTTCATCCCCCACTGCTGTTCCATCGCGAAACCAGCTACGGCACCCACCACGAGTGTGCTGACAAACATCACCATCGTCCTACCTCGTAAAAAAGAAAAATGTCCGTCGAATTTGCCTGCCCCCCTGCCGGGAACTTCGCAGGGGGTCAGTGCAAGTCCTACCGATACCCCTTTGGCTTTTTGTAGAACTAGTGTAACTCCGCCGGCGTCCAGCGTCAACGGGTCCGCGGGATGATTTCGGTCTTCATACGCAAGTAGGGATCGATTTGTTGAGGTCGTTTGTCGAGCCCAAGGATCGGGGCCGCCGGGGACGGCTATCGCGGCACGGTGATTGCTGCCATTCTTGGGGCACTTACCTTGGGTAGGTGGGTAGGACTCTTGGAAGGAACTCCATGACAGAGACGGTTCAGCTTTCGACCCTCCGGCGCACTCTGCGCCGTACTTTTGGCTTCCGGGCTCTTCGCGAGGGGCAGGAAGAGGTCATCCGCTCCATCCTCGCGGGCCGGGACACGCTGGCGATCATGCCCACCGGGGCCGGCAAGTCGCTCTGCTACCAGCTCCCCGGCGCGGAGTTGCCGGGCACCACGGTCATCGTCTCCCCCCTGATCTCGCTGATGAAGGATCAGGTGGACAAGCTGCGGGAGATCGGCATCGACGCCGTCCAGGTCAACAGCACCCTCAGCGCCGGCGAGGAGAGCGAGGTTCTGGAGGAGATCGAGAAGGAGCAGCGGGAGTTCGTCTTCGTCACCCCCGAGCGGCTGGCGCAGCCGGAGTTCCTGGCGAAGCTGAAAACCAACCTGATCGACGTCTTCGTGATCGACGAGGCGCATTGCATCTCTCACTGGGGGCACGACTTCCGCCCCTCCTACCTGCACCTGCGCTCGGCGATCGAGGCGCTCGGCAATCCCCGGATCCTGGCCCTGACCGCCACCGCCACCCCCAACGTGGTCGACGACATCCGCCGCCAGCTCGGCCGCGAGGACATGGAGGTCATCGACATCGGCGTCTTTCGCGAGAACCTCCGCTTCGAGGTGATCCCCACTCCCAAGGAGGAGATGAAGCAGGAGGCGCTCGCCCGCCTGCTGGGCGAGATGGAAGGGACCGGCATCGTCTACGTCTCCACGATCAAGGATTGCGAGGAGGTCACGGAGCGCCTCGAGAGCCTCGGCTTCTCGGCGGCCCGCTACCATGGCCGGCTGGGAGCGCGCGAGCGCAAGCGCACCCAGGACCGCTTCATGGCCGGGGATCTGCGGGTGATCGTCGCCACCAACGCCTTCGGCATGGGGATCGACAAGCCGGATATCCGGTTCGTCGTCCACTACAACCTGCCCGGCTCGCTGGAGTCCTACTATCAGGAAGCCGGCCGCGCCGGCCGCGACGGCGAGCCCGCCCGCTGCGTCCTCCTGTATCAGGCGGAGGACAGGAACACCCAGATCTTCTTCCTCAACGGCCGTTACCCGAAGCGGGAGCACTTCCTCGCCGTCTACCAGGCGCTCGCGCGGCTGAAGGCGGACCGGCACGGCGTGGCGGCGGGCGAGGTCCAGAAGCGGACCGCCGGAGTCGCCCTGGCCAAGGTGAAGGTCGTCCTGGCGACCATGAAGGATCTGGAGATGGTCGAGGAGACCTCCCCCGGGGAGTACCGCCTGCTGCTGGGCGATCTCGGCGCCGAGGCTCTGGACACGATGGCGGACAGCTACGAGAAGCGGTCCGAGGGGGACCGCGACCGGCTGCGGCGCATGGTCCTCTACGCCCAGACGGCGCTCTGCCGCTGGAAGGCGATCCTCGAGTATTTCGGCGAGCAGTTCGACTGGGAGCACTGCGGCCACTGCGACAACTGCTCGAAACCGATCCGCGAGCTGACCACCCCGCCGCCGGCCGAGGTGCCGATCCGGGCGCCCCACCGCGCCGTCGAGGTGCTCCCCCTGGCCTCGATCATGGTCGATCCGGCGACCGTGAAGCCGGGAGACACGATGAACCTGCCGATCTTCGGCGCTGCCAAGGTCCGCTCGACCGGCGAGCACAGCGTGATTTTCGAGCTGGCGGACGGCGAGGTGCGGGAGTTCCGGCGGTAGGGGGGCGGGCTTTGGTCTTGCAGTAGGTCCGGGTGAAGGAGACTCCCTATGCGAACCAAAGCCTATGTCCTCGCCGCTCTGCTCTGCTCCTGCGTGGCTCCCGTCAGCGGCATGAGTCCGCAACTGCCCGCACCGCCGGGCCTGCCGGCTCCGCCGTCACCGCCGGGGGTCCATCTCCCGGCTCCCCCCGGCCTTCCGGCGCCGCCTCTCCCGAGGCTCGGGACGAGCCGGGTCCGCTCCAGGACCACGCATCGCCACCACCACCGCCATCATGTCCGGCGCCGGCATCACCATCGCTCTCGTCATCATCACGGATAGAAAGCCCCGGGCCCCGTCTTCGGCGGGGTCCTTTTGCCCCTGCCGTCCCTTGTCGTCCCTTACGTCCCTTTATTTTTTATCATTTTTGGCTATTCGGGCTTATCGATCTTCACCGAAAAGGAAACTTTTCGGCCGCGCCTCGTATAAGGAGGCAATGCGCACCCTGATCCGCACCGTTGCCCTCGCCCTGCTCTCGATGATTCCGCTGGCCGCCGCCGCGGTGCCACCCGTCGGTCCGCCGCTGCCGGTGCCGCGGGCGGCCGCCAGGATCGCCGTCGACGGCAGGCTCGACGACGCCGCCTGGCGGCAGGCGGCCGTCCTCGACACCTTCTTCGAGACCTATCCGGCCGACAACACCGAGCCGAGGGTGAAGACGGTGGTCTACCTGACCTACGACGAGCACGACTTCTACATCGGCATCCACGCCTTCGACCCCGAGCCCGGGAAGATCCGCGCGCCGTTCGTCGAGCGCGACAAGATCGTCGGCACCGACGACAACGTCGCCGTCTTCCTCGACACCCGCAACGACCGCCGCACGGCGGTCGAGCTGCGCGTCAACCCCCGCGGCAACCAGGGCGACGCGGTCTACAACGACAGCAGCAGCAACGAGGATTTCTCCCCCGACTTCTTCTACGACACCGCGGCGCAGATCACCGCCGACGGCTGGACCGCCGAGATGCGAGTCCCCCTCTCCTCGCTGCGCTATCCCAAGCAGGCCGAGAATCACTGGGGGATCCTGGTCTGGCGCAACTACCCGCGCGATCAGCGCTACGCCTTCCACAGCAGCCCGATCGCCCGCGGCAGCAACTGCTGGATCTGCCAGTCGCGCGAGCTCACCGGCCTGACCGGGCTGCCCGGCGGCGGCCACTTCGTGGCGGCCCCCTACGTCACCGGCCAGCGCCTCGGCGAGCCCCGCGACGGGCTCGGCTCCTCGCTCGAGGACCAGGATCCCGAGTTCGACGCCGGCCTCGACGTCAAATGGCAACTGAGCGCGAGCAACGCCCTCGACCTCACCATCAACCCCGATTTCTCGCAGGTGGAGTCGGACGTCGGCCAGATCGCGGTCAACAACCAGTTCGCGGTCTTCTTTCCGGAGAAGCGCCCCTTCTTCCTGGAGGGGCTGGACCTCTTCGACACCCCGATCCCGGCGGTCTACACCCGCACGATCACCGACCCCCGGTGGGGGCTCCGGGACACCGGCAAGCTGGGCCGCACCAGCTACACCGTGCTGCTCACCGAGGACGAGGGGGGCGGCAGCTTCATCATCCCGGGCGCTACCGGCAACGACTTCGCGCCCCAGGAGTTCGCCTCCAGGGTGCTGGTCGGCAGCCTGCGCCGGGATTTCGGCGCCTCCTACGCCGGCCTGCTCGTCACCGCCCGCGAGAACGAGGACGGCGGCGGCTACAACCGGGTCGCCGGGCCCGACTTCCTCTGGCGGCGGAGCGCGACCGACCAGATGACGGGGCAGTTCCTGGTGAGCGACACCGAGACGCCCAACCGGCTCGACCTCTATCCGGCCTGGGACGGCCGCCGGCTCACCTCCCACGCCGGCCACCTGGAGTATCTCCACACCGGCCGCGACTGGACCTGGCGGGCCACCGTGCAGGACTTCGGCGAGGATTTCCGCGCCGACGAGGGGTTCGTGCCGCAGGTCGGCTACCGTTCCGGCCGCTACGCCCTCTACCGCAACTTCTATCCGCAGAAAGGCCTGTTCCGCCGCGTGTCGCCCTATGCCGTCGTGCGCTACATCGAGAGCCCCGACGGCGAGCTGATCCGGCGCCAGACCAATCCGGGCATCCAGGTCCAGGGGCAGCGCAACATGTCGGCCGGCCTCGACTTCGCGGTGCGCGAGAAGCTGCGGGTGGGCAGCCAGGTCCTCGAGCGCAGCGACGTCAACTACTACTTTCAGTTCGATCCGAGCCGCCGCTTCTCCCGCGTCGGCTTCAGCGGCGCCCTCGGCGATTCGATCGATTTCACCAATGGCCGGGTCGGCCAGGGTGGGGATTTCGCCCTCTTCGGCACCGTCAAGCCCACCGATCACCTGGCGCTCGACTTCAACGCCGACCGTCAGTGGCTCGACGTCAACGCCGGCGGCGGGCTGGAAGGCCGTCTGTTCACCGCCCAGATCGAACGCCTGAAGGTGACCTACAACTTCACCGCCCGCGCCTTTCTGCGGGTGATCGGCGAGTACCTCGACGTCGACCGCGATCCGCGGCTCTACACCTCACCCGTGCGCGCCAGCAGCGGCTCGTTCGCGGGATCGGCCCTCTTCGCCTACCAGATCAACTGGCAGACGGTGCTCTTCGTGGGGTATGCCGACGACCGGCTGCAGAACCGCCTCGGCGACCTGCAGCGGGCGGACCGCCTGCTGTTCGTGAAGATTTCCTACGCGTTCCAGCGCTGACCGAAAATCGCTAGGAACCGACGACGCGCAGCTCGAAATCCCCCTGGATCTTGAGCACCTGGATGACGTAGGCGAAGGCCATGCGAGTGGCCATCTCATGCGTCCAGGCGTACACGGGCCATTCCTGCTCTTCGGTTTTACCTTCCTGCCGGGATGTTACGGAGGCTACGAAAGCGCGCACATTTTTCATGAAAGATACTCGAGCCGCGAGGGGTGGTTCTGAGTGAACGGATTGGAGCGAGACGAGTCGCTCAAGGGAGCTCACAGTCTAGGGCGGGGTGGCGAGTGTGTCAATGGCGAGGGCGTGCGCTGCCGCCGCTCGGCGCTGGATTCTTCGCTCTTCGGGCTTTACTATTCAAAGACCTTTCAAATAGAGGAGATGAAGAATGAATGCAAAGCGGATCGGATCGGTCATCGGGTCAGTCATGATATGGGGGCTGCTGGCGCTCGGCGGCCGCGCCGCGGCACAGGAGCTGGGCGACATCCGGGGCACGGATCACGTCGCCGTCCTCGTGCGTCCAGAGAGCTTCGACGCCGCGGGGGACGTCTTCACCCGGAAGCTCGGCTTCGCGGCGACTCCCGCCCTGCTGTCCCCCCTGGGTGCCAAGAACCGCCTGATCTGGTTCCGGGACCGCTCCTACCTGGAGATCGCGACGTTCACCGAACGGAACGAATTCACCGCGCAGTTCCTGGACTTCCTGGAGGATCACGAAGGCGCCAAGTTCTACGGCACCGCCGTCGCCGACGCCGGCCGGACGATCGCTTTCCTGACCGGCGCGGGCTATCCCAACGCCGGCCCGATTCCAGCGCCTCCGCTCACCATCGAATCGACCGGCGAGATGGTGGGGCTCACGCCGCTCTGGAATTCGATCGTCCTCACCGCGCGAGTCGCTCCTGACAACTCGAATTTCCTGCTGCAATATGACGATGTTCAGGTGCGGAAGATGTTCGCCGATTTTCCGGCGCTGGCGCCCCGCCCGCATCCCAACACGGCGCAGAAGATCGAAACCCTCTGGCTGGTGGTGTCGGATCTGGACGCCGCCATCGAGTTCTACGAGGGCCTCGGGCTCGAGGTCCGCTCCAGGCACAAGAGGATCGGCTACCTGGGCGCTCGTAGCGCCAAAGTGCTCTACCACAACAACAGCAGCGTGACTCTCCTGCAGCCGGATGGCCCCGGCGTGGCCGCGGATTTCGCGGCGGACCGTGGCGAAGGAATTCTGGGAGTGAGCCTCAAGGCCGGCAACCTCGAAACCGCCCGCGCCCTCGTCAACCGCAAGAACGGCCTGAACCTGCAAACCTTCAACTACAAAGGCCGGGACCGTTTCCTGATCCCGGCCTCCCTGGCGCACGGCTTCCTGATCGAGATGGTCGAGTAGCCGAAGTTTTATCCTCCAGGCAGACCCGCGACCTCCACGACCGGCCGGATCTCGACGGTGCCCCGGCGCGCCATCGGAATCCGCCCGGCGATGGCGATCGCCTCGTCGAGATCGTTGGCCTCGATCAGGAAGTAGCCGCCCAGCTGCTCGCGCGTCTCCGCGAACGGGCCGTCGGTCACCAGCCGCCTGCCCTCGCGGACCCGGACGCTGGTCGCCGTCGACGTCGGGTGCAGCGGAGCGGTCGCGAGGTATTGACCGTTCGCATGGATCTCGTTCGCGAGCTGCGCGGACTCCCGGTAGCACTGCTCCAGCTCGGTCTGGCTCAGGGCCTGCTCGTCGCCGTAGATCAGCAGCATGTATCTCAAGGGTGTGCCTCCTTTGTCGCTCAGCCGCCGGCCATGGCCCCGACGATCAGAAAGGGTTCTTTCCCCGCCGCGACGGCTTCCGGCAGCGGGTCGTCCGGCGGCTCGTGGGACAGATCCTGCTCGCAGGCGAAGAATCTCAGGAACGGCCGGCGCTGCAGCGAGAGGCGATCGCGAATCGTCCCGCGCAGCACCGGATAGGCGGCCTCGATGGCGTCGAGGACCGAGCGCTGGGTGACCGCACCCGTGACCTCGATCTCCACCTCGTCGCCGACGCGCGCCAGGTTTCGCAGGTGATGCGGGAGCACGACGCGGATCATGGCAGCGTCTGAACCTCGACGGAGAGGACGGCGGGAAGATCCCGGACGATCGGAGCCCAGGTGTCGCCGGCATCGGCCGACGCGTAGACCTGGCCGCCGGTGGTGCCGAAGTAGACGCCGCACGAATCGAGCGCATCGACCGCCATGGCGTCGCGCAGCACGTTGACGTAGCAATCGCTCTGCGGCAGCCCGCTGGTGAGCGCTTCCCACTCGTTGCCGCCGCTCCGGCTGCGGTAGACGCGCAGCTTCCCCTCGGGCGGGAAATGCTCGGAGTCGCTCTTGATCGGGACGACGTAGATGGTCTCCGGCTCATGGGCGTGAACCGCGATCGGGAACCCGAAGTCGGAGGGCAGGTTGCCGCTGACCTCCCGCCACGAATCGCCGGCGTCGTCGCTGCGCATGATGTCCCAGTGCTTCTGCATGAACAGCGTGCCGGGACGCGACGGGTGGATCGCCATGTGATGGACGCAGTGGCCGACCTCGGCGTTCGGGTCGGGGATCCCCTGGGATTTCAGGCCGCGGTTGATCGGCCGCCAGGTCTTGCCGCCGTCGTCGGTCCGGAACGCGCCCGCGGCCGAGATGGCGATGAAGATCCGCTGGGGATCGCTGGGATCGAGCACGATGGTGTGCAGGCACATCCCGCCGGCGCCCGGCTGCCACCGGGGCCCCGAGCCGTGCTCGCGCAGCCCGGGGAGCTCCTGCCACGTCTGCCCGCCGTCGGCCGAGCGGAACAGGGCGGCGTCTTCGACGCCGGCGTAGACGGTATCGACATCGGTCAGCGACGGCTCGAGATGCCAGACCCGCGCGAACGCCCAGGGGTGCTGCGTGCCGTCGTACCACTGGTGGGTGCCGGGGACCCCCTCGTACGCGAACTTGTTGCCCACCGCCTCCCACGTCTTGCCGCCGTCGTCGGAGCGCTGGATCATCTGCCCGAACCAGCCGCTGGACTGCGACGCATACAGCCGGTCCGGGTTCACGGGCGAGCCGTTGACGTGATAGATCTCCCAGCCCGCGAAATGGGGGCCGCTGACGTTCCACTGTTCGCGCTTGCCGTCCGAGGTGAGGACGAAAGCGCCCTTGCGTGTTCCTACCAATACCCGTACTCCGCTCATCGCCGGCTCCTCCCTGAGTTGTCTTTATAGAAACGGTTTCTAAGAATTCGCGGGCTTTTCCTGGTTGACCATCCACGGGATGCCGAACTGATCGACGAGCATACCAAAGCGGTGAGCCCAGAAGGTTTCCTGGATCGGCATCTGTACGGTGCCGTTTTCCGCCAGAGCGTTGAAGACGCGCTCCGCCTCCGCCGTATCGGCGGTGTGGAGAGCCACGGAGAAACCCTGGGGCTTCGAATAGTGCTCCGGTGGAGTGTCGGAACCCATCAGTACGTTGTCGCCCAGACTCAGGCGGGCATGGATGATCTTGTCGCGCCACTCAGGGGCCACGTGCTCCGCCATCGGCGAATCCCCGTGGGTTTGCATGTGGGTGATTTTCCCGCCGAGGCACTGCTCGTAGAACTTGAACGCGGCTTCGCACTGGCCGTTGAACAGGAGGTAGGTATTCATTTCCATGGTGGGCTCCTTTGGGTAAATCCGTAACCTTGTTTGAGGTTCGAGGTCGCCGCGAATCGCCGCGACACCAGGTAGTCGTTCGGCGGAGCCCCAAATCGACAGCCGCCCCGCCCGGAATCGAAAAAAAAGTCCGGGATCGCCATTTCAGTCCGGCAGATCCCCCAGCCGCCGCTCGAGAAACCGCCGCTCCGGCTCCTGCCGGGTGAGGGCGAGGGCCCGCTCGTAGGCGGCCCGGGCTTCCGCCGTCCTGCCCAGCCGCCGGCAGAGCTCCGCCCGCGCGGAGTGCGCCAGGTGGTAGTCGGCCAGCTCGCCGCGCGCCAGGATGGCGTCGATCAGCGCCAGGCCCGCCGCGGGGCCGTCGCGCATCGCCACCGCCACGGCGCGGTTGAGCTCGACCACGGGCGACGGCTCCAGCCGCGCCAGCACGTCGTACAGGCCGACGATCTGGGCCCAGTCCGTGGCATCGGCGGTGGGCGCCTCGGCATGCACCGCCGCGATCGCCGCCTGCAGGGTGTACGGGCCGAACCGGCGCGACGCCAGGGCCCGCTCCACCAGCGCCTTCCCCTCCGCGATCTGCTCCCGGTTCCAGAGCGAGCGGTCCTGATCGTCCAGCAGCACCAGCTCGCCCGTCGGGGGACGCGCGCGCGGCGTGCCGCGATTCGTGCAGCAGCATCAGCGCCGAGCAGGCCCATGGCCTCGGGCTCCGGCAGCAGCTCGACCAGCAGCCGCCCCAGGCGGATCGCCTCGCCCGAGAGATCGGCCCGCGTCAGCGACTCGCCCGACGACGCGGAGTAGCCCTCGTTGAACACCAGGTAGATCACCTGCAGCACGGTGTCCAGCCGGTCCGGCAGATCGGCGCGCGACGGCACCTGATAGGGGATGCGCGCGTCGCGGATCTTGGTCTTGGCGCGCACGATCCGCTGGGCCAGCGTGGGCGGCGCGGTGAGGAAGGCGCGGGCGATCTCCTCGGTGGTGAGGCCGCACACCTCGCGCAGCGTCAGCGCCACCCGGGCCTCCGGCGGCAGGGCGGGATGGCAGCAGGTGAAGATCAGCCGCAGCCGGTCGTCCTCGACCCCCTCGTCCTCCCACGCCGCGGCATCCTGGGTCTGGGCGTCGAGCCGCGCGGCGAGCTCCGCCTGCGAGGCGTCGAAGCGGGCGCGGCGGCGGATGCGGTCGATGGCCTTGAAGCGGCCGGTCGAAACCAGCCACGCCCGGGGGTTGGCGGGCACGCCATCCCGCGTCCACTGCTCGAGCGCCGCCGCGAAGGCATCGTGCAGCGCGTCCTCGGCGAGGTCGAAGTCGCCGAGCACGCGGACGAGGGTGGCGAAGACGCGGCGCGAGTCGGAGCGGTAGACCGCGTCCACCGTCTCGCGCGACTGTTCGGCCGTGTTCCCGCTCATTTACCCTGTCTCCCGCGGATGATCTCTCCCGCAAATATTTTAGCGCTGGGCAGGGTCCGCCCGTACGCTCCTTTTTCCAGGGAGAGAGTACTACGCGGGTCAGGTTTTCTTGCGCTTCGCCGCCGCCTGGGCGACCGCCTGGTAGTCCCGATAGCTCTCGTTGGGATTGCCGTAGATCTTGAGCACCGCCTCTCTGGCGCGCTTCGTGCAGTGCTTCTATACAGCTCCACCTTAGAGTTCAGACCCTCTGCCTCGGCAGGCGTTGCCCGCCAGAGCTGGCCGAGAACTATCACCTACCGGAAGGATCGCTCATGAAACGACGCATGGCTCTAGGTTTGTCAGCTCTCTTGTTCTCCCTGATCGCGGTGGCGCCGGCTGGCGCCTTGGCCCAGACGACCGTCTGCCGGATGGACTACACGCTCAAGGGTTGGTCGGCTTTTTACAAAACGTCGAAGGGATCGGGAACGATTACGTGCGATAACGGCCAGACGGCAACCGCGAAGATCTCCGCGAAGGGTGGCGGCCTGACCGCCGGCAGGTCCGAGGTTCGGGAAGGCAACGGGAAATTCTCCGAAGTCTCCGACATCCGGGAACTGTTCGGCACCTATGCCAGCGCGACCGCCGCCGCGGGCGCCGTCAAGTCGTCCGAGGCGCAGGCCCTCACCAAGGGAGAGGTCTCCCTGGCCCTGGCCGGCAAGGGGACGGGCGTGGAGCTCGGAGTGAGCTTCGGCAAGTTCACGATCACCAGGCAGTGATCCCAGCGCGCCGTGCCCCCCATCACCGCATCAACCTTGGAAAAGGAATGTCCAGAATGAATCACAAGCACCTGACCGTCTTCGTCCTGGGATTCGCCGCGCTCCTCTGCGGCCCTTCGAGGGCAGTGGCTCAATTGAGCTCGTTCTCGGTGCTGGGGGGTTCGACGGTGACCAATACCAATACTCCGACGGTCGTCACTGGCGATCTGGGCGTCAGCCCGGGCAGCGCGGTCACCGGCTTTCCTCCAGGGATCGTGACTGGAGGGACGATCCACGCCGCCGACGCGGCCGCGGCCCAGGCGCAGAGCGACCTCGCCGCCTTGTACAACAATCTGGCGAACACGTCGTGCAACACCGATTTGACCGGGCAGGATCTGGGTGGGAAGACCCTGACGCCAGGCGTCTACTGCTTTACGAGCTCGGCCCAGTTGACGGGAACGCTCACTCTCGACGCGCAAGGCAATCCCAATGCCGTCTTCATTTTCAAGATCGGGAGCTCGCTCACGACCGCGAGCGCCTCGTCCGTCCTCCTGATCAATAGTGGCTCCAACTGCGGAGTGTTCTGGCAGGTCGGCAGCTCCGCGACCCTCGGCACGGGCACCACGCTGGTGGGGAGCATCGTCGCGCTCCAGAGCATCACCCTGAATACCGGCGCGAGCGTGAACGGAAGGGCCCTGGCGCGCAATGGCGCCGTGACGCTGGACAACAGCAACGTCACCCTCTGCGGTGGCGGCCCCGTCCTGCCGCCGTCCGCCGCGATCCCCACGCTCTCCGGGTGGGCCATGATCCTTCTGACCGGCCTCTTGATCCTGTCCGCCCTGGCCGTGCTGCGCAGGCGAGCGACGTAGTTTTTTTTCTTCTGGAGCCGCCATGGACGCGCCCGGGCGTGCATGGCCTTCCCTCCGTCTCGCACCCGTCGCTCGCCTGTCCCGATCCGCGGCCAGTCTTGCTGAAAAGCTCAGTTCAAGCAGTCACCGCCGGTGTCTGAATAGATCTGCTGCATGCGGGTCAGCACCTCGGCCGGCGTGCCGATGGCGTAGTTGACGGTCTCCTTCTCCCAGGCGGGTGCCCGGCACCTGTGACGTCCAGGGGTAGCCGTGCGTGAGCTCGGTCGTGTAGCCGCTCACCGCCGCGGTCCAGTCCATGTGGTCCAGGTTCGTGGAGTTTAGAGACGATAGAGCGGCGCGGTGACGTTGGGGATGCTCGTGCTCGGAATGTACCAGGTTTCCTGAAAGCCGGCGGAGCCATAAGGAAGGCCGTCCCCTGGTCGAGCCAGAACGGGTTGGTCATGGAATCCCCGTCGCCAAAATTCGGCATCTAGTGGTTGCCGAGCCGGGTGAGGGAGGTGAAATGGTCTTGCCAAGCATAGGACGGCCGGGTGCCCGGCGCCGTATTGGAGTACCCCCTGGCGGCAGGTTTTGGCAGCCGTCAGGGGGTATGACCTCTCTCTCGCGCGCTCGTTCAGCAACGACAGGTATAGGCGCCGCCGCAGTCTGTAAGCGCAGGTATTGGCGCCGCAGCTCTCGGTGCAGGCGGCCGTCCCGTCGCAACGCAGGCTGATCCCTCCGGCCACGGCCTGCAGCTTGCTGCTGTTGAGGGCGCCGAGGGTCTCGCGGCTAAGCTTCAGAGTCCGGAGCTTCAAATCTTTCTTCATGAGTTTCACCTTTCTTGAAGGAAAGCGGCAAAAATACCGCCTTCTCTGCATTCAAGGGTGCCGGGTCCGGACTGAGACGCGCCGGGAAGAAAGCCGAGCTCTCGAGGTGCCACGTGATGAGAAAGAGACCGAGTCTTCTCGCGCCGATTTTACTGCTGAGCCTGACGACCGCGAGCGGCGCTGCGGGGCCGCCGGCGGACAAGGCCGCGACGGTGGACGTCCACCTCAGCGAGTACGCCATCCAGATGCCGGGGACCCTCCCCGCCGGGCCGACCACCTTCGCCGTCCACAACGACGGCAAGAAGATTCACAGCTTCCGGATCGAAGGGCCGGGATTCTCCGAGATCCTGGAAAAGCCCGTGCAGCCCCAGCAGGCGGAAAATCTCCAGGTCACCCTCCAGCCCGGCGAATACAAGGTCTACTGCCCGGTCGGCAGCCATGAGGTCAAGGGGATGAAGATGACGCTGACGATCACCCCCAGGCAGGACGGGTGAGCCTGTCCCAAGGGGGGAGCGGCTCTGCTTCAAAAGGGACCCGGCGGAGCGGCTCCGGCCGCGGACGGCGTGACGCCGGACCGGTCCGGAGAGGAGCCATCTTGACCTACAATTCTAGACGGCGCAGCATGCTGCGCCCCTTCCGACTCTTAACCCAACCAGGAGCAACCGCCTTCCTGTCCAGCATCTTCCCTTTAGTCCCATATTCTTGATATGGTAGACCCATATGAAGACGACTGTCGAGATCGCCGAGGATCTGTTCGCGCGCACGCGGGAAGTCGCCCAGCGCGAGGGGACCACACTCCGTGCTCTGATCGAGGAAGGATTGCAGACCGCCTTGGCCCGGCGAGAGCAGAAGAAGACCTCTTACCGGTGGCCCGACCTGAGCGTCACGGGTGAGGGTCTGGCCCCCGAGATCGAAGAAGGGACTTGGGAGCCGCTGCGTGACCGGATCTACGCGGGGCGCGGGACTTGATTGCGGTCGACACGAACCTCTTGGTTTATGCCCATCGCCGCGATTCGCCCTGGTTCGAGCCGGCGCAGAGGACCTTGCGTCCTCTGATCGAGGGCGCGGTTCCCTGGGGTGTCCCCTGGCCTTGCGTTCACGAGTTTCTGGCCATCTCCACTCACCCAAAGATCTACCGCCCTCCGACGGAGCTGACGCGTGCGCTGGAGCAGGTCACGGCTCTTCTCGCGTCTCCGAGCGTCGTACTCTTGAGCGAGGCTGCCGGCTACTGGCCTGTGCTCGGGCGACTGCTCGTCTCTGGACAGATCACCGGCGCCAAGGTGCACGACGCCCGCATCGCCGCCCTCTGCCTGTGCCACGGCGTCTCCGAGCTCTGGTCGTTGGATCGCGACTTCACGCGTTTTCCGGAGCTGAAGACGCGGAATCCACTCCTGGCCTGAGGCACCGTGGCGCAATGGAAGCTCCCGGTGTGGCTCCGTAAGCTATCTTGGCCGGCGGAAGCTTACCGAGTCACTCTGTAAGCTCCCATCACGCCAGATACCGATACCGAGTCACTCTGTAAGCTCCCATTCCGCCACTGGGAGCTTCCATCGGAAGCCGGAAGCTTACCCTGGCGCGGTGGAAGCTCCCGGCGTGGCTCCGTAAGCCTATCTGGGCCGGCGGAAGCTTACCGAGTCACTCTGTAAGCTCCCCTCGCGCCAGATACCGATACCGAGTCACTCTGTAAGCTCCCATTCCTCCACAGGGAGCTTCCATCGGCCGCCGGAAGCTTACCGTGTCGCAATGGGAGCTTCCGGTGTGGCTCCGTAAGCTTATCTTGGCCGGCGGAAGCTTACCGCGGCGCTCTGTAAGCTCCCATTGGGCCAGATACCGATACGGAGTCACTCTGTAAACTCCCATTCCTCGACTGGGAGCTTCCATCGGTCGCCGGAAGCTTACCGTAGCGCAATGGAAGCTCCCGGCGTGGCTCCGTAAGCTTATCTGGGCCGGCGGAAGCTTACCGCGGCGCTCTGTAAGCTCCATCGTGCCAGATACCGATACGGAGTCACACTCTCTCGAGGTGCCACCCGTTCCGCGCCTCAGATCCGCAAGGCCTCACGCGGCGGAAGGGTGGCGCCCGATTCTCGAAGCGGCAAAAATGCCTCTGTAACTCTATGGCATCAAAGGCTTTGTCAGAAGGGGCGCGATTTTACGTCTTATTAGAGGTATGGGACGAAAACTTCGCTACCTTCCCGAGGAGGGCGCTGGCTCTCAGCGGCCCCCGCTATCTCTTCTGCAGTCATTGTGAAAGTGACGAAGGCGTCACTACCGGTACCTGTCCATTGCACGCCTGGACAAACAAGTCGGCCACGGTAGACACCTCCGCCGGCTGACTTCCTTGGAGCCGCCAAGAACCCCCTTATAGTGGGCGCAGTCGGTTCTGGCGCCCCTTTCCCTTGAGAGCGCTTCCGGTTTCGAGCCGCAGTGGCATTAGATTTCTTCCGTTCCATAGGAATACTCTAGCAGGCTGCCAAAGAAAACTGTCACAGCTGCCACTTGCCTACTGTTAGATCTGGTCAGGTCGGTAGGCCGCGCAAACTAAAGGCCGCCACTCTCAACGGGAGCGGCGGCCGGTGAAACGCGGGTTCTCCGCTCGCTCTACAACTGCAACCCACCCAACGCCAACAATGCATTCGCCGTTAGCGCCTGGGCCGCGTCCGGGGTCAGGAAGCCCTGGCTCGCATAGACCTGGACCTGACTGATAAACGCCTGAAGCTGGTTGACCGCCGGCGTCGCATGCCCGGCCTGGGCCTGCTGCAAGGCCGCCTGGAGCTTGGCCTGGAGGGCGTTGGCCCTTCCGCTGCTCAGGGCTCCGGAGGTGACCAAGCCGTTCACGTCCTGGATCAGGAGCTGGATCTGCTCGGCGGCGGGGCGGTTGGCCCAGAAGACCGAGGCGGTGCGGCCGGGGATCGAGAAGGCGCCGAGAGTGCTGTTGAAGCTCGCGGCGCGCTCGGTGGAGTCGGCCGAGATCCTCTGGAGGGGGTGGAGGGTCAGGGGGACTCCCTGAAGCTCGGGGGTGTTGAAGTTCTTCGTCTGGTTGGCGGCGTTGAAGACCACCACCACGCGCTTGTGGGCGCGGTCGACGCCGCCGTTGTCGTCCGCGACGCTCATCACGATGACGCCGGGGATCTGGCTCGGGCCGGTGTTGTAGAAGCGCAGGCGGCTCTCGACGTCCGCCGCGGTGCGCAGACGGAAGAGCGGGGTGCTCTTGCGGATCGCCACCGTCTCGAGGAAGTGGGCGTAGGCCGCGAGGATCTGCGGCCGGCCGGCCTTCAGCGCGGGGTTCGCCAGCAGCGGTCCCTGGATCGGCCAGCTCGACTGGTTGTCCGGCGCCGGCGGCAGGCCGACGCCCCAGTTGTTGGAGCCGTAGGTGAAGTCGAGCTTGTTGAACCAGTCGCCGGAGTTGTAGCTGTTGCGGTCCATCGACTTGGAGCGCAGCAACTCGACGCCCGCGTGGTAGAAGGGGATCCCCTGGCCGAAGCCGAGGAGGCTCATCCCCAGGTTCTGCATGCGCACGCGGTCGGACAGGCTGTCCGCCGGGGCGGCCTTGGCCTGGATGGCGTCCCACAGGGTGTCGTTGTCGTGGGCCTCGATGTAGCTGATGACCTCCTGCGGATCGGCGGTGTAGCCGGCGGGCTGGCCGTTGTAGTCGATCTGGCGGGCCGCCACCAGGTTGCCGTTGCGGTCCACGAGCTGGTAGTCGGCGAGCGCCCCGGCGAGGCCGGTCTTCACCCAGTCGGTCTCCAGCAGCAGCTTGTCGAGCTGGTCGGAGGAGGAGCCCTGGTTGGTGGCGTTGGGGTCGGTGTAGAGGCCGGTCAGGAAACCCTGCTCCTGGAGGCCGCTGAACGGGCCGCCGCCGCGCACGCCGTCGCGGAGACGGTCGCTGAAGGTGCCGACGCCGGTGCCGGCCATGTTGGCCTGGGTGGCGTTGACGCCGCGGGCGTTGTTGGCCACCTCGCCGAAGTTCCAACCCTCGCCGTAGAGGTAGATCTTCCTGCCGTCCACCCCGTCATTCGCCAGGGTCAGGGCGTCGAGGGTGGAGCGCAGCTTGAGGATGTTCCGCTTCATGTGGTGGCCCATCAGGTCGAAGCGGAAGCCGTCCACCTTGTACTGCTTCGCCCAGGTCACCACCGAGTCGATGAGGAGCTTCTCCATCATGTTGAACTCGGAGGCGGTGTTCTGGCAGCAGGAGCTGGTCTCGATGTTGCCGTCGCTGTTGAGCCGGTGGTAGTAGCCCGGCACGATGCGGTCGAGCACCGACTTGTCGTTCTGCCCGGCGGCGCTGGTGTGGTTGTAGACGACGTCCATCACCACGCGCAGGCCGCTGTCGCTCAAGCCCTTGACCATCTGGCGGAACTCGAGGATGCGCGCCGGGCCGTCCGGATTGGTGGAGTAGCTCC
The DNA here is from genome assembly GCA_963761645.1 of uncultured Acidobacteriota bacterium. Classification (GTDB taxonomy): domain Bacteria; phylum Acidobacteriota; class Thermoanaerobaculia; order Multivoradales; family UBA5704; genus DATARR01. The sequence continues at coordinate 25,280 of CAVXIG010000057.1, forward strand.
CCTCGGGCACGGTGTAGTGCCAGGGGTCGTAACCCCAGTTGAAGGGGTCGGCGTCCGCCACCGCCCGCACCCGCGCCTGCTGCTCCTGGGAGTCGGGCGGGAAGCTCGCAAGATCGCCGGCCGGCTGCTGCCACTGCGACTTGTCCTCGTTGATCGAGGTGATGTCGAAGGACGGCAGCAGGTGGACGTGGGTGAGCCCCGCCAGCGCCAGGGAGCGCATGTGGAGCATGCCGAGCGAGAAGGGGAGGGTGAACGCCTTGAAGGTGCCCTTGAGGGCGGCGGGCACGCTGGGATCGTTGGCGCTGAAGTCGCGGACGTGCAGCTCGTAGAGGACGATGTCCTCGGGAGCGTCGAGCCGCGGCTTGACCAGGCCGTCCCAGCCGGCCGGCTTGTAGCGCCGGATCGGCGAGGTCGACGATCTGGCTGCGCTGGCTGTTGCGCGACAGGCTCACCGAGTAGGGGTCGGTGACCAGGTTGGTCTCGACCTGCCCGGTGGCGCGGACGTAGACGTCCACCTCGTAGCGGTAGTACTTGCCGTACCAGCCGGCGTTGCCGGTGGCGGTCCAGACGCCGGTCGCCGGATCGGCCGTCATGTCTGATCACGGTCGAGGTCGTGGCCGGGTTGGAGTCGTTGAACAGGTGGAGCTTGACCGCGCGGGCGGTCGGCGCCCAGACCCGCAGGGTCGGGCACCGTGTGCCGGCGGCGAAGGTGGCGCCCAGCGGCGCCGTTGTAGGTGTAGAGGTCGTCGAGCACGCCCTGGATCTGGAGGCCGGTGGCATCGACCAGGGTGCCGCCGCCGTCCTTGGCGTCGACCGCGATCTGCCCCTTGAGGGCCTCGCGGACCTCGGCGAGGCGGTTCGCCGGGACGTGGAACGCCGAGAAGCCGGCGATGTGCGGGAACTTCTCGCGGACCGCGGCGGAGAGGCCGGCCGGGTCCCAGGTCAGCGGGATCGAGGTGCCGCCGGTGACGCCGGCGGGATCGAGGGCGAGGTTGCCGTCGGCGTCGTAGTGGAGGGAGACGTTCCAGCTGGCCGACACGGCGCCCGGGTTCCAGGCGATGGTGTCCGCGGTGACCCAGTAGGCCTGGGCGCGGCCGATGTTCCCCTTCGGGGCTCCGTTGGCGCCCACGGTCAGCACGTGGGTGGTGGAGTTGTAGGAGAAGAAGATCTCGACGCAGGCCTGCGGCACCGAGAAGGAGATGTTGGCGCCGTTGGGAGCGCCGTTGGCGCCGTAGTTCTCGTCCCAGCTCTCATTGATGGCGACCTTCGTCTCGTAGTTGCCGGGCGGGATGGCGGTGGTCGAGAAGGTGTAGACCCCGTCGCCGTCCGGATCCTGGAGCCAGGAGCGCAGGCAGTCCGGCTGCCAGTCCCCGGGGCAGCCCAGGTAGTGCTGGTAGCTGCCGGGCGCCGTGGCGATCACGGCGTTCCGGTTGCTGGTCACCCAGTGCGTCGCGTCATCGTAATAGAACTTGACCGCCGACGGCGAGGAGAGGGTGAGGCTGAGGTTGGCGCCCCCCGGCTGCGCGTTGGCGCCGTAGTTGACGTCCCACGAGTCGTTGAGGGCCGCCTTGTATTCGTAGCCGCCGGCCGGGATGTTGAAGGTCCCCTGCCAGACGCCGTCGGTCGAGTCGTAGGCCAGGTGGGTGTTGGCGCAGTCGGGCTGCCAGTCGTCGGGGCAGCCGAGCCTCGGACTGGAAGCTGCCGGGGATGGTGACGCTCGCCGGCTGGGCCGCGCCGCCGCCGGAGCCGGCGGCGATGGTGAGGACGTGGGTGGCCGCGTTGTAGCTGAACACGGTCTCGGCGCAGTCGGAGGCGACGGTGAACGGGATGTTGGCGCCGTTCGAGGCGCCGCCGGCGCCGTAGTTCTCGTCCCAGCTCTCGTTGATCGCGACCTTGGCCTCATAGCTGCCGGCCGGGATCGAGCGGGTGGTGAAGCTGTAGATGCCGTCGCCGTCCGGGTCCTGGAGCCAGGAGCGCAGGCAGTCGGGCTGCCAGTCCCCCGCGCAGCCCAGGAAGTGCTGGAAGCTGCCGGGCGCGACGGCGATCACCGCGTTCTTGTTGCTGGTGATCCAGTGGGTCTGGTGCGAGTAGTAGAACTTGACGGCGGCGGCGGCGCCGAGGTTGAGGGAGATGTTGCCGCCGTTGTTCTGGGCGTGGTCGCCGTAGTTCTCGGTCCAGGAGTTGTTGAGGGCGGCCTTGTACTGATAGCCGCCGGCCGGGACGTCGAAGGTCCCCTGCCAGACGTCGTCCACCGGGTCGAAGGCCAGGTGGGTGGCGGCGCAGTCCGGCATCCAGTCGTTGGGACAGCCGAGCTCGGACTGCAGATCGCCGGCGACGGTCACGAACTGCGGCGCCGGCGTATTGGCCAGGGCCGCGGCCGGGATCAGGAGATAGAATGCCAGAGTGAGCAGGACCCCGGCCCGCTCGCGATCGGAACAAGTCATTCGACATGGAAGAACCTCCTGGGCCTGGGACTCTGGGCAAGGCCTGGCCCGAAACTGATTGGGATTCCCGGCAAGAAAAAGGAAAGGATATACACACCGCACCGCCCGCTCTTCGAGATTTCAAGAGTTCCCGAGAGGGTGGAATTGTAGCAGGGATCAGACGTTCGTAGCCTGCCGGCGTTGCCCCCTCATCACCCCGGCCCTCTTCTCCCATCGCACTCCCCCCACCGGGAGAAGAGGGAGACGTTAGTCAAAAACAAAGCACATCCTCTTTGAGCCCCCCTCTCTCCCGACGCCGCCTCCATGAAGAAATCATGACAAACGCCGAAGCGCTGTATCCTTCGCCGTCGACAGGCGATCCCCTATGTCCGAAATGCCCGTCACTGCTTCGCGCGACCTCTCTTTCACGCCGTCTGGCCCTCGTGGCCTGCGCCCTGCTGCTCTTTTTCGGCGGTCTCGGCGCCTTTCCCCTGCTGGAGCCGGACGAGGGGCGCTACGCGGAGATCCCGCGCGAGATGCTCGCTTCGGCAGACTTCGTGACACCGCGCCTCGACGGCGTGCTCTATTTCGAGAAGCCGCCTCTCTACTACTGGCTGAACGCGGCGGCCCTCTCCGTTCTGGACCGGCCCGAGACCGCCTGCCGGCTGGCGAGCGCCTTCTTCGGCCTTGCGGGCGTGGGGCTCGCCTGGCTGCTCGGCCGTTCGATGGGCGGGCGGCGGGCGGGCGCTGCCGTCGGCGCTGGTCCTCGGCACCTCCCTGCTCTGGCTCGCCCTCTCCCGGGCCAACATCATCGACATGACCCTGACCTTCTTCCTGAGCGCCACGCTGACCTGCTTCTGGCTGGCGCAGGAGAGGGGGAAGGGGGAACGCGGCGAGCGGCTCCTCTGGCATGGAATGTTCGCCGCCGCGGCGCTCGCCACCCTCACCAAGGGGCTGATCGGCTTCGTCATTCCCGGGGCGGTGATCTTCTTCTATCTGCTGTTCGCCCGGCGCTGGCGGCTGCTTCTCGCGGGTGCCCTGGGTGACGGGCATGCCTGCTGTTCCTGCTGATCGCCGTGCCCTGGCACGTGCTGGCGGCCCGGCGCAACCCCGAGTTCCTCTGGTTCTACTTCGTCCACGAGCACTTCCTGCGCTACGCGACGCCGGAGGCGAACCGGCGGGAGCCGTTCTGGTTCTTCGCCGCGGTCCTGCTGCTGGGCATGCTCCCCTGGTCGGGGCTGCTGCCGGCCGCGGCCCGGCTCTTCCGGGATGGGAGCCGGCTGCGGGACCGCCCCCACCTGATCTTCCTGGCCTGCTGGGCGGGGTTCGTCTTCCTCTTCTTCTCGGCGTCGCAGTCGAAGCTCGATGCCCTACATTCTGCCGGCCCTGCCGCCGGTGGCCGTGCTGATCGCCCTGGCGATCCAGGAGGAAACGGCCGGCGCCGCTCCTGGGCGCGGGCCGGCGGCGTGGCGGGGGCGCTGGCGCTCGCGCTGCTGGCGGCCGTCCTGCTCTGGGCGTCCTGCGGCCAGGTGGCGCGTTTCTCGGCCGGCTTCGTTCCCGCGCTGTTCGTTTTCGCCCTGCCGGCCCTGGCCGCCGCCCTGCTCGCGGCCTGGTGGTGGTGGCGGCACGGCGCGGGGCCGCGAAGCGTAGTGGCGCTGGCGGCGGCGGCGGCGCTGATCCTGGGCTGCCTCTGGGCCGTCGGGCCGCGGGTGGCCCTCAACCGCAGCTCCGAGCGGATCGCCCGCGCCCTCGCGCCCCGGCTCGCGCCGGGTGACGAGGTCTACGCCTATCGCTGCTATCCTCAGACGCTCCCGGTCTACCTGCGGCGGCTCGTCGGCACCGTCGGGTTCCAGGGGGAGCTGGAGTTCGGCATCAGCCGGCTGGCGCCCGAAGAGCGGGCCCGGCGCTTTCCGACGCCTGAGGAGTTCCGGCCGGTCTGGAGCTCGGGCCGCACCGTCTATCTGGTCCTCGAGAAGCGGGACCTTCCGCGCATGACGGAGGACGGGCTCGCGCCGGGGACGGTCCTGGAGGAGCACGGAACGATATCTACTGATGGTCAACCGCGTTCGTGGAGCGTCCTGAGGAGATCGATCGATGGCTGAGCCGTTCGTGAAGCGCGACACTTTCCTGCCGTTCTCCCGGCCGACCATCCGGCAGGTGGAGATCGACGAGGTCGTCGATACCCTGCGCTCGGGCTGGCTCACCACCGGCCCCAAGACCGAGCGCTTCGAGAAGGATTTCGCCGCCTACGCCGGCGCGCCCGAGGTCGCTCGCGCTCTCCTCGGCCACCGCCGGGCTCCACATCGGCCTGATCGCCCTCGGCCTGAAGCCGGGAGACGAGGTGATCATCCCCCCGATGACCTGGGCCGCCACCGCCAACATGGTCGAGGCGCTGGGGGGGAAGTCGGTGTTCGTGGAGATCGACCCCGAGACCCTGCAGGTCGATCCCGAGGCCGTGGCCGCCGCGGTGACCGACCGGACGGTGGGCATTCTCCCCGTCCACTTCGGCGGCGCTCCATGCGACATGGATCCGCTGCTTGAAATTTCGCGCCGGCACTCGCTCTGGATCTTCGAGGACGCGGCCCACGGGGTGGGGACGCTCTACAAGGGGAAGCACGTCGGCCTGTTCGACCGGCTGGCCGCCTTCTCCTTCCATCCGATCAAGAACATGACCACCGGCGAGGGGGGGATGCTGACCCTCACCGACGCCGAGCTGGCGAAAAAGCTGCGCGCCCTGCGCTTCCACGGCCTGGAGAAGCAGGCCTGGAACCGCTACGCCGAGGGGGGGACGCCGCAGGTCGAGATCGTGCTGCCCGGCTTCAAGTACAACTTCATGGACATCCAGGCGGCGCTCGGCATCCACCAGCTCGCCTCGGTGGACGAGTTCAACGCCCGGCGGATCGAGCTGGCCGCCCTCTACCACGAGCTGTTCGCCGAGGTGCCGGAGATCGGCCGGCCCGGGGTGCCCGCCTACGACCATTTCCACACCTGGCACCTCTACGTGATCAAGGTGCTCGACGCGGCCGGCCTCTCCCGCGACGCCTTCATGGCGGCCCTGCGCGCCCGCAACGTCGGCACCGGCCTGCACTTCCGGGCCGTGCACACGCAGCCGTACTATCGGGACAAGTATCCGGAGGTGGCTGGGGACGCTGCCGAAATCCGAGTGGGTCTCGGACCGCATCTGCTCGCTCCCCCTGTTCCCGGACATGACAGAGGACGACGTCCACTACGTGGTGGACGCGGTCAAGGACGTGCTGGCGCACGCGAAGGGCTGAAGAGGATTCGTGATGGCCGATCCGTATCTCTCGGTGGTGGTTCCCGTCTACAACGAGGAGGCGAACCTGCCGGAGCTCCTCGACCGCTTGACCGGCACGCTGGTGCCGCTGGGGCGCCCCTACGAGATCGTGCTGGTCAACGACGGCAGCCGCGACCGCTCCCTGCCGCTGCTGCGCGAGGCCGCGGCCCTCGACCCGCACCTGGTGGTGGTCGACTTCAACCGCAACTACGGCCAGCACGCCGCCGTCTTCGCGGGGTTCGAGGTCAGCCGCGGCGAGGTGGTGGTCACCCTCGACGCCGACCTCCAGAACCCGCCGGAGGAGATTCCCAAGCTGGTCGCCAAGATCGAGGAGGGGTTCGACGTCGTGGGCACCATCCGCGTCCACCGCCAGGACACCCTGCTGCGCCGCGTGGCGTCGAAGATCGTCAACCGGATGACCGCCGTGGCGACCGGCGTCCAGCTCACGGATTACGGCTGCATGCTGCGGGCGTACCGGCAGCCGGTGGTCAAGCTGCTCGCCGCGTCGAACGAGGTCTCGACCTTCATCCCCGTGCTCGCCGACCTGTTCGCCGGCCGGGTGACCGAGATCCCGGTCGCCCACAGCGAGCGCCGGCACGGCGAGAGCAAATACAGTATCTGGAAGCTCTTCCGCCTGCAGTTCGACCTGATGACAAGCTTTTCGGTGCTGCCGCTGCGGGTCACCATGGGCGTCGGGGTGGTGATGGCGATCGTCGCCTTCCTCGTCGCCATGGTGCTGATCGCCGGCCGGCTGATCTTTGGGCAGGAGTGGGCGGTCTCCGGCATCTTCACCCTGTTCGCCCTGGTCTTCTTCTTTCTCGGCGTTCAGCTCTTCGCCATCGGTCTGCTGGGGGAGTACGTGGGGCGGATCTATCAGCAGGTGCGCGACCGGCCGCGCTATGTGATCCGCCAAGTGATTCGCGGCGCGGAGATCCGCGATGAGAGCGGTCGTCCTCGGCTACCACACCATGGGGTGCCTCGGTTTCGAGGCGCTGCTCCGCCACGGCTTCGGGGTGGCCGCCGTGCTCACCCATCGCGACGATCCGCGCGAGGAGGTCTGGTGGGATTCGCTGGCCGCCCGCGCCGAGGCGCGCGGGGTGCCGGTTCACTATCTTGAAGATCCCAAGAGCCCGGCCTTCCGCGAGCTGATCGCTTCTTACGCTCCGGATTTTATATTTTCTTTCTATTACCGGTACATGATTCCGGCCGCGGTGCTGGAGATCGCTCCGCGCGGCGCGCTCAATCTCCATGGCTCCCTGCTGCCGCGCTACCGCGGCCGGGCGCCGGTCAACTGGGTGCTGGTCGAGGGGGAGAGCGAGACCGGGGTGAGCCTTCATTACATGGTGGCGAAGCCGGACGCCGGCGATCTCGTCGATCAGGAGCGGGTGGCGATCGCGCCGGCCGACACCGCCTTCACTCTCTACGGCAAGCTGGAGACGGCGGCCGGGAAACTGCTCGACCGCGCGCTGCCGGCGCTGGCGGCGGGCACGGCGAAGCCGGTCCCCCTGGATCTGTCAAAAGGTTCCTATCGCGGCGGGCGCAAGCCGGCCGACGGCCGCATCGACTGGAGTTGGCCCGCCGGCCGGATCTACGATCTGGTGCGCGGCGTCACCCACCCCTATCCCGGCGCCTTCACGGCTCTGCGCGGCGCGAAGCTCCTGGTCTGGTGGGCGCTCGCGCTGGATGGCGGTCCTCAGGCCGAGCCCGGCACGGTGACCGCAGTCGACCGCGAAGGCATCACGGTCGCGGCGGGCGAGGGGGCCGTGCGTCTCATCACCTTGCAGCTCGACGGGCAGCCGGAGCTGCCCGCCTGCTCCCTGGCGCTGGCGGCCGGGATCGCGCCCGGCGAGCGCCTCGGGCTTCTGACGGAGGTTCCATGAAAGTCCTCATCCTCGGCGTCAACGGCTTCATCGGCAACGCGCTGACGCATCGCATCATCACCACGACCGACTGGCACGTCTACGGGATGGACCTCTCCTCCTCGAAGCTCGAGCACTCGATGGGCCACCCCCAGTTCCACTTCCTGGAGGGGGACATCACGATCAACAAGGAATGGATCGAATATCACGTCAAGAAGTGCGACGTGATCCTGCCGCTGGTCGCCATCGCCACTCCGGCGACCTACGTCAAGGACCCCCTGCGGGTGTTCGAGCTCGACTTCGAGGAGAACCTGCGGATCGTCCGCTACTGCGTGAAGTACCGCCGCCGGCTGGTCTTCCCCTCCACCTCCGAGGTCTACGGCATGTGCCCGGATCCGGAGTTCGACGAGGACACCAGCCCGCTGGTCTACGGGCCGATCGACAAGCAGCGCTGGATCTACGCCTGCTCCAAGCAGCTCATGGACCGGGTGATCGCCGCCTATGGCCAGCAGGTGGGGCTGCGCTACACCTGTTTCCGGCCGTTCAACTGGATCGGCCCGAAGCTCGACGACATCTACGCCGCCAAGGAGGGCTCCTCGCGCGTGCTCACCCAGTTCATCGTCAACCTGGTGACCGGCGAGCCGATCCAACTGGTGGACGGCGGCGAGCAGAAGCGCTGCTTCACCTGGGTCGAGGACGGCATCGACGGCCTGATGCGGATCATCGAGAACCCGGACGGCGTCTGCGACGGCGAGATCTTCAACCTCGGCAATCCCCACAACGAGTGCTCGGTGGTGGATCTGGCCGAGAAGCTGGCGAAGATCCACGACGCCCACCGCGATACCCTTCCCAACTTCATCCCTTCCCGCCTGGAGGCGGTGGACGCCGAAGGCTACTTCGGCAAGGGTTATCAGGACGTGGTGGCCCGCAAGCCGTCGATCGCGAAGGCCAATCGCCTCCTCGGCTGGAACCCCACCACCTCGCTCGACGAGGCGCTGGAGCGGACCTACGCCGCCTTTATCGAGGACTGGCTGCGCTCCGGCCATCAGGTGGAGATCGCCTGAAAATGATCTCCGGGCTGCTCGGTCTGCGGGTCGACGTCGACACCCACGACGGGATGCGCGACGGCGTCCCGCGGCTGCTCGACGTGATGGCGGCGGAAGGGGTGAAGGCCACCTTCTATCTCTCCATGGGGCCGGACCGCAGCGGCCTCGCCGTGCTCAACGCCCTGCGTCCGGGCTTCCTGGCGAAGATGACCCGCACTGGCGCGGCCAGCGTCTACGGCTGGCGCACCGTCCTCTCCGGCACCCTGCTCCCCTCGCGGCCGATCGCCACCGCCTTCCCGGAGATCGCCCGCCGCGCCCGGGACGAGGGGCACGAGACCGGCGTCCACGCCTGGGATCACCGGCAGTGGCAGGATCGCCTCCTCCGCTTTCCGCCGGAGAAGACGGCCGACCAGCTCGACCGCGGCTTCCGTGCCTATGAAAAGGTTTTTGGTGAAGCCCCGCGCACCTACGCCGCGCCCGCCTGGCTGAGCAGCGACGACGCCCTGCTCCACGAGGAGACCTACGGCCTCGCCTACGCCTCCGACTGCCGGGGCACCGAGCCGTTCCTCCCCATCGTGCGCGGCAGGACGCTGAGGACTCCGCAGGTCCCCGCGACCCTCCCCACTCTCGACGAGGCGCTGGGCGACACCTTCGCCGATGCCCCCGCCTACTTCGCCGCCATGGTGAAGGAAGCGGCCGGCTCCGCCTGGCCGGTCTTCACCCTCCATTCCGAGCTGGAGGGGGGGCCGTATGCCGAGGATTTCCGTGCCTTCCTGGGCCGGGCGCGGGACGCGGGCCTGCGCTGCGTCCCGCTCGGCGAGCTGCTCGCGGAGCGGCAACGCCGGGGGGCGCTGGCCGCCTGCGCGATGCGCCATGCGCCGGTGCGCGGGCGGCATGGGGTGCTGTCGACGCAGGGGGAGGGGTGGCGGTATGACCGCGCCCCATTTTCATATCGCCGTCGTCGGCGCCGGCGCCTTTGGCGGTTGGACGGCCCTCCATCTGCTCCGGCGCGGCGCGCGCGTCACCCTGCTCGACGCCTGGGGGCCGGGCAACTCCCGCTCCAGCTCCGGCGGCGAGACCCGGATCATCCGTGGCGCCTACGGCCCGGACCGCCTCTATGTGGACTGGACCGCGCGCTCCTTCGGAATGTGGCGGGAAGCCGAGCGGCGGTGGGGGCGGCGCCTCTATCGCCGGACCGGCGTGCTCTGGCTGGGCGGCGAGGACGACGGCTACGTCCGCGACTCGCTCCCCTTCCTGAGAGACGCGGGGCTGGAGATCGAGGAGACCTCCCCGGAAGCGGCGCGGACGCGCTTCCCGCAGATCGATTTCGCGGGAGTCCGCACGGTTTTCCACGAACCGGAGGCGGGGTATCTGCTCGCCCGCCGCGCCTGCCAGGCAGTGGCGGAGGGGGTGGCGGCCGAGGGGGGGGAGGTGCGGCTCGCGGCGGCCTTTCCGGATGGATTCCAGGGCGGAAAGCTGGAACGGCTGCAACTCGCCGACGGTTCAACGTTCCAGGCGGATCTCTACCTCTTCGCCTGCGGTCCCTGGCTCGGCCGGCTCTTCCCGGAGGCGGTCGGCGATCGGCTCCTGCGGGTCACCCGGCAGGAGGTCTTCTTCTTCGGCATGCCGCCGGGGGATCCCTGGTTCCACGAGGACCGCTGCCCGATCTGGGTGGACCTGAGCGAAGAGCGGATCTTCTACGCCCTCCCGGGCAACGAGCACCGCGGCTTCAAGGTGGCCGACGACACCCGGGGAGCCCCCTTCGATCCCACGCTCGAAGAGCGGCTCATCACTCCGCAAGCGCTGGCGGCGGCGAGGGAGGCTCTGGCCCGCCGCGTCCCCCGCCTCGCTGGCGAGCCGGTCGTCGAGACCCGCGTCTGCCAGTACGAGAACAGCCCGGACGGCCACTTCCTCTTCGGCCGCCATCCGGAGGCCGGCAACGTCTGGCTCCTCGGCGGCGGCTCCGGCCACGGCTTCAAGCTCGCCCCCGCCCTCGGCGACTACGCCGCCGGCATCCTCCTCACGGACGGCACTCCCGACCCCCGCTTCCGTCTCGACCGCCCCGGCCACGCCGGCGAGGGGATCCGTACGCAGTTCGACCGGTGAGCCGAGTGCAACCCCCGCTGAAAATATTCTATAGAACTGCGGCTAACTATCTAACCTTTCAAAGCTCTCGGGCCGGTTCCCTTAATCCTCCCCCAACCGAAAAACGGTCCCCCCTCCAGAATTTCGTTCAAATTCATTCACCTCAAGAGTGAACTAATAAGAACATCATACGGTGGATCTGTCCGGCGGGTTCCCTAAAAAAAAAAATCCCCTGTTCCCCCGCCGCTCCCAAAAAAATCTTCCCATGTCCAACGAATCTGAAAATCTCCAGACGGTCCGGCGCTATCTCGCCGCTATCGAGCAAGGCGCCGGCTTCGAAGAGCTGGCCGAGTTCTTCACGCCGGACGTCGTTCAGATCGAATATCCGAACCGGTTCGTAGTGGACGGGGCGCGGCGCGATCTGGCGCAACTGCGCGAGGCGGGCGAGCGCGGGAAAAAGGTCGCCGAATCTCAGCGGTACGAGATCCGCACCGCCATCGCCAGCGGGGACACGGTGGCCCTCGAAGTCGAGTGGACGGCGACGCTCAAGGTCCCGGTGGGGAGGCTGCCCGCCGGCGGCCAGATGCGGGCGCACTTCGGCGTCTTCCTGGAGCTCCGGGACGGCAGGA
>CAVXIG010000058.1:0-44466 GCA_963761645.1 uncultured Acidobacteriota bacterium
GGCGCGACAACTTCATGGCCGCCCTGCGCGCCCGCAACGCCGGCACCGGCCTGCATTTCCGGGCCGTGCACACGCAGCCGTACTATCGGGACAAGTACCCGGAGGTGCTGGGGACGCTGCCGAAGGCCGAGTGGGTCTCGGACCGCATCTGCTCGCTCCCCCTCTTCCCGGACATGACCGAGGACGACGTTCGCTATGTGGTGGACGCGGTCAAGGACGTGCTGGCGCACGCGAAGGACTGACGAGGATTCGTGATGGCCGATCCGTACCTCTCGGTGGTGGTTCCCGTCTACAACGAGGAGGCGAACCTGCCGGAGCTCCTCGACCGCTTGACCGGCACGCTGGTGCCGCTGGGGCGCCCCTACGAGATCGTGCTGGTCAACGACGGCAGCCGCGACCGCTCCCTGCCGCTGCTGCGCGAGGCCGCGGCCCGCGATCCGCACCTGGTCGTGGTCGACTTCAACCGCAACTACGGCCAGCACGCCGCCGTCTTCGCGGGGTTCGAGGTCAGCCGCGGCGAGGTGGTGGTCACCCTCGACGCCGACCTCCAGAACCCGCCGGAGGAGATCCCCAGCTGGTCGCCAAGATGGAGGAGGGGTTCGACGTCGTGGGCTCGATCCGCGTCCACCGCCAGGACACCCTGCTGCGCCGCGCGGCGTCGAAGATCGTCAACCGGATGACCGCCGTGGCGACCGGCGTCCAGCTCACCGACTACGGCTGCATGTTGCGGGCATACCGGCAGCCGGTGGTCAAGCTGCTCGCCGCGTCGAACGAGGTCTCGACCTTCATCCCCGTGCTCGCCGACCTGTTCGCCGGCCGGGTGACCGAGATCCCGGTCGCCCACAGCGAGCGCCGGCACGGCGAGAGCAAGTACAGTATCTGGAAGCTCTTCCGCCTGCAGTTCGACCTGATGACAAGCTTTTCGGTGCTGCCGTTGCGGGTCACCATGGGCGTCGGGGTGGCGATGGCGATCGTCGCCTTTCTCGTCGCCCTGGTGCTGATCGCCGGCCGGCTGATCTATGGCCACGAGTGGGCGGTCTCCGGCGTCTTCACCCTGTTCGCCCTGGTCTTCTTCTTCCTCGGCGGGCAGCTCTTCGCTATCGGCCTGCTGGGGGAGTACGTGGGGCGGATCTATCAGCAGGTTCGCGACCGGCCGCGCTATGTGATCCGTCAGGTGATCCGCGGCGGGGAGATCACCCGATGAGAGCGGTCGTCCTCGGCTACCACACCATGGGGTGCCTCGGCTTCGAGGCGCTGCTCCGCCACGGCTTCGAGGTGGCCGCCGTGCTCACCCATCGCGACGATCCGCGCGAGGAGGTCTGGTGGGATTCGCTGGCGGCCCGTGCCGAGGCGCGCGGGGTTCCGGTTCACTTCCCGGAAGATCCAAAGAGCCCGGCCTTCCGCGAGCTGATCGCTTCCTACGCTCCGGACTTTCTCTTCTCTTTCTATTACCGATCCATGATCCCGGCCGAGGTGCTGGAGATCGCTCCGCGCGGCGCGCTCAACCTTCATGGCTCCCTGCTGCCGCGCTACCGCGGGCGGGCACCGGTCAACTGGGTGCTGGTCGAGGGGGCTGGCGAGACCGGGGTGAGCCTTCATTACATGGTGGCAAAGCCGGACGCCGGCGACCTCGTCGACCAGGAGCGGGTGGCGATCGAATTGGCCGACACCGCCTTCACCCTCTACGGCAAGCTGGAGACGGCGGCCGGGAGGCTGCTCGACCGCGCGCTGCCGGCGCTGGCGGCGGGCACGGCGAAGCCGGTCCCCATGGATCTGTCGAAAGGTTCCTATCGCGGCGGGCGCAAGCCCGCCGATGGCCGCATCGACTGGAGCTGGCCCGCCGGCCGGATCTACGATCTGGTGCGCGGCGTCACCCACCCCTATCCCGGCGCCTTCACCACCCTGCGCGGCGCGAAGCTCCTGGTCTGGTGGGCCCTCGCGCTGGATGGTCATCCTGAGGCCGAGCCGGGCACCGTGACCGCCGTCGACCGCGAGGGCATCACGGTCGCGGCGGGCGAGGGGGCCGTGCGTCTCATCACTTTGCAGCTCGACGGGCAGCCGGAGCTGCCCGCCTGCTCCCTGGCGCTGGCGGCCGGGATCGCGCCCGGCGAGCGCCTCGGGCTTCTGACGGAGGTTCCATGAAAGTCCTCATCCTCGGCGTCAACGGCTTCATCGGCAACGCTCTGACGCACCGCATCATCACCACGACCGACTGGCACGTCTACGGGATGGATCTTTCCTCCTCGAAGCTCGAGCACTCCCTCGGCCACCCCCAGTTCCACTTCCTGGAGGGGGACATCACGATCAACAAGGAGTGGATCGAATATCACGTCAAGAAGTGCGACGTGATCCTGCCGCTGGTCGCCATCGCCACTCCGGCGACCTACGTCAAGGATCCCCTGCGGGTGTTCGAGCTCGACTTCGAGGAGAACCTGCGGATCGTCCGCTACTGCGTGAAGTACCGCCGCCGGCTGGTCTTCCCCTCCACCTCCGAGGTCTACGGCATGTGCCCGGACGCGGAGTTCGACGAGGACACCAGCCCGCTGGTCTACGGACCGATCGACAAGCAGCGCTGGATCTACGCCTGCTCCAAGCAGCTCATGGACCGGGTGATCGCCGCCTACGGCCAGCAGGTGGGGCTGCGCTACACCTGTTTCCGGCCGTTCAACTGGATCGGCCCGAAGCTCGACGACATCTACGCCGCCAAGGAGGGCTCCTCGCGCGTGCTCACGCAGTTCATCGTCAACCTGGTGACCGGCGAGCCGATCCAACTGGTGGACGGCGGCGAGCAGAAGCGCTGCTTCACCTGGGTCGAGGACGGCATCGACGGCCTGATGCGGATCATCGAGAACCCGGACGGCGTCTGCGACGGCGAGATCTTCAACCTCGGCAATCCGCATAACGAGTGCTCGGTGGTGGATCTCGCGGAGAAGCTGGCGAAGATCCACGACGCCCACCGCGGGACCCTGCCCGGGTTCAAGCCGGCGCGCATCGAGCCGGTGGACGCCGAAGGCTACTTCGGCAAGGGATACCAGGACATGGTGGCCCGCAAGCCATCGATCGCGAAGGCTGACCGCCTCCTCGGCTGGAACCCCACCACCTCGCTCGACGAGGCTCTGGAGCGGACCTACGCCGCCTTCCTTGAAGACTGGCTGCGCTCCGGCCATCAGGTGGAGATCGCCTGAAATGATCTCCGGGCTGCTCGGCCTGCGGGTCGACGTCGACACCCACGACGGGATGCGCGACGGCGTCCCCCGGCTGCTCGACGTGATGGCGGCGGAAGGGGTGAAGGCCACCTTCTATCTCTCCATGGGGCCGGACAGGAGCGGCCTCGCGGTGCTCAACGCCCTGCGCCCGGGTTTCCTGGCGAAGATGACCCGCACCGGCGCGGCCAGCGTCTACGGCTGGCGCACCGTCCTCTCCGGTACCCTGCTCCCCTCGCGGCCGATCGGCACCGCCTTTCCGGAGATCGCCCGCCGGGCCAGGGACGAGGGGCACGAGACCGGCGTCCACGCCTGGGATCACCGGCAGTGGCAGGACCGTCTCCTCCGCTTTCCGCCGGAGAAGACGGCCGACCAGCTCGACCGCGGCTTCCGCGCCTATGAAAAGATTTTTGGCGAAGCCCCGCGCACCTACGCCGCGCCCGCCTGGCTGAGCAGCGACGACGCCCTGCTCCACGAGGAGTCCTACGGCCTCGCCTACGCCTCCGACTGCCGGGGAACCGAGCCGTTCCTCCCCATCGTGCGCGGCAAGACGCTGAAGACGCCGCAGGTCCCCGCGACCCTGCCCACTCTCGACGAGGCGCTGGGCGACACCTTCGCCGATGCTCCCGCCTACTTCGCCGCCATGGTCGAGGAGGCGGCACGCTCCGCCTGGCCGGTCTTCACCCTCCATTCCGAGCTGGAGGGGGGGCCGTACGCCGAGGATTTCCGCGCCTTCCTGCGCCAGGCGCGGGACGCGGGCCTGCGCTGCGTCCCGCTCGGCGAGCTGCTCGCGGAACGGCAACGCCGGGGGGCGCTCGCCGCCTGCGCGATGCGCCACGCGCCGGTCCGCGGGCGGCATGGCGTGCTGTCGACGCAGGGGGTGGCGGCATGACCGCGCCCCACATCGCCGTCGTCGGCGCCGGCGCCTTCGGTGGCTGGACGGCTCTTCACCTCCTGCCGGCGCGGCGCGCGCGTCACCCTGCTCGACGCCTGGGGGCCGGGCAACTCCCGCTCCAGCTCCGGCGGCGAGACCCGGATCATCCGTGGCGCCTACGGCCCGGACCGCCTCTACGTCGACTGGACCGCGCGCTCCTTCGGAATGTGGCGGGAGGCCGAGCGGCGATGGGGGCGGCGCCTCTATCGCCGGACCGGCGTGCTCTGGATGGGCGGCGAGGACGACGGCTACGTCCGCGATTCGCTCCCCTTCCTGAAAGACGCGGGGTTGGCGATCGAGGAGACCTCCCCGGAGGCGGCGCGGACGCGCTTCCCGCAGATCGATTTCGCCGGAGTCCGTACCGTCTTTTACGAGCCGGAGGCGGGGTATCTGCTCGCCCGCCGCGCCTGCCAGGCGGTGGCGGAGGCGGTGGCGGCCGAGGGGGGTGAGGTGCGGCTCGCGGCGGCCTTCCCGGACGGGTTCCAGGGCGGAAAGCTGGAACGGCTGCAACTCGCCGATGGTTCAACGCTCCAGGCGGATCTCTACCTCTTCGCCTGCGGCCCCTGGCTCGGCCGGCTCTTCCCGGAGGCGATCGGCGATCGGCTCCTGCGGATCACCCGGCAGGAGGTCTTCTTCTTCGGCATGCCGCCGGGGGACCCCTGGTTCCACGAGGACCGCTGCCCGATCTGGGTGGACCTGAGCGAAGAGCGGATCTTCTACGGCCTCCCGGGCAACGAGCATCGCGGCTTCAAGGTGGCGGACGACACCCGGGGAGCCCCCTTCGATCCCACGCTCGAGGAGCGGCTCATCACTCCGCAAGCGCTGGCGGCGGCGAGGGAGGCTCTGGCCCGCCGCGTCCCCCGCCTCGCCGGCGAGCCGGTCGTCGAGACCCGCGTCTGCCAGTACGAGAACAGCCCGGACGGCCACTTCCTGTTCGGCCGCCATCCGCAGGCCGGCAACCTCTGGCTCCTCGGCGGCGGCTCCGGCCACGGCTTCAAGCTGGCCCCCGCCCTCGGCGACTACGCCGCCGAGATCCTCCTCACGGACGGCACCCCCGATCCCCGCTTCCGCCTCGACCGCCCCGGCCACGCCGGCGAGGAGATCCGGACGCAGTTCGACCGCTGAGGCGACTGATCCGCGGCATGATATGTTGCGGCAATCAGGAACGGTTCAGGAGATAACTGCCCGAAATACGGAACGGCCTTCCGCCCGGCCGAGTGCTACCATGATCTCCATGGCTCTCCATGACCGCATCCGCAAACTGACCTACGACGACTACGTCCGCCTCCCTGAGGACGGTCGGCGCCACGAGATCATCGACGGAGAGCTCTACGTGTCCCCTGTGCCCTTCATCCCTCACCAGGAACTGTCCTTCGAGCTCTCCGGACGATTCTGGAATTACCTGAAGCGTCACCGGCTTGGCCGGGTCCTCGCCGCTCCCGTCGACGTTCTCCTGTCGAAGCACGACATCGTCCAGCCGGACCTGCTGTTCATCTCGAACGAACGGGCCGGGATTGCCGCCGACAACAAAAACGTCAAGGGAGCTCCGGACCTCCTCGTCGAGATCCTCTCGAAGAGCACCCGCAGGCTCGACGAGGAGATCAAGCTCCATCTCTTCGAGCGCTATGACGTCCTGGAATACTGGATCTTCGATACCGATCGGCAGTCGGTCCGAGTCTATCGCCGGTCGGAAGAACGGCTCATTCTCGCGGCCGAGCTCTCCGCCGAAGCCGGCGAGGTGCTCACGACGCCGCTGCTCCCCGGTTTCGAGCTTCCCCTTGTCAGAGATCTTCTCACTCTGATCCGCTCGCCCCATGATAGAGATTGGTCCCGAGAGACTGCCCTCTGGTCCCGCGGCTTCGTTTACGGAAGCCATGGTCGCGCCCAGGAGAGCTACGGCTGTGCCCGAGGGAGCGCTGACTGTGCGAACGGGAGGGCCGGCTGGGCCCTCTGGCACTGCGCCCTTCCCCTCCCGATAGCCGACAGCGCCCAAGTGAGGTGCGCTTGCGCCCTCTCCCTCTGCGCCCCGGCCATCTCGATGGACGAGTCAGCCCATCCTTGGGCCGGCATGGCGCTCTGTTGGGCGCAATCGCAGTTCCCATGGGCGCAGCCGCGGAATCAGAGCGCCCACAGAGAGAGCCAGGGGGCGCGCCTGGAGATCCGGAGGGCGCAGCCGCGGATCCGGAGGGCTCATACGTGGATCGGGAGGGCGCATCCGCGGAACCCATGGGCCCCTGCGCGAAAGCAGAGGGCGGAGAGCGCTATCCTGAGGGCCGGCGCAGCCATCCATTGGGCGTCGGTGGATAAGAGCGCCTAACAAAACTTGGTCCGTACGTAGGGGAGGGGCTTGTCCCCTCCCGCGCCCCGGAGGGGCGGAATTTGATTAGCCTGGCGCTTTAGCGCCAGGTGGGCAGTTCGGCGTCTTCCTGGAGCTCCGGGACGGCAGGATCGCGGCGCAGCGGAACTACGACTGTTTCGAACCGTTCTAGTGGTCTGTCAGCATATTTTGACGGGAGAGCTTTCCCTGGGATCGCCGGCGTCCCGCCGGCCTACTTAGAACGTCTAACAAAACCGGCCCAACGGGCCGGGAGATCCTAGCCCAGGGCTTCGGCCGTAGGCCGATGCCCTGGGTAAGGGAAGAGAGAACCATCAATGCGGCCTGAAGGGCCGCGAGAAGATCGGCTGAACCGAAGTTGAGGTGATCCCGGTAGAGAGTTCTCGCGACCCTTCAGGCCGCTGGGGTGGAAGGGGGTTTTCTCACCCAGGGAATCGGCCTTCGGCCTCATCCCTGGGCTAGAGTCTCCCGGCCCGCTGGGCCGGTCTGCCACCGGTTTTGTTAGGTGCTCTTACCCTTAAGTTAGTTGCCGGCGGGACGCCGGCGCTCCCAGGGAGGTTCCGTTCAACGTGTCAATTCTGCGTTGACAGACCCCTAGGGATTCTCAAAAGGAGCCTGCGTGAAGAAGATCCTCGTCTTCGCCCTTCTCTGCCTGCCGCTCCTCGGCGCCGCCCCCGCGAAGCCGCATTCCGTCCCAAAGTCGTCCCAGGCGCTCGCTGCCATCCTCGCGGAGTTCGACGCATTCCAGCTCGACCATGAGCCGGCGTTCCGGATCCAGCGCGGGCTCGAGGTCACGAAGCTTCCGGACTCCTCGTACGCGGGGGCGCAGAAGGACGCCGAGGCCTTCCGCGCCTTCCGCAAGCGGCTGGCCCGGATCGATCCCAAGGGGCTCACCCACGAGGAGTGGCTCTCCCGCGAGATCCTCGACTGGCAGCTCGCCACCTATGCGTCGGGGGCGGAGCACTTCTGGAGCTTCTTCCAGATCACCCCCTACTCGTCCCCCTTCCGCTCTTTCCAGCAGGTCTTCACCACCGTCGACTTCAAGGCCGAGAAGGACCGCCGCCGCTATCTCGATCTCCTGCGGCAGTACGCCCGGGCCATGGGGCAGCTCCGGACCAACCTGGAGACCCAGCGCGCCCAGGGGATCCTGCTTCCCAAGGCGGAGATCGATGCCGTGGTGGGGCTCGTCCGGTCGTTCGCGCGCAAGCCGGAGGAGAGCCCGTTCGCGGTGAGCTCCGAGCGGCTCGCGAAGTTCTATCCGGAGGGCGCCGCGTCCTTCCAGGCCGAGGTGCGGAAGCTGATCGAAACCGAGATCAATCCGTCTCTCGAGGCGCTCGCGGCGGTGCCGGACGCGAAGGCGTACCGGGACGCCGCGCCCGAGCAGGTCGGGCTCGTGCATTACCCGGGGGGCCAGAAGGCCTACGGCTACGTGGTGCGGCTCCACACCACGCTCGACGGCCTCACCCCCGAGACGATCCACCGCCGAGGGCTCCAGGAGGTCGCCCGCCTCAACGCCCGGCTGGAGGAAGTGCGCAAGGCTGGTCGGTTTCCAGGGGGATCTGCCCGCGTTCCGCCGGTTTCTCAAGACCGATCCGCGCTTCTTCGTCAAGACGCCCGAGCAGGTCTCCGAGCGGCTGATGATGCCCGTGCGGCGGATCGAGCCGCATATCAAGGATTTCTTCGGCCGCGTTCCCAAGGCCCCCTACGGCGTGGCCCGGCTGGAGCCGGAGCTCGAGGGCGGGATGACCTACGGTTATTACCGCCAGCCGCTCCCCGGGCATCCGGAAGGGGACTACATGTTCAACGGCTCGAAGCTCGGCGAGCGGTCGATGCTCTCGGCGGCGGCGCTGATCTATCACGAGCTGATCCCCGGGCATCACTTCCAGATCTCCCTGCAGCAGGAGAACGCCAGCCTGCCGGAGTTCCGCAAGAATTCCTATCCGACCGCCTTCGTCGAGGGGTGGGCCATGTACGCCTCGGAGCTCGCCGAGGAGATGGGGGGCTATCCCGACCCCTACGATCTCTGCGGCCTGCTCGCCAACGATCTCTTCCTCTCCTCGCGGCTGGTGGTGGACACCGGCATGAACGCCCTCGGCTGGACGCGCCAGCGGGCGATCGACTACATGCGGGAGAATACTTTCGAATCCGATACCCAGATCGGCACCGAGACTCTCCGCTACAGCGTCGACATCCCCGCCCAGGCGCTCGCCTACAAGATGGGAGCGAGCGAGATCTGGGAGCTGCGCCGGCGGGCCGAGCGGGAGCTGGGGGAGAAGTTCGATCTCCGCCGCTTCCACGACGCCGTGCTCGGCAGCGGCGCGATGCCGATGACCGTGCTCGCGAAGCACGTCGACTGGTGGATCGATCAGGAGAAGAAGCGGTAGGAAGAAGACAGGGCGGCCACGCAGGGCCGCCCCTGTATCGTTGACTGTTTACTTCGCCGCCGCCATCGCCGGGCCGGTCTCGCGGAGCGCGATCTTCTTCGCGAGCTGCCCACCCTTCAGGCTGTCGTAGTGGACGGTGATCTCGCCGTCCCCCTGGACCAGGAAGAAGAGGATGCGGGTGGAGAGGCCGTCGACGCCGGGCACCATGAGGCGCTCGGCGCGGTGGTCCTGGACCTCGATCTTGTCGAGATAGGGATCGTTCACCAGGCCGCTCGAGATCACCTTGCCGCCGGTGACGGTGGCCACGTCCTGCCGGTGCAGCTTGTTCTGCACCGCCGTCGCGGTCATCGACGGGATGGCGCGGTCGTTGAGCACCGGCACCTCGACCCGCCACAGCCGGTCGCCGACCTTCTTCACCATCGCCTCGCCGATCGACAGCCGCGGCAGGTGGTAGGCGTTGAGGAGGGCGAAGGAATTGTTGCGGTGCGTCTCGTCCTCGAGCGCCCACCCCTCGGGCACGCGGCCGACGTCGCGCTTGAAGCCGCCGATCTCGATCGCGCCGTACTGCGGGTGGTTGTACGGATGCCAGTCGACGAACTCGCGGCCGAAGGTGAGCTCGTCGTTGAACTTCATCAGCTCGGCGTCGGTGACCTCGCCGTTCTTGTCGAAATCCGCCGGCGGGTCATACATCTCGTTGGTGAAGGCGAGGGAGCCCATCAGGCTGTAAAAGTGATCGGTGGTGGCGCCGTGGACGGTGTAGAGATCCTTCCACGAGATGAAGTACCGGTAGCCCGGCAGCAGCTTCTCCCCCTCCTTGCCGATCAGGTCGTAGGCCTTGAGATCCTGCGGCGGATAGATCGGATCGGCCTTGGCGCCGGGGCCGCGCAGGATCATCCGGCCGTTGTTGTGGTAGCTCTGCACGGCGGCGACGTTGCGGTGCTGCATCGCCCACATCGCGATCGATCGCGTCTCCGGGATCGACAGCGGGTAGGCGCCGGCGCCGGACTGCACGTACCCGGGCTCCCAGGAGAAGCCCCAGGTGCGGTTCGGATCGACGTAGCCGACCGTGTCCTCGTTGACCCGGCCGTCGCCGTCGTTGTCATACCCCTCCTTGCCGAGCTCGAGATAGTCGCCGAGCTGGCCCGGCTCCACGGCCACCAGCAGGCGCGGGTCCTTGGGGTCGAGCCGGTGGGTGCCCTGCCCCATCGGCACCTTCTTGCGCATGGTGGTGATGTAGCCGTCGCCGTCGACGTCGTCGTAGCCGTCCTCGTCCGCCTTGCCGTCACGGTCGTCGTCCACCGGCACCATGACGGTGCGGGGGAAGTCGGCGTCCGAGGGGCCCTTGAACCAGAGGGCGCGGCCGTCGGGGTTGACGACGGGAAGGACGTAGAAAACCGAGCGGTCGAGCATCTCGGTCACCCGCGGCAGCCTGCCGTAGTTCCTGAGCAGGAAGTCGACGGTGTAGAGGGCGGTCTCGGCGCCCTGCACCTCGTTGGCGTGGGTGTTGCCGTCGATGTACATGGCGGGCTTGGAGAGCTCGGGGCCGGTCGCCGGGTTGGTGATGGCGATCATCCAGAGGTCGCGCCCCTGGCCGCTCTTGCCGATGCTCTCGAGCCGGGTCCACTTCGGGTAGGCGGCCGCGTACCCCTTGAGGAGATCGACGATCTCCTCGTAGGGGTGCAGCCGGTTGAAGGTGGCGGCGGGCGGATTGCCCTGCGGCTTCAGCGGTTCCGCCGCCCGCAGCGCCGGGGAGGCGGCCGCGACGAGCGCCACGGCCCCCAGGATGGATCTCAAGGTATGGGGTCTCATGGCGTTCAGGCTCCCTTTCCGACGGTGGTGGTCTTCTGGTCGCGGCCGGCGTTGTCGGTGGTCACGTCGACGACGATGCGGGCGCCGGGACGGGCGCGCACCAGCCACTCCCCCTTGAGGGTGCCGGTGGTGCCGTCGAGGCGCTCGGAGGTCGCGAAGTTGTAGCCGGTCACGAGGTCGACCCCCTGGCCGGTCTGCAGGGTCAGCCGCACGGGAACGTGGACCCGGGCGCGCTCCGCCTGCTTGGTGTGGGTGGCGAGATAGCCGCGGTTGCCGGCCACCGCCTTGACGCGGTAGACGCCGCCCCCGAGGTCGGTGACGTCGAGCGACAGGACCTCGACCCTGGGGAGCTTGCTCGCGATGTCGAGCACCGTCTCGGTGTGCGCCGCCAGCGCCGGCTTGAGGATCGCCATCGGCGGGTTGAGCTCGACGAAGGGATCGAGCCCGCCGACCTCGGCCCGGGTTCCATCCGGCAGGGTGACGGGGGTCCAGGCGGCGAAGGCGCCGGGGGTATTGGCGTCGACCCAGGCGAGCACCTCGCGCTCGCGGGCGCCGGCCTCGCCGGCCTTATTACCTGATGACCTGCTGGTCCGCCGGCCGGGGCGGCACCGCCGCCGCCCATCTGCTTCATGCGGTCGATCATCGCCTTGGGGGTGAGCTGCCCGCCCTTCAGGGCGCCGATCACCATCTTGGCGTTGAACTGCGGCGGCACCTTGTTCTCCTTGAGGAAGGCGTCGATCTTCTCCTCCCCCTGGGCGACGAGCTCGTCGGGGCTCATCGCGGCCACCTTCTCGGCGGTGAGCGCGTCGTCGGCCCCCTTGCCGGCCTCGGCCTTCTTCGCCGCCTTCGGAATGCCCCAGACGTCGAGCTCGAGGGCCATCGCCCCATATTGATAGTAGAGCCAGGGGGTGAAGCCCCCCTTGCCGTACTGCGCCCCGGGGCGGTCCGCGGAGAGGCCGGCTTTCTTCAGGCGCTCCTTGTAGCCGTCGGCGAGCTTGTCGAGATAGGCCTGATCGCCGGCATCCACCTTGGTGGCGGCGCCGGCGCCGAGGAACTGCTGGAGCTGTTCCTTGGTGACGCCGTTCTGCCGCACGAAGGGGAGGTTCTGGGCCACCTCCCAGACCTGGTCGATGGTGTACTCCTGCTCGGGATCCAGGCCCATGAACTTGGCGGCCTGCGGCGGCACCTTGAGCTTCTGGGTCCCCAGGTCGCCGCCGCCGCCCAGGCTCTGGGGCGCGGCGAGCAGGTTGTTGGCCGGGCCGTAGACCACCGCCAGGGCGACGTTGCGGCGGCCGAGGAGGAAGTCCATCAGCGCCCGGGTCTCGGGCGCGTAGCTCGACCAGGGGCCGGCCTCGGGCGTGGAGTAGGGGAAGGCGTGAGGGAAGTTCCTGTCCGGCCAGACGCCGTCGGCGGCGTCCTCGTTGAGCTCGCCGTCGCCGTCGTCGTCCTTGCCCTCGGTCTCGATGCGGTAGGCGCCGGCCCGCTGCTCCATGGCGTCGGCCTTGACGAGCACGCGGGGGTCGCCCGGATCGGCGAGCCAGCCGCCGGACGGATCGGGGATCCGCAGGCGGGTGATCATGCCGTCGCCGTTCAGGTCGTCCGCGGGGTCCTCCCCCAGGATCCCGTCGACGTCGTGATCGACCTTCAGGTCGTCGCCGCCGCGGCGGACCCGGAGCTTGCCGAAGATCGTGTCGTGGGCGTCGGGATTGAGCGCCGGGGCGATGTAAAAGGTGCTAGAGGCGAGGAGCTTCGCGGCAGGGCTGCCGGCGGGCGCCTCGACCAGGTCGCGGATCAGGTCGAGCGCCGCCTCGGTGCCGGCGTTGTGGAAACCGGCGATGTTGGCGCCGACGAAGATCGCCGGCCGGAGATCCGGATCGGCGGCGCCGGGCGCGGCGACGCGGGCGACCCAGAGCGACCGGCCGCCGGCCGACTTGCCGATGGCGAGCAGCTTCACCTCGCCCGGGTGCGACTGGCTCCAGTCCTGGAGCTGCCGCTCGACGGCGGCGAACGGGTGGTAGTCCTGATAATTCGCCTGGTAGCCGCGCCGCGCCGGCGGGGCCGCTCAGGGCCAGCAGGCCGAGAGCGGCGGCCGCCAGGGCGGTCCGCGAACCGGGGAATGGAGTTTTCACGTGCACCTCCTCGGAAAGAACGGCATGGGGGATCGACCGGCGAAGAGCCGGGCGGAAACTATACGTCCGTGTCGATGGGAAGTTGCGGCGAGATCGGCAGAAATTGGCACGTACATTGCTTTATGCATAAGCTCAGTCCAACGGTCCGAAGGTGGGGCCGACATACGAGCCGCGGGGCTCGAAGGAGATCAACCATGAAGTCTTCAAAATTAGCAGCGTTGTTCCTGGTCTCCCTGCTGCCGCTGGCGGCTTGCAAGTCGCACGAAGCGGACATGGGGGACAACACCGCCGATGCGGCGACGAGCGCTCAGAACTCGGCGACGGGCCGATGGATCAGGGTTCCCAGTCGTCGGCCGGCGCGACCACGCAGACGACCGAGCAGGAGATCGCGGGCACCAGCAATCCCAACGACCTCAGCCCGGTCAAGGCGCAGTCGTGGATCGACGACGTGACGATCGGCCACAAGGTGGTCGACGGCACGATTCCCAACGCCGACCAGGGCGATGACTTCGCTCCCGGCCAGACGATCTACATCACGATGAAGGTCGCCGACGCGCCGGCCTCCTCCAAGGTGAAGGTGGACTGGTACGGCCCTGGCGAAACCAAGATCTCCGAGGAGGAGAAGGCGGTCCCGGTGGGCGCCAAGTACCTTACCTTCTCGAACTCGCAAGACCAGCTCCTGGGCGAAGGGCGATTACCGCGCCGACGTCTGGGTGGGCGACGAGAAGGTCGATACCCAGCAGTTCAACATCACGGACAAGAGCGGCGCGGGCAAGTAACCCGTCAACGCTTTCGAAGTACGCAGCAAGAAACACACCCTTTCTACCCCCCAAGGAACGCCGGCGCGGGATCGTCCCACGCCGGCGTTTCCTTTTGTGCGGAGATCGTAAAAACGAGATTGACAACAGGTTCGGCAACAAAAAAGGCGGGGATCTCTCCCCGCCTTTCCCGCTTCACGATTCGTAATGTTTACTGCGGCGGCTTGACCTCGACCGTCGGCACCTGGACATCGCGCTTCTCGGTCGAGACGTCCACCTTCGGGACCTCCACCTCGCGCTTCTCGGTCCCCACCTCCACCTTCGCGGCGTCGACGTCGTACTTCGGCAACTGCCCGCCCTTGGCGCTCACCTCGACGTCGGGCATCTTGCCGTCCTGGGTCTGGGTCACTTTGCAGCCGGTCGCCGAGACCGTCAGCAGCGCGGCGCCCAGCAGCAGGGTCGCTTTCCTGGAAATCCGGATCATGGGAGTCTCCTTTGCCTTTGCCATATGTTTGCCTTCTTGAGGACTGATGACTACTTGATGCCAAGGCAAGGATGCAAGGAGCATTCCACGATTCCACTAGCCACTAGGCGCGGGCGCGGCGGCGGGGCGCGGCGAGGGTGACGTAGGCCAGCTCCCGGTCCTCGCGCACGGCGCGCAGCATCATGCCGCCGCGCTTCATGTCCCCGGCGCCCGCGAAATCGCGCGGGAAGAGCAGGCGGTCGCCGAGGGCGGGCAGCAGCAGGTCCACGTACTTGCCGGTCGCGACGCTCCCCAGGAGCACCACCCAGGCCTCGGGAGCGAGATCCCGGAGCTGCTCGACGTGCTTCTTCATCGGCGCGCAGTAGGCCCGGCTCTTGAGGTCGACCGGCGTGCGGCGGAGCTTCTTCATCTCCTCCGGCGTGATCCGCCAGCTCGGCGGCACCAGCCCGAAGCCGGGAGCGATGACCAGGATGCCGTCGTCCTGGGTCCCCAGCGCCAGCTCCGGCGGCGGCGCCGCGAAGTGGCGGGCGTAACCGATCTTGCCGCGGAAGTAGAGCGAGCTCATGAAGGTGAACGCCTCTCCGATCGTCACTCCCTCGGGGCTGCGGTAGCGCTCGGCGGCGCCGAACCGCGCCCGTGGCGAGGTGAGCTGCTGGGCTCGCAGCCCCTCGGTGCTGGCGGGGGAGAGGAGGAAGATCCGGGGTCTGGGGTTCTCGACTTCCATATCGAAAGAGAGAACGGCGGGCGGCTTGTTGCGCATTCCCGCAACAAGCCCTTCCGCTGGTGATGAGGGCCTACAGCCGCGCCTGGCCGCATCAGCAGCTCCTCGGCGCGGTCGGCGGGGACGGGCTCGGAGAGGAAGAAGCCCTGGCCGTACTCGCAGCCGAGGGAGCGGAGCTTGACCCTCTGCTCCTCGGTCTGGAGCCCCTCGGCCACCACCTCCATGCCGAGCTGGTGGGCGAGCGTCACGATGGCCCGGACGATCGCCAGGTTCCCCTCCGCCTCGTCGATGCGGGAGACGAAGGAGCGGTCGATCTTCAGGATGTCCATCGGGAAGCGGTGGAGGTAGTTGAGCGACGAGTAGCCCTTGCCGAAGTCGTCGAGGTAGAGCTGCACGCCCAGGCTCTTCAGGCGCGAGAAGCGGGTCGCCGCCGAGTCGGCGTGGCGGATGATCACCCCCTCGGTGATCTCCAGCCCCAGGCAGGCGGGGGCGAGCCCGGAGGTCGCGAGGGCCTCCTCGACCTGGGCGAAGAGGTCGGACTGGAAGAACTGCTTGTTCGACAGGTTGACGCTCAGCTTGAGGGCGCCGCGCTCGGGGTGCTTGATCTGCATCTCGCGGATCTGCCGGCACCCCTCCAGCAGCACGAAGCGGCCCATGGGGACGATCAGCCCGGTCTCCTCCGCCACCGAGAGGAACTCGTCCGGCAGCAGCAGGCCGCGCCGCGGGTGGTGCCAGCGCAGCAGGGCCTCGAAGCCCGTCACCTCGTCGGTGGCGAGATCGAAGAACGGCTGGTAGTAGACCCGGAGCTGGCCGCGCTCGACCGCCCGCCGCAGGTCGGTCTCGAGCTGCAGGCGCGCCATCACGAAGCGGTGCATCACGCGGTTGAAGACCACGTGGCAGGCCCGCCCCGAGGACTTGGCGCGATACATCGCCGTGTCGGCGTCGCGCAGCAGGTCCTCCGGGCGCTCGTACTCGGGGGTGTGGACGGCGATGCCGATGCTGGCGGTGGCGAAGACCTCGTGGCCGCCGAGGTTGATCGGCACCGCCAGGCGCTCGTGGATGCGGTCGGCCACCCGCACGGCGTCGCTGACGTCGCGCCCCCCTTCGAGCAGGATCGCGAACTCGTCGCCGCCGACGCGGGCGATGGTGTCCGAGGGGCGCAGCGCGCCGGAGAGCGAGCCGGCGATCTGGATCAGCAGGTCGTCCCCCACCAGGTGGCCGAGGCTGTCGTTGACGATCTTGAAGCGGTCGAGGTCGAGGAAGAGGACGGCGGTCAGCCGCTCCGGCTCGCGGCGCGAGCGCTCCATCGACTGGCGCAGGCGGTCCATGAACAGCGCCCGGTTGGGGAGCCCGGTCAGCTCGTCGTGCAGGGCGTCGTGGAGGAGCTTCTCCTCGGCGTGCTTGCGGTCGGTGACGTCATGGGCGTTGAGCACGACGCCGGCGACCGCGGGCTGGGAGAGGAGGTTCGAGGCGGTCGATTCGAGCACCCGCCAGGAACCGTCGCGGTGGCGCATCCGGTGCTCGAAGGTCACGATCTCGCCCGGCTCCTCGAGGATCTGGCGCAGGGCCTCCGCGATCACCCCGCGGTCCTCCGGATGGACGAGGTCGAGCAGGCTCCGCCCGGCGTGCGCCTCCGGCTCGAGGCCGAGGACCCGCTGGTGCGAGGGGCTCTCGTAGCGCACCGTGCCGTCCGCCGAGAGGATCGAGATCAGGTCCGAGGCGTTCTGGACCAGCGAGCGGAAGCGCTCCTCGCTGGCCCGCAGGGCCTCCTCGGCGTGCCGGCGGTCGGTGACGTCCTCCAGCGCCCCCTCGTAGTGGAGGACCTCCCCGTGCGCGTCGCGGACGGCCCGCACGGTGAAGCGCACCCAGATGGCCGCGCCGTCCAGGCGGCGGCGCACGCGGGCCTCGAAGCTCTGCACCGGGCCGGCGCCCTTGAAGGCCCGCTGCCAGCGGCCGCGATCCTCCGGGTCGAGGTAGAGGTCGCCGACCTGGGTCTCCAGCAGGGCCTCGAGGTCGGGGAAGCCCAGCGTGCGCACCAGCGCCGAGTTGGCGTCGAGCATCCGCCCCGCCGGGGTGCTGCGGTAGAGCCCCACCGGCACCCCTTCGAAGAGGCCGTGGTAGCGCTCCTCGGAGGCGCGCAGAGCGGCCTCGGCCCGCTTGCGCCCGGTGACGTCGCGGGCGAAGGCGCAGTAGCACTCCCGTCCCTGGTATTCGAGGTGGCTGAGCGTCACCTCGGCCGGGAAGTGCTCGCCCCCCTTCCGCACGTGGACCACCTCGAAGGTGAAGGGGCCTCGGGCGCGGACCTTCGCCGAGAGCTCCTGGAAGAGGCTGGCCTGCTCCGGCGGCAGGGTGTCCGGAACGCTGAGCGCGAGCAGCTCCTCGCGGCTGTAGCCCAGCATCGAGCAGGCCGCCTCGTTGACGTACAGGAACCGGCCGTCGGGATCGGTCCAGAACGCGCCCTCGCCGGCGCGGTCGAGAAGGAGCTGGGTGAAGCGCAGCGCCTCCTCGGCCTCCATGGGATTCCGCGGTCGGGCGGCGTCATCCTGCAAAAGCGCGCGCGTGGGCACGATTCCTCTCCCGGCTTGAAGGCGAAATGTTCGGAACCCGTGGATTATATCCTCCTGCCGATGCTTTCCGGCGCCGCGGCCCGCACGGCGTTCAAATTCAGGTGCAGGGCAGGCGAATTCTTAAGATATACGCTATCATGCATATCTTGGCTAGTCCGGCGGTATGCCGGACGGAGCCCGGGCCACGGTCCGGCCGCGTCGGTACCCCTCCCCGGCGTGGCCGGACCGCCTGGTCCGTTTTCCAGGCGCCGTCCCGCGGAAAGGTGATAGCGTTTTTCCGCCGCGCCGGCCCGCCGGCGCGTTTCCCTCAGGAGGCTCCACCGTGGACCGTACCCCCGCGGCTCTCTACCTCGAAGACGTCGCCGATCAGTTCCGCAAGTACAAGCAGCTCGCCGACCGCGCCCTGGCCCAGGTCCGCGACGAGGACCTCTTCGTCACCCTGGACCCGGAGTCGAACAGCCTGGCCATGCTGATCCAGCACATGGCGGGCAACCTGATCTCCCGCTGGACCGACTTCCTGACCAGCGACGGCGAGAAGCCCAACCGCGACCGTGACTCCGAGTTCGTGGTCAAGGAGGGGACCACCCGGGCCTCCCTGGCGGCCCGCTGGGAGGAGGGGTGGCGTTGCCTGTTCCAGGCGCTCGCCGCGCTGAGCGAGGAGGATCTGTCGCTGACCGTCCTGATCCGCGCCGAGCCCCACAGCGTGATCAAGGCGATCGACCGCCAGCTCACCCATCAGGCCTACCACGTCGGCCAGCTCGTGCTGCTCGCCAAGCATTTCGCCTCCGATCACTGGCAGACGCTGTCGGTGGCGCGCGGCAGGACCCGCGAGCTCAACGCGGAGAAGTTCGGCAAGGGATGACGCCGAGGGTACCGGCGGCCCATGACGATCCGCGGTGTCCCGGTTCTGAGCGGCGGGCACACTCTAGGGACAGCATTGCAAATTCTTTTGAAGTCCTCGGATCGTTTCAAAGGCGCTGAAGCTGTACCTCCCCCGCCGCTGGTCCTCCTGGAGAGACCGGCGGCGGGGAACCTCCCGCCCGAGGGCTCCGGCCGTCGCGATTTGACGTAAGATCTTCGCGTCTTGCCGGAACCCATGTCGGAGATGCCCCCGGATACCATCGTCGTTCTCGCTGAAAAGCCCTCGGTCGCCCGCGACATCGCCAGTGTCCTCGGCGCGAGCCAGCGAGGGGAGGGGTGTCTGCGCGGCAACGGCTACGTCGTGACCTGGGCCATCGGCCACCTGGTCGCGCTGGCCCAGCCGCACGAGATCAACCCCGACTGGAAGCGCTGGCGGCGCGACCACCTGCCGATGCTCCCGCGCGACTGGCCGCTGATCGTCTCCGAGGAGACCAAGGCGCAGTTCGAGGCCGTCCGCCGGGCGATCACCGCGCCCGAGGTGGAGCGCATCGTCTGCGCCACGGACGCCGGCCGCGAGGGGGAGCTGATCTTCCGCTACATCTACGAGG
Source organism: uncultured Acidobacteriota bacterium (assembly GCA_963761645.1). GTDB lineage: Bacteria > Acidobacteriota > Thermoanaerobaculia > Multivoradales > UBA5704 > DATARR01. Next base: position 18,794 of record CAVXIG010000058.1, read on the forward strand.
CGGCGGGGTGCCGGAAACCGTTCCAGCGTCTCTGGATCTCCTCGCTCACCCCCGACGCCATCCGCCAGGGGTTCCGCAAGCTGCGCGACGGCCGCGATCTCGATCCGCTGGCCGACGCCGCCCGCGGGCGCAGCCGCGCCGACTGGCTGGTGGGGATGAATCTCTCCCGGATGTACTCCCTGGATTTCAACGAGGAGCAGCTCTCCGTGGGGCGCGTCCAGACGCCGACCCTCGCCATGGTCGTCGAAAGGGAGCTGGCGATCCGCGCCTTCGTGCCCGAGGATTATCTGGAGGTGCTGGCGGTTTTTTCGCCGGGCGGGGAACCTACATACAGAGGCACCTGGTTCCGGGGCGAGACTCCCAATCCGGAGGCCAAGCGGATCAAGACGCCGCCGGGCGGCAAGGACGGCGAGGATCTCGTCGAGGCGATGAAGATCGTCCAGCGCGCCCGCACCGGCAAGGCGGCGGTCGAATCGATCCGCGCCGAGACCAAGCGGATGCCGCCGCCGCTCCTCTACGATCTGACCGAGCTGCAGCGGCACGCCAACCGGCTCTACGGCTTCAGCGCCAAGAAGACCCTGGGAGTGGCGCAGACGCTCTACGAGCAGAAGAAGCTGATCAGCTATCCGCGCACGGACAGCCGCCACCTCTCGACCGACGTCGCGGCCACCTTGAGCGAGATCGTGCGGGCGATCCAGCGCCCCTATGCCGAAAAGCTGGCCCCCGGCACCGGCGAGCGCCCCTTGAGCCGCCGCTTCGTGGACGATTCCAAGGTCACGGATCACCACGCGATCATCCCCACGACCACCTCGCTCGACGTCTCCGCCCTCGCGGACGATGAGCGCAAGATCTACGACCTGATCTGCCGCCGGCTCCTCTCGGCCTGGCACGACGATCACATCTGGTCGGTGACCACCGTCATCACCGCGATCTCCAATCCGCCGGCGTCCGGAGTGGGGGAGCCGCTGCTCGACCGCTTCCACAGCACCGGCACGCTGGTCGACCAGGTGGGCTGGAAAATTCTGGATATCGACCGGAAAAAGAAGGAAAGGCCGAAGGACGGGCATGATGAGAAGGATGCCGAGCCCGCCTCGCCCGAGGAGAACCAGGACCTGCCGCCGGGTCTGGTCCAGGGGCAGCCGCAGGAGGTCCGGGACGTCCGCGCCGTCGCCAAGCAGACCCGGCCGCCCAAGCGCTTCACCGAGGCGACGCTGCTGACCGCCATGGAGACCGCCGGCAAGACCCTGGACGACCGCGAGCTCTCCGAGGCGATGAAGGATTCGGGGCTGGGCACGCCGGCGACCCGCGCCGAGATCATCGAGACCCTGCTCCGCCGCGAGTACATCGTCCGCATGGGCAAGACCCTGGAAGCGACGGACAAGGGGATCCGGCTGATCGAGATCGTCCATCCGCACGTCAAGAGCCCGGCGATGACCGGCCAGTGGGAGGCCCAGCTCCAGCGCATCCAGCGCGGGCAGGGGGAGCTCGGGGCGTTCATGAAGGAGATCGAGGAGTATGTGAAAGAGGTCGTGGGCGAACCCTCACCCCCCGGCCCCCTCTCCCGTCCCCTCCCGCCCTCCCTCACCGGGAGAGGGGGAGAAAGACAGCCTTCGGATTTCGGAAACACGAATGGCAACGGCAACGGCGCGCGCACGGGTCCAAACCCCACCCTCCCCTTTACCCCACCGTCGCCTTCTCCCCCTCTCCCGGTGAGGGAGGGCGGGAGGGAACGGGAGAGGGGGCCGGGGGGTGAGGGTCCGGGCGGGGGCGCCGCCAGCCTCGAGGATCTCCTCCGCACCACCTTCCGCCTCCCCTCGTTCCGTCCCTATCAGGAGGCGGTCTGCCGGGCGGTGGTGGAGGCGCGGGACGTCCTCCTGGTGATGCCCACGGGCGCGGGGAAGTCGCTCTGCTACCAGCTCCCCGGGCTCGCGCGGGGCGGGACGACGCTGGTCGTCTCGCCGCTGATCGCGCTGATGGAGGACCAGGTGGCGAAGCTCCGCGAGGTGGGGCTCCGCGCCGAGCGCATCCACTCCGGGCGCGACCGGTCGGCCTCGCGGCAGGTCTGCATCGACTATCTGGCCGGGCGGCTCGACTACCTGTTCATCGCCCCCGAGCGGTTGTCCGTCCCCGGCTTCCCCGAGATGCTCGCCAAGCGCAAGCCGGTGCTCATCGCGGTCGACGAGGCGCACTGCATCTCGCAGTGGGGGCACGACTTCCGGCCCGACTACCGGCTGCTCGGCCAGCGGCTCCCCCTGCTGCGGCCGGCGCCGGTGATCGCGCTCACCGCCACCGCCACCCCGCGGGTGCAGGACGACATCGCCGGCCAGCTCGGCCTCGCCCGCGAGGGGCGCTTCATCCACGGCTTCCGGCGCACCAACATCGCCGTCGAGGTGGTCGAGATGCGCCCCGCCGAGCGCCGGGACGCGGTGCGGAAGATCCTCTCCGACCCCGAGCGCCGGCCGGCGATCGTCTACGCGCCCACCCGCAAAGAGGCGGACGCCCTGGGCGACCTTCTCCAGGAGAAGTTCCCCGCCGCCGCCTATCACGCGGGGATGACCACCTCGGAGCGCGACCGCGTCCAGTCGGCGTTCCTCGCCGGCCGCCTGGAGGTGATCGTCGCCACCATCGCCTTCGGCATGGGAGTGGACAAGGCCAACGTGCGCACGGTGATCCACACCGGCATGCCCGGCAGCCTGGAGGGGTACTACCAGGAGATCGGCCGCGCCGGCCGGGACGGCAAGCTGTCGCGGGCGATCCTGCTCTACTCCTTCGCCGACCGCCGGAATCACGAGTGGTTCCACGGCCGGGACTACCCCGAGACGGCCGAGCTCGAGCGGATCTACCGCGCGCTCAAGGCGGAGCCCCAGGTGGACGGCCAGATCCGCAAGCGCCTGGGGATGGACGAGGAGCTCTTCGAGAAGGCGCTGGAGAAGCTCTGGATCCACGGCGGCGCCCTGGTGGACCCGGACGGCAACGTCGCCGTGGGCGCCGCCGGCTGGCAGAAGCCCTATCTCGCCCAGCGCGACCACAAGCTCCAGCAGCTCGAGCTGATGAGCCGCTACGCCGAGTCCCACGGCTGCCGCATGCTCCACCTGGTGCAGCACTTCGGCGACCAGGAGGACTCCGGCGAGCCGTGCGGCATCTGCGACGTCTGCGCCCCCGCGGACGCCGGGGTCCGCCAGATGCGGCCGCTCAACGCCCTGGAGCGGGACCTCGTCGACCGCGTGCTCACCGCGCTGCGCGGGCGCGACGGCCAGTCCACCGGCCAGCTCTACCGCGAGACCTGCCCGGAGGAGCTCTCCGACCGCAAGTCCTTCGAGCGCCTCCTCGGCGGCATGTCGCGCGCCGGCCTGCTGCGGATCACCGAGGACGAGTTCGAGAAAGAGGGGCGGACCATCCGCTTCCAGCGGGCGGTGCTGACTCCTGAGGGTTACCGGGGAGAGGTCACCGCGATCGCCCGCGTCGAGATGGCCGAGGAGATGCCGCGGACCCGCAAGAAGCGCCAGCGTCCGGATAAAGGGGAGACCCGGGCCGTCCGCCAGAAGATCGCCGCCGGCCTCATGCCGGACATCCTGGCGCCGGGGGCCGCGCCGGAGCTGGTCTCGCCGCAGGTCGTCGAGGCGCTCAAGGTCTGGCGCCGCGCCGAGGCCCAGCGCCGCCGCGTGCCCGCCTTCCGCATCCTCACCGACCGCGCCGTCCTCGCCCTCGCCGCCAGCCGGCCGCGGACCGAGGTCGACCTCCTCAACGTCCCCGGGATCGGCCCGACGATCGTGCAGAAGTACGGGCAGGAGATCCTGGGGATCGTCGGGTCGGGCTAGGCTTCAGGGGCGCTCCGGGATCGAAGGCTCGCTCTGCGCGAAGATCGAGTTGAGAAGCCCGGCCAGGCGCACGCCCCCTTGCAGAAGCCGCCGCTTCACGAGCGGGATGTTCCTGTAGACGTACTCGTAGCTGAGCTTGCCGTCGCCGATCTGGTAGACCCGGTCCCGTAGGGCCTTGGATTCGTTCGCCCAGTCGGCCGGCGAGGCGCTCTGCCAAGTCTGCAGTTCCTGCAGCGTGGGGTGGTCGATGAAGGCGGCGAACTCGGAGAAGCTCAGCTTTTCGTTGTCGATCATCAGGGAGTCCCAGACCGTGTGGAGGTTGGTCTCCTCCTTCTCCTTGAACCACTTGACCTTGGCGGTGTTGCCGCCGAGATCGGCCCGCCGTCCGACGTGCAGGGGCTGGTGGATGTCGCCCACGAAGTGAACGAGGAATCTCAGCGCCTCCTGCTTCGACTCCCGGCTCGCCTGCGGATCGCGCAGCACGGCCGTGAACCGCTGGATCGCCTCGAGCACGTCCCCGGCGGGGTCGCGCGCGGTCGTCTCCAGGGTCTCGGCGTCGTCGATGCTGAGGAAGTGCCAGGGATCCGCCTTCTTCCAGTTGGGATCGGAGCGGATCTCGTCCGGCCAGGTGCTCACCTGGTCCAGCCCCTCGGGGCCGAGCAGGCAGGTGACGGCGCGGGCCGCCTCGTCCGTGAGGTGATTCATGGCGATCCGGCCGACGATGCGGTGTCCGTTCGATCCCCAGGCGAAGACCGCCGAGGGCGCCACCAGGAGCAGGGCAAGGGCCACGCAGGCTCGTTTCACGTTCGCCTCCTTTGGGAGGCTCTGATCATAGCAGCCGCTCCGCGGCCGCCCACTCGACCAGCCCGAAGGTCATCCGGGCGTTGATCTCCCCGAGCGGATGTAAGCGGATCGAGCCGTCCGCCCGCCGGTAGCGCCAGGCGTCGATCCCGAACGGCCCCACGTATCCGGCGCGCCGGAGAGCCGCCGCGACCGCTTCGACGGTCTCCAGAAGCTGATGCCGATCCTGACCGGAGAGCTCGGGATGGAGATCGATCCCCGCGAATTGCCCTTTGCGGTCCACCCGCTGGCCATGGATGCCCACGATCCGCAACTCGTCTGGACCGAGCAGGGCGGAGACGCCGAAGTCCTCGGTGCGGTCCATCCAGGGCTCGAAGAGGAGGGAGCCGTGGAGCTCGAAGAGCCGCTCCACGGTCCGGCGCGTCTTTGGATCGTTCAGGGCGGGACCGTTCCGCTCGATGTACCGAAAGCGTCCGGAGGCGGAGAGAGGCGCTTTGACGACCCAGGCCGGAGGTGCCGTCCGGAGAATCCGATCCAACTCGGCGAGGGACTCCACCATCCGGGCTCCAGGCAGAGCGCAGCCGATCTCCTCCGCAATCTCGAGGCAGAAGGCGCGGTGATGGACGATGGCGACGACGGCCGGAGGGGGCGTCGGGAGCTGCCAGAGGAGGTCGCGAAGGGGAGCATCCCACGAGATCGCGGTGGAGAGGCGCGGACCGCCGCGGTGCGCCATGGCTTCGGACGTCTCGCACCAGGCGAGGACCTCGCCGGCGGGAGGGAGATCGCGCAACGGCCCCGATTCATCGAGGCCGGGACCGATCGGCGCCGGGCTCCACAGCCGGTCCCCTTCGCGGGCGAAGACGCGCAGGAGCGGGGCCATCCGAGCGACGGTTTCCAGAACGGTACGGGGGGGCGAGGCTCGCCGGCGGCCCGCGAGGTCATCCTCGGCGAGGAGATTGGCGAGGATGCGTCTCACGGCTCACTCTGCTCCAGCCGCCGGATGAACTCCGGATCGAGCCCCGCCGCCTCGCGTCCCTCGCGGTGGAAATTCCTCCCCCGGGCCTTCGCCGGGCGGAGCGGCCAGGTGAGGTTCGCCTGGAAGGCGTCCCAGGCGGACTCGTCCTCCCGCTTCAGGACCTGGAGCCAGGTCCAGCCGAAACGGACGTGCTCGATCTCGTCGCGGTGGACGCGCTCGATCACCGCGGCGGTCTTCGGATCCCCCGCCCGCCGCGCGGCTTCCTCGTATTCGATCGTGTGGTCGAGGTTGGCGTTCTCGAAGGTGAGCGACATGGCGCAGAGGAAGCGCAGGGGGGAGGTGATCGTCTCGATCTTGCTCCAGAAATAGCCGTTGACCGGGTAGTCGCCGAAGCGCGCTCCCGCGTCCTCCACCCGGGCGATGTACATGCGGGTGTGCCGCTGCTCGTCGACGAGGATGCGGAGCAGCCCGCGCCGGAGCTCCGGCGGCGCTTCGGGGAAGGCGAGGAGCGCCCAGGCGAACAGCTCGGCCGCCTGCAGCTCGTGATTGGCGAGGGCGTGGAGGATTCGCGGGCGCTGCGCCGGATCGGGCATCCCCTCGATCGGCGGCACCTCGATCCGCCGCTGGAACCGCAGACCCGGCGGCCGGCCCGGGTGATCGATCCGCAGCGGCGGGCCGGGGTCCTCGTCCGTCAGCCCGGCCGGCGGCGGCGCGAGCTTGCGGTCAAGGTCCTCGGTGGTGACGAGGTTCTGAGCGAACTCCCGAATCTCCACCGAGGAAACCTACCGCATGCCGCGTTCTACCGGTAGCGGACGATCGCCGACAGCACGAACGTCCGCGGCGGGGAGAAGAAGGTCCCCTTGCCGAAGTTCGGGTTGTTCTGCACGTAGGGGACCGGCCGGCCGAGGACCTGCCGGTCGTCGACGTTGAGCGCGACCTGCCGGTCGAGGAGGTTGGTCACCCGCGCCTCGAGCTCCAGGCCGATGCCGCCGAAACGGAACTCGTAGGAGGTGAGCAGGTCGATGCCGTACCAGTCCGGCATCCGCCGCGAGCCCGCCTTTTCGAGATAGCGGATGTAGGAGCTGCTCGAGACGTTCGGGTCGGGGAGACCCCGCGCCTCCCAGGCGCCGCCGCTCTGGAAGAAGGTGTAGGTGCCGATGCTCCAGGCGTCGGTGGGCCGGATGACGGCGAACAGCTTGGCGACGTGCGTGCGGTCCCCGCGCAGGATGCCGTTGCGGTTGTCGGTGATCAGCACGCCGGGGCCGTCGCCGATGAACGAGGAGTTGTAGAACGGAGAATCGCCGGTGCTGCTGAAGTCGATGTCCCAGTTGCCGTTCAGGCGGCTCCAGGTGTAGCTGGCGTTGACCGTCAGACGGTAGAAGCGGTCGTTGAACGGCCGGCGGTTCAACGCCAGCGTGACCGCCTTGTAGCGGCGGAAGGCGCCCGGGAGCTGGGCGACGTGGAAGGGGCCGTTGCCGAGCCCGTCCGCGCTGATGTCCTCGTAGATGTTGCCGACGTCGCGGTACATCCCCCAGACCTCGCCCGACCAGGTGGTGCCGAACGGCCGCGCGTAGCCGAGGAGGAACTCGTCGGTGAACTGCGGGTCGATCCCCTTGTCGATCGTCTTGGTCTGGGTGTTGGCCGCGGGGACGTCGGAGATCAGGTTGCCGGCGGCGTCGAACGTCGCGCGGGTGGTGAAGATGCGGGTCGGGGAGCCCGCCCGCCCGAGGGACTTGTTCTCGGTGTTGTAGTAGCGGCCATAGTTGAAGTAGAGCTTGTCCGCCGTCTCGGGGCTGGGGACGAAAGAGACGCCGAGGCGCGGCTGGATCTGCTGGCCCCAGCCGAACGACAGGATCTTCTTCTTCCGCTTGGTGCCGGGGGTCGACCCGTTCGCCTCGCCGAAGTAGTCGTCCCGGTTGTCGAGCACGCCGAGGGTGAGCGTCAGCCGCTCGCCGAGAGCGATCTGGTCCTGGACGAAGGCGCCATAGGAGGTGCCGCGGCCGGTGTGCGGCGGCTGCCGGGAGACGTAGCTCGCCGTGAACTGGCGGGTGGTGGCGTTCCAGGTGACGGAGCCCCAGCCGTTGGCGAGCCGCTCCAGGCGCTCTTCGCTCTCCTCGTAGGTGACCCCCGCCCGCAGGTCGTGGCGCGTGTTCCCCCAGGTCTGGAAGGTCTGGAAGGTCCCCCGCAGCTCGTCGCGCGTGAAGTCCTGGTTGTTGACCGCCAGGCTGGCGCCGCCCACCGCCTGTCCCGCCGCGGTGGCGCCGCCGACGAGGAAGTCGGAGGTCGAGGTGAACAGGCCGTTGAGGTCCGGGCGCAACGCGTTGAAGGCCGGCCGGTAGCCGAGTTTCAGGGTGGGATCGGTCGAGTTCTCTTCCTTGTCGTGGTTGTACTTGCCCTCGACGAAGCTGTCGGCGGTGACGTTCCACGTCCAGGTGGCGGTGCCGAGCAGATAGTCCCGCGAGTCGTCGCTGCCGACGCTCGGATTGGCGCTCGAGCCGATGCCGGCGTTCTTGTCCGTCCGGTCCCGCGAGCGCAGCCCGGCGTTGATGAACTGGTTCGGGGTCGGGTTGGCGGTCAGCTTCCCGAAGTACTCCTGGGTGACGATTTCCTCGTCCGGCACGGAGCCGAGATTGTTGCGGCGGTCCGTCGTGGTGATCGAGGGGCGGCTCGCCGAGCCGTAGAACCAGAGCCGGTCGCGCAGGACGGGACCGCCGAGCGCGATGCCCACGAAGTCGTTGTCCTGGGTGTTCTGCACGGTCGCGTTCTTGTTGGCGGCCACGAAGCTCGACGGCTGGTACTCGACGCGCGCCTCGCCGCGGAGATCGTTGGTCCCCGACTTGGTGATGGCGTTGATGACCATGCCTCCCGTGCGGCCGAACTCGGCGCTGAGGCCGCCGCGGATGATGCTGACCTCCTTGATGTCGAGCTGGGTGATGTCCGGGAAGATGTCCCCGTAGTCGGGGTTGGTGATGTTGATGCCGTCGAGCAGGAAGAGGTTGTCCATCCGCGAGCCGCCGGCGGTGGGCGCCAGCCGCCCGTTCTCGGCCACGCCGGGGGCGAGCTCGAAGAGCCCCTTGTAGGTGCGCGGGACGGGCAGATCCTCGATCTCCTCGCTGGTGAAGTTGACCTGCGCCGAGGTGGACTTGACGTCGATCAGCGGCTGCGCCTCGGTGACCGTGATCTCCCCTTCCACCCGGGGCTGCAGCGACAGCTCCACCTGGGTGTCGCGGTCGAGCGCCACCAGGGCCGTCGCGCTGGACGCCTCCCATGCCCTGCACGTCGGCGCTCACCTGATAGGTGCCCGGCACCAGGCGCTGGAAGCTGAACGCGCCCTCCTTGTCGGTCACCACCGTGCGGCCGGCGGGCAGGAACGCGCCCTTGACCGTCACCGGGACGCTGGCCAGCCCCGCGCCGTCCGCCCCGCGGACCACGCCGGAGATGGAGCCGGTCGTCTCGGCCGCGAAGGACGCCGTCGCGATCATCAACAGGAAGAGCCAGAGGAATGGTTGGACCTTACGAACCATGCGAGCCTCCCTCCAGTGTTTCCCGGCCTCAACGGAGGCCGGAGCTGGATCAATTTTCAGAGATCGCGATCCTAGCATGGGGCGTGACGGGGAGGTGACAGGGGCGGGGTTATACTCACCCTTAACTATGGATTCAAAATCGATCGAATCCCTCTCGCCAGGGCCGGGCCTCGCCATGCGCCTCGCGCTCCTCTTGGCCCTGTCCTTCCTCTCTGCCGCCGCCGCTTCCGCCCAGCCCGGCGGGGCGCTTCCCGGACCGCTGCCGCTGTTTCCGGCGGACAACTGGTGGAACGCCGACGTCAGCTCGGCGCCGGTCGATTCCCGCAGCGCGAGCTACATCAACTTCATCGGCGCCGGCGTCGGGCTGCATCCCGACTTCGGGGGGGACGCGGATTCGTTCCCCGAAATCTACGGGATGGTCTACCTCGTGGTGCCCGGCACGCAGCCGCTGGTGCCGGTCACCTTCGTCGAGTACGGCAGCGAGAGCGACGCCGGGGCGCCGGGCCGGCCCGCCGGCTATCCGATCCCGAATGAGGCCAAAACTCAAGGCAAGTGGATCGAGGGGGGCTATCCCGGCAACGCCAGCCCCGGCGGCGACCGCCACATGCTGATCGTCGACCGCGATCATCGCCTCCTCTTCGAGCTCTACCACACCCGCTGGAACGCCGCCCTCAACCGCTGGGAGGCGGGCTCCGGGGCGGTCTTCCCGCTCGGCTCGAACCTCCGCCGGCCCGACGGCTGGACCAGCGCCGACGCGGCCGGCCTCGCCATCCTCCCCGGGCTGGTGCGCTATGACGAGGCGTTCGGCTCCGCGCCCATTCAGCACGCCTTCCGCTTCACCGTGGAGGAGAGCGACGGCTACGTCTTCCCCGCCTCCCACGACGCCGGCAGCAGCCGCGGCGCCCTGCCCATGGGAGCGCGCCTGCGCCTCAAGGCGGGCAAGGATCTCTCCGGATACACGCCCGAGGTGCGCAGGATCTTCCAGGCGATGAAGACCTACGGCCTGATCGTGGCCGACAACGGCTCGAATCTGTTCATCTCCGGGGCCTATGACACGCGCTGGAACAACGACGTGCTCAACCCCGCCTTCGCCAGCCTCGAGGCGAGCGACTTCGAGGTGATCCAGCTCGGCTGGAAACCGGCCGCGACACCGCTCTGCGTCCCGGACGACACGCGGCTCTGCCTCAACGGCGGCCGTTTCCAGGTGGAGGCGCGATGGACGGCCAACGGCTCCAGCGACGCCGCCCACGCCGTCCCGATGACGCCGGACACCGGCTACTTCTGGTTCTTCGCCGACACCAACGTCGAGATGGTGATCAAGGTCCTGAACGCCTGCGGCTTCAACCAGCGCTACTGGGTCTACGCCGGCGGCCTGACCAGCGTGAAGGTTCACTCACGGTGACGGACACCCAGACCGGCGCGGTCAAGACCTACGACAACCCGCAGGGGACCGCCTTCCGGCCGATCCAGGATTCGAGCGCGTTCGCGACCTGCCCTTGAATGGGATCAAGCGGCCGGCTGGTACATCCCCAGGAACCGCGGCGCGCTTTCCGGGGAGGCCACCATCCAGGCCGTGAAGTTGGCGAGCAGGTTGATCTGCGTCGGGGTCAGGTCGGTCTCCAGCGTGCTGTAGTGCGGGAAGTAGTCGCCGGTCGACGGATTGTCGAACGGCGCCAGCAGCGCCTGGACCTCGGGGCTCAACTGGCTGAACCAGTCCTGGGCGCGGTTCGGGTAGACCCAGAGGACGCTCACCGTCCGCCCGCCCCTGACGCCGAACCAGGCGTTCGCCTGAACTTCCAGCGTCTGCTTGTAGATCGCGCTGCCCGCATTCGCGCCGCTGCCGCTCGCCGTCCAGAGCCCCTGGATCACCTCGGCCAGCAGCGACGGACTCGAAGACCTGGCTGTTCTTCCCCTGCGGGAAAGACGGGGTTCGGGTCCCCCTCGTAAAGGACATACCCCTTCAGCGGGTTGTACGGCTGATAGCCGAAGAGCGGCGGGATGTCCTCGGTGATGACCACCCGCGTGCCCGGCACCTCGTTGCCGGACTCGTCGATCATGCCGAGGCTCGCCGCCGCCATCGCGGTGCTCGAGTTGAGGAAAGCGATCACGTTTTCGACGTCGGTGTAGGAGAGCATGGCGTTGACGCCGCTGTTCTCGAGGCTGCCGCCGTCGGCGAAGCGGGTGGGGTTGGTCTGTGGATAGGGCGCGGCGTTCGCCACCGGCCAGTACTGGTATCGCGGGATCAGATCCTTGAGGCTCCCGAGGTCCAGCTTGAGCGCCATGAACTCCTCCACGGTCTTGATCCGCGGGGGAGCGGCGATGAAGGCATGGGACGCGGCGAGACCGTGCTCGCCGAGACGCCCCTCCAGCCACTCCCAGACGTCCTCCGCCAGCTCGACCAGCAGCTCCAGGAACTGCGCCGGGTCCTGCTCCCAGATGGCGAACTGGTTCTGCAGGGTGTCCGCGAAGGCGGCGCTGCTGATGCCGACGATGTCGGTGAGCGCGAGCTGCCGCGACTGGCTGACGCGTGACCCCGGTCCCGGCGACGGCGGTGGGGTTCGAGCTGAAGGCGAACGAGGTGACGCCGCCGCCGCCCGGCGCGCGGCCGTTGGCGTCCGTGCCCGTGGGCGAGCCCACGATGCCGGTCATGAACCCGGTGCCCTGGACCGGCGCGAGATACTGGATCGCGGTGCCCGCCTCGCTCAGGAACATCCCCATGTTGCAGATCAGGAACGGCCGGCGGGCGCGGCCGGCGCCGCTGGCGCGATCAGGTGCGCCGTCTCTTCAGCGAGCTCGGGGTTCGGGCCGGTCACCGTGGATTCGAGCGACGCCTGATCCCACGAGAAGAGCGAGGTCGGGAGCATCCCGTTCCCGGGGTCGATCTCGTAGAGCCCATAGGGTGCGAGGATGTGGAGCCCCATCAGCGTCTGCCAGAGGTCGTTCGGCGGCGTCTTGAAATACTTGTAGAGGATGTAGGCCTCGACGGCCAGCGCGGGCACGGAGAAGAGATCCGAGTCCACCGCCGATCCGATGTTCCCCTCCGGCAATTCGTCGAGGATCTCGGCGATCGGATGCCCGGGCTCGGCGGTGGGGACGAGCTGCCCCTGATCCGGCACGTAGTCGTTGAGGAACGCGCTGTCGCTGGTGCCGGAGGTGAGGAACTCGAAGGTCACGCCGAGCCAGGAGCCGCCGGAGACGGTGGAGATCGCCTTCGTCTGGCTGAGCAGGCTCTGGCCGTCGAGCTGCAGATAGGAGAGCGCGCGGAGCTGCCCCATGCCGGCCGAGAGCGCCCGCGAGCCGCCGCCGCTGAGGCAGATCCCGACGTTGCCGGGGGTCTGGGCGAGCTCCGGGACGAACTGCCCCACCGTGAGGGACTCCGAGGTCTCCGTGAGCCGCGCCTTGAAGCTGCCTGACACGCTGTCCTGGGCCATGGGATCTCCTTCCGTGAAAAGTCTCTTCGGAAGGATATCGCAAGGTTGGAACGATCCGGGATCGCCCTGAAAGGGCGATATTTGAATAGCCTGGCGCTTCAGCGCCAGGTTGGCGGCCCCCCCAATCCCCACCCGCCCTGAAGGGGCGGAACCCAGCGCTTACTGGTTGAGAGATGGTCGCTGAAAGGCACCGCCCCCTCGGGGCGGGTATGGAGGGATGGGGTACTGCCTACCTGGCACTGAAGTGCCAAGCTATTCAAATTTCGCCCTTTCAGGGCGTGGCGCCGCGCTCCTTCTGGAGCTGTTCCTGGTACTTCTTCTCCATCCGCGCCAGATAATCCCGGTACCCCTGCGGATCGACGAAGGGGTTCTCCTTCGCCCCCTTCCGCAGCCGGTCCGCCTTGCCTGGCCCGTCGTAGAACGAGGCGTGCGAGGCGAGGAAGACGTCGCAGGGGAGGGACTTCAGAACGCGGAACGTCTTCGCGTAATCCTCGCCGATCTCCGGATAGGTCACGTTTTTCGTCAGGCTCACCCCGTCGAGGATCGACATGCTGGGGGCGAAGACGACGTCGTACGTCTCTGTCCCCTTCCTTCGCCTTCATCGTCCACGTCGTATTGCCCATCGTATGGCCCGGGGTCAGATGAGCGGTCAGCGTCGTTCCTCCCAGGACAACCGTATCGCCGTCGTGGAGGATGCGGTCGGCCTGGATGGGCGGAAAGGTTGCCTTGTCCCCAAAGAGGAAGTCACCCTTGCCGCCGCGGGCCAGGAGCGGCGCCTCCTTCTCGCTCGCCGCGAACTTCGCGCCGGTGGCCCGCTCGAGCTCCGCGAGCCCGCCGGCGTGATCGAAGTGCGCGTGGCTGCTGAGCAGGACCTTGACGTCCGCGAGCTTGAAGCCGAGCTTTTTGATATTGGCCTCGATCATCGGCGCCGTCTCCACGAAGCCGCCGTCGAGCACGATGTGCCCGGCCGGCGTCGTGATCAGGAACGAGGTGATGTCGCTCGCGCCGACGTAATAAACGTTGCCGGCGATGCGGTACGGCTCGACCGGCTGATTCCAGGAGCGCGAGGTGGCGATCGGCCTGAGCGTGGGCGAGCGGCGAGCTCGCCAGGAGAAAGAACAGCGCGATGAGAAATGTTTTCATCGGTCTACATCCTCAGATAATCGCCGCGCCAATTCGTGATCATCTTCTTGATCTCCTTCGGGGTCGTGATCCCCCGGTCGAGCACCGCGCGGGTCAGCTCGGGGAGCTCGGCGTCGCTGGCGAAGCGGAGGGCGATGAGCTGGCCGGTGCGGAGGTCGCCGATGCGCGGGCGGAGGTCCGGCGGCAGGAGGCGCTCCAGCCGCAGCGTCTCTTCGAGCCGGATCACCCGGTCCTGCGCCCGCAGCGGGAAGACCCGCGCGTACCACGCGAGCAGGACGAGGGCGGCGGCCACCGCGAAGCCGAGCAGGCGGTCGAAGAACGGCACTCCCGGCAGCCCCGGCATTCCCGTCGGAAAAACTAGCCGGTAGAGCGACCAGAGCAGGTTGATCGCCAGGATGCCGAAGGTGACGAAGTGAAAGCCCGGAACGAACTTCGGGTGGTTCGCGAAATTCTGTGGCTCGGCCATGATCCCCTCCGCTGAGTGGCTGTGTGGATACGGGGCGCCATGGTATCCCAGACCGGGATAGACTTCCCCTCCATGGACGCGGAGACCAAGAGTCTGCAGTGCCTGGACGCCACGGTGGTCGCGGGCGGATGGGATCATTTCGTGCGTTCGTTCCTCGACGGCTATTTCGAGCTGCACCCCACGTTCGCGTCCGGGGCCGGGCGGCACGAGTACGACGGCCGGCTGCCCGACTGGAGCCCGGAGGGGTTCGCGCGGGAGATCGCCTGGCTGCGGGCGGAGCGGGCGCGGGCGGCGGAGTTCGATCCCGCGACGCTCGACGAGCGGCGGGCCTTCGAGCGCGAGCTCCTGAACGTCGTCGTCGACTCCGATCTCTTCTGGCTCGAGGACGCCGAGTGGCACCGGCGCAATCCGCTCTTCTACGCCGGCGCCATCGATCCCAATCTCTATCTCGCCCGCGACTACGCCCCGCTCGCGCGGCGGATGCGGGCGTTCGTCGACTACGCGCGGGCCGTCCCGCGGGCGGCCGGGCAGATGCGGGCCCAGTTGCTCACCCCGATGCCGCGCACCCACGCCGAGCTGGGAGAGATGACTTTCATGGGGCTCGCCGGCTACCTGGAGTCGGATGTCCCGGCGGTGTTCGCCGCCGTGGCGGACCCGGCGCTCCAGGCGGAGTTCCAGGAGGCCAACGCCGCCGCGGCACAGGCATTGCGCGAGCTGGGCGCCTGGTTTCACGAGCAGGTCCCGCCGCCGGGCACGGACGCCGGCGAGTTCCGCCTCGGCGCCGAGCTCTATCGCCCGCATGCTGCGGGAGACGGAGCGGGTGGACATGCCGCTGGCGGATCTGGAGGCGGCGGGCCGGCGCGAGCTGGAACGGAATCTGGCCGCCCTGCGGGAGGCGCTCGCCACCTTCGCCCCGGGTCTGCCGGTGGCGGACTGCCTCGCCAGGATGCAGGCCCGCAAGCCCGCGGAGGGGCCGGTCGAGGCCGCTCGCCGGCAGCTCGCGGGGCTGCGCCGGTTCGTCGAGGAGCGGGAGCTGGTCTCGATCCCCGGGGAGGAGGAGGCGCGGATCGCGGAGGCGCCCCCTTATCAGCGGTGGAACTCGGCGTACATCGACATCCCCGGGCCGTACGACCGCCACCTGCCGTCCGTCTACTACATCGCGCCGCCGGACCCGTCCTGGTCGCCGGCGGAGCAGGAGCAGTACATCCCGAACGAGGCGGACCTCCTGTTCGTCACCATCCACGAGGTCTGGCCGGGGCATTTCCTGCAGTTCCTCCACTCGAACCGGGCGGAGTCGGAGCTGGGGCGGCTGTTCGTGACCTACGGCTTCGCCGAGGGGTGGGCCCACTACTCCGAAGAGATGATGTGGGAGGCCGGCTTCGGCGACGGCGACCCCTTTCTCCACCTCGGTCAGCTCCAGAACGCGCTGCTGCGCAACGTTCGCTACCTCGTGGCCCTCGGGCTCCATGCCGGCACGATGACGCTGGAGGAGGCCGAGCGGATGTTCCGCGAGCAGGGGCTCCAGGACCCCGCCAGCGCCCGGCAGCAGGCCGCCCGCGGCGCCTTCGATCCTGGCTATCTCAACTACACGCTGGGAAAGCTGCTGGTGCGGAAGCTCCGCGAAGACTGGACCGCGCCTCGCGGTGGCCGGGCCGCCTGGCGGGAGTTCCACGACCGGTTCCTTTCCTACGGCGGGCCGCCGGTGCCGCTGGTGCGCAAGGCGATGCTGGGGGAGATGGGGAAGTTGTTGTAATTACAGCCCGCTCAGCAATTCCAGGTACTGCTCCTCTCCCATCTCCCGCGGATTCGACGCGTTCGAGCCGTTCCGCGCCGCCTGCTCGGCGATCCAGGGATGGTCCGTGGCGGGGAGCTTGAGGTCGCCGAACCGGGGGATGCCGAGGTCCCGCAGGAGGTCCTCGATCGCCTGGAGGACCCCTTCGGCGCCCGGTTCGCTCCCCGGCGGCAAGGCGGCCTCCAGGGTGGCCAGCTTGTCCTCGCAGGCCTCGAGGTTGTAGCGGGTGACCGGCGCCAGGAGGATGGCGTTGGCCAGCCCGTGCGGGAGGTCGTAGCGCCCGCCCAGGGTCTCGGAGAGGCAGTGGACGGCGGCGACGTCGGCGTTGCCGAAGGCGAGGCCGGCCAGGGTGGAGGCCCGCATCACCGCCTCGCGCGCCTCGGGGTCCGCCGCGATGTCGGCCGAGGCCCGGCGGAGATAGCGGAGCAGGAGGGCGACGGCCTTCTCCGCCAGGGCGTCCGAAACCGGATTGGCGAGCCGGCAGGTGGTGGCCTCGACGGCGTGGGTGAGGGCGTCCACCCCGGTCCAGGCGACGAGGCGGCCCGGCAGGGTGACCAGGAGATCGGAGTCGACGATCGCCCAGTCGGGGAACATGGTCTCCCCCTTGACGCTGATCTTGGCGTGCCGCTCCGGGACGGTGAGCACCGAGACCCAGGTCACCTCGGAGCCGGTGCCGCAGGTGGTGGGGACGGCGATGAACGGCAGGGGCTTCTCGGCGTAGCGGTCCCGCCCCTCGTAGTCGATCACCGAGCCGGCGTTCGTCATCATCATCGCGGCGGCCTTGGCGGCGTCGAGGACGCTGCCGCCGCCGATCCCCAGCACCAGCGAAGCTCCCTCCTCCTTCCCCCACTCCGCCAGCCGATCGACCGTCGCCGCCCGCGGGTTCGGCTCGACGTCGTCGAAGGTGATCGCCTCGATCTCCCGCTCCGCCAGCGCCTGCCAGACCCGCTCGGGCCAGCCGGTCTCCTCGATCCCGGGATCGGTCACCATCAAGACCCGCTCCGGAGCGTAGCCGGCGACGATTTCAGGGAGCTGATTCAGGCAGCCGGGGGCCATCAGGACACGGGTGGGGACTCGGAAGGGGCGGCTCATGGGCGGGTATCGTATAGCCCCCCGCCCCGAATCCTCACCCCCGGCCCCCTCTCCCACCGCACTCCCCCCGACCGGGAGAGGGGAGCTTGACGGGGGCGACCTCGCTTGTAGGGTGCGCTGTGCGCACCATCACCGTTTTCTGGCACCGCACCCTACAAGCTCCGCCTTCTCAGTAAAGCTCCCCTCTCCCGGACGGCGGGAGGGCGGTGGGAGAGGGGTCGGGGGTGAGGTTTCGGGGTGGGGGCGCCTTACTTCGCCGCCGCCGTCCCCCCGCCCCCCAGCAGCGCCGTGGCCCGGTCGATCTCCTTGGCGAAGCCCGTGATCGCGCCGGCCACCACGCTCATCTGCTGCTCCGCTTCCTTCCAATCCCGCTGCTCGAGGGCCTCGCGCACGGCGGGGAGGGTCTTCACGCCGTAGCCGGTGTAGAAGCCGGGGGCGTAGATCTGGTGGACGTACCAGGGGCGGCGCGGCAGGCCCGCGGTCGTGGTCAGGGCCCGCTCGGTCTTCATCAGGATCTCGTCGAGCCGCTGCTGGACCTCGGGCGGCGGAACCTTGCCGCCGGCGGTCGCGGCGGTCATCGCCTTGGAGTAGGCGGCGGCGCTGGTCTTGAGGGCCGCCACCGCGTTCTCCAGCGGCGAGAAGTTGATGTAGGGCACGGCGTCCAGCCGCTTCGGCGCGACCCAGGTCTGGGTCGGATCGTCGACCGCCTGGTAGATCTTGTCGTCGAGGCCGCGGTTGCGGTCCTCGGCCTCCTTGCGCAGGGTGCCCGCGAGCTTCTGGACCTCGTCGGCGTAGCGGCCGACGGTGGTGGTGAAGCGGTCGAAGTCGAAGGGGAGGACGTCGGCGTCCGCCAGCCGCAGCACCAGCCGCCCGCCGGTCTTGGCCAGCGCCACGCCGTAGACGAAGGTCGGATCCACGAAGCGGGTGTAGTGGTCGAAGGAGTCGTAGATCGAGTGGTACTGCCCGTACTCCTCCTCGCCGCCGTAGCCGATGTTGAGCGCGGCGATCCCCAGATGCTGCAGGAAGGGGGTGAAGTCCGAGCCCGAGCCCAGGGGGTCGAGCGCGAAGGTCTGCGCGGTCCGCGCCTCCTGCGCCTGCTCGGGGGCGCCGAACACGATGTTGCCGGCGAGGGTGCGGTCGAGGACGCTGATCCCCTTCTCGGGATCGGGCACGTCGCGCACCACCTCGTTGACCAGGGTCTCCAAGCTGGTGCGAGCCGCCGGCGCCGAAGAAGCCGCGCGCGTTGCTGTCGGAGTTGATGTAGACCGCCGCGTGCTGGCGCAGCTCGTCGGCGTGGGTCTCGACCCACTCGGTCGAGCCGAGCAGGCCCTGCTCCTCGCCGTCCCAGGCGGCGTAGATGATCGTGCGCTTCGGCTTCCAGCCGCTCTTGACCAGCTCGCCCAGGGCGCGGGCCTCGGCCAGCTCCGCCACCATGCCGCTGATCGGGTCGGACGCGCCGTTGACCCAGGCATCGTGATGGTTGCCGCGGATCACCCACTGATCGGGGCGCTCGGAGCCCGGGATCCTGGCGATCACGTCGTAGATGGGGACGAGTTCCAGTTGAACTCCAGCTTGAGGTGCACCCGCGCCGGGCCGGGGCCGAGGCGGTAGGGGATCGGCAGGGTGCCGCGCCACCCCTCGGGCGCCATCGGGCCGGCCAGCGCCTGGAGCAGCGGCAGGGCGTCGCCGTAGGAGATCGGCAGCACGGGGATCTTGGTCAGCGTCTTGGCGTCCTTGATGTCCAGCCGCTTGGCGTTCTCGATCGCCCCCACGCCGGGGGTGAGCGGGTCGCCCGAGTAGATGGGCATGTCGGCCACCGAGCCGCGCTGGACGCCGCGGTCCGAGCGCCAGCCCCCCTTGGGATAGGCGTCGCCCTGGGAGTAGCCGTCGCCGCAGGGGTCGGAGAAAATGAGGCAGCCGACGGCGCCATGCTCGGCGGCCACCTTCGGCTTGATGCCGCGCCAGGAGCCGCCGTAGCGGGCGATGACGATCTTCCCCTTGACGTCGATGCCGCGCCGTTCGAGCTCCTCGTAGTCCCTCGGCACACCGTAGTTGACGTAGACGAGGTCGCCCGTGACGTCGCCGTCGATCGAGTAGGCGTTGTAAGTCGGGAGCTGCTCGGCCGTCTGGCCGGAGGTCGAATCCTCCTTGAGCGCCGGCTCGGAGAGGCGCGGCGGTGAAGCGGGTCGGCGCCACCATCTCGAGCACGCGGGTCTTCGGGGTGGGGAAGAGCACCTTGAACTGCTCGATCTCGGTCTGGAACCCCCACGACCGGAAGAGGCCCGCCATGAACTCGGCGTTCTCCTTGTCGTAGGGCGAGCCGATGTGATGCGGGCGCGCCGACAGGCGCTTCATCCATTCGCGCAGATTCGCGGCTTCGAGATGGGAGTCGAAGCGCGCCTCGAGCGCCCGCTGCTGGCTGGCGTGATCATTGCTGAAGCCGAGCAGCGGTCCCGAAGAGGGTAGAGTCGTGTCGGCGAAGGTCCAGGCCGCGAGGGCGAGGACGAGCGCCGGGATCAGGAGCAGAATTCTTTTCGTCGGCATGGATTCCTCCGGCCGCCGGAAAGTCCGGCGCGCCTCCGGTCGGTAAACAACGTTGTGGCATTCTAGTCCGCGGGCATGGGGAGGGATACGAGAGTTTTGAGCGAAGGTTCGCGCGCGAGCGTCACGCCGGGGGTGCGCGCTCTCTCCCCCGAGGTTTTCCTGTGGGCGATGGGCCTGTTCTGCGGGTTCGTCGGCGCGTTCGTGCTCATCGCGCCCCATCGCTTCAATACCCCTTCCTATGACGCCCTGCTGCCTTATGCGTTCGGCTGGGGGACGCTCGTCGCTCGCCTCCGGGATGGCGATGCTGGCGGTGGCGGTGCTGCGGCCCCCGGCGATCCTTGTGCTTCGCCGCCCACCTCTGCGTCGGGGTGACGCTGCTCGCGCTCGCCGCGAGCTTCTTCCAGGTCGGCGCCATCTCCGGAGGGGTCTGCTACACCGTTCTGGGATTGGGGACCTTCGGAGCCTTTCTGCTCCGGCGCGACCGGCCGGCCGACGCCGGGAGCGGCGACCTGTTCGGCCTCCTCATGGGCGTCATCGCCACCCTCGTGGGGCTGTTGATGCTGGCGTTGCCGCGGCTCTTCCAGAGCTCCTTCTACGGCCGGTTCCCGTTCAGCCTCACGGTCTTCGCCCTGGCGTTTCTGCTGACCGGCGTCCCGCTCGCCGCGGCGCAGCTCGCGCCCGCGGCGAGGCAGCGGTGGATCTGGCCGGTCCACGTCCTCGCCGGCGCCACCTTCCTGGCGTTCGGGCTCCTCATCTCGCTGCCGCGGGCGTCCTGGACCGGCGTCGTCATCTACGCCGGCGGCGGCGCGGCGATCGTCTGCCTGCCCTGGCTGCGCCGGAGGCTGGCGACGCTCGAAACCGCGGCCCTGCGCGCCCGCCTCTCGCTGACCCTGGTGATCGCGACCTCGCTCGCGCTCATCCTGGCGACGGCGGTGGTGACGGCCCAGGAGGAGCATCTGGCCGAGACCCAGGTGATCGCGACCCAGAGAGCCGAGGCGCATTCGGTCGCCCAGAACGTCTCGGATTACATCGAGCTGAACGGCGCCCGGACGGCCACGCTGGCCGCTTTCGCCGGACGCGAGCCGATGACGGCCGCGCCCCAGGCCGAGCTGCTCGCCAGCTTTCTGCGGGTCTACCCGGATCTCGCCGCGCTCCGCGCCGTCTCGCTCGACGGCCGGGTGGTGGCCGCCGCCGGCGCCATACCCCTGCCGGCGCAGGCGGTGCTGGACCTCGCCGGGGCGGTGAGCCGGGAGCGCCGCAGCCAGATCACCCCGGTGCGGGTGGGAGCGCGCTCGCTCTTCCTCCTGGGCGCTCCCATCCACGATGCCAACAACGATCTCACCGGCACGCTGGTAGCCGCTTTCGGCGCCGAGGCTCTGGCGAACCGGATCTCCCGGCGGGGATCCCATGTCTCGCTCTCGGACGGCCTCGGGCACACGCTCGCCGAAGCCAACGGGCTGCGCCCCGGCGAGACACTGCCGCCGCTGCCCCCCTCCTGGGACCGGCGGGTCCGCGACCGCCAGCAGCGGGTGGAGAGGGAGGAAGGCCTGGCGGGTTTCGCCCCGGTCCCCCGCCTGAACTGGGCGGTGGCGGTGGAGAGCCCCCGATCCGCTTCCCTGGCCGGCGTGCGACGGGGGCGCGATCTCGCCTTCGGACTCCTCCTGCTGGTGATCCCCCTGACGGTGACCGCCGGCATCTTCGCCGCCCGCCGGATCGCCCGCCCGCTCGGCGACCTCTCGAACGCCGTCGGCGAGCTGACCGCCGGCAATCTCGCGGCTCCGCTCGGGGCGAGCAGCGGCATCGCCGAGGTCGCCCGCCTCGCCGCCGCCTTCCAGGAGATGCGGGACCGCCTGGCCGAGCGCACCCGCGAGAGCGAGCGCCTGGCGGCCGAGCTGCGGGCCCGGGCCGAGGCGCTCGCCGAGACCGACCGCCGCAAGGACGAGTTCCTCGCCATGCTCGCCCACGAGCTGCGCAATCCGCTCGCGGCGATCGCCAACGCCTCCTACCTGCTGGAGCAGATGGGGTCCACCGAACCGCAGACGGCGCGGCCGGTCGCCATCATCCGGCGGCAGATCCAGCACTGGTGCGGCTGGTCGACGACCTGCTCGACGTCTCCCGCATCACCCAGGGCAAGATCGAGCTGCGGCGGCAGCCGCTCGATCTCGCCGAGGTGCTGCGGCACGCCGCCGAGGCCTCGCGGCCGCTGGCCGAGGCCAAGCAGCAGGAGCTGACGGTGGATCTCCCGCCGGGCGCCCTGCCGCTCGACGGCGACGTGACGCGGCTCGAGCAGGTGGTCTCGAACCTCTTGCGCAACGCCGTGAAGTTCACCGAGCCCCGGGGGCACATCGCGCTCTCCGTCCGGCGCGAGGAGGGCGATGCCGTGGTGCGGGTCCGCGACGACGGCGCCGGCATCCCCGCCGCCCTGTTGCCGCGGGTCTTCGACCTCTTCGCCCAGGGCGAGCAGGGTCTCGACCGCTCCGAAGCCGGCCTCGGCATCGGCCTCACCCTGGTGCGCAGCCTGGTCGAGATGCACGGCGGAAAAGTCGCCGCCCGCAGCGAGGGTCCAGGGAAGGGGAGCGAGTTCGAGGTGCGGCTGCCGCTGGCGGGGTGAGTCAAGGAGCAGGAGCTATTCTACCCGAGCCTCCGCCTCGTCGACCTGCTGCGCCCGCACGATGAACCGCTTCGGGGCCGAGCCCACGTAGTAGAAGGGGTAGCAGGTCACCAGCGTGAGCTCCGAGGTGCCGTTGTCCGCGAGCACCTTCGTGTCCTCGGGCTTGACGATCTCGGTCCACTCCACGCGGTACTGGAAAGTGCCTTCCAGCGTCTGCAGCCGGATAATGTCATTCTTACGAATATCTTTGAGGCCCCGGAAAAAACTATCCCGGTGAGCGGCGAGACCGACGTTGCCGACACCCGGCCGGGCGGTTTCGGGGATATGGCCGACGCCGCGCCGCAGAGCCTTGGTGTCCACCCCCTCCAGCACGACGGCGGAGACGCCGACGCGGGGGATCTCGATACGGCCGATCAGCGAGCCATCTTCCAGCGGCTTGGGCGGCGTGGCAACGGGCTGAGGCTTGAAGCTCCCGAGGGAGTCCGTCTCGGCCGCGGCCGTGCTCTTGGGAGGGGCGTTCAGCGCTTCGTCCAGGATCTGGTTCTCGCGGTATTGGAAATAAGTGGAGTCGAGCCAGGACCAGGCCCAGATACCCAGGCAGAGGATGCCGACGAGCAGCAGGGCGCGCTCGAGCCAGCGCAGACGGGATCTATTCATAGCGAACGAGGAGCTGTTCATGGGGCCGTAAAAACAGAATCACCTGGCGCCGTAGCGCCAGGTGATCTAGTTCAACCGGCGGAACTGTTTAGGCATTCCGCTTCGCGTAGGTGCGAATCGCGAAAGCCGCGAACAGGGCCAGGAGGCCGGCGATCGCGACGGTCGGCAGGTCGCTGGCGGTCTGCGGCAGCGAAGCCGAGGTCGTGGTCGTGTCGGTGTTGCTGCTGCCCGAGTACGAACCGGTGGTGCCGGTGGTCGTGTCAGTGTTGTTCATCGAGCCGGTCGAGCCGGTCGTATCGTTGCTCATCGTGCCAGTGGTGCCGGTCGTTCCGGTCGTGGTGCCGGTCGAGTCGGTGTTGTTCATCGTGCCGGTCGTGCCAGTGGTACCCGTCGAGGTGCCGTTCTGGTTGTTCAGATCATTGGTGCCGGTCACGCTCTCGTTGGCCGTACCCTCGACCGTGCCGTGCTCCTGCATGGTGCCGTTCTGGTTCGGGGCGCCCTGCTGCATGTTCGAGCCCGGGTTCTGGAGGTTGTTATTGGTCTGGCCCGGCTTCGTCTCCTGCGACGGGCCCGGGGCGTTGGTGTTCAGCGTGCTCTGCGCGAAAAGGGCGGGGGCCGCAACGATGGCCATGACCGCGGTCGCAAGGGTTAGACGCTTCATATCGAGCTCCTCTCCGAAAATTTAGTTGCACTCTGGAAGTCACCCGAAGGGGCGTCCTTCCACTTAACTATGTGCGATGTTCGGGGGGACCTCGACTCTTTCGAAAGTTTTCAGCGCGCTGTGCCGAGGTCCCTCTCCCTCCCACCGCTGCTTCACGGGAGATTACAGTTGCAACCTCGGTGCCAGATTTTGGCGCCGTCGGTATGGGTGGAGTTGATTTCTATTCCAATCGCACGGATCGGGGGCATCCGTGGCCCAGTTTGCCAATCAGTCCCACCCTCTCCTTCAGGAGAGGAAGGGAGGGTGAGGTCGCAGGCCGCGGACACCCCGATCCGCGAGGGAGCACCCCCTCTTCTCCCGGTCGGGGGGAGTGCGACGGGAGAAGAGGGCCGGGGTGATGAGGGGCTTTAAGCCTTGGTGAGCTTCTTGTAGCGGATCCGGTGCGGCTGGTCGGCGTCGGCGCCGAGACGGCGCTTCTTGTCTGCCTCGTAGGCCTGGTAGTTGCCCTCGCACCAGACGACCTGGCTGTCCCCCTCGAAGGCCAGGATGTGGGTGGCGATGCGGTCGAGGAACCAGCGGTCGTGGCTGATGACCACCGCGCAGCCGCCGAAGTCGAGGAGCGCCTCCTCCAGGGCCCGCAGCGTGTCGACGTCGAGGTCGTTGGTCGGCTCGTCGAGCAGCAGGAGGTTGCCGCCGCTCTTGAGCGTGCTGGCCAGGTGGACGCGGTTGCGCTCGCCGCCCGAGAGGTCCTTGACCTTCTTCTCCTGGTCGGGGCCCTTGAAGTTGAAGGCCGCCGCGTAGGCGCGCGCGGGGATCTTGCGCCTGCCCAGCATGACGATGTCGCGGCCGCCCGAGATCTCCTCGAAGACCTGTTGTCGGCGTCCAGGCTGTCGCGGCTCTGGTCGACGTAGGCGACCTTCACCGTCTCGCCGACGCGGAGCGAGCCGGCGTCGGGCGTCTCCTGGCCGACGATCATCCGGAACAGGGTCGTCTTGCCGGCGCCGTTGGGGCCGATGACGCCGACGATGCCGCCGGGCGGCAGGCGGAAGTCAGGTCCTCGAACAGCAGGTGGTCGCCGTACCCCTTGCGCAGCCCCTTGGCCTCGACCACCAGGTCGCCCAGGTGGGGGCCGGGGGGGATGTGGATCTCGTTCGGCTCGCCCCGCTTGTCTATTCGCGATCCTCGGCGAGCAGCTTCTCGTAGGCGGTGAGGCGGGCCTTGCTCTTGGCCTGGCGGGCGCGGGGCGACATGCGGACCCACTCCAGCTCGCGCTGCAAGGTGCGCCGCCGCGGCGTCTCCTTCTTCTCCTCCAGGGCGAGCCGCTCCTGCTTCTGCTCGAGCCAGGAGGAGTAGTTCCCCTTCCAGGGGATGCCCTGGCCGCGGTCGAGCTCGAGGATCCAGCCGGCGACGTTGTCGAGGAAGTAGCGGTCGTGGGTGACGGCGACCACCGTGCCCGGGTACTCGGCGAGGTGGTGCTCCAGCCAGGCGACCGACTCGGCGTCGAGGTGGTTGGTGGGCTCGTCGAGCAGCAGGAGGTCGGGCCGCTGGAGCAGGAGCTTGCAGAGGGCGACCCGGCGGCGCTCGCCGCCGGAGAGCTTGGTGACGTCGGCGTCCGGCGGCGGCAGCCGCATGGCGTCCATGGCGATCTCGAGCGTGCGGTCGAGCTCCCAGGCGTTGGCGGCCTCGATGGCGTCCTGCACGTGCGCCTGCTCGGCCAGCAGCTTGTCCATCTCGTCGTCCGACATCGGCTCGCCGAACTTGGCGTTGATCTCGTCGAACTGGTGAGCAGGGCGCGGGTCTCGGCCACGGCCTCCTCGACGTTGCCGAGCACGTCCTTGGTCGGGTCGAGCGGCGGCTCCTGCGGGAGGTAGCCGACCTTGGCCCCCTGGCGGCCCAGGCCTCGCCGACGAAGTCCTTGTCACGCCGGCCATGATCCTCAGCAGCGTGCTCTTGCCGGCGCCGTTGCCGCCCAGCACGCCGATCTTGGCGCCGGGGTAGAACGACAGCCAGATGTCCTTCAGGACCTCGCGGTTGGGCGGATAGACCTTCCGCAGGTCCTTCATCACGTAGATGTATTGCTCGGCCATATGACTCCTGAACTGCGATCCTTGGATTGGGGTAATAAGACGACAGACCGCTGGCAGGGGGATTGTAACC
>CAVXIG010000059.1:0-85984 GCA_963761645.1 uncultured Acidobacteriota bacterium
GTTCTGGACGCCCAAGCTACTGGGGCTATCTCGCCGGCCTGAAAGGCGAGCCCCGTCGGCTCCTAGCCCCGCTCCCCGCCGGCTGCCCGGACGAGCTTCCAGGCACGGCTTCAGGGGGGCGGAAACGGACTTCCGGGGAGGGGGGAGGCATCCGCCCCGCGAGAGTGATAGACTGTTGGCGATCCGTTTCCAGGAAAACTTCTCGTTGATCGGCAGCACTATCTCCCGGTACAGAGTCCTCGAACGTCTCGGCGGCGGCGGTGCGGGTGTCGTGTACAAGGCGGAGGACCAGAAGCTCGAGCGGCTGGTCGCCCTCAAGTTCCTCTCGACCTACCGCAACGCCAACGAGTCGGACAAGCGCCGGTTCCTGCGCGAGGCCCGCGCCTCGTCGGCGGTCGATCACCCTAACATCTGTACTGTCTATGAGATCGACGAGACGGAGGACGGCCGGCTGTTCATCGCCATGGCCTTCTGCGAGGGGGAGACGCTCAAGCGCCGGGTCGAGCGCGGCGGCCTGGCCATCGCCGAGGCCGTCCGCCTCGCGGCCCAGATCGCCTCCGGCCTCGCCGCCGCCCATGCCAAGGGGATCGTCCACCGGGACGTCAAGCCGGCCAACATCATCGTGGCTCCCGACGGCCGGGTGAAGATCGTCGACTTCGGCATCGCCAAGCTGGCGGACCAGTCGCGCCTGACCCGCGACGGCACCGCCGTGGGCACCGCCGGCTACATGGCGCCCGAGCAGATCCGCGGCGACACGATCGACCCGCGCACGGACATCTGGGCTCTCGGCGTCGTCCTCTATGAGATGGTCACCGGCCGGACGCCGTTCCCGGGCGAGACCGACCACGACCGCATCCGCGCCATCCTGAGCCGCGACCCCGAGCCGATGGCCGTCCTGCGGCCGGGGGTGCCGGCGCAGCTCGAACGGATCGTCGTCCGGGCGCTGGCCAAGCGGGTGGACGACCGCTACGCGAGCATGGAGGCGATGCGGGATGATCTGCTGGCCCTGAACGCCGGGGTCCTGAACGCCAATACCGGCACCCTCGGCATCCCCGTGCTCGACGAGAGCCTCGACCCCACGCTGCGGGACATCCCCTCCTCCCCTTCGGCCGGGACCACCGTCTTCGGCGACGCGGACCACCTCGTGGGGCGCATGATCGCCCACTACCGGGTGGTCGATTACATCGGCGGCGGCGGCATGGGGGTGGTCTACAGGGCCGAGGATCTCCGGCTCGAACGCACGGTGGCGCTGAAGTTCCTGCCGCCGGAGCTGACCCGCGACCCCGAGTCCAAGGTCCGTTTCCTGCAGGAGGCGCGGTCGGCCTCGGTGCTCGACCACCCCAACATCTGCACCATCCACGAGGTCGGGGAGACCGACGACGGCCGGCTCTATCTCGCCATGCCCTACTACGACGGCGAGACCCTGCGGCGGCTGATCGAGCGCGGGCCGATCCCGATCGACGAGGCGATCGACATCGGGGAGCAGATCGCCCGCGGGCTCGCCAAGGCCCACCGCGGAGGGATCGTCCACCGCGACATCAAGCCGGCCAACATCATGGTCACCGCCGACGGGGTGGTGAAGATCCTCGACTTCGGCCTCGCCAAGCTGGCGGGCGCGGCGGCGATCACCCGCACCGGCTCCTCGGTCGGCACCCCGGCCTACATGTCCCCCGAGCAGGCCCGGGGCGAGGACGTCGACCACCGCACCGACCTCTGGTCCTTCGGCGTCGTCCTCTACGAGCTGATCGCCGGCCGCCGGCCGTTCCGCGGCGAGCACGACCAGGCCGTTCTCTACGGCATCCTGAACGAGAAGCCGAAGCCGCTCTCCGAGGTGCGCTCCGAGGCGCCCCCGGAGCTGGAGAGGATCGTCGACAGCCTGCTGGCCAAGAACCCCGGCGACCGTTATC
Source organism: uncultured Acidobacteriota bacterium (assembly GCA_963761645.1). GTDB lineage: Bacteria > Acidobacteriota > Thermoanaerobaculia > Multivoradales > UBA5704 > DATARR01. The sequence continues at coordinate 1,908 of CAVXIG010000059.1, forward strand.
CCACGGCCGAGGGGCCGCTCGGCGATCTGCGCGCCCTGCGCAACCAGACGATGACGACCACGGTGCGGACCCAGCCGGACCGCCCCGTGCCGTCCCGGAGCCACCCCTGGTTCTGGGCGGCCGCCCTGCTCGCCGCGGTGGCGCTGGTGGCCGGCGTGATCTACCTGCGCCGTCCCGCCGGCGGCCGCGCCGGCGCCTGGTCGACCGCCGGCCTGAGCTTCAACCGGCTGACCGACCAGGAGGGGCGCGAGTCGTTCCCGAGCCTCTCGCCGGACGGCCGCTCCCTCCTCTACGTGAAGTCGCTGAACGGCAACGCCGACATCTACCTCCAGCGCGTCGGCGGCGGCAACCCGCAGAACCTCACGCCCGACTCCCCGGCGGACGACACCCAGCCGGCCTTCTCGCCCGACGGCCAGCAGATCGCCTTCCGCTCCGACCGCGAGGGGGGCGGCCTGTTCGTCATGGGCGCCACGGGCGAGTCCGCCCGCCGGCTCACCGGCATCGGCTACAACCCCGCCTGGTCGCCGGACGGCCACCGGCTGGTCTTCGCCACCGAGGAGGTCTCGAAGCCGCTGGAGCGCAAGCTCAACAGCCAGCTCTGGACCGTGGACATCGCCACCGCCCAGCAGCAGCCTCTGGTCAAAGAAGACGCGGTGCAGCCGAGCTGGTCCCCTCACGGCCAGCGGATCGCCTACTGGGGGATCCCCAAGGGGAGCGGGCGGCGCCTGCTCTGGACGATCCCCGCCGGCGGGGGGACGCCCGTCCGGGTGACCAACGACGATCACGTCAACTGGAACCCCGTCTGGTCGCCCGACGGGCACTACCTCTATTTCGTTTCGGACCGCAGCGGCAGCATGAACGTCTGGCGGGTGCCGATCAACGAGGCCACGGGCAAGGTGCTGGGAGAGCCGGAGCCGATCACCACCTCGTCGCAGTCGACCGGGCTGCTGAGCCTCGCCCGGGACGGCCGGCGGATCGTCTACGCCACCGACGAGGGGAAATCCAACCTGGAGCGGCGGTCGCTCGATCCGGTGACCCATCGCGTTTCCGGGGAGGCGGTGCCGGTGACTCAAGGCTCGCGGGCCGTCCGTTCCGCGGCGGTCTCGCCGGACGGGGAGTGGATCGCCTTCGACATTTATACCCCGCAGGAGGACATCTTCCTGGTGAAGGCGGACGGCACCCGCCAGAGCCAGCTCACCGCCGACGCCGCCAAGGACCGCATCCCCCACTGGCTCGCGGACGGCCAGCGCCTCCTGTTCTACTCCGACCGCGGCGGCAGCTATGGCGCCTGGACGATCCGGATGGATGGGAGCGAGCGGCAGCCGATCCCTCACGGCACGCCCGACCCCCTCTATACCCCGATCCCCTCTCCCGACGGCCGCCGGTTCGTGGCCAGCCTGGGTTCCAAGAGCGCGGCGCTGATCGACCCCGCGCAGCCGCTCGACCGGCGGGTCCGGCTGCTCCCGGCTCCCGCGGACGGGCAGGCCTTCGCGGCGAACGCGTGGTCGCCGGACGGCGCCTACCTCGCCGGCAACCTCGAGCAGACCAGCGACGGCTCCAACATCCCCGGCGTCGTCGTCTATTCGTTCGCCTCCGGCAAGTACGAGCGGCTGACGGATGTGGGCTCGGTCCCCGTCTGGCTCCACGACGGCCGCACTCTCCTCTATCGGCACGAAGGCAAGATCTTCCAGGTCGATCTCCGTTCGAAGGCCTCCCGCCTGGTCCTGGAGCCGCCCGCGAACTCCGTCTTCAACTCGCTCGCCGTGGGGCCCGACGACCGGACGCTCTATGCGGTGCGGGCGAGCGACGAGGGGGACATCTGGATGATCACCCCCGCGGGTGGCGACTCCCGGTGATCGTGACGTCTACACACATCTGGTAGACTTACTGAATCCGTTTCAGACGAACACTCGCGCGGCCCCGCGGCCGCATGGGCTCTGCCCAAGGAGGAGATGATGAGTTTCAAGTCCAGGGATTTGATGATCGACGTCCTGCCCGCCAGGAAATTCAACGCTCTCGCGCAGCCCGGTCTCGGCATGTGCGCCCAGGGCACCGCGAATACCGGGACCGAGGAGGACGAGGAGAAGGATTGCGCTCAAGGGACGGCCACCAACAGAGCCTGCCTACGCGCCGCGGACCGAGGTCAACCTCGCCCTGCTGCGCCGGCAGCTCCACGAGGCGCTGTCCTCCACGGCGCGGGCCTGAAGCTTCGCGTGACGGCCGGGTAGCGGTGTCATGACGCCGCGCCGCTACCGGCCCGCGCCCCGCGATCCGGACACCCCGGCTGTGCCAAGGGGGTGGTGAGCAACGAGTTCTCCGACGCCCTCGGCACCAACAACTTCGTCTACGAGTTCATCGAGCTGCACAACGACCAGTAGGTCATCCGGTCGATTCCGGAAGGATGGCGTCCGCCTCGATCTCGACCAGCATGTCGGGCGAGATCAGGCGGCTGATCTCCACCATGGTGGCGGCCGGGCGGATGTCGCGGAAGAACTCGCCGTGCGCCCGGCCGATCTCCTGCCATTTGCCGATGTCGGTGGTGAAGATCCGGGTGCGCACGACGTCGGCCATCCGCGCTCCCGCCCTGGCGAGGGCCGCCTCCACGTTTTTCAGGATCTGGATCGTCTGCGCGTAAGGGTCGCCGGCGCCGACGACGTTGCCCTCGGCGTCGAGGGCCGTGGTGCCGGCGACGTGAATGTAGGGTCCCACCCGCACCGCCCGCGAGTAACCGATGATCGGCTCCCAGGGAGCGCCGCTCGAAATGTTCTGCCGTTCGTTGTGATTCATCCCGCGATTCTGGCACACCTCTTGCTCTATCAAGAATCGAACGCGGCGGCCTTGAACATCGAGGCCGGGTGCTCTCCTCGAAGAAGTTTTCAAGCACAGCGGGCAGCAGTCACCACATCGGAAGGAGAGATCACGATGGCAAAGCGGACAGATGGACTCGGCGGTCAGAATACGGCGACCCCCAATCTCGACCCGTCCCACGAATTGCCGCCCGCCCAGGGCGTCAAGGCGCAGGCCCAGGAACTGGCTCACGACGCCAAGGAGCAGGTGAAGACCCTGGCGAGCGACGCCAAGGAAGAGGCCAAGGACGTGGCCAACCAGGCGCGCGATCACGTGCAGAATCTCGTCGGTCAGCAGAAGGACCAGGCGGCGGAGCGGCTCGGCTCGCTGGCCCAGGCGCTGCGCGAGACCGGCCGCAAGCTCAACGAAGGGCAGCAGGCCGGTGATTTCGGCCAGTACGCCGACCGCGCCGCCCAGCAGGTGGAGCGTCTCTCCGGCTACCTGCGCGACAACGACCTGCGCGGCTTCGTCCGCGACACCGAGAACTTCGCGCGGCGGCGCCCCGAGGTCTTCCTCGGCGGCACGCTGCTCGCGGGCCTGATGCTGGCCCGGTTCCTCAAGGCCTCGAGCCCGAGCCAGGGCTCCCGCTCCGGCTACGACGGCGGCGCCTGGACCGGCTACCCCCAGTCCACCGGCCGCTCCTCCTACGCGGGGTACCCGGGGAGCCGGACGACCCGCACGACCTACACTCCGGAGCGCAAGCACCGACCTTGGCGGCGTCGAACGCCGCGCACGACGCTCAACGACGCGCCGCTGGGGGTTTAAGCCATGGCGGTACCCGGTGAACGCAAGGAAGATCGGTCCATTGGCCAACTGCTGAAGGAGCTGACGCAGGAGTCCAGCACGCTGCTGAAGCAGGAGGTGAACCTCGCCAAGACGGAGATGTCCGAGAAGGCCTCGCGCATCGGGGCCAACCTCGGCGAAGTCGCCGTCGGCGGCGCGGTCGCCCTCCTCGGCGCCATCGCCCTGCTGCTGGCGGCGGTCTACGGCCTGACGTCGATCCTCAACAACTTCATGAACCAGGAAGTGGCGGTCTGGCTGGCACCACTGATCGTCGGCGGGATCCTCGCCGCGGTCGGCTACTCTCTCATCAAGAAGGCGCTCGCGACCCTCAAGCAAGAGAGCATCACTCCCCAGAGAACCACCCAAAGCTTGCAGGAGAACAAAGAATGGCTCAAAGAGAAGATTTCGTGACCGGCACTTCGGACCTCGACGCGGGCAGCGGGCGGAACTCCAGCGAGATCCGTTCCGAGATCGACCGCACCCGGTCTGACATGGACGAGACCTTCGCGGCTCTCGACGCGAAGATGACCCCCAAGGAGATCGGCCTGGAGCTCTGGAACCTCTTCAAGGGGGGCTCGAGCACCGGCGCCAGCAAACTGTGGCAGGTCGCCCGCGAGCATCCGATGCCCGCGGCCGTGGTCGGCCTCGGTCTCGGCTGGCTGCTGGTCGAGAGCTCCGGCAAGAGCGACAAGGCCGACGCCTACGACGGCCGTTATCGCGGTGAATACCGCGGCGTCCAACTCGGGCGCCTACGGCTACGGCCGCACCTCCTACCGGCAGGGTTATGCCGGGACGAGCGCCTACTCGGGCTCCGGCTACGAAGCCGGCTATGAGTCCGACAGGAGGGCTCGGGCGTGCTGTCGGCGGCCGGCGACAAGGTCAAGGACCTGGCGGGCAGCGCCAAGGATGCCCTCTCCAGCGCTACCGGCAAGGTCGGCGACGCCGCCGACTGGACCAAGGAGCACGCGTCCGAGCTCGGCCACGAGGTCGCGGACCGGGCATCCTCCATGGGCCACGAGGTCGCGCACCGGGCCTCCGCCCTCCGCGGCCAGGCGAAGCAGAAGGCGCGCAGCGCCCGGCTGGGATTCTGGCAGACCATGGAGGAGAACCCCCTCATGGTCGGCGCCGCGGTCCTGGCCCTCGGCGTCATCGCCGGTCTGGCGGTCCCCTCGACCGACAAGGAAGACGAGCTGATGGGCGAGACCCGCGACCGCCTGCTCGACGACGTCAAGGAGGCGGGGCAGCAGGCTCTCGACAAGGGCAAGCACGTCGCCGAGGCCGTGGTCGACAAGGTCAAGGAAGAGGCGCAGCACCAGGGCCTCACCGCGGAAAGCGTGGTCGACAAGGTGAAGACCGTCGCCTGGGAAGCCACCAACACCGTCAAGGAAGAGGCCAAGCGCCAGAACCTGACGCCCGAAGCGGCTCTGAACGCGATCAAGCCGGATCAGCCTCAGGGTCAACAGGCCCAGCAGGGTCAGCCGGCGGCCCAGGGCTCGACGCCCCCGGCGAACGCCGAGGTCCACGAGCCGGAGCTCGCCAACAAGCGGTAGTCCTGTCAGGGGGGCGGTCCCGCGGGGCCGCCCCTTGTCTTTTCAGGCTATCCTCGGCCACCATGACGATCCAGCGTATCGAGCCCGGCCCGGGTCAGGAATCGGTCTGGGATTACCCCCGCCCCCCGCGCTCGAAGATTCCTCCCGGCACATCGAAGTCCGCTTCAACGGCGTGACGATCGCCGACACCCGCCGGGCCAAGCGGGTCCTCGAGACCAGCCACCCCCCGGTCTACTACATTCCTCCTGAAGACGTCCGCATGGAGTTTTTGCAAGAAAATCCGCGGGCGACCTGGTGCGAGTGGAAGGGGCTGGCCCGCTACTACGACCTCGAGGTGAACGGCAAGCGCGAGGAGCTGGCGGCGTGGTACTACCCGCTGCCCACGCGGATCTACGAGCCGATGATGGGCTATGTCGCCTTCTATCCCCAGGCCATGGAAGCCTGCCTCGTCGACGGCGAGCAGGTGCGGGCCCAGGAAGGGGACTTCTACGGCGGCTGGGTCACCCGCGAGATCGTGGGCCCGTTCAAGGGGCCGGCGGGGACGTTGGAGTGGTGATCTACAGCAGGTGAAACTCCGGGATCGGCTCCCCCTCGGCGAAGCGCGAGGGGCGGAGACTGTGGACGTCGATCGCCGAGGCTTTGCCGTCGAGGATGATCTCCGCCACGAGCTGGCCGAGAGCGGGGGAATGCATCACCCCGTGTCCTGAGGAGCCGTTGATCAGCCAGAGGTTGTCCAGCCGCGGCGCCAGCCCCAACATCACATGCTTGTCGGGCGACATCTCGTAGAGGCCGCCCCAGCAGCCGGCGCGGTCCACCGGCACGTCCACCAGGCAGGGGACCCGGGCATGGGCCCGTTCGAGCACCCCCGGCAACCAGCTCTCGTCGAAATTCGAGTCGAAAGGATCGGAGCCGGCGGGAGGCTGCGGCCAGAGGAGCAGGACGCGGCCGTCGCGCACCCGCAGGTGGAAGCCGTCCTCAAGGAAGATGGTCATCGGCATCTCCTCGGGGAGCGCGTCCGTCGGCACCGTCGGCGCCACCTGCCGGCGGAGCGACGAGACCGGGATCTCCACCCCCGCGAGCCGTCCCAGCGCGCCGGCCCAGGCGCCCGCCGCGTTGACCACATGCCGCGCCGCGATCGAGCCGGCCGTGGTCTGCACGTGCGTCACCCGGCCGGGCAGGCGCTTGGCGACCGCGAAGCCGGTCACCTCGACGCCGTAATCGAACCGCACCCCCAGCCGCCGCGCGGCCTCCACGTAGCCATTGAGGATGTTCAGCGGCCGGATGAACCCGTCGATCGGGCAGAAGGAGCCGCCGGCGATCCTGTCGAGACATACCGCAGGGTTGAGCCGCCGGACATCCTCGAGGCCGATCTCCTCGACGGGCACGCCCAAGACCTGCTGGAGCGGGCGGATCGACCTCAGGGCCGCCATCTGCGCCTCGTCGCCGGCCAGGAAGAGATAGCCATGCGGGCGGTATCCGGAATCGGCGCCGATCTCCTCGGGGAAGCGGAGCAGCTTCTCGCGGGAAAGAAGCGAGAGGCGGATGTTGACCGGCGTCGCGAACTGGGCACGGAAGCCGCCGGTAGCCCGGCCCGTGCTCCCCTCTCCCGGAGCGGCGGCGCGGTCGATCACCACCACGTCCCGGCAGCCGCGGGCGGCGAGGTGCCAGGCCACGCTGGCGCCCATGACGCCGCCCCCGACGACGACGACCTCGGGCATCTCAGGCGCCCTTCGCCAGCCGGATGCCGCTGAACTGGAAGCGGGTGTCCGCCGCCCAGAAGTTGCGGTAGCTGGCGCGGATGTGGTTCGCGGGGGTGGCGCAGGAGCCGCCGCGCAGCACGCGGACGTTGTCCATGAACTTCCCGTTGTACTCCATCAGCGGCCCCTCGAACGGCTTGTAGCCCGGGTAGGGCTCGTAGTGGTTCGAGGTCCACTCCCAGAGATCCCCCCCATCTGCAGCAGCCCCGAGCCGTCGGTCCCGGCGGGAACGGGGTGGAGGGCGCCGCTGTCGAGGAAGTTGCCGCCCGGGAAGCCGGAGACGCGGGCGGCGTGCTCCCACTCGCGCTCGGTGGGAGGCGGGCACCCTTCCAGCGGGCGTAGGCCTCCGCCTCGTAGAAGCTGACGTGGCAGACCGGCTCGTCCGGATCGACGTCGCGGACGCCCGGAGAGGGTCCACAGCTTCCAGCCGTCGCCGTTCTCTTCCCCGTCCCAGTAAAAGGCGCCGTCCAACCCTGCTCCTTGACCTTGGCCCAGCCGTTCGAGAGCCAGAGGAGGGGGTTGCGGTAGCCGCCGTCGGCCATGAACTCCAGGTACTCGCGGTTGGTGACCAGGCGGTTCATCAGCGCGAAGCCGTCGAGCCAGGCCTTGTGGACCGGCATCTCGTTGTCCCAGCACCACCCCCCCTCGACGGTTGCCGAACTCCTGGAGACCCTCCTCGAACGGGATCCAGCTCGCCGCCGGCGCGCCGTGGCGGGCGACCTCGGACGCGGGGAGATAGGCCTCGCGCAGCTCGGGGACGTTGCTGCCCAGGATGTGCTTGATCTCGGTCACCAGCAGCTCCTGGTGCTGCTGCTCGTGCTGTACGCCGGTGACGACGAGGAAGCGGAGGCGGTCGAGGTCCGCGTCCGGCGCGGTGCGGAGCAGCTCCTCGATCCGCCCGTCCACCGACTCGCGGAAACGGTAGACCTCGTCGTTGCTCGGCCGGGTCACCAGCCCCCGGTGGTCGCGGCGGATGCGGGGTCCGAGCGATTCGTAGTACGAGTTCATGACGAACTCGAGCCTGGCGTCCTCCGGCGAATAGAGGCCGAACGGCTCGAGCAGGTTCTTGGCGAAGAACCAGGTGGTATGGCCGAGGTTCCACCACGGCGGACTGACGTCCGGCATCGACTGGATGCGGTAGTCCTCGGGATGTAGCGGCTCACAGAGCTGGACGCTCAGGGAGCGGGTCTGGCGGTAGCGGTTCAGCAGGTCGTCTCGGTCCACGGTGCACCCTCCCGGCTCCATTGTAGCGGGTGGATTTCCGTTACCATGCCTCCACGATTCAATCGTGGAGGGAGAACCCATGCCGAAAGCCATCTGGAACGGAAAGGTGATCGCCGAGACGGACACCTATGAGACGGTCGAGGGGAACGTCTATTTCCCGCCCGATTCCGTCAAGCGAGAATTTTTCAAGCCGAGCGACACCCACACGGTCTGCGGCTGGAAGGGGACGGCGAGCTACTACACCCTCGCCGTCGACGGCCTGGAGAACCCGGACGCCGCCTGGTACTACCCGGACCCCAAGCCGGCGGCGGGCAACATCAAGGACCACATCGCCTTCTGGCGCGGCGTGGCGGTCGAGAAGTAGCGTGGCGGGCCTCCTCGACACCCCGCTCACCCGCCAGCTCGGCATCGAGGTGCCGCTGATCTGCGGCGCCATGTACCCATGCAGCAACCCGGAGCTGGTGGCGGCGGCCTCCGAGGCGGGCGGCATCGGCGTCCTGCAGCCGCTGTCGATGGTCTACGCCCATGGCTACGAGTTCGGCGCCGGGATGAAGCTCATCCGCGGCCTGACGAAAAAGCCCGTGGGGATGAACGTCATCGTCGAGCGCTCCTCCAAGGTCTACGAGGAGCGGATGATGCGCTTCGTGGATCAGGCGATCGAGGCGGGCGTCCGCTTCTTCGTCACCTCGCTCGGCAATCCGCGCTGGGTGGTGGAGAAGGCGCACGGGGCCGGCGGCTTCGTCTATCACGACGTCACCGAGCGGAAGTGGGCGATGAAGGGGCTGGAGGCCGGGGTGGACGGCCTGATCGCGGTGAACAACCGGGCCGGCGGCCACGCCGGGCCGAAGAGCGCCGAGGCGCTGATCGCGGAGCTTGGGGATCTCGGCGTGCCGGTAGTCTGCGCCGGCGGCGTCGGCGACGAGGAGGCTTTCGTCCGCGCTCTGCGGATGGGCTACGCCGGGGTCCAGATGGGCACCCGTTTCATCGCCACCGCCGAGTGCACCGCCCACGCGGACTACAAGCGGGCGATCGTGCAGGCGGAGGCGGACGACATCGTGCTGACCGAGCGGATCACGGGTGTGCCGGTGGCGGTGATCCGCACCCCCTACATCGAGAAGGCCGGCACCAAGGCCGGCCCGATCGCCCGCTGGATGCTGCGCGGCCGCAAGACCAAGCACTGGATGCGGACGATCTACGCGCTGCAGTCGGTCTGGAAGCTGAAGCGCTCCGCGACGACGTTCTCCTACCGGGATTACCTCCAGGCGGGCAAGAGCGTCGCCGGGATCGAGAAGGTGGAGCCGGCGGGGGAGATCGTGCGGCGGTTCCGGGCGGCGGCGGTGGGGACCAATTCGATTACTGGAGAACGCCGCCAGGAGATACTCGCCGGTCTGAGGCTCATAAGAAGAATCCGGAGGACGCCAATCCGGTGGAAGAGTCGCTGAAGCGAACCAGGGCTCCCTATAATGTGGACCTGAATTTCCCGACGAAGAAGCGTTCGTGGCCTGCGACCTCATCCTCTGATCTCCTTCTCCTGAAGGAGAAGGGGGACAACTCCGGACCGGGTTGCCCGTAGGGTGTGCTGTGCACACCTTGACGACCTTGAAGGTGTGCACAGCACACCCTACAAGCGCCACAGGTTCTGTCAGGCCCTCCCTCTCCTTTAGGCGAGGGACCGAGGGTGAGGTCGCGGGCCACGAATGCCCGAACAGAGCGGGGGTAGACTGGGATTCACGATGGTTTCTCGCCTCCTCGCCACCTTCTTTCTCCTCTCGGCCCTCGGCTGGGCGCCCCCGCCCTCTTCACCGACCGCGCCCCTGAGTGGGGGCTGGCGTTCACCTATTCGACCGGTCAGAGCGGCGAGCTCTACTTCCCGGAGATCATGGGCGGCGGGGCGGCGCTGTTCGACTATGACGGCGACGGCGACCTCGACGTCTTCGTGGTCCAGGGGCATGCGCTCAAGCCGGGCTCTCCCGATCCCGGACCGGCGGGCTGGGGGCGCCTGTTCCGCAACGACCTGATCACGCCGCAGGGGAAAAATCCCGCCCCTCGCTTCGTGGACGTGACCGCGGCGAGCGGCATCCGGGCTACGGGCTACGGGATGGGAGCCGCCACCGGGGATTTCGACAACGACGGCCGGATCGATCTCTATCTCGCCAACTTCGGCTCGAACCAGCTCTGGCGGAACAACGGCGACGGCACCTTCGCCGACGTCACGGCCAGGGCCGGGGCGGACGACCCGCGCTGGAGCGCCGGCGCCGCCTTCGCCGATCTCGACCGCGACGGCTGGCTCGATCTCTATATCCTCAACTACGTCGACTTTTCGGTCGCCAACAACGTCCGCTGCTACGCCCCCAACACCCGGCGCGACTACTGCGGCCCCTCGGCTTTCGCGCCGGTGCCGGACCGCCTGCTCCGCAACCGGGGGAACGGCACCTTCGAGGACGTCTCCCTCCCCTCCGGCATCGGCCGCAAGGCCGGCCCCGGCCTCGGCGTGGTGGCGGACGACTTCGACGGCGACGGCTGGCTGACCTCTTCGTGGCCAACGACGGCGCCGCCAGCTTTCTCTGGATCAACCAGCGGAACCTCACCTTCCGCGAGGACGGCCTGATCGCCGGCGTCGCCCTCAACGCCGCCGGCCGACCCGAGGCCGGCATGGGGATCGCGGCCGGGGACGCCGACGGCGACGGCCGCGACGATCTCCTGATCACCCATCTGACGGCGGAGACGAACACCTTCTACGCCAATCTCGGCGGCGGCCTGTTCGAGGACGCCACTGCGCGCTCGGGGCTGGGCGCGCCGAGCCTCCCCTATACGGGGTTCGGCACCGGCTGGCTCGACTTCGACGGCGACGGCCGGCTCGATCTCGCGGTCTTCAACGGCGCGGTCAACCTCGCCGGCGCGACGGGATCGGGATCGGGGCTGCTCCCTATGCCCAGCCGGACCAGCTCTACCGCAACCTGGGCGGCGGCCGGTTCGCGGTGGTGGAGGAGCCCGCCTTCCGGAAAACGGCGGTATCGCGCGGGGCCGCCTTCGGGGATGTCGACAACGACGGCGACACCGACATCCTGGTGGTGGACGCCGATTCCCCGGTCCGTCTGCTGGTCAATTCAGGGGAAAGCCGCCCTGCCTGGATCGGTCTGCGGCTGGCGGGCCGGCCATCGGGCGCCCGCGTCGAGGTGAAACGGCGGGGAGCCTCTTCGCTCTGGCGGCGGGCCGCGAGCGACGGCAGCTACGCCTCGGCGAGCGATCCGCGGGTGCTGGTGGGATTGGGGGAGGCGCCGGAGGTGACCGAAGTGCGGGTCGTCTGGCCGGACGGCCTCGTCGAATCCTTCCCGCCGCCTCCCTTGCGGGCCTACACGACTCTCGTCCGCGGCACGGGGAAGAAGGCGCCGAATGAACGCGCTCGTCCTCGCCCTGGCGCTGGCGCTCGGAGCTCCGGCGAGCGTCCCGGATCTCTCCGGCCTGGAGCCCGCGGTGGCGGCGCAGATCGCGGAGATGCGGACCCTCGGCTCTCCGGGCGACCTCGGGCAGGTCTATCTCGCCTACGGCTTCAACGATGCCGCGGCGGACGCCTTCCGCGCCGCCGCGGCCCTCGCCCCCGGCGATCCCCGCTGGCCCTACCTGCTGGGCGCCGCCGATCAGGCCGCCGGCCGGCTCGACGACGCGGCGGCCGCTTTTACCCGCGCCCTGGAGATGTCCCCCGGCGCGGCGGCCGGCTGGGTGCATCTGGGGGAGATCCGCCTGCTCCAGGGGCGGCCGGAAGAAGCCGAGGCCGCGCTGCGGAAGGCGGCCGCGGTCCCGGCCACGAACGCCGCCGCGCGCTCTCTGCTCGGTCAGGCCGCCCTGGCGCGGCGGGATTTCAAAACCGCCGTGGAGCATCTCGAGGCCGCCCTCGCCGCGGTGCCGGCGGCGAACCGCCTCCACTATCCGCTGGCCCTGGCCTACCGGGGCCTGAACGACCGCGCCCGGGCCGAGGAGCATCTGGCGCGGGCCGGCCAGGTGGGGCTGAAGGCTCCCGATCCGCTGCTGGACGGCGTGGCGGACCTGCGGCTGGGGGAGCGCGTGGCGCTGATGCGGGGCCGGGTGGCCGCCCAGGCCGGGCGCTACGCGGACGCGGCCCAGGAGTTCCGGAAGGCCCTGGCCGCGCGGCCGGAGAGCGTGGAGGCGCGGGTCAACCTCGGTTCGGTCCTGGCGTCCGCCGGGCGATCGCGACGGGGCCGCCGGGCAGCTCCGCGAGGCTCTCCGCCTCGACCCGTCGAACGTCACGGCCCATTTCAATCTCGGCTCGCTGCTCGCCGGCAGCGCTCCCGCCGAGGCGCGGCCCCATCTGGAGGCGGTGGTCGCTGCCCGGCCGGAGGACGCCGAGGCCCGCCGCCTGCTGGCCCAGGCCCTGCGCGACGGCGGCCATCTCCCGGAGGCGCTGGAGCAGTACGCACAGGCCGTGACGCTGGCGCCGGGCGACGAGACCGCCCGGCTGGGCGCGGCCGAGACGCTGGTCCGCCTCGGCCGTTACGCCGAGGCGCGGCGCCGGTTGGAGGACGATCTCAAGCAGATGTCCACCAGCGGCCTGCTGAGCCACGCCCTGGCCCGCCTCCTCGCCGCCTGCCCTGATCCGTCGGTGCGCGACGGCGCTCGCGCGCTGGCGCTCGCCCAGGCGGTCTGGCAGGCGCAGCCGACCGCCGATCATGCCCGGACGGTGGCGCTGGCCCTCGGCGAGCTCGGCCGCTGCCGGGAGGCGGCGGACTGGCGGCGCACCGCCCTCGGGCAGCCCCGCCAGCCGGGAGAGCCAGCCTACGAGGACGGGGTTCCCTGCCGGCCCTGACCCCTGTCTACGCGGACGGCGATCGAGACCCTGCCGTCCGCGCCTTTCTGATCTCCGATTTCCACGGCAGGGTGTAAATTTTTCGTCAAACCCGCTGTCGATCCCCGGCTCCCCGCCTGCTTCTACTCTGCTTCCCTGGCCCGGGTCTTGCTATTAGCGAGAACCGTGCGGTGAAGGTTATCTAGAAACGCAACGGGGGATCTCAATGCGAAATCCGGGGGGGCTGCCTGGGCAGCCGGGGCGAAACATCGGATTGTTTTATCGCATTACGAGAAAGCAATGGATCTGCGTTGTTCTCCTGGCTTTCACCCTGACGGCCGCGGGCTGCCGCACCGAGTCGGAGGCGCAGAAGGAGAAGACCCCTCTCCCTTCCTCGTCGCGCAATCCCGCGATGAACGGCGCGCGGGTGGCGGCGCAGCCCCCCGGCCAGGACGACGGCCAGTGGCTGATGCCGGCGAAGAACTACGCCAGCACCCGCTATAGCGAGCTCGGCCAGATCAACGCCCAGAACGTCAACAACCTCAAGGTGGCGTGGACCTTCTCGACCGGCAACACGCGGGGCCACGAGGCGGCGCCGCTGATCGTCGGCGGCACGATGTACGTCGTCGCGCCCTTCCCCAACTATCTCTACGCGCTCGACCTCGCCAACTCGGGCGCCGCTCAAGTGGGTCTACAAGCCGCCGGTCGACCCCGCGGCCCAGGGGGTCGCCTGCTGCGACCACGTCAACCGCGGCGCGGCGTACGCCAACGGCAAGATCTTCTACAACACGCTCGACGGCCAGACGGTGGCGGTCGACGCCGAGACCGGCCAGGAGGTCTGGCGCACGCCGCTCGGCGACATCAACAAGGGCGAGATCGATCACCATGGCGCCGCTGGTGGTCAAGGGCAAGGTCCTGGTCGGCAACAGCGGCGGCGAGTTCGGCGTCCGCGGCTGGCTGACCGCGCTCGACGCCGAGACCGGCCAGGTCGCCTGGAAGGCTTTCAGCACCGGTCCGGACAAGGACGTGCTGATCGGTCCCGGCTTCAAGCCGTTCTACGCCATGGACCAGGGCAAGGACCGCGGCGTCGCCACCTGGCCCCCCGAGGCGTGGCGGACCGGCGGCGGCACGGTCTGGGGGTGGATCTCCTACGACCCCGAGCTCAACCTGATCTATTACGGCACCGGCAACCCCGGGCCGTGGAACCCGGACCAGCGCCCGGGGGACAACAAGTGGACGTGCGGCATCTTCGCCCGCGACGCCGACACCGGCCAGGCGAAGTGGTTCTACCAGATCGGCCCGCACGATCATGTTCGACTACGACGGCATCAACGAGCTCGTGCTGCTCGACATGGACATCAACGGGCAGCGCCGCAAGGTGCTGGTGCGCCCCGAGCGCAACGGCTACGTCTACATCATGGACCGGGCGACCGGCGAGGTGCTCTCGGCCGATCCCTACGCCTTCATCACCTCCACCACCGGCGTCGACCTGAAGTCGGGGCGCATGCGCGACGTGACGGCGAAGGCGACCGGCGCCGGCAAGACCGTCCGCCAGATCTGCCCGGCGGCGCCGGGCGCCAAGGACTGGCAGCCGTCCGCCTTCTCGCCGCGCACCGGGCTGCTCTACATGCCGCACAACAACCTGTGCATGGACTTCCAGGGGATGGAGGCGAACTACATCGCCGGCACGCCGTTCGTCGGCGCCAACGTCAGGATGTACCCCGGCCCCGGCGGCCACCGCGGCTTCTTCACCGCCTGGGATCTGGCGGCGCACAAGCCGCGCTGGCAGATCAAGGAGTTCTTCCCCGCCTGGAGCGGCGCCCTGGTCACCGCCGGCGACGTCGTCTTCTACGGCACGATGGAGGGGTGGTTCAAGGCGGTCAACGCGCGTCACCGGCCAGGAGCTCTGGAAGTTCAAGACCGGCTCCGGGATCATCGGCCAGCCGGTCACCTACCGCGGGCCGGACGGCAAGCAGTACGTGGCCATCCTCTCCGGCGTCGGCGGATGGTCCGGCGCCGTGGTGTCCGGCCGGCTCGATCCGCGCGACTCGACCGCCGCGCTCGGCTTCGTGGGCGCCATGGGGGATCTGCCGAAGTACACCACCCCGGGGGGGATGCTGTATGTGTTCGCGCTGCCGTAGACGGGATCGCGCTGGCGCTCGCGGCGCTCGCCCTTCTCGCCGCCGCCTGCGGGGGAAAGGCGAGCCGCCGCCGCGCCCGCCCCGCCCGCGCGCGAGCTGCGGGTCTGCGCCGATCCGAACAACCTGCCGTACTCGAACCGCAAGCTGGAGGGGTTCGAGAACCGGCTGGCCGAGATGGTGGCGCGGGACCTTCACGCCAGCCTGCGCTACACCTGGTGGCCGCAGCACCGCGGATTCCTGCGCAACACCCTCAAGGCCGGCACCTGCGACGTGGTGATGGGCCTGCCGAGCAGCGTCGAGCTGGCGGCCACGACCCGCCCCTACTATCGCTCGACCTACGTCTTCGTCTACCGCAAGGACCGCGGGATCGCGGTCCGGTCGTTCGACGATCCGGTCCTCCGCAAGCTGAAGATCGGCGTGCAGATGGTCGGCGACGACGGCTACAACTCGCCGCCGGCGCACGCCCTGGCCAACCGGGGGATCATCGACAACATCGCCGGCTATTCCGTCTACGGCGACTACTCCCAGCCCAATCCCCCCGCCCGCATCGTCGAGGCGGTCGCCCGCGGGGACGTCGACCTGGCGGTGGTCTGGGGGCCGCTCGCCGGCTATTTCGCCCCGCGCCAGCCTTTCCTGATAACGCGCCGCTCGAGCTGGTGGCGGTCTCGCCGCAGATCGACCGGCCGTTCCTCCCCTTCGTCTTCGACATGTCGATGGGGGTGCGGCGCGGGGACGACAAGCTGCACGCCGAGCTCGACTCGTTCATCGAGCGGCGGCAACCGGAGATCGACGCCCTGCTGGACCGCTACGGAATCCCGCGGCTCGGCAGGCCCTGGGCATACCTCGTGAGGAAGGGAGGAGCGGACGCCATGCGACGCGGTTTCATCATGGTTCCCTGGGCGCTGGCCCTCGGGCTCGCGCTCGCCGGCTGCCCGCGCGAGAAGCGGGACTTCCGGTCGCTGCCGGCGGACAGCGCCCGCACGCAGCCGGTCCGGCTGGTCACCCTGCAGCCGGGCGCGGCGCTGCCGGCGCAGAAGTACAGCGGCCCGTACGACGGCAACGCCTACGGCATCAGCCAGGGGGAGCGGCTCTACGTGCAGTACAACTGCGTGGGGTGCCACTTCCACGGCGGCGGCGGCATCGGCCCGCCGCTGATGGACGAGCTCTGGATCTACGGCGGCAGCGGCCAGAACATCCACGACACGATCGTCCAGGGGCGCCCCAACGGCATGCCCTCCTACGGCGCCCACATCCCGGACGACCAGGTCTGGATGATCGCCGCCTACGTGCGGTCGCTCTCCGGCCAGGTGGAGAAGGCGGCGTCGCCCAGCCGCAGCGACGAGCTGTTCCCGCGCCCCTCCGAGCAGGCGCGCCCCCGGCAGCAGCCGAAGCCGGAGAAAGCGAGGCCGCCGGGATGAGTGGAGAGCGGATCGCGCGCGCGGGGTCTCCTCCACCCGCAACGGGGATCCCGAGCTTTTCCGGAGTCCCGGACGGCCTGTCTGGGTCGCCCATCCTGACCTCCCAGGGGAGGAAGCCGGGGTTGGCCTGGCCCTCCTCCTCCCCAACTGGATCGGCGGCCACTCCGCCCTCCATTCGCACGGCGTCCAGGCGGCCCGCATCGAAAACCTCTGGTGGCTGATGTTCTGGATCTGCTCGGCCGTGTTCGTGGCGGTGATGGTGGCGACCGGCATCGCGATCACGCGGAAGACCCTCCCGAGCGGCCCGCCCGGGCCGATCGCCCCGCAGTCGAGCCGCCGGATGATCGCGGGCGGTGGCCGTCGCGGTCGGGGTGACGGTCGGCCTCCTCTTCGTGCTGCTGTTCGCCAGCGTCTCGACCAGCCGGGCGATCTCCTCGCTGGGCGCCTCCAAGGCGACGGTGATCAAGGTGACCGGCCACCAGTGGTGGTGGGAGGTGGAGTACCAGGACCCCAATCCGAGCCGGACGGTGACGACCGCCAACGAGATCCACATCCCGGCCGGCCGCCCGGTGCTGATCCAGCTGTCGTCCGCCGACGTCATCCACAGCTTCTGGGTACCGAGCCTGCACGGCAAGCGGGACCTGATCCCGGGGCACGACTCCGCGATCTGGATCCAGGCCGACCGCCCCGGGGTCTACCGCGGCCTCTGCGCCGAGTTCTGCGGCCATCAGCACGCCCACATGGACTTCCTGGTGATCGCCGACCCGCCGGACCGCTACGGCGCCTGGTACAACGCCCAGCTCGCCAGCTCGACGCTGCCGGCGACCCCGAGCCAGCAATATGGGCGGCAGCTCTTCGAGTCCGGCCCCTGCGCGGTCTGCCACACCGTCCAGGGGACGGACGCCAACGGCAAGCTGGGTCCCGATCTGACCCATCTCGCCAGCCGCCGCACGCTCGCCGCCGCGATCCTCCCCAACACCCGCGGCAACCTCGGCGGCTGGATCGTCGATCCGCAGACCCTCAAGCCCGGCAGCTACATGCCGGCGAACAATCTGAAACCGGACGAATTGCAGGCCATGCTGGACTATTTAGGAAGTCTCAAATAATGGGGAGCCTCCAATGAGCGCCGAACCGATCGACCCGGGACGGCATCGACGATCGCCGGCGTCCCGAAGCGGACCGCCGCCTGCTCGAGCGGACCTGGGAGTACGCCTCCGGCCTCTGGGGGTGGCTCGCCGAGGTGGACCACACGCGGATCGGCGTGCGCTACATCGCGACCGCCCTGCTCTTCTTCGCGCTGGGCGGGATCGAGGCGCTGATGATGCGCGTCCAGCTCGCGCGGCCGGAGAACGGCTTCCTCGGCCCCGATCTCTACAATCAGGTTTTCACCACCCACGGCTCGACGATGATGTTCCTCTTCGCCGTGCCGATCATGCTCGGGCTCGGCGTCTACCTGGTGCCGCTGATGGTGGGCACCCGCAACCTCGCCTTCCCGCGGCTGAACGCCTTCTCCTACTACGTCTACCTGATCGGCGGGCTGCTTCCTCTACGCCGCCTTCTTCCTCAACACCGGGCCGGACGCCGGCTGGTTCGCCTACGTCCCGCTCTCCGGCCCGCAGTTCAGCCCCGGCAAGCGGGTGGACGTCTGGGCGCAGATGATCACGTTCACCGAGATCTCCTCGCTCGCCGTGGCGGTGAACCTGATCACCACCATCTTCAAGCAGCGGGCGCCGGGGATGTCGCTCAACCGGATTCCGATCTTCGTCTGGGCGATGCTGGTGACCTCCTTCATGGTGGTCTTCGCGATGCCGGCGGTGATGCTGTCGAGCCTGATGCTCGCCCTCGACCGGCTGGTCGACACCCACTTCTTCAACCCCGCCGAGGGGGGCGACGCGCTGCTCTGGCAGCACCTGTTCTGGTTCTTCGGCCACCCGGAGGTCTACATCATCTTCATCCCGGCGACCGGGATCGTGTCGACCATCCTCGCGCCGTTCACCCGCCGCGAGGTGTTCGGCTACATGGCGCTCGTGCTGTCGCTGGTGGCCACCGGCTTCATCGGCTTCGGCCTCTGGGTGCACCACATGTTCGCCACCGGCCTGCCGCAGCTCGGGACCAGCTTCTTCACCGCCGCGAGCATCATGATCGCGATCCCCAGCGGCATGCAGATGTTCTGCTGGATCGCCACGCTCTGGGGCGGGCAAGCTGCGCTTCAAGACGCCGCTGCTCTACGTCCTCGCCTTCATCTTCACCTTCATGATCGGCGGCCTGACCGGCGTCATGCTCGCCGCCGTGCCGCTCGACACTGCAGGTGCACGACACCTACTTCGTGGTCGCCCACTTCCATTACGTGCTGATCGGCGGCGCCGTCTTCCCGCTGCTCGGCGGGCTCTTCTACTGGTTCCCGAAGATGACCGGGCGGATGCTCTCCGAATGCCTGGGGAAAGGTTTCTTTCGCGCTGGTCTTCCTGGGCTTCCAGATCACCTTCTTCCCGCAGCACATCCTGGGGTTCGAGGGGATGCCGCGCCGGGTCTACACCTACCTGCCCGAGACCGGCTGGGGGGATCTGAACCTGCTCTCGACGGTCGGCGCGTTCATCCTCGGCCTCGGCGTGCTGGTCTTCGTCGGCAACATGCTCGCCAGCCTGGCGAGCGGCGCGCCGGCCGGGGACGACCCCTGGGAGTCGGACACCCTGGAGTGGTCGACCTCCTCGCCGCCGCCGCCCTACAACTTCCAGTACCTGCCGACGGTCGGCGCCCGCGCCCCCCTCTGGCATCGCAGCGAGAGCCAGCCGGTGGTGGTCGGCCTGCGCAGCGACCGCCGGGAGTTCCTGATCACCGGCATGCTCGACGCCGATCCGGACCACCGCCAGGTCTCCCCCGGCCCCACGATCTGGCCCTTCTTCCTGTCGCTCGGCGTGGGGATCACCTTCATCGTCGGCATCTTCACCCCCTGGGGCCTGCCGATCGGCGCGGTGCCGTGCGCGATCGCGCTGATCGCCTGGTTCTGGCCGCGGGGAGATCAGGGCCATCAGGTCCTCAAGGAGAGAAGTCATGAGACGAGCGGCCGGTCCTCGACGTCTCCGGTCTGCCCACGACCGCCTTCGGCCACCGGGACCCGCTCTGGTGGGGCGTCGTGGGGATCATGAGCATCGAGGGGACGATGTTCGCCATCATGGCGGCGAGCTACTTCTACCTGCGCGGCGGCGCCCACCTCTGGCCGCCCGCCGGGACGCTCCACCCCGGGCTCGGGATCACCACGCTCAACCTCGCGATCCTGCTCGCCAGCATCGTCCCCATGCATCTCGCGGCCGCAGTCGGCGGAGCGCGAGGACCTGCCGAAGATCCGCCTCTGGCTGATCGTGTCGACCGTCCTGATGGTCGCTTTCCTTGGCGCTCCGGTTCGTGATCCTGCACCGCCTCACCTTCCGCTGGGACAGCCACGCCTACGGCTCGCTGGTCTGGACCACGGCGGGGCTCCACACCCTGCACGTCGTCACCGGCATCTGCGAGAACCTGCTGTTCATCACCCTGCTGACCAAGGGGCCGGTCGAGGACAAGCACATGGACGACCTGCGCCTGAACAGCATGTACTGGTACTTCGTGGCGGCCTGCTGGGTGCCGTTCTACTGCATCTTCTTCCTGGACCCGGGGCTGCTGGGCGCCACCGCGGGTTGAAAAGGATTTTGCGATGGCCGACCGCACCAACGAGATCAAGGAGAACCGCCCCGAGCGCCACGACGTCCTGCTCTGGATCCCGGTGCTCGCCGGGCCGGTCGCCTGGATCCTGGCCGAACAGCTCAGCTACATGCTGACCCCCACCGCCTGCTGGAACGGGCAGCACTTCATGCTCCATCTCGTCCCCCTGGGGACCCTGCTGATCGCCGCCGCCGGCGCGCTGTTCGCCCGCAACCGGATGCAACGGGAGCCGGAGGGATCGACCGAGACGGGAGACACGAGGATCTCGCGGAGCCGGTTCATGGCCCTCTACGGATTCTGGACCTGCGTGGGGTTCGCGCTGGTGATCGTGGCGACCGAGGTGCCGAACCTGGTGCTCAGGGCGTGCGACTGATGGTTCTCCTGTTTCTCCACGGGGATCTCCACCTCGACGCCCATACCGTCCTCTCCTGGTGGAGCTGGGACCCGTTCACGGTCATGCTCCTCGCGCTCTCGGCGGCGCTCTACGGAGTGGGGCTGGCGCGGCTCTGGCGGCGGGCGGGGGTGGGGCAGGGGATCCGGCGCTGGGAGGCGGGGTGCTTCGCCGCCGGCTGGCTGGCGCTGTTCGTGGCGCTGGTCTCGCCGGTCGACGCCCTGGGGGACATCCTGTTCTCGGCCCACATGGCGCAGCACGAGCTGCTGATCCTGGTCGCCGCCCCTCTGATGGTGCTCGGCCGGCCGCTCGCGCCCTTCCTCTGGGCGCTGCCGCGCGAGTCCCGGGAAACGGCGGGGCGGTGGGCGCAGGCGCCGGCCTTCACCGCCTTCTGGCGCTTTCTGACCGCGCCGCTGGCCGTCTTCCTGATCCACGGCCTGGCGCTCTGGATCTGGCATCTGCCGGCCCTCTACCAGGCGACGCTCGGCGACGACTTCATCCACGCCCTCCAGCACCTGAGCTTCTTCCTCAGCGCCTCCCTCTTCTGGTGGACGCTGATCCACGGCCGGTTCGGCAAGCTCGGCTACGGGGCGGCCGTGCTCTACGTCTTCGTCACCTCGCTGCACAGCGGCCTCTTGGGGGCGCTCCTGACGTTCGCCCCTCATTTGTGGTATCCCATCTACGAGGCGCGGACGAGCCGGTGGGGGCTCTCGCCGCTCGAAGACCAGCAGCTCGCCGGTCTCATCATGTGGATTCCCGCCGGCGTCCTCTTCATCCTCCTGGGCCTCGGGCTGTTCGCGGCCTGGCTGGGGGAGGCGGAGCGACGGGTGGCGCACACCCGGAGCGAGACGCTGCTGCGAACGCTCGAAGGAGGGACGGGACATGGGGGTTGAACGAATCAAGAGGAAGGCGCTCGCCGCGGCCGGGCTGGCCGTGGCGCTCATCCTGCCGTATGGGTGCGGCAAGAGCGCGTCGGAAGACATCCAGAAGAAGGCGGCGGCGATGACCGGCGGCGAGCCGTCGCGCGGCCCGGAGGCGATCCGGCGCTACGGCTGCGCCTCCTGCCACGCCATCCCGGGCGTCGATGGGGCCCGCGGGCAGGTCGGCCCCTCACTGGAAGGGATCGCCAGCCGCACCTATCTGGCCGGCAAGCTGCCCAACCAGCCGGAGAACATGATCAAATGGATTCGCGAGCCGCAGGAGGTCTCGCCGGGCACGGCGATGCCGCAGTTGGGCGTCACCGAGCAGGACGGCAAGGACATCGCGGCCTACCTCTATACCCTGCGCGGCAAATGACGAACCGGAGAGATTTTCTGCGGTCCCTGCTGGCGGCGGGCGCGCTCGCCGGCGCCGGCGGGGGGAGGCTCTGGCCGCAAGCAAGCCGCGGCAGCGGCTCCGCGCCTCCACCGCCTGAGATGCGCCAGATCCCGATCGCGTCTCCGGCTCGATCCCGAGACCGCCGCCGGCCGGGGGGCGCGGATGGGCCTGGAGGAGGCGCAGCGGGCCGGGGAGCTCCTCAAGCTTCGGTTCCAGGAGGTTCCCACCTCCGACTACGCCGTCGTCGGGCTGGTCCCCCCGAAGCAGGAGACGGCGGCGCTGTTCCTCACGGTGGGTCCCGCTGCTGAAGGAAGGCGAGAGCCGCAGCCGCGCGTCTACTCGGTCTCCGCCAGCCTGGAGTTCCGGCGGCAGGCGCTCGCCCGGCATCCGGACCGCAACGAACTCCACGTCGTGGACTGGCACCACGATCTCCGGAAGTTCGGCGCCGACGCCCTCAATCTCCGCTTCTCCCGCCGCTTCGAGCAGCCGATGGACGAGGCGGCCTGGCGCGGCTGGATGGCGGTGAAGCTGGTCACCGAGATGGCGCTGCGGTATCCCGAAGGCGGCGCCGCGGACAAGCTCGAGGAGCTGAGCATCGACGGCCACAAGGGGATGCCGCTGCGGTTCGATCCGCGGAGCCATCATCTGATCCAGCCGGTCTATCTGGTGGACGCCGGGGAGAAGGTGGTGGAGGAGGTGGCTCCGGAGTGGACGGGGTGAGAGCCGCCTTCCTCCTCTTCCTCCTCGCCCTGCCGATCGCCGCCGCCCCGCTCGCCTACGTCACCAACGAGCTGGCCGGCACGGTGACGATCTTCGATACCGCCACCAACAAGGTGGTCTCGACCGTCACCACCGGCGCCCGGCCGCGCGGCCTCCAGCTCACCGCGGACGGCAAACGGCTCTACGTGGCGCTGAGCGACATCGGCCGGACCACCAAGAGCTCCGCGGACGCCATCGTGGCCGTCGACGCCGCTACCTTCAAGCCGGTCGCCCGCTTCGACGCCGGCAGCGATCCCGAGCGGTTCGTGGTCACCCGCGACCGTCTCTACGCCGCCAACGAGGACGCCGGCACCGCCACCGTCACCGAGATCGGGAAGAATCAAGGTGATCGCGACGCTGATCGTCGGCATCGAGCCCGAGGGGGTCGCCCTGAGCCCGAACGGCCGCTGGGTCTACGTGACGGCGGAGACCAGCAACACCGTTTCGGTGATCGATACCCGCTCGCTGGAGGTCGTCTCCACCTTCCTGGTCGATCCCCGGCCGCGCGTCGCCACCTTCTCGCCGGACGGCAAGCGGGCCTACGTCACCGCCGAGATCGGCGGCACCCTCGCCGTGGTCGACGCCGTCCGTCACAAGGTGCTGCGCACGATCAAGCTGCCTCCCACGGCGAAGCCGGTCGGCGTCGTCGTCTCGCCGGACGGCAAGCGGATCTACGTCGCCAACGGCCACGGCAATTCCGTCTCGGTGATCGACGCCGCCACCGAGAAGCTGACCGCCACCGTCCCGGTGGGGAAGCGCCCCTGGGGGATCGCGGTCACCCGCGACGGCAAGCGGATCTACACCGCCAACGGCATCAGCAACGACGTCTCGGTGATCGACGCCGCCACCCTGAAGGTGATCGCCACCATCCCGGCGGGCAAGGGGGCGTGGGGCGTGGTGATCGGGAGATAGACTGCCGGCATGGACGTGTCGATTCTGCTTCTGGCGGCCTGGATGGCCTCCGATCCCGCTGCCCCACCCAAATCGGACGTCGAGTAAAAAGGACGCTTCCTTCGGCGACACCCTCGTCGTCACCGCCTCCCGCGCCCAGGAGCGCCTGACCGACGCCGTCGCTCCGACCTCCGTCCTCACCCGCGAGGACCTCGACCGCTCGCCGGGCCTGACGCTCGACGAGCAGCTCCGGCAGATCCCCGGTTTCAGCCTGCTGCGGCGGTCGAGCAGCCTCACCGCCCATCCGACATCCCAGGGGGTTTCCCTGCGCGGCCTCGGACCCAGCGGCGCCAGCCGCACGCTGGTGCTGTTCGACGGCGTGCCGCTCAACGATCCGTTCGGCGGCTGGGTCTACTGGAACCGGCTGCCGCTGTCAGGGCTCGACGCGGTCGAGGTGGCGCGCGGCTCCCTCTCGCAGCTCTACGGCAGCGCGGCGATGGGCGGGGCGATCCAGCTCCTGCCGCGCGCCCCGAAGCCGGACACCCTGGAGGTGACCGCGCGCGGCGGCGACCGCCGCACCGGCGACGTCGAGGTCTTCGCCGCCGACGCCGCGGACCCCGCAGGTAATGGCCGCTGGGGGTACACCCTCTCCGGCCGCCTCTTCCGGACCGACGGCTTCTACATCCTCTCGCCGGAGAACCGGGGCGCCGTGGACCGGCCCGCCGCCGTCGACTTCGGCACCCTCTTCGGCCGCGTCGAGTGGGGTCGCTACCACCTGGGGATCAACTCCTTCCGCGAGGAGCGGGGGAACGGCACCGCGCTGCAGACCAACGACACCAGCCTGCAATCCCTCCAGGCCGGCTGGTCCGGCGATCACTGGCAGTGGGACGCCTTCGGCCAGACGCAGCGCTTCCGCAGCACTTTCTCGCGCGTGCTGCCCGACCGCTCCCAGGAGTTCCTCACCGCGCGAGCAGGATTTCGAGACCACCGGCTACGGCGGCTCGGCTTCCTGGCGCTCCGGCGGCGGCCTGCTCGCCGGCGCCGACGTGCGCCGCGCCTCGTGGGACGTCCAGGATCAGACCCTCGGCGGCGTCTACGCCCAGCAGACCTTCGGCGTCACCTCCCGGCTCGACCTCCTCGCCGGCGCGCGGCTCGACCTCTGGGCGAGCGAGACGACGCGGACGAGCTTCAATCCCCGGCTCGGCGCCCTCTTCCGCGCTTCCGACGCCGTCACTCTCCGCGCCTCGGCCTACCGGGGTTTCCGGGCGCCGACCCTCAACGAGCTCTACCGCCCGTTCCGCGTCGGCAACGTCGAGACCCTCGCCAATCCGGATCTGCGGCAGGAGACGCTGACGGGAGCGGAGGTCGGGGCCGACCTCACCCCGTCGGCCACGCTCTTCGCCCGGCTGAACGTCTACCGCAACCGGATCGAGGGCGCGGTGGGGAACGTCACCCTGTCGTCGACGCCGCAGCTCATCACCCGGCAGCGGAAGAACCTGGACCGCGTGAACGCCGACGGCCTCGAGGCCGAGCTGCGCCTGCGCCCTTGGCCGCGCTGGGAGCTCCAGGCCTCCTACCTCTACACGGATTCGCTCGTCGAGCGCACCGGCCTGCGCGTCCCGCAGGTCCCCCGCAACCAGGGCTCGCTCGGGATCGCCTTCGCCGGGCCGGTCGCCGTCCTCCTCCAGGGGCGCTGGGCCGGCGAGCAGTTCGACGACGACCTCAACCAGCTCCCCCTGCGGGGTTACGTCGTGGCCGATCTCTCCCTGCGCCGCCCATTCGGCGACCGGCTGGACGTTTTCCTCTCCGCAGAGAATCTGTTCGACGCGAAAGTGGTCACCGCGCGGACGCCGATCGAGACTCTGGGATCGCCGCGCCTGATCCAGCTCGGAATCAAGGTCCGCCGGTAGCGGAGACGGAGATTCCGCGCCGGAAGCATGTAGCTCTGGACGAGAAGCATGTAGATCCGGACCAGAAGCATGTAGATCTGAGGCAAAAGCATATAGATCTGGCGCGGAAATCCCGAGATTTTGGTCGAAACCTGAGATTGCGGTGTGAAAGCGTGAGTTTCCGGTCCAGAAACCCGGGATTCTGGTCCAGAAACTCGCGATCGCGGTCCAGAGCCCGGGATTCCGCCGTGGATCTATATGCTTTTGCTCTGGATCTACATGCTTCGGCTCCAGATCTACATGCTTTTGGAGCGGATCTACTCCTCGTACTGCTGAACCTCGCCCTGCTGGCCGTGCTCCACGGTCTGCCGGAGCGACCTGAGCCGCTCGGCGACGCGGGTGACGCGGCTGCCGAGGTTGCGGGCGGTCAGCAGCTCGGATTCGACCGGCTGGCGCGAGCCGTCCGATCCGGCGAGGGTGGCGGGGCCGTAGGGGGAGCCGCCGATGCCGTCGGTCACCATGATCTGCGGGTTCTGGCCGTACGGCGTGCCGACGAAGATCATCCCGAGGTGCAGGAGGGGGACCAGCGCGGTGAGGATGGTCGACTCCTGGCCGCCGTGGATGGTCGCCGTGCTGGTGAAGATCCCGGCCGGCTTGTCCTCGAGCTCCCCCTTCATCCAGAGGCCGCCCAGCCCGTCGAGGAACTGCTTCATCTGCGCCGTCATGTTGCCGAAGCGGGTCGCGGTGCCCCAGCAGATGCCGTCCGCCCAGCGCAGATCGTCGTGCGTCACCTCGGGGATCTCCTGCTGCTGCTCCTGGGACTGAACGTACCACGGCTGGGTCGACATCCCCTGGCGCGCCTGTTCCAGTTCGGCGATCCGGCGCAGGCGCACCTCCGCGCCCTCGACCCCCTTCGCGCCTTCGACGACCGCCTGGGCCATCTGGTAGATGTGACCGTACGAGCTGTAATAGACGACCAGGATCTTGGTGGGCATGGGTGACTCCTCCCTCCCTCTCGGGGTAAATCTTTCGGCGGGCTGGAAGAGCCGCCGGATGAGAAACCGAGTTTACGCGGAACCGCCGGCCCCGGCAATGCGGAACGTCGAAGAAAAGCATATAATATTAAAGTGTCTGGAGTGATCGAAAAATCAGAGCATTTTTTCGGGGAGGATTATGATGAAACGCTTTCTGCTGGTTTCATTCATGGCAATGATCGGATTTTCAGGATTCTTGAGCGGGGCGGCGGATGCGGGAGAGGACGCCCGGCGCGTCAAGGGCCTGGAATTCGAGGTTCCACCAGAATTCCTGACTGTCAAGGAGAAGGCGCTCTCGGAGGCGGGGCTCGCGGAGTCAGCGCGTACGGGAGCAATCCCCACCGTGCGCATGATCTACCTCGTGCCGTCCGACCGGACGTTCAACAAGATCTATCGGCGAAAGATGGAGCGCGCCATTCGCGAGTTGCAGGCGTTCTACGGGCAACAGCTCGGCGGGAAGACCTTCTCCCTCCACAGTCCGGTGGTGGAGGTCGTGCGGACCTCTCATCCGGTCTCCTGGTACACCACGGACGCGCCCGCGAGCAGCTTCGACCTGCGGTTCTGGGAGAGTGTCACGGGCGACGGATTTGCTCTGACCCACGGCGGCTTCAACGATCCCGAGAACCGTTGGATCTTCTATATCGATGCGGATCCTTTGTGCGGTCAGGCCGTTGGCGGCACGTCCGGGGTGGCCCTCCTGCCGCTCAACGATCTGAGGGGCTTGGCGTGCCAAGCGAACCAGCCGGTCTGTGGCGGCGATCCGCTCGACTCGGGCGGTTTCTGTCGCTGGGTCGGAGGGCTGGGACATGAGCTCGGGCACGCCTTCGGGCTCAATCACCCCACGCCGGGGACCTGCCCGGGAGCAGATCAGGGCTGCGATCATGCCTTGATGTGGCTCGGTTACCGGACTTTTACCAACGCCTACCTGCTTCCTGACGATAAGAATAGTCTGCTCACCCGTGCCGAGACCAGGGACTTCTTCAGGGCTCTCCGTCCCAGACCCGTCGCTCCCTGTGCCACGGGTTGCTCTGACAGGGGCGGAGAAGGCCGGTAACTCCGCAAGGTCAGAGCTGACCAGGGGCGGCCGTTCCGGCAAGCCGCCCCGGTGCTCTTTTCGATGACCCAAGCGTTCAGCAGCAGGTGATGCCGGCGCGGCAGCTCCCCACGCCGCCACCGCAGTCCGCGTCCGTTGTGCACGGGAATCCGCAACTGCACCGGCAGGTGCGACCTCTGGTGATCAGGAACTCCGGTTCCGGAGCCTTGGTCTGGGGCGCGGCGACCGCGGAGCAGGTCTCCCCCTTGTTCTGCAAGGCCTTGCCGAGGTCGAGGACGGGCTGGCAGCCAGGCTGGGCCGCGGCGACGGCTGGAGCGGCCGGGCTGGCGGCGCGGGCTGGACTGGCGTTCAGCACCGCGAGGAGAGCGAAGGCGAGGATCAGGACGAAAAAGGGCTTCTTTAGCATGAAGGTTCTCCTTGGTCGAGTACCGGAGTCTCAGCAGCAGGAGGGGGTCTGATCGCAGGAGGCGCCGCCGCAATCGGCGCTCGTATGGCAGGTGCGGACGCTGCTGCACCCGCAGTGGCAGTAGCCGGGACGGGCCGTCAATGGCGCGATCACGTCGGGCAGCACGCTCTCCGGCCGCGCGGCCGAGCAGGTCTCTCCCTTGACGGGCAGCACGAGCGCCGCCTGTCCGCAGCCTCCCGCCGCGGGAGCCGCAAGCGCGGGAGCGGTGGGGATTTCGCCCGCGAAAGCCGGCGTGGCGCTCAGGACGGCCGCGAGAACCACCGCGAAGGCGGCGAGTCCGAACAGTCTCTTGATCATGACGTTCTCCTTCAAAAGGCTCGCCCGGCGAGAGATCGCCGGCGAGGGACTTCTATAAGGAAGGTGCCGGCGTGTTCTGGAGTGGAGACAGTCCGCCCTGGATCTCCCGGTGTTAGCCTTGTCGGCTGATCAGGGAGGCTCCTTGACGACTCTCGACCGCATCTACCGCGACTCCCTCGCGCTCCTCACCGATCTCTACCAGCTCACCATGGCCTATGGCTACTGGAAGTCGGGGATGGCGGAGAAGGAGGCGTGCTTCCATCTCTTCTTCCGCAAAAACCCCTTCGGCGGCGGCTTCGCCGTGGCCTGCGGCCTCGCCCCCGCCGTCGAGTACATCGAGGGCCTGCGCTTCCAGGACGACGATCTCGAATATCTGGCGGGATTGCGGGGGAACGACGGCGGGCCGCTGTTCGAGGCGGGGTTCCTCGATCATCTGCGGACCCTGAGCTTCCGCTGCGACGTCGACGCCGTGCCGGAGGGGACGGTGGTCTTCGCCCAGGAGCCGCTGGTGCGGGTGACCGGGCCGCTGCTCGCCGCCCAGCTCCTGGAGACGCCGCTGCTCAACCTGATCAATTTCCAGACCCTGATCGCCACCAAGGCGGCGCGCCTGCGCCTCGCGGCCGGCGACGATCCGATCCTGGAGTTCGGCCTGCGGCGGGCGCAGGGGATCGACGGCGGGCTCGCCGCGGCGCGGGCGGCCTACGCCGGAGGGTGCGACGGCACGTCGAACGTGCTGGCGGGGAAGATCTACGGCATTCCGGTCAAGGGGACGCACGCCCATAGCTGGGTGCTGGCGTTCGGCTCCGAGCTGGAGGCGTTCGAGAAGTACGCCGAGGCGATGCCGAACAACTGCGTCTTCCTGGTCGACACCTACGACTCGCTGGCAGGGGTGCGCCACGCCGTGGAGGTGGGGAGGAGGCTGCGGGCGCAGGGGCACGAGATGATCGGCGTCCGCCTCGACTCGGGGGACCTCGCCTGGCTGAGCCGCGAGGCGCGCCGCATCCTCGACGAGGCGGGCTTCCCCAAGGCGCAGATCCTGGCCAGCAACGACCTCGACGAGACCCTGATCGCGGAGCTCAAGCGGCAGGGGGCGGCGATCGACGTCTGGGGAGTGGGCACGCGCCTGGTCACCGCCTTCGGCGATCCGGCGCTCGGCGGCGTCTACAAGCTGACGGCGATCCGCGAGCCCGGGAGGAGAGTGGCAGGACCGGGTGAAGGTCTCCGAGCAGACGGTCGAAGACGACCAACCCCGGCATCCTGCAGGTCCGCCGTTTCCGCCAGGGCGGGGAGCTCATCGGCGATCTGATCTGGGACGAGCGGCACGAGCTGGGCGCGACGCCGACGATGGTCGATCCCCTCGACCTGACGCGCCGGAAGACGATCCCGGACGGCGCCGCAGGGGAGGATCTCCTGGTGCCGGTCTTCCGGCGGGGGAGCCGGGTCTACGATCCGCCGGGCCTGGAAGAGATCCGCAAGAGGGTCCGCGAGCAGCTCGGCGGTTTCCACGAAGGCGTCAAGCGCTTCGTCAACCCGCACCGATATCCGGTCGGGATGGAGCTGGGGTACTTCGAGCGCAAGACGCGGCTGGTGCTGGAGGCGCGGGGAAAGTAAATAATCGGCAGGAAAATAATAATCCGGCCCCCGGAAAGGCCGCTGGCGCGGCGACCGGTCCAGGGGAGAACCCGAACCGGCCCGGGGACCGGTACCGCCGCACGGGATCGCGCGGCTCTGTCGATCAAGCGACCGAAACCCACATACTGCGGGGTCCGCTCGCGGGCGGGATGGCAACCCCGAAAGGTTGCCACAGCCAGATCCTACTCCCCAGCGGCCGGGAGCGCAAATTCTTTTATCGTAATTTGAACACTTCTCCGGGTCGTCACCGCGCTCCGGCGCCGGCCATGGCATGTCCCGCCATCCGGTGGCAGGATTCGGCGCAGCGGCGGCAGGCCTCGGCGCAACGCCGCATCGTCTCGTCGTCGCCCATGCGTTCGCAATCCTCGGCGCAGCGGTCGCACACCTCGGCGCAGGCGCCGCAGGTGAGGCGATGGAGGTCCGAGCCGCGGATCATGAAGTTCGCGCTCGTCTCGCAGATCTCCACGCAGTCGAGCATGATCCGGATGTGGGACGCCTCGGCGTGCTTTCCGCCCTTCCGCAGGCAGTAGGAGACCGTCCGCAGGCAGATTTCATGGCACTGCTGGCAGTTGTCGATGCACTGTTCGAGATCCTGGGGGCTGTGCTGTTCCATGGTGTACCTCCTTTGCGAGTCCAGGGAGATCGGCTGCAAGGGGTGAGCCACGACGGCCCCCTTTTTGCTACCCTGAGGACCCAGCATGAGCGTCGCGCACTCGCACTCCGGTCATTCCCACGCTCACGGGCACTCCCATGCCGGCGGCGGCAGCCGTTCGCGCCTGACTGTGGACCCTCGGGCTGGTCCTCGTCTACATGGTGGCCGAGGCGGTCGGCGGCTGGCTCACCGGGTCGCTGGCGCTGCTGGCCGACGCCGGGCACATGCTCTCGGACGCCGCCGCGCTCGGCCTCTCGGTGTTCGCGATGTCGATGGCGCGCCGCCCGCGGACCTCGAAGAAGACCTACGGCTATCACCGGATCGAGATCCTGGCCGCGCTCGCCAACGGCGCGGCGCTGGTGGCGATCTCGATCCTGGTGCTGATCGAGGCGGTCCGCCGCCTCGGCCAGCCGCTCGCGGTGGACGCTCCCGGGATGATGGGGATCGCGGTCGGCGGCCTGCTGGTCAACCTGGCGGCGCTCGCCATCCTGCACGCCGGGCGGGACGAGAACCTGAACATGCGCGGCGCCTGGCTGCACGTGCTGACCGACGCCCTCGGCAGCGTGCAGGCGATCGCCGCCGGCGCGCTGATCTGGGGCTTCGGCTGGCAGTGGGCGGACCCGGTCGCCTCGGTGCTGATCTCCCTCCTGGTGATCTACTCGGCCTGGTCGCTCCTCAAGGAGGCCACGCGCGTGCTGATGGAGGGCGCGCCGGCGCACATCGACGTCAACGAGGTCCACAACGCCCTGGCGGATCTGCCCGGGGTCCTGGAGGTCCACGATCTCCACGTCTGGACGATCACCAGCGGCATGGAGTCCATCTCCGCCCACGTCGTGGTGGAGGACCGCCGGTTCGACTGCGAGGTCCTCGGCGAGATCCGCGCCACCCTCCACGAGCGCTTCGGCATCGATCACATCACCGTGCAGATGGAGACCGAGGCGTTCGTGGAGCATCCGGCGCCCTGCTGAAGCCTCTAGATCTAGGCATCCGCGGCCTGCGACCTCACCCTCGGTCCCTCTCCTGAAGGAGAGGGAGGGCCTTACAGAAGAGGTGACGCGCGTAGGGTGCGCTGTGCGCACCTTCAGGGACGTTATGGTGTGCACAGCACACCCTACGGGCAACCCGGTCCGTAGTCGTCCTCCTTCTCCTTCAGGAGAAGGAGATAGAGGATGAGGTCGCAGGCCACCAACGCCTCTGTCTTCATGCTAAAATCTCTATAAGGAAATTCGTCCTTTCGTCCGTTTGTTGGCCCAGGTGTCTGCCTGGAGGCGACAGGAGTCCCATGCGCTTTTCAAGAGCCTTCGTCCCTCTTCTCGTCTGGATCGCCGTCCTCTCCGGCTCCGTGCTCCACGCCGCCGCGAGCGACCGGCTGGTGCGGGTGCCGCAGGACGCGAAGACGCTCGACGCGGCGATCGGCCGGGTCGCGGACGGCGGGGTGATCGAGATGGCGGCGGGGACCTATCCGTCGCCCGCCAACGGCTTCACCATCAACAACGCCCGCAAGGGGTTCACCGTCCGCGCCGCGGCGGGCGCCGCGGTCGCGCTCGACGGCGGCGGCAGCCGCAATCTCCTGCGCTTCGTCAACTCGGACCGCGCCC
The DNA here is from genome assembly GCA_963761645.1 of uncultured Acidobacteriota bacterium. GTDB lineage: Bacteria > Acidobacteriota > Thermoanaerobaculia > Multivoradales > UBA5704 > DATARR01. The sequence goes on from CAVXIG010000059.1 coordinate 34,105, forward strand.
GCGGCAAGCGGGTGATCTTCGAGGGGCTCACCTTCCAGAACGGCTACAGCGCGGATAACGGCGAATCGGGCGGAGTGACCCTCTCCGCCGCCGAGGCCCTGTTCCGCCGCTGCTCGTTCGTGGGCAACCGCACCGGCGGGCTGATGACCGGCGGTGGAGCCATCAAGGCCCTGCCGGGGTCGAGCGCCACGTTCGTCGACTGCGCGTTCCGGGGGAACTCCTCGCCGCTCCGCGGCGGCGCCCTCGTCGTGCGCTCGGCGACGGTCGCCATCCAGGGGGGCGAGTTCGTCGGCAACCGGACCAACCTGCCCGGCCATCATCCCAACTCCTTCGGCGGCGCGATCATGGTGCTCGACGGCACCCTGAACGTCTCCGGCGTCCGCTTCGAGGGCAATCAGGCGGGCTGGACGGGGGGCGCCATCTATGCCATCGGCAACTGGGACCGCGGCTCCAGCGTCTTCGTGACCCGCTCGACCTTCACCGGCAACCAGGCGGTGGCCGATCCGTGCTGCGCCAACCCGATTCCGACCAGCGGCGGCGCGATCCACGCCGAGGATCTGACGGTTCTGCGGGTGCACGGCTCCCTCTTCGCGCGCAACCGGGCGAACGTCGGCGGCGCGGTGGATGGCTACCGGCCCGACGTCGAGATCCACGGCTCGGTCTTCCAGGCCAACGCGGGCGCCGGCGGCGCCATCGCCATGGTCTCCCCGGACTCCGCCGACAGCTCGACCGATTTCGGGGCGATCAACCGGCCGAATGCCCGGCTGGTGGTCACCCAGTCGCTGCTCCAGGGGGGGAGCGAGGAGACGCCGGCGACCGGCGGCTGCATCCTGGCGAGCGGCGACTCCAACCGCGCTTACGGCAATGGGGCGATCGCCCAGGCCGGCACGATGGCGGAGAACCGCGCCCGGGTGGAGATCCGGGGCACCGTCTTCTCCAACTGCGACGCGGCCACGGCCGCGGACGGCAGCGGCGGCCTCGGCGGCGCCTTGGCCGGCGAGCTGATCGACCTCGACATGGCGGACTCGATGGTCCTCGACTCGGACGCGCGCGGCCCGGCCGCGGGGGGCGGCGGCATCGCCCTGCGGCAGGAGTCGAACGCCCGGATCGTCCGCACGACGTTCGCCCACAACAGCTCCGACAAGTGGGGCGGCGCCCTCTTCGTGAGCGGCTCGACCGTGCAGGTGGACGGCTGCCGCTTCTACGGCAACGACGTCGTGCCCGGCGCCTTCGAGGGCCTCAGCGAGTCGCGCGGAGCCGCGATCTACACGATTCCGTTCACCAACGCGGCGCGGCCGCGGAACGTCGGCGGCGTGGTCGCGAACTCGATCTTCAGCGACAACCTCGGGGTGCCGGTCTGGGATGTCGACCCGCAGGACGGCCCGGTCAACGAGATGCGCTACGACGGCAACCGGTTCGACCCGGTGGTCTTCGGCGACCGCGTCTACGTCGAACACCCTGGCGGCCCCGGGCGGAGTGAGCGCCGAGGGGCTCAATGCCCTGACCGTCTTCCGCGGCGCCCGCCCGGCGACGCGCAAGAGCGCCGTCCCCAACGCGCGGGTGTTCAACCCCAGCGAGGGGGATCTGCGGATCGTCCCCTCCCCGAACAGCGCCGGCGCCGGGGCTCCCGCGCCCACCGCGTCGTACCTCGCCTATGCCTGGAGCGGCGGCTCGGCGGCGATCGGGACGCTGGGGCTGTCGCAGGCGGCGGGGCTCCTGGAGGTGCCGCCCGGGGACTACGCGCTGACGGTCGATCGGGCGCCCGCGGCGGCGGTCAAGGCCACGGGCTCCTGCACGGCGGGTCCTTATCTCTGCCTCGCGGGCAACCGTTTCCGCGCCGAGCTGACCTGGAAGAACGGCGCCGTCGCGGCGCCCGCCCGGGCGGTGGCGCTGTCGGGGGATACGGGGTACTTCTGGTTCGTCGATCCGGCCAATGTCGAGATGGTCGTCAAGGTGCTCGACGGCCGCGGCCTGAACGGCAGCTTCTGGGTCTTCTACGGCGGCCTCACCAATCTCGCCTACACCCTGACGGTCACCGACACCGCGACCGGCGCGGTGAAGGTCTACACCAATCCCGCCGGCAAATTCGCCAGCGCCGGCGACACCAGCGCCTTTCCCGCGGCGGGAGCGGCGGCCGCGGTCGGCCGCCGCCGTGGCTGCCGTCGAAGCCGATCCGGGGACCAAGGCGGCGGGCCCGACGAGCCTCTTCCTGGGCTCGCGCTTCCAGGTCGAGCTGACCTGGAAAGATCTCGCGGGCCGGGCCAGCGCCGGGCAGGCGGTGCCGCTGACCGCCGACACCGGCTACTTCTGGTTCTCCTCGCCGGGCAACGTCGAGGTGGTGGTCAAGGTGCTGGACGGCCGCGGCTTGAACGGCCACTTCTGGGTCTTCTACGGAGCCTTGAGCAACCTGGAGTACAAGATCACCGTCACCGACACCTTTACCGGAATCCGGAAGATCTACTCCAACCCCGCGAAGAAATTCGGCAGCCAGGGGGACACGACGGCGATTCCGTCGAATTAGAAAGGCAACCGGCGCCCCTCGATCTCCAGCAGCCGCGACTTGGCCTCCAGCCCGCCGCCGAAACCGGTGAGCGAGCCGTCGGAGCCGATCACCCGGTGGCAAGGGACGACGATAGGGATCGGGTTGGCGCCGTTGGCCCGCCCCACGGCGCGGAAGGCGTTGGGGCGGCCGATCGCGCGGGCGATCTCGCCGTAGCTGCGGGTCTCGCCGAACGGGATCCGCCGCAGCTCCTCCCAGACCGAGCGCTCGAAGGGGGTTCCTTCCGGAGCGAGCGTGAGGTCGAACTCCCGGCGCTCGCCCGCGAAGTACTCCACGAGCTGCCGGCGCAGATCGGCCGTGCGCGCGGGGTCCTCGACGACCTCGATCCCGTGCTCCCGCATCTTGTCGGTGATCTGCTGAGAATCCCGCCCCTTTCGGCCCTTGCAGAAGTCGATGCGGACCACGGCGCCCGCCTCGTCGACGACGCAGAGCAGGGGACCGCAAGGGCTTTCCAGAGTGGTGGTGTAATAGGTCATCGTCAGTCCTTTAAGGTTTGCCAGAGGTGGAAGGTGGCCCAGCTCCGGTAGGGGGCGAAGGGTTGCATCAGCTCCCGAGTGGCGTTGACGTCCGGCCGCGCGGGAAGGCCGAAGAACTGCTCCAGCCCCCTGGTCAGGCCGGCGTCGCCGACCGGCAGGCAGTCCTCGAAACCGAAGCAGCGCATCATCAGGTAGTTGGCCGACCAGGGCCCCAGCCCGCGCACGGCGAGCAGCTCCGACTCCATGCGGACGGCGGAGCCGGCGGCCAGGCGGTCGAGCGGCAGCCCGCCCGCGGCGACCAGACGGGCGGCGCCGATCAGGTACTCGGCCTTGCGGCGCGAGAACTGCTCCCCGGCCAGATCCTCGACCTCCAGGTTGGCCACCGCCTCCGTGCTGGGCGGGGTGTAGAGCCCATCCCCCGCGGGGGTGCCGGTGCGCTGGACGAGCCGCTCGCGCAGGGTGAAGGCGAAATTCAGCGTGATCTGCTGGCCGACGATCACCCAGGCCAGGGCGTCGAACGGATCGGGCACCTGCGGGATGCGGAGCCCGCGCCGACCCTCGATCAGCGGCGCCAGGCGAGGGGATGCGGAAACCCGCCGCTCGAACGGGCCGGGATCGCGATGCAGGCCGAGCAGGCGGAGCAGATGGGCATGCGCCCGCGCCGCCGCGTCGGCCGGCAGCGGTCCCGGGGCCTCCAGCGTCGCGCGGACGGCGCCGGGGCCGATCTCGGCGCGCAGCACGGCGGGCGCGCCGCCGAGACGCACGCCGGTGGCGAGGCTCCGCCCCCGCACCCGGAGGGTCAGGCTGCCGGCGTCCCGCCCCAGGTACTCCAGCGCCGGCGGCGTCGAGTAGGAAGGGGGCAGGGCGATCTGGAACGCCGAGGCTCCCAGCAGGCGACGGTACTCGGCGGGGGTCATCGCCGCCAGCCGGCGGAAGTTCTCGTTGAAGGTCGAGAGCCCCTCGTAGCCGACCTCGAAAGCCACGTCGACCACCGAGCGGTCGGTGGTCAGGAGCAGCCGCTGGGCGGCCGCCACCCGGGCGCGGGAGAGGATCTGGGCCGGCGTCGTGTGGAAGTGCAACCGGAACAGCTCGTGGAGCTTCGAGGCCCCGAGCCCCGAGGCGCGCTCGAGATCCTCGACCCCGGCGAAGGCGGCGGGGTCCCGCCGCGCCCGCTCGGCCAGCGTCTCGACGATCTCCTGGTCCGGATCGCGCCGGCCATAGAAATCGTCCGGCCGGCAGCGCTTGCAGGGGCGCAGGCCGGCCGCCAGCGCCGACTTCGGACTGTCGAAGAAGCGGACGTTCTCCGGTTTCGGCTTGCGGGCCCGGCAGGACGGGAGGCAATAGATACCGGTGGTGAGCACGCCGGTCAGGAAGCGTCCGTTGTAAGCGGCGTCGCTCGCCAGCATGCGGTCGATCATCTGTTCACGTGCCAGTGCCATGGCGACAATATACGTCTGGAGGGAACGCCGATCCACCGGATTCCTCCGCCGGAATTTCCTGGCCGGAGGGCAGGCCGGTTTCACAGGGCTCTGCATCCTGGTGCGGTCTGCCCTCCGAGTCCTCACCCTCGATCCCTCTCCACTTCGTGGAGAGGGAGGGCCCTGCGCTCAAGGTTATCGTCTCATCAGCGGGCCCTCCCTCTCCCCCCGGGAGAGGGACCGAGGGTGAGGATTCGAAGGGCAGGACGCACCAGGATGCAAAACCTCCTGAACGAGGTCGTCCCCGCGGCCGCGGACCCTCCGATTCGCCTTCGCCTCAATCCCCGCTACAATCCCCGCCCATATGACGGGCGATCCTGGAAGCTACACCCTGATTCAGACCGACGCGGACCTTGCCGAGGCGGCTCGCCGCTGGGCCGAGACGCCGGTGCTGGGGCTCGACACCGAGTTCGTACGCACCAACACCTTCTACCATCGCCTGGGTTTGATCCAGGTCTCGGACGGCCGGACCTCCTGGCTGGTCGATCCGCTCGCGGCGCGCGATCTCTCGCCGCTCGCCGCGGTCTTCCGCTCGCCCGGCGTCAAGGTGCTGCACTCGGCGAGCGAGGACATCGAGGTCTTCTACCGCGCCCTCGGGGTCCTCCCCGAGCCGCTCTTCGACAGCCAGATCGCCGGCGCCATGGCCGGAGCGGGCGCCTTCCTGAGCTACCAGAAGCTGGTCGCGGCCTATCTCGGCGTCGAGCTCGCCAAGGAGGAGACCCGCACCGACTGGATCGCCCGCCCCCTCTCGGCCGGCCAGCTCGCCTACGCCGCCGAGGACGTGACCTTCCTCCTCCCCCTCCACGAGCGCCTGCGGGACGAGCTCCAGGCCCTGGGGCGCCTCGCCTGGGCGTTCGAGGACTCCGCGGCCCTGCTCGACACCTCGCGCTTCCAGACCGAGGACGAGACCGCCTATCTCCGCATCAAGGGGGCCGGCCGGCTCGACCGCCGGCAGCTCGGCGCCCTTCGCGCCCTGGCGTCCTGGCGCGAGAAGGAGGCGCGGCGGCGCGATCTGCCGCGCAACTTCGTCCTGAAGGAGAAGCTGCTCCTCGACCTCGCCACCCGCCGGCCGCGGGAAGACAAGGATCTCCGCCGCCTCCCCTCCTTCGATCCCCGCCAGGCATCGCGGGACGCCGCCACCTGGCTCCAGCTCCTCGCCGAGGCCGAGGAGGCCCCCGAGTCCGGGCTGCCGCCGCGGATCTCGGCCAAGCCGTTCTCGCCGGCCGTGCGCGAGATCGAGGACCGCCTGCGCGACAAGGTGCGGGAGCGGGCGGCGGAGCTCAACGTTCCTCCCGAGATCCTCGCCCCCCGCCGCGCCCTGGACGCCCTGCTCCGGCTCAATCTGGGCAGCCCGGAGCCCCGCTGCCTCGCGAGCTCGACGGCTGGCGGCGCGAGGCGATCGGCGAAGACCTCCTGCGCGAGGCGCGCACGGCAGCGCCTCCCTAGCGCTGTTCCAGCTCTTTCAAGCGAGCTGCAATCGTAAAAAGATTTCAAAAAGGTTGCACAAATTTGCATGAGTCTGGTAGGGTGCGCCCGACTCATCGAGGGCTGCGCAGCACTCATTCCCGGGTCCTTACGAACCCGCGCCAAGAGCGCCTTTTGTTCAGGGAGTTCGACGCTATGGCGAAGAGACTCAGTGCGGGGTGCGCCCTGCTGGTACTTCTTCTACTCGCAACCGCCCGGGCCGGTGTAGCGGTTACCCGCTTCGACACCGCCGAGATCGTCCTCCGTTCCACCTCATCGTTCAACGCCAATAGCGGAACACCGAACCCGTTCACGGCGGTCGACCTGACCGCCCGGGTGACCGCGCCGTCCGGCCGCGTCTACACCATCGACGGCTTCTTCGACGGCGACGGCTTCGGCGGCGCCATCGGTAATGTTTTCAAGGTCCGCGTCTACGCCAACGAGATCGGCACCTGGAGCTGGACGACCACCAGCAACACGGCGGGCCTGACGGGGCAGAGCGGCACCTTCTCCTGCTCGGGCACCCTGACGGGCGCCTTCGCCACCGGCCCGGTGGTCGATAACCCGGCGCGGCCGCGGACGCTGATGTACCAGTACGGCAGGCCGGTCTACCTGCTCGCCAAGTTCCTCGACACCGCCGCCCCGGCGCCGATCCAGTACTCCCACACCATGTTCTCCGAGCGGCTCACCGAGGCGAACCGGCAGGCGATGCTGGACCGCCACCTCGGGATGAAGCTCAACAAGATCAACGTCTACCTGGCGAATCAGGGGGACTACAGCGCCGTCTCCACGACTCCCTGGGTGGGCTCGGCGGGGAGCAGCGACCGGCAGCGGTTCGACCTCGCGCGCTGGCGGATGTACGAGAGCTGGGTGTTGAAGATGCGCGCCGCGGGTGTGGTGACGCAGCTCTGGTTCTTCGCCGACGACTCGAGCTTCGGCGACCTGCCGGACGCCGACCGCCAGCGGCTGATCAAGTACGGCATGGCCCGCCTCTCGGGCTACGTCAACACCATGTTCACCCTCGCCCTCGAGTGGCAGGAGGGGTGGTCCAGTTCCGAGGTGGCGACGAACATGAGCTATCTCCAGTCGCGCAACCCGTGGGCCCGCCTGGCCTCCGTTCACGGCACGGAGGGGGACTTCTCCTTCGCCAACTCCTCCTGGATCGACTACATGGACACCCAGGGGGGTAACGACGCCAGTCACGCGTCGATCCACGCGCACGGCCTGCGCAACCGGGCGCTGGCGGTGAAGCCGCTGATCCAGGAGGAGTTCGGCCTCGGCAGCGAGGACACCGCCCACCGCCAGAAGGCGTGGGCCGCCTTCACGGCGGGCGCCGCCGGCACCGGCACCGGGGCCTACCTGGCGCCGCTGGCCAGCTTCGTCTCGCAGGTTCCCGTTCGAGCGCATGGATCCGGCCGACAGTCTGGCGCTGAGCGGTAACGCCTACGTTCTGGCGGAGCAGGGGCGCACCTACGTCGCCTACCTCTACAACGGCGGCACGGTCCAGCTCAACCTCGCGGGCGCTTCCGGCACCTTCGGCGCCCAGTGGTACGACCCGCGGGCCGGGGTCTTCAGCTCGGCGGGCTCCGTCTCCGGTGGAGCCGCCAGGAGCTTTACCGCGCCGGCCGCGGGGGACTGGGTGCTCTACGTGCAGCAGACGGGCACCACGCAGCCTCCGGCTCCTCCCGTCCTCCAAGTCCCCCGACTCCCGTCCCCCCAAACCCTCCCGCGCCGCCGAGCCCGCCCCCGGTCAACCCGGGCACGATCGTCAGCCGGGCGCAGACCGCGGTCTCCCTGGTGAAGGCCATCTACGGGTCGGGCTTCGTCCCGCGGCCGGCCACCGGGGTCTTCGCCGACGTCCCGGTCACCCACTGGGCGGCGGGGTACATCGAGCAGCTCTACCGCTATGGGATCACGGCCGGCTGCGCCACGGCCCCGCTCCGGTTCTGCCCGGATGCCAACCTGAGCCGGGCCGAGATCGCCACCTTCCTGTTGCGCGCCAACCACGGCGGCAGCTACACGCCGCCGCCCGCGACCGGCACCCTCTTCGCGGACGTCTCGAGCACCTACTGGGCGGCCGCCTGGATCGAGCAGCTCTTCCGCCAGGGGCTCACCACCGGCTGCGCCGTCAATCCGGCGCGGTACTGCCCGACCACCCTGCTCACCACCACGGAGCTGAGCGCCCTCCTGGGCCGGCAGTTCGGCACTCCCTGAGGATCTCATCACCGCCCGCGAGACCGGAGAGATCCGGCCTCGCGGGCATTTCATACCTTTTTTCTCCGCGGGTACCTCTTTGGCGGAATTCAGTGTTGTAGTAGGCTCAGGGTATGACAATCGATGATGAGGTGCGGCGGGCGACGAAGCTGTTGGAGACGGTCATGCAGGCGGCCGGGTTGACGCGGAAGGATCTGGATCAGAAGTTGGGGGCGGGGCCCGGTTACGTCAGCCAGGTGCTGACCGGACGGATGGAGCTGAAGTTCCGGCACATCCTGTCGGTCCTGCGGGCGCTGGACGTGGAGCCGAACGTCTTCTTCCAGACTCTGTATCCCGAGAACCGGCCCTCGACGGACGCGGTGGTGATGGAGGAGTTCCTGCGCCGGTTCCAGAAGCTGGGCTTCGGCACCCAGTCGCCGCCGCCACCGACGCCGACCCTCGATCCCAACGATTTGGAGCGGATGATCCAGAACGCGGTCCGCGCCGCGCTGGCCGGGGCTCCGGCCGTGGAAGCAGCCCCTGGCGAGGATCCGCACCGCCTTCCCCCCTGAAAACACGAAACCCCGGGGCGGCCGCAAGCCCCGGGGCTGAAGCTGGCCTCCGCGAAGGGGGCTAGCTGGAGAAGCGGCCCGTGCGTGGGAGCGTTCGAGCCGCCGGAGCTCGGTCGTGACCGTGCGCAGCAACGCCGCCGTCGCCTGATCCGTCTCGAAGGCCTTCCTCAGCATCGAGAAGAGCGCCGAGCGCCTCGCGCTGGATGACTGCGGGCGCGGAGGATCGAGATCGTCTCGTCGAGCAGGCGCCTTGATCTCCGCCGTTCTCCCCTGGCGTAGCCAGAGAGCCGCGAGATCGAGGAGACACGAGAGCGACGTCATAGGCGACATCGGCCTCTTGATAGGCCTTCACGAACCTGTCGGAAGAGCCGCTCGGCCTTCTCGTCTTCTCCGAGATGCGCGGCGATCCGCCCCTCCAGCCAGATCGCGCTTCAGGCGATCGAGGTGCTCGCCATGGGCTTCATAGAAGGGCTGCGGCTTCGCTCGAACAGCTTGTGCGCGCTCGTCGGCGCCGGCCGGAATCGACCAGACACCAGAGCAGGCCGTGAACCGCCACGAGGACGAGCTTCGGATCGCGCGCCGGATCGATCTGGCGGATCCCTTCGGACGAGGAACCCGATCGCCTGGTCGGAATCGAGAGCAGAGTTGGCGGCGACCCCCTTGCTGATGAGGGTCCGCGCCGCCGAATGCATGTCGCCTTGACGTCTCGTAGATCTGCGTAGACGTAATCGAGCAGGCGCGAGCCTCGCTCGAAACGCCGCTGATCGGTGTAGAGGGAGGCGGTCAGGTCCATGAGCCGCGCAAGGAGCAACGGGTCGCCGGTTCCCTCGAGCTCGAACGCACAGCGCGGTAACGAGGTCGGCTTCCGCCGTGACGAGGTCGTCGGCGACCCGGTGGGCGTTGCCGAGCTCGGCCCAGGCGCGAGCCTGGAGATCGGCCAGTTCCGGGGATTCTCCCTGGTCGCGCGGTGATCCGTTCGGCAAGAGCGACGGCCATCGAAGCCGACAGGATCATCCCTTCCAGATCCTGTAGCGGAGGCTCCGGCACATGCTCGATGAGCGTCTCGCAGCGGTCCCGATCCGTTCCGTTCCTGCCGCTGTTCCGGACTGCGGGGAGAGCCTCCAGGAGGAGACGCGCCGCGGGAGCTGACGGCTGCTGCCTTAGAACCTTCGTCTGCTCCACGGTCGCGGCATACCGCCGGGCGGCGGCCAACGCCTTGAAGATAGGGAAATCGTACTCGGAGCCGGATTGCGCGGATGCGTTCCTGGCGCCAGCGGGACCGGTGGCGAAGACTACGGACGCCAGAGGCGCCATCCCGGCGCGGCATTGCTGACAACCGCTCAATCAGATGACGAGATGATCGGGGCGGCTTGGCGCGGGCGACATCTCGCCGAGCAGGAAACGTTCCAACTCGGCAGCGCTAGGATGCCGTTCGCCTCGTTCTCCTCCTCTGGCCATCGAGCCCTCCCTGAGAATAAAAGATGTCGCGTAATTGTCGCATACTTTTCGTCATAGTCCTACACTCTTGCCCGGGGCACCGATCTGGTCTGCCGGAGCCCGCTTGTCTCAACCGTTGGGGTCGACCGTGCCAGCCCTTGTCTGTATTCGCTTCGGTCGGCGAGGTCAACGTCCAGCCCGCCGCTCGGAGCCGAAGGCGCCAGTCTTCTCCGTGTGGCACCTTGGGCACAGGAGGGGCCGGGCAGGAGAGTACCGATCCAGGCGAGGAACTGGTCGACGAGGCCGGAGGAGTGGACCGCGCGGGTCCGGGCAGATTGCCCACGGGCTCCGGGCGCGGCCGCCGCGGGCAGGGCGAGGCAGAAGACCGCGAGCAGCGCGATGACGGCCGTCAAGCGTCGGACGACGGTGGGTCGAGACATCGAAATCCCTCCTAGATCGTGGACGCGCCTGGAGACCCCAATGGCCCCCGCGCCCGCGGTTATCTCAGATTCGCCTTCCAGGTTTCCTGATGCTGAGGGTACCACGTCCCGAATCGTTCGGAGACGCCCTTATTCATCTAGTGCTGCCAATGGACAAAAAGGAGCCACCGGTAGCCAAGAAGTTTTTGGATCGGGCTTAAAGATATGGCTTCAGGCCCATAAGCGGGGCCGCCGGGTCGCTTGTCGGGGAGAAATTGAGCTGCCGAGAGAGGTTTCGGGCAGGGGAGGAGGGCTACCGCGAACCGCCAGGCTCGCGGTAGCCGCTGTCGAACACTTCCGGGCCGTCAGTGCGCCTGGACCCAGTCCAGGATCGGCTGCCAGACCTGCGTCTGGGCGTCGCCGGCCAGGAACAGGTCGGCGTGGCCGTAGTCGACGATCCGCTGCGCGGCGGGCACCTTGTTGACGATGTGGGTCGTCACGTCCGTGCTGCCGAGGAGAGTCGTGGTGTAGACCCCGAACTCGCCGAAGCCGCCGCCGGCGCCCACGTAGAGGACGGGGACCTTGATCTCCGCGAGGTGATCGTCGAACGCCACGTCGGTCTGGTCGCAGGTCGCCACGTCGCCGTCGACGACCACCTTGTTCGGCTCGAACGGGGAGGCCCCCTTCTCGAAATCGAAGAACGCCGTCGGGTCGGTGTAGAGCAGCCCGGCGGGCAGGCCGTTGGCGTCGAAGCTGCCGCCGACGAAGTGGTAGAACGGCACCGGCTGGAAGAGCTGGAAGGTCAGAGCCCCCGCGAACAGCGCCGCCTGGCGGTTGGTCAGGCCGGCGAGCGGCGGGATCGGCGTCGGCTGATCGGGAGCGGCCTCCGCGAGGAAGCCGAGAGTCTGGAACAGCACGCCGTTCTGGCTCTCGGCCGGGCCCCCCTGGGCCGCCGCCACCCGGTCACAGGCCGCCTGCCGGAGACCGGCATCGTCCGTCTTCAGGTAGATGTCCACCGGGATGAAGTTCTTCACCTGCCGCAGGCCCGGCGGGAGCTGGGTCTCGCCGTTCAGGTAGGCGTAGCTGGTCTGGCCGCCACGGCTCCAGCCGAGCAGCGTCAGCTTGCCGAAGCCGCTGCCGGTGATCGCGCGGGTGAAGCGGGCGACGCCGAGCGCGATGCCGAGGTCGCGGGCGTCCTGCTCGATCCCCCAGTCCTGCATGAACGCGAAGTCGGTCGTCCCCGACGGCACCAGGGTCCAGCGGAAGTCGATCCCCCAGACGTCCACGCCGTTCTCGGCGAGGAAGACCGGCAGGGCGTGCGCGTCCGGCACCACCGGCGAGGCGGCGCTGGAGAGGAAGGCGCCGTCGAAGCCCCAGACGTCGCCATGCACCATGAAGACCGCCTTGGCGGTGTGGATCGGCACGTTCGGGGCCTTCTCCTTGACCACCCGGTGGATGCCGATCTGGTCGTACGGCCCGGAGCCGACGCGCAGCTTGAAGGTGTACTCGGCCACGTCGGCCGTGAGCGCGCGGCGCTCGACGGTCTGGGAAGCCTGAGCGGCCTCGGCCTGGAAACCCTGGGCCGCGGCGAGAGTGGGAAGAGTGAGAGCTCCGGCGAGGAGCAGGTAGAGCGGTTTTCTCTTGAGCCTGAACATGGGATGGACCTCCTTGAAGAAAATGTCCCGCACCCTGAACGCCGGTGGCGCGGCGATCCCCTCATGGTTCGTGCGGGTTCCTTACTGCACCTGCTCCTTCGTCTTCAAAAACTTCAGATTCGGCCACTCCTCGCCGGTCGTCTTCAGGTGCCAGGCGTTTCTGGCCAGGAAGACGGGGGAGCCGTTGTGGTCCTCGGCCATGGCGGCGTGGTTGGCGTTGGTGAACTTCTTGAGGAGCTGATGGTCCTCGGTGTCCACCCAGCGGGCGGTGAACAGGGTCGTCCCCTCGAAGTGGACCGGGATGTTGTACTCCGTGCGGATGCGGTCCGCCAGCACGTCGAACTGCAGGGCGCCGGCCACCCCGACGATCCACTCGTTGCCGAAGGTCGGCCGGAACACCTGCGCCGCTCCCTCCTCGGCGAGCTGGAGCAGGGCGCGGCCGAGGTGCTTCGAGCGCATCGGGTCCTCGGCGCGCACCTTCTTCAGCAGCTCCGGCGCGAAGCTCGGGATGCCGGTGAAGCGCAGCTCCTCCCCTTCGGTCAGCGCGTCGCCGATCCGCAGGTTGCCGTGGTTCGGGATGCCGAGGATGTCCCCCGCCCAGGCCTCCTCCGCCAGCTCGCGCTCGCGGGCCAGGAAGAGGACCGGATTGTGGATCGACATCGTCTTCCCCGAGCGGACGTGGAGCAGCTTCATGCCGCGCTCGAAGCGCCCCGAGCAGAGGCGGACGAAGGCGATGCGGTCGCGGTGCTTGGGGTCCATGTTCGCCTGGATCTTGAACACGAAGCCGCTGACCTTCTCCTCGTGCGGATCGACCGTGCGGGTCTCCGTCGGCGCCGGCCGCGGCGGGGGAGCCAGCTCGACCAGCCCCTGGAGCAGCTCGCGGACGCCGAAGTTGTTGACCGCGCTGCCGTAGAACACCGGCGTCAGGTGCCCCTCGCGATAGGCCTCGAGATCGAGCGGCGGGCAGAGGCCGCGCGCCATCTCGACCTCCTCGCGCAGCTTCGCCACCGCGTGCCCCGGCAGCCGCGCGTCGAGCTTCGGATCGTCCAGCCCCTGGACCACCTCGCCGTCGCGGGCCACGTCGCGGCGCGCGCGGTCCATCAGCACCAAGACGGTCGTGGCGCAGGTCGTAGGCGCCGAGGAAGGCCTGCCCCATGCCGATCGGCCAGGTCGCCGGGGTGACGTGGAGCTGGAGGTCCTGCTCGATCTCGCTCATCAGGTCGAAGGGATCGCGCCCCTCGCGGTCGAGCTTGTTGATGAAGGTGACGATCGGCACATTGCGCAGCCGGCAGACCTCGAACAGCTTGCGGGTCTGCGCCTCGATCCCCTTGGCGGCGTCGATCACCATGATGGCCGAGTCGACGGCGGTCAGCGTGCGGTAGGTGTCCTCGCTGAAGTCCTCGTGGCCCGGGGTGTCGAGCAGGTTGAAGGTGCAGTCGCCATACTCGAAGGTCATCACCGACGAGGTGACCGAGATGCCGCGCTCCTGCTCGACCTTCATCCAGTCCGAGCGGGCGCGCCGGGCCTCGCCGCGCGCCTTGACCGCGCCGGCGAGCTGGATCGCGCCGCCGAACAGCAGCAGCTTCTCGGTGAGCGTCGTCTTCCCCGCGTCGGGGTGCGAGATGATGGCGAAGGTTCGCCGTCGGGAAACCGGATCGTTCGTCATGTCCATGGATTTGTGCGCTCCGCGCTCGGCCGGGCGGAGCGCCCGGGACGGGAGGTCCCAATGATCTGCTTCTTCTGTAACAACACGGGACGAGCCCGCGGCCTTCCCTCGTGAGGAGGCGGGGAATCGTAGCATGGGGTTGGCAGAGATCCAGAAGATCGCCCTCTTCTTCCTGAGCCTCGCCGCCGTCTCCGCGATCGTCGGCGTGGCGGTCTACGGCAACACCGGCTCGCTCGTGACCGGGTCCGTCCTGGGTATTGCCGCGCTCGCGCTCTACCTGAGCCGGAGCCGGACCGCCGCCCTGATCCTCCTCGCCCTCCTCCTGTTCAACGCCTGGCTCCACCTGCGGGCCCCCTTCTCCTGGCTCTGGGTCCTCCTCGCCGCCCGGGCGGCGCAACTGGCCTTCGGCGCCAGGTGATCGTCCCCCGGATTGTTCCCCAGAAGAATCCCAAAGAACAACACGGGAGACGCCCGCGGCCTTCCCTTGAGGGCGGGGAATGTTAGCACGGTAGTTGAGGGCGACCGCAGGTCGCCCTCAACTACCGCACCCGCGGCCGCAGCACCTCTAGGCCGGATCGCCGTGATCCCCTCGCGCTGGATCGACAGCAGGCGGCGCTTGGTGAGGAGACGGAGCGCTCCTGCACCGCGCTTCGACAGGCGGGTCCATGGAGATGTCCGCAGGCTCACCTGGGCCGTCGAGTCCTCACTTCCATGGGTCCGGCCGGCGCGCGCCCGCGACATCGCTCTAGATCGCTGCGAATTTTTTCTATGGCTGCGTCACACGTCTCGCTTTCCAGCCCGCCACTGCTCGGAACCTAAAGTCTACCCGGCAAGCAGGTTGCTCATGCCATTATGACGATATTCAATAGATCATCTGAGTAACCGAATTTGTAGATTGAGGTTGTACGGCTGTATAATAAGTTCCTAACAGTATAGCGGTTCAGAACCTGTGCGATCCTTCCCACGGAAGGATATCGAATCCTCATGGCGTCTCTCAAAGCTTGCTGGAGGTAAGATTTCGTTTGCAAGGTCGCGACCGTATTATTGTTCCACAACCGCGAAAAGGAGGCGTTCCATGTTGAAAATTTTGGGTGGGAGGTCGAAATTTTTACTCCTTCTCCAAGGCGTACTGGCCTGCGCCGTGCTCCTGTCTTCTGCCGTTCCTACGGGGGCCCTCGATCTCGCGAATACGGCCCGGGTCCGGGCGGTCGCCTATGAGGAGGTCTCCAACCGTCTTTTTTACCTGGACAACACCGGTGGCTTGAAGAGCCTGCTGCCACGCCGGTCTGCGAGGTGACGCCTGGATGCCAGGTGAACACCGTCGTGCCGAGCTTCACGGGACAGCCTCTCAACCTGGCAGTGAATGCCCGAACGGGTTTCGGCTATGTAACCCTCATTGACGGTACCCTCTGGAAGGTCAACCTGGACGGCAATGCGCCGGTAACACCGGCAATGGTCCAGCGACCAAATCTCGGAATTCCCACACAGATCGTCTTGGCTCCAGAAATCAACTCCGCCTATATTGGTTCAAGGATCGGACAGCTATCTGGCGGGTCGATCTCTCCACCGGCCAAACATCGCTGATTGCCGCAAACTTGGGTTTGATCGAAGCGCTGGCCGTGAACGCCGCCCGCACGCTCGCCTATGTCCTCCATTCCAGTCCTGTCATAATCAAAGAGATCGACTTGGGCACCGGCAAACAGACCCGAACTCTTGGCACCTTTGGCCAATTCGCGGTCGGCCCCTTTTCTCTGGCGTGGACGGATGCTTCGGAAAGCGCTCTTTACGCCTTGATCGGCGAGCTTGGTGATAGTGCTCTGCTGCGAGTGAACCCGGCGGCTAACACGGCAAGCCTTGTAGCCAAGTTTGGAACGGCGGGAGGTTTTACCAATCCAAATGGGAATGGGCTTGCAGTAAACCCTTCGGGAAGCAGTATTTACGTTGGGAGCAACCATAGCGTGATCCGGTTTCCTCTCTCGACGGTTCCCGACCACTCGCGAGTCTTTCTGTCGATCGGAAGCATCCCGGTGACGAGTATTTCTCAAAGTAGCGGTTATGCCAACACCTCCGCCACTCCTCCGGATGCTCCTTTCAAAGTCCTCGACGCCCCCTTCGGCGGCACCCTGGACATCTTCGGCGACCTCACGCTGCTGCTCAATAAGACAGCGACTAGTTATAGGATTCTCATTAGCAGTGTGAACGGTGTTCCTGTCAATACGCCAACTCCAATCATAGCAAGTTGGACCGCCTATCGCTGGAATCCGGCGTCGTTACCGCGGCCTCGCTACGAGCCGTTCCTGATGGCTCCGGATGCCAGCCTTCTTGCCCCAGGCAGTTACAGGATTCCTACGGAATATAGTAGCCCGGCGACGGTTCCATACTGGTCCCCGACGTATCTGATGATGCGCTGGCCGACCTCCGACAACGGCCTGTATACCTTGAAGATCCAAATTTTCCGAGGTGCCACGGACATCACGTTTAGGATTCCGCTGGCCCAGCGGACTCTGACCGTGCTGGTCGATAACACTCTTCCGGTGGCGAGCTTGCAGGCCATCCGCGCAGTCGACGCCACTCACTCCGCGAGCGAGATACTGCCATGCCAGATCGTCTCGACTCCATTCCCCAACTCCTTCGATTTCGGACTGACAGCCTACGATGCCAACGGCCATCTGTTGGGCTACAGCCTCAGTGCTTTCTGGGGACGTAACCGGTCGGAGACGGTTCTTCGGACTCCTATAGCGCGCATGCTGCGGGCGGGCCCCTCTGGACGGGCGTCAATAATGATTTTCGTCCTCTTCCTCCCGATCCCTACTGGACGGCAACCTGCAACTGCGCGCACTCTTTTGTCCTCCGCGTCTTGAAGCGGACGGTCAACGGCTATAGCTACATCCTGAACAGCAGCTCGTACCAATCCATCACGATCAACAACGCCGGCAACACCTGCCAGTAGGCGGCTCGCCTCCCGAGGCAATGGCCCCCTCGGGAGGCGATGTGATGCTCTGTGGCAGGAGTCAGAATCAAGCGTCAGGGTCGTCTTCAGGTGCCAGGCGTTTCTGGTGATGGCGAAGGTTCGCTGCCGGGAAACCGGATCGTTCGTCATGTCCATGGATTGTGCGCTCCGCGCTGGCGGGATGAGAGATCCCACCGGGATAACACGGGACGAGCCCGCGGCCTTCCCTCGGAAGAGGCGGAAATCGTAGCATGGGATTGTCAGAGCTTCACCGCATCGCCCTCTTCTTCCTGAGCCTCGCCGCCGTCTCCGCGGTCGTCGGCGTCGCGGTCTACGGCAACACCGGGTCGCTCGCGACCGGGTCCATCCTGGGTGTTGCCGCGCTCGCGCTCTACCTGAGCCGGACTCGGACCGCCGCCCTGATCCTCCTCGCCCTCCTCCTGGTGAACGCCTGGCTCCACCCGCGGTCCCCCTTCTCCTGGCTCTGGGCCGTCCTCGCCGCCCGGGCGGCGCAACTGGCCTTCGGCTATCAACACCCACGGCATCGTCCCAACTCGAATTAAAAAGCAAGAACCGGAGTTTTGGCTTTCCAGGGAAGGGCTACAGTCCTCTCAGCAAGGAAAGGAGCCCTCATGAACACCCTGCTGAACCAAGAGACTGAATGAAGCGAAGTGGCAGGCCGTCGTCCGCAAGGACCGGGCCGCCGACGGCACCTTCTATTACTCCGTCAAAACCACGGGCGTCTATTGCCGCCCCTCCTGCGCCACGACGCGGCCGGCGCTGCGCAAGAACGTCGCCTTTCACGATTCCCTCGAGGAGGCCGAAAAGGCGGGCTTCCGGCCTTGCAAGCGCTGTGCTCCCAAGGGGCCGACGCTGGCCGAAGAACACGCCGCCGCGGTGGCGAAAGCCTGCCGTGCCATCGAGGCCGCCGAAGAGCCGCCGGCGCTCGACGCCCTGGCGAAGACGGCGGGGATGAGCAGCTATCACTT
Organism: uncultured Acidobacteriota bacterium; assembly: GCA_963761645.1. Lineage (GTDB taxonomy): Bacteria > Acidobacteriota > Thermoanaerobaculia > Multivoradales > UBA5704 > DATARR01. The sequence continues at coordinate 51,964 of CAVXIG010000059.1, forward strand.
TCATCGCGTTTTCAAGGCGATCACCGGCCTTACCCCAAAGGCCTACGCGGTGGCCCACCGGGCCCGGCGGGTGCGCGAAGAGTTGGCGAAAGGCGGCACCGTGACCGAGGCGATCTACGAGTCCGGCTTCAACTCGAACGGCCGTTTCTACGCGAAGTCCGCGGAGACCCTCGGCATGACTCCGACCCGCTTTCGCAAGGGTGGGACGGGAACGACGATCCGTTTCGCCGTCGCCGAAGGCTCGCTCGGCTCCGTCCTGGTGGCGGCTTCGGACCAGGGCGTCTGCGCCATCTCCCTGGGCGACGATCCCGACGCGCTGGTGAGAGAGCTCCAGGACCGCTTCCCGAAAGCCGAGCTGATCGGCGGCGACGAGGAGTTCGAGCGCACCGTCGCCCAGGTCATCGGCTTCATCGAAGCGCCGAAGACCGGCCTCGACCTGCCGCTCGACGTGCGGGGGACCGCCTTCCAGCAGAAGGTCTGGCAAGCGCTTCGGGAGATCCCGGCCGGCTCGACCGTGAGCTATGCCGACGTCGCCGAGCGCATCGGCGCGCCGAAAGCGGTGCGCGCCGTCGCCCAGGCCTGCGCCGCCAACTCGCTCGCGGTCGCCATCCCCTGCCATCGGGTCATCCGCAACGACGGCAACCTCTCGGGCTACCGCTGGGGAGTCCAGCGCAAGAGCGCGCTGCTCGAGCGGGAGGCGGTGGGATGAGCGGCACGGGGATCGCGGATCGGGTGGAGTCCCTCGACTGGCCGCGGATCGCGAGCGATCTGGACGCCTACGGCTGCGCGGTCGCCAGGGGAGTGCTGGACCCGGAACCGTGCCGCGCCCTGGCGGCGATGTATGGCGAGGACGAGCCCTTCCGCAGCCGGATCGTGATGGCCCGTCACGGCTTCGGCCGCGGCGAGTACAAATACTGGGCCTACCCGCTCCCGGAAGAGGTGGCGATACTGCGCCGCACGCTCTACTTCCATCTCTCCGGCGTCGCCAACCGCTGGAACCAGACCCTGGGGATCGACGTCCAGTATCCGGCGGACCACGCCGAGTACCTGGAGCGCTGCCACGAGGCGGGCCAGACCCGGCCGACCCCGCTCCTGCTGCAATACGGGGAGGGGGATTTCAACTGCCTGCACCAGGATCTGTACGGGGATCTCGCCTTCCCGCTGCAGGTCGCCTTCCTCCTGTCGGTTCCGGGCGAGGACTTCACCGGCGGCGAGTTCGTGCTGACCGAGCAGCGCCCCCGGATGCAATCCCGCGCCGAGGTGGTCGACCTGAACCAGGGGGACGGAGTGATCTTCGCGGTCCATCACCGGCCCGTGCAGGGCACGCGGGGAGCCTACCGGGTCAACCTCCGCCACGGCGTCAGCCGTCTCCGCTCCGGTCGGCGGCACACGCTGGGCGTCATCTTCCACGACGCGAGGTGATCGGGCCACTCGCCGGGCACTTTTTGCCATCCGCCGGTCCCGGCGAGTCACCCGCCGGGGACTTTTCGTCATCCGCCGGCCCCGGCGAGTCGTCCGCCGGCTCCGGCGAGTCGTCCGCCGGCTCCGGCGAGTCATCCGCCGGCTCCGGCGAGTCATCCGCCGGCTCCGGCGAGTCGTCCGCCGGCTCCGGCGAGTCATCCGCCGGCTCCGGCGAGTCGTCCGCCGGCTCCGGCGAGTCGTCCGCCGGCTCCGGCGAGTCATCCGCCGGCTCCGGCGAGTCGTCCGCCGGCTCCGGCGAGTCGTCCGCCGGCTCCGGCGAGTCGTCCGCCGGCTCCGGCGAGTCGTCCGCCGGCTCCGGCGAGTCGTCCGCCGGCTCCGGCGAGTCATCCGCCGAGCTCTCGGAGCTTCGCGCTATGATTCTCCCCGGCGAAAAGGAGAAGAGCGCATGAGGTTCTTCCGCGGCAGCGTCATTCCGGTCTGGGTCGGCATGGTGGTCGCCGGCCTCGCGATCACGATCATCGAGTTCCTCGGGTCCAAAGTCTACCCGCCGCCTCTGGGCATGAATCCCGAAGATCCCGCGTCCGTCCGGGCGGCGATGGCGCTCATGCCTCCCGGTGCCCTGCTCTTCGTGCTGCTCGGCTGGATCGTCGGCACCTTCGCCGGCGCCTGGGTCACGGCGCGCATGGCATACCGGTCGCCGATCGCCCACGGCCTGGTGCTCGGCGTGATTTTCCTGGTGGGCGGAATCGTGAACATGCTGTTGCTGCCGCACCCCGTCTGGTTCTGGATCCTCGGAGTAGCGGTCTTTCTGCCGTCAGCCTACCTGGGCGCGAAGCTGGGGGCCGCCGCTGTGCCGAAGGACCGGTCGCTGGCCGAGGCCTGACCGGCTCTGAGCACGTGCCCGCCATGCTGCCTGAACGTCAACGTCGCTTGGACAAAGCGTCGGCCAAAATCCTCGCCGAGAATGGCGTCTTTCCAATGGCGACTCCAATTCTTTCGTTGGTCCATTTTACGTTGCGAGCCGCGCTCATGCGCGGGATTCTCAAGTCTTCTGGTCGTCTTATATATTGGAACCCTACAATCTCACTCATGAGAGGCTGCCACCCACATGGATGCCATTATTGCAGGCGCTGCCGCCGACCTTCTAAGCGAGATTTTGCAGAATGTGTCCGGTGTCGTTCGTCGTCGTTTGAACAAAGATCCTGTCCATAAAGCTCTCCAAGCTGCCATCACAGAAGCGCTTGAAGCCGCTCTCGAATCCTATGAGCCTGACTCGGGCCTTCGCTCTCACTATGAGAGTTTCTTTGGAGATGTATTCAAGAACGAGGCGGTTGTAGCGGAACTCGCACAGCTTCTTGATCCCCGCCCAGACCTCTCGCTCGACCTCCATGCCATCAAGTCCGAGTTGGAGATGGCGGGGCTTGATCCAGGCACCTTGCCTGACTTTGACTTGAACAAGTTCCTCCGCGTCTTCGCAGGCGCCTTCTACACCGCAATCGGACAGCAAGAAGCCTTAAAGGGCGTTCTCGATTTGAAGCTGCTTGGTGAGGTGGTTGTGGGAGTAAGCCATGTCGCTCAATGGAGCGAGCGCGGAGCAAAGGCGTCCGAGCGTACGGCGGATGGGGTAGAGCGTCTAGCAGTGGAGGTCGAAAGACTAAATGGCAGCATGCATCAGTTTATCGCTGGTGAGATTTCCGAAGCCTCCCTCCTCGCGACCGCATACGTTCTCCGTACGGCTGGCGTTGTTCCTGCCTTCGATGGCTGGCGAGTCGTCGAGAGCGCGATTCTGAAGTCGGGTTATGACATCGACGTCGATTCCCAGGGCGAGTTGAGGATAGGTGGCCAACCGTCTGAGGACAAGGCGCACCCTCCGGCAAGTCGCGGAGTTCTCCAGGCTGTGGCTATGGAGTTGCGGCGTGGTGTTCTGGAGCGTGTGCCGAGCCCGGAAGATCTGATAGCTCTCGCAGACCGGTACCGCCGGCATATCGTCCGCTGGTTTGAGTACCTCACATTCCCGGGAATGACTCCTTCGGCCCAAGCCATCAATCTTCCTTTAGACGAGGTCTACGTCGAGTTGCGCGCGGTCGCCGAGGTGCCGGAGATAGCGGACTCTTTCAGCATCGAGGAGCGCCGCCTACTCTTGGAAGTCGACGACAAGGATCCCGAGGCCAAGCGGGAACTCCTTAGCCAACTTGACACTCTCCGCCGCGAGCGTTGGGGTCGCACCCTGCCGGAGAGGAAGTCCATCGCCGACGCTCTCTACCAGCATGACCGCCGCGCCGTTGTCGTTCTGGGAGACCCCGGCAGTGGCAAGACGACGCTGTTGTATTTCCTTGCATTGGTACACGCCTGGGGCCCGGCAAAGGCGAGCGAGCGGTTAGGGATCGATCCTAAGGAAGCGGACCGCCTGCCTATCTTCGTCCCTCTCGCCGCCTTCGATGACATGTTGGGCGAGGTTCCCGGTCTAACTCTCCTTGATTTCTTGCCGCGCTTCTACGACCGCCGCCGGAGTTTGCCCGGCCTCGGGCCACTCTTTCGCCAGGCTCTGGAGACCGGCCAAGCTCTTATTCTCCTTGATGGTCTCGACGAAGTATTGGATACCACGACACGCCGCTATGTTGCCCAACAAGCCAGCGCTCTAATTGGCGAGTGGGGTCCCCATGGCGTTCGCTTTGCCATCACCAGCCGCTTTGTAGGCTATCGCGAAGTGCCGCTGCAAGGGAACCTTCCCACTTTAAGCGTTCTAGACTTTGGGGAAAAGGAGATCGAGGTCTTTGTGCACCAATGGTCACGCGCCTACGAAAAATGGGCCGCCGGAGGGCAGGAGACTCCTGAGATGCTCCGAAAAGCACGCGATCTCGAGCGGAACCTCCTGCAGGATGTCAAGAGCAATGAGAGCGTCCACCGTCTAGCCGCGACACCCCTCATGCTCACTCTCCTTGCACTCCTCCGGCGGCAGGTGGGCAAGCTCCCAAACCGCAGGGTACAACTCTACGAAGTCTACATTTCAACCTTGCTTGATAACTGGCTCTATGCACGCAGCCAGGGAGCCAGAGAGAAGGCTGTCGATGCCATGGATCGCCATCAGGCCGAAAATATTCTCCTTCCTCTGGCGCTCTGGCTTCACCGCGAGAAGCCCAGCGGTACTGCCAGCCGAACTGAGATCGAGCAGAAGCTGACCGAGATTTGTCTTATGGAGAAGGGGTACTCCCCTGAAACGGTAGCTCTTCCACAACTCCGCGAAGCCCAGGAGCAAGCCCGGCGCTTCCTCCGCGAAATGCGGGAGATGACTGGCCTCTTGGTAGAACGAGGGCATAACAACTTCGGCTTTCTCCATCAAACGTTTCAGGAATACTTTGCTGGCCGTAACCTCGCTCTGCTAGGTGCTGAGGAGCGCTGGCGTGTGATTCATCTTCATTTACATACTCCTAGGTGGCGCGAGCCAATCTTGCTCTGCGCCGGCCGGCTTGGAATCGTCGAGAATCGTCGGCCTGAAGTTACAGATTTTGTACGTAGGATACTCAACTCTCCAGATCCTACTGAAAAGGATCTATATCGCAACTTGCTTCTCGCGCTGGCGATCGCCTGTGACGATGTGAACCTCGACCCGGGTCTTCTCAGTGAACTGCTAGCTGTTCTTGAGGTTTGCTCAAATACCACCGTTTATGGACTGGAGAGGAGGTTAGTCGGGTATTTTGGCCAACTAATACTTCTTATGGGTGAGAATCTCTATGAGCGCTTCGGTCCATTATGGGAGACGGACGATTCAGGAACTCGGCGCGCAGCTATTGAAGCCTTGGGAGAACTGAATTCTATTTCGCAAGTAATGCCAATCATAAGAGAGCGGCTCGGTGATGAGAGTCGCGCGGTGCGTGATGAGGCTCTGCGTATACTTGCCCGGTGGGCCGATCAAAGCCAAGAGGCTCGGAGCTTCGTGCTTGAACGTCTTAGCGCAGCCGACGAATTCACTTGCGCTTCGGCTATCGATTCTGCGAAGGAGCTTATTAAATCGGATCCAGAAATCCTGAATATCATCGTGGCTCTGTCGGAGAGGGACGATCATTTTGTAAAGAGATCTGCTTTTGCGTGCTTAGGCGACGTGGGTGAAGATCCCTCTGCTAGGCAGGCGTTGCTCCGAGGTATTGGCGATGAGGATGGCTGGACGCGAGCAATGGCTGTTGAATATCTGGGTCGACAGTTCGCAACTGATAGCTCCCTTCAGGGAGTGGTTCTAGAGAAATTCCATGACTCTGAGTCGTGGGTGCGCGCTTGTGCGGTCGAGGCTGCTGCTCCTTGGGCCGGAAAGAGCGAGATCGTCCGCGCAGCACTTCTGGAGAAGTTTGGTGATGAGTCAGAAATAGTGCGCCAAGCTGCGGTAAAGGCTTTGAGTTTTCTGGCCTACTCCGATGGGCCTGTTCGCAGATCTTTGGAAGAGAGGGTATCGGACGAGGATGAGTTCGTTCGAGACGAGGCTCTGCGCAGCTTGATTGATATTTGGCCAGATCATGAAGTGTTAGGTGTTCTCAGGACCTGGAGCAGAGGAGTCTCGTGGATGGGCCGTTTTCATGCTGCGAACCTATTGGGAGAAAATCTTAACTGGCCAGGTGCTATTGATATGCTGCAATCGATTCAGAAAGATGAAAGAACTGTTGATACGAGCACGATCCTGGCGGTGATCTTGCCGCCTCTGGCAGAGCTGGTACCTGAGGACCAGAGAGTCCGAGCGCTTGCTTTAGAGGGGTTAGATAACGATCTTTGGCGTGTGCGGAAATCATCGGTATTGGCCTTGGCAAATCAGATTGGAGATCAAGATGTTCTGAGACTAGTCATGGGTAAACTGGACGACGATCACTATATGGTGTCTCGGGCAGCGGCACAGGCTTTATCCCAGCTTGCTGATGTAGATGGTGAGATTAGGCGAGTCTTGATTGTCTGGTTGAATCGCGCAAAGAATTCCGCGATCCCGTTTTCTCGGAGAGAAAAAATCTCTTTGCATGCTTCAGGTGAAGAGATCAAGGCGAAAATTAAATCGCTACAGAAATATTATGGTCGTGAAGCTTCCGGGGCTGATCCTGGAGAGATTAAGCGCGTAAGACTCAGTCCTAAGTTTCGCCGCAATATAATGCGGATACTCCGTTCTGAAAAGGGGAGCTATGCTTTCGAATCTATCGCTCGAGTGCTGGTCCACTGTCTCGATATCGATGATGAAGTGCAGTCGGAATTGACGGGTGTCTTTTCTCAAGGTTCGTTCAATATTAGGCTTGCAATCGCTGACGAACTTTCTCGGATAGAGAATTTAGAGTCTCGGTCAAGAGGACTTTGGCTTATTCTCCGAGAGTGGATTTGTGTGGATGCTATGCCGGACTATATGGTATTTTCTGATGTTCAGGAGGACTGGCTCGCGGAGGTGCGAGCGAGGATAGCTGGGAGGATTGGCTCTAGGCTTGGAGATGACAAGGAGTTGAGGGGTTGGATATTCCAGCTTTTAGAATCTGCGCGTTTGTCGGCCCGTCAGGGAGCCGCGCTTGCAATTCTATCTTGGCCAGGAGGGCCGTCGCGAGATCATGTCGATTTGATTTTCAAGGCTATCTCTGACCAAAGAGATCTTGATAGTTACCGAGCTCGGATTGCTGCGGCATCATCTTTGATTAGTCGAAGCCCAGCTTCCGAGGAAGCTTTGGCTGTCTCCCTAGAAGCGCTCTATTACGGAACTCATCCTTGGGAACACCTGGAAGGGAGCAAATATATACGCAAGCAGGCGGCACGTGTGCTTGGCGCATTAGATTTGCCGGAGCACAATAAGCTAGTCTATGACCGGTTGGTAGCAGTTATGAAAGAGGACAAAGAGCCTGAAGTACGCGATGCGGCTTACAACTCTTTGGTTCGTCTTGCGAGTAGGCTAGACCGAACAGAATAAGTGCCTCAAAGGTGACAGCCGATGCGAGAGAGGCGTGACGACCCTGGTTAGGTTCACCGCTGGCCCTTGCCCTGCGTTTTTCTTGCTCGCCCACCAGGGTGCTAGGCGTTTCGAGCGGCTCCAGCCTGAAGTCACCGTGCACGCGGCCTTAGCAGGTGCCAGCCTATTCTTCGGTGATCTTCATGTCTCTTCGGGCTGGTAGGGGACAACTCGTCGTCGTCAGCGATACGGAAAACAGGAGTTGCGAGTCCAGTATTGTGTCGTGCCCGGGTTGCATGGCCTGATCGCCCCCCTGGAAGCCGCCCTGGATGGAGGAAGATCCTGGCGGTGTGTCGCCCCCACCCAGGGCGGCCACATAGGGCCGCCCCTACAAAATACTTATCATCCTGGCTGTGACAGACGACTAGGATTTCCCCGTTCCCAGCGGCTTGCCGTTGGTCCGCGCCTCCGGCCGGCGGCTTCCCAGGCTAGACAAATTCCGTTCTGTGGCATGTGATTCGTCGCGGGCCCAAGATTTGCTACAACTCTCTTGTAGGGTCGGCCGTGCTGACGCGGTCGGAAAGGAGAAGTATATGAAAAGGGTTCGAGTCCTCGCCATTCTGCTGTGTGCCTCCGCGCTGATCGTCCCCCTCGCAAGCATTTCAGCCTCCGATGCCGAGTGTCCGTCCTACCCCTACTGCGCTGATAGCAGTTACTGCAACCCCGATGAGTCGTGCGTGAAGCAGGCAGGGCACACTTGCGGGACCTGTGTCGGATTCTGAATGACGGCTGTCTCAGGGACGGGGCCGGTTCCGCCCTGTCCCCACTCAGGGGCAGCCGTGGGCGGAAGTGGTAGCATCCACGGATGCCCCCCGAGGACAAGCGACCGAGCCCGGAGCGCGACGAGACGGATGAGAGCCTGCGGACCGAGCGGCGGAAGACGGACCAGGCCCTGCTCGAGAAGCAGCAACTGATTGAGAAGGATGCCGACGAGGTCGTCGATCGCGCTCGGGAGATCGCCGATGCCGTATTGAGCGAGGCGCGCGACAAGGCCGACCAGAAGCTGGAGCGAGGAAGAGCCGCCGCCTGGAGCGCGCGAGACCGTCAGCGAGGAGAGAGCGCTGGAAGACGCGGCTCTCCAGAGTGAGCGGGCGGCCGCGGATGAGAGTCTCCGCCTCGAACGCGAGGAGCATGCCCGCTCGCTGCACAGGCTCTTGCCGCTGGAGAGGGAGAAGACCGACCGGCATCTGCTGACCGAGCGCGCGCGTTCCGATTTCGCCATCTCCAACCGGGACGACTTCCTGGGCATCGTGAGTCACGACTTGCGGAATCTGCTCCAGGGAATCGTCGTGAACGCGGAGCTGCTCTCGGCCCGCGCCGCGGACGATGAGGGCGGAATGCATACCCGCGCGGGCGTGAAGCGCATCGAACGCTACGCCGCCCGCATGGTCCGGCTGATCGGAGACCTGGTCGACGTCACCAGCATCGACGCGGGCAAGCTCGCGGTAATGCCCAAAAGGCAGGATCTGTGTGAGCTGGTCGCCGAGGCGATGGCGACGTTCGAGCCGGTTGCCTCCGCGAAGGGGATTTCGCTCGGTTCGGAAAGCGCCGAGCCGTGCGCCATGGTGGATTTCGACCACGACCGGATGATGCAGGTGTTCGCCAATCTCCTCACCAATGCGATCAAATTCACCCCTGAGGGCGGCAAGGTCTCGATTCGCGTCGAACGCGCCGAAGACAAGGTCCTCTGCTGCGTCAGTGACACCGGGCCGGGCATACCCGGCAATATGCTGGAGCTGGTCTTCGAGAGATTCTGGCAGGTCGGCAACGACGATCGAAGAGGCCTGGGCCTGGGCCTCTACATCTCCAAATGCATCGTCGAAGCTCATGGCGGGACGATCTGGGCCGAGAGCACGATGGGGGAGGGCAGCAGGCTGTATTTTACCCTCCCACGTTCATCGGGATGATGTGGCCGGCTTCGCCGGCCCGCGCCTACCCGGATCCCAGGACGAACTGATTGCCATCCGGGTCCGCGAAGATGGCGGAGGTGCCCCAATCCGCCTCTTTCGGCTCCTGGATGAAGACCACTCCCTTCGCCGCCAGCTCGCGCCAGGTCGCTTTCACGTCGTCCGCCACGAACGAGATGCCGGTGAAGGTTCCGATCCGGTCTTCGTGGCCGTGCGGTGTGAACAGCGTGATGCCGGTCCCCGAGCGCCCCACTCCCAGCTCGATCCAGCGTTGCTCGTCGTTGAACGGCTGGTCCGTGATGATGCGGAACCCCAACTTCGTCGTGTAGAACTCCAGGGCTTTCTGCTGGTCGCGGGTCGGAATACTGACGAACTTCATGGCCTTGATCATCTCTCTCTCCTCCTTGATGTCCGGATCATGAACCGGCGGAGAAGGGCGGCGCAAGGCGCGTAAACGCTACTATGGCAACGATTGCTATAGACTGATCCGCGATGACGACCGTGGAGATCGACGCCTACGTGCTGGACTCTCTCATGGCCGATCTGGTCGGACATGACCGCCAGCCCTCGGCCTTTCTGGTCTACCTGTTCCTGTGGCGCCGGACCCATGGCAGCGGGGGAGCGACGGCCCAGGTGAGCCTCCTGGACATCTCCATGGGGACCGGCTTGTCGAAGCGCGCGATCCAGGAGGCGCTGCGCCTGCTCGCCAAGCGGCGCCTGCTCTCGATCCAGCGCGAAAGCATCACCGCGATCCCGGTCTATGAAGTGCTACGCCCGTGGATGCGCGCTTGAGCCCGCGGTCTGAAGGGCTGGACTAGTTTCAGTAGCCTATTGATTTGTCTCCTTGTCTGTCGCCTGAGCACCGAAGTAGTAGGCGCGGTCTCGTTCCGGACCGGCGCCGCCGAAGAGGAGGTGCTCATGAGCCGTTTCGCCCTTTCTTTCGCCATCACCCTGCTTCTGGGAGCCGCGGCCGTGCGCTCCGGGAGCGCCCAGTTCCCGCCGCCGCCCAGTCCGACGCCGGTCTGCAAAGCTCCGGCGGTCGATCCGACCGTGGCTCCCAGGCCGGAGCCCGCGGTTCAGGGGTGGTTGATCCTGCATGGACAGCTCGTCCCCGCCCCCTACACGGTCACCATCGCCAATGACACGGTGGCGGTCAACGGTTACCTGTTCAGCCAGCCCACCGCCTCATCCACTGCCACCCTCGATACCGGCCGCCACGCGGCTCTCTTCCAGCAGTTCTGGAGCCTGTGGCCGGGCTGGTGCTCCACTAGGGATCTGGCGAGCGCCATCCAGCAGGCCGTCGCCTGGTGGCAGGCGGCCCCGGGAGTGGCGAGCGCCACGCTGGTCGCCGGCGGTGTCGCCGATCTGCAGGTGCGCTTCACCGACAGCCCGGATCCCGAGACTCTCTCCCTCCAGGTGCCGGACGACCCACAGCCGGTCGACCAGATACGGGCCCAGACCCTCTCCGAGCTCGCCCAGGAGGTCGACAACGATTTGAGCTACGGCCGGCTATTGATCGTGGAAGACGAGGGGCGCATCTTCTCGCCGGCGGCCGGCGAGAGCGCGGACCTGGTGGCCCAGATCGAGCAAATCTCCACCCTGCCCACGGCGGATGCCCGTTATCAAGCACTCCTCGCCATCCTCCCGGATGCGCGGATGGCAACCTCGATCGCGCAGAGGTTCGGCACCACTCTCAATCCCACCCCATCCACGTCCCAGGAGGTGAGCCATGCCCCGCATTGAGCGGTTTCTGCGCCGCGGGACGGCTTTCGCCGCTCTGCTCCTATTCTCCTTCGCCGGAGCCCGGGCGCAGAACGAGACTCCCGGCATCGGCACCAAAAAGAACCATACCGCCTATCTCTACGCCCCCTACAAATGGGCGCACGGCCTCTTCGATATCGACCGCTTCGCCCGCAACGGCCTGTCGGCGCGGGACGAATCGGGCCAGCAGTACGATTGGGTCACCTTCGTGGAGACCAAGAAGCCGACCGCCGACGCGCCGGCCAAGATCTGCACGCTTACCGCGTTCCGTGACCTGATCAGCAAGAACGCGGACAACATGGGGGTTCTGGTGCTCTCCTCGCACGGTGGCAAGGACTCTCTCTCCGTCGAGGCATTCGCGAGCGAGAAGGCGCGAGACGATCAGTACGACGCCTACATCAGGGCAGGTTTCACCAAGGACCAGATCACCAAGACGTCGAACGACGACAGCTTTGCGATCAGCGTCACCGACAAGTTCATCCAGACCTACCGCGACGTCGGACAGGCGATCGTCTACCTCTCCGCCTGCGAGGGGGGCTCGCTCGCGGACGACTTCACCGATGCCAAGGGATTGGGACAGCCGGCCACCAAACTCGCTCGCGTCGCCCTCGGCGGCAACAGCGCCGCCAAGGTGGCCGCCTACGCCGAATATGGCGCGCGATTCTTCAGCGCCCTCGACGGCCAGCCCTACCAGGGGAGAGCCGAGGCCGACCGCGTCAAACAGCGTGCCGTCAAGGCCGCATTCGACGCCGCCAACGCCATCCAGGGGGTGGCGCCGGACCCGAATTTCCGCGTCGAGTTCATACTGACCGGCGACGGCGCGACGACCCTCGCACCGGTCGTCCAGGATGATCTGACCCCCTGCATGAGCCCGCTCAAGGCCGGCGATACGATCACTTTTACCTTCGATACCAACTGCGACACCACCGTGGTGCCGAAGGTTCTGGCGGCGGGCGGCGGCGTCACCCTCGGCGCGCCGGTGTGGAAGCGGGGAGTGAGCAACGTGCTCACGGTGCCGGTGACCGCGCCGGCGGTAGCGACCAACACCTTCAAGATCACCTTGCAGGGGGACAGCGTCAAGGCCGGCAAGAACACCGCCAACCTCGACGGCAACTCCAATCCCGACAAGGTGAACGGGCGCGGGCCCGCCACCGCGGCGAAGAAATCCGATGACTATGTCATCGAATACCAGAACGGCACGCGGGTCCACTGAGCGTCTCGTCGGCCTCGTAGCCGCGGAGCCAACCTTGAGGAGGGCGGCCCAGGAGGGCCGTCTCTCTCCAGTGCCGCGGACATCGCCCCCAGCCCCGGGCCGGCCAGCAGGCCCGCGAAGCCGCCGCCGGTCCCCGGCGGCGGCCTCTCCGCGAGAGCATTTTTCAGGAATTACTGGACTCCATCCGTCTAGACCTCTCATAAGGGAGGATGTCATGAACAACGAGGTTGAGAAGGTTATCGTCACGGTACATGGCGTCGGCGATCAGACCCGATTCGCCACGCTTCAACAGACGGTGTCCCAATTCTGTCAGTACCACGGTGAAGTCGCCGCGGTGCCTTTGGGAAACTTCCACACGGTGGGCACGTTACCGGCTACGTCACCGGGCACGTTACCGGGCACGCCGCCACCCATGCCGGCGCTGGTCCTGTCCGCCCCCTATCCGTCGGAGCTGCGGAAATTCGCCTTCGCTGAGGTCTATTGGGCCGACATCGCGCGGAAGGTGGCCGAGGAGAAATACACCTTGGAGGACGTCGCTCCATGGGTGCGGACGATCGTCAGCCGGGTCCGTATGAACGATCTGTCGTCGCAAAAGCTCACCGCGGACGATCAGCGCCGGATCGAACAGGTCCTGGGAGAAATGCTCCAGACCATCAGTGTGCTGGAGCGGCTCTGTTTCCTGGCCGACAAGCTGGGCCTCTTTTCGTTTGACCTCAAGAAGGTCCTGGTCGACTATGCGGACGACGTTCAGATCGTGGCCGAGTTAGAGACGAGGGCCAGCGGATCGGAAAGGTGTTTGCGGGGCGGATGGAGGCGATTGCGGAAGAATTCCCAAAAGCTGAGATCTATCTGGTCGCGCACAGTGAGGGGACCGTGGTTTCCCTGCTGGGGTTGCTCAACTCTATCTGCCATCCAGAAGGCTCTAAGTGGATCCGGAACGTCCGCGGCTTTATGACTTTCGGTTCTCCGATCGACAAACACCTGATTCTTTGGCCTGAGTTGTTCCAGGGTTTCTCCTGCCCGGGTGGGCCTCGAGACAAGCCCATCGAATGGCGGAACTACTACGACTTCGGCGATCCGGTGGGCTTCGATCTGGATACGGCACGGGAGAAGTTCGTGGAGCCTCCGGGGTGGCAGGGGATCTTTGATTTTTCCGCTGATCACGATCATGGCTTCGCGCGCTATCCGCTACCCGGCAAGGCCCACGTGGACTACTGGAAGGATCCGGAGGTGTTCGGCCACTTCATCCAGCAGGTGGTCTACAAGGAAGAGAAGGTTAAGCCCAAGCCTCTGGGCAAGAGCTATGCGGAGCCTCCTGCCAGCAAGACGCTGTCCAGAGCCATTAGTTGGGCCGGACCCTATGTGGGCGGGCTCGTGCTGCTCTTCTGCGCCGTGCTGGTCCTGTACAACGCGGCGTACGGCGCGATTCGACCTTCCGGCTCACCGACGGAACAGGCCGCAGTCGCCATCCGAGGCACGCTGGACGAGGACCCGATCAAGACATTTCCCAGCGTTGCGGCGATCACCTGTCTGCTCGCCGGCCTGACCGTGGCGGCGAGGATTCCGCGCTTGACGAACCTGCGGCGATGGCACTTGCTCGGGTTCGCCGTTTTTCTCCTGTCGATCTTCGCCAACCGATTGATTACCTGCGCATCCGACGTTAGTGGATGGCGGACTTGCCTGATCGACAAGACGATCGAGGGAGCTTTCGGGTTCAGCATGGCAGGTATCGCGATCGTGGTGCTGGCGACCGTCTATCTGGTGAGCCGGCTCAAGCCGGCTTGGGGGACGCGGGCCCTTTTGGTGCCAGGGGGGCTCGCGGTGGCTTACGTCCTTTATCACCATATCAAGGTTCAACTGGAGGCGATGACGAACGCGCGTTTCGAGCTCCACCACCTATGGCCGCTGTTAATAGCCGCCGCGGTCTTCCTGTACCTTTGGTGGCTCGTGGCGCTCCTCTTCGACCTGGTCTTCGTCTGGCACCGCTACATCCGGTATGCGGGAGAGGGCCAGTACCTGAGCCTTCCGTCTTCTCGGGAGGCTTGGAGGCAGCAGCGCAGAGGGAGCGGAGGCACAATCCTCACTACGTTCCGCACGAACTCCTGAAGCCACCGTATTCCAGCCAGGGGACCGGGAACCGGTCCCCCCGGCGCCGGGGCTGCTATACTGCGCGGCCTTCCGCGATGCGTCTCCATTGGCTCCAGCACGAAGTCCAGGCCCGCTGCCCCCTCTGTGGGGCGGAAGGGGCGAAGGGCGCGGTGCTGTCCACCGATCACGTCCTGCCCGGGCATGCGCCCATCACCCTGCTGCGCTGCCCGGCCTGCGGCGCCGCCTTCCTTCAGGACCTGACGCCGCCCGACTATGAGAGCGACATGGCCGAGATGCTCGACTACTACGTCGAGCAGGGGGCCGGGATCGACCTCATCGTGGCGCCGCTCCTGCGCCTGCCGCCCCGGACGGTCCGGCGCTGCCTGGAGATCGGCGGCTGCTTCGGCTTCGCGCTCGACTTCAGCCGCTACGCGTTCGGCTGGGAGGTGCTCGGGGTGGACCCCTCGCCACTCGCCGCGGCGGGCGGCGAGGCTCTGGACCTGCCGGTCCGCCGCTGCTATTTCAGCGCCGATCTCGATCTCGGCCCCGAGCCCTTCGATCTGGCGATCTGCTCGGAGGTGCTGGAGCACATCGCCGAGCCTCACGCGCTACTCGCCGCGATCCGCGACCGGTTGTCCCCCGACGGGATCCTCGTCCTGTCGACTCCCAACCTCGCGCTGGTCCGGCCGGAGGCGGAGGAGGGTGAGCTCGGCCGCGCCCTCAGCCCGGGGCTCCACGTGGTGCTCTATGACCGCCGCGCTCTCGTCCGGATCCTGGAGGGCGCCGGCTTCGCCGCCGTCCGCATCGACGAGTCGCCGGAGACGCTCCGCGCCTTCGCGGCGCGCTCACCCGTAGCGCTCGAACGGCTGCGGCCGGCCGATCCGTCCACCGAGCGGACCCTCCTGCGCGGCTACTTCGCGGCCCGGGCGGCGAGCGCTCCTCCCGCTTCCGCCACCGCCTGCGGCTTCGCCTACCGGCACTTCAAGGAGTGCGTCAACGCCGGCCTCTACGAGGAGGCGGTGGCGAGCCGCGACCGGCTGGCGCGGGTCTACCGCGAACGTTTCGCGCTCGAGTTGGAGATGCCGGACCTGGAAGCCGGCAGGACCCTCCCTTTCAACCTGACGGGCGCCCTCTTCTTCTCGGGAATCCTGGAGCTCAACAGCTTCGGCCGTCCGGACCGGGCCGCCGGCTGTTTCGCGGCGGCCGTGGCGGCGGGCAGCCTCCTGCAGGGACGTCAGAATCCCTTCGGACTCTGCGACGGCGAGACCGAAGCGCTCGTGGCCCAGAGCCGCAAGCACCTGCCAATGGCGCTGGCGGCGACCGAGCCGGACCGGGCCGTTCGCGAGATCGAAGCCCTGGAGCGGGACGGCGTCCTCCGCCCGGCTCTCCTCGCCGAAGCGCGCGCCCAGACCTTCATCCGGCTGGTCAATTCCGGCGCCTACGCGGAGGCTGAGCGTCTGGCCCCGGGGATCGCCCGGCAGACCGATGCGCCGGCGCTCGAGGATCGCGGCGAAACCGACGCCGAGACACTCGATTCCATTTATTGCCTCGGCATGCTGGCGCTCCACCGGGAGCGTCCAGACGCCGCCGCGGAGCTGTTCGGACGCGTCCACCAGCTTGCGGGGGAGCGCACGGAGATCTGCGAGTCGGCGCGTCTTCACGAGGAACTGGCGCGCGCTCACCTCGTGGCGGGGCAGGGCTGATGCCGTTTCGCCGTCCCCCCCAAGCCGGCCGCTGGTGATCGCCGAACGCTTCGTCGCCCCCGTCGCGCGGCTCTCCGAAGTGATCCTGCCGCTCGACGTGATCGCGCGCCAGCCGGCGGCGCGGCTGCGCTTCCTCCTTCTCGGGGAGGGCGGAGACTACCGTGCGGTGACCCTGTCCAACCCGCGCCTGCTTCCGGAGGAGTCGCTCCGCCTGGAGTTCGCGCCGTTCGAGGCCCCGGCGGGTACCTCGTTCCTGCTCGGCGTCCTCGATCTTTCCGGGGAGGCCGAGGCGCCGGTCGCCGACGATCTCCAGGCGGTCCGCGCCGCCGCGGGCGGCCGCCCGCCGATCGTCCTCGACTGCCGGGGAGAAGGGGAACGGATGGCCACGGACCTGCTGACCGACGAGCGCGGCATCGCGGCGTTCCGCATCGCCGCCGCCGGCCGCTCGGTAGCGGGCGTCCCGGGAATCCGCACCGCCTACTGGCTGGACGCGTTCTGGTGCGATCCCCACGGCCTCTACCTGCGCGGCTGGGTGCATGCCCACGAGCACCGGGTGCGGGCACTGCGGGTGGAATCCGCGGGGCGCTCCGCCCGGGTGGACGCCTTCACGGACCGGCCCGATCTGCTCGCCTTCTACCCGGACCACGAGCACGTCCGGCATGGCGGTTTCGCCGTCTATCTCGCCTGCCCCCCCGGCCATCCGGTGAGCCTGACGCTGGAGACCGACGGCGGCGCGGCGAGCTTCCCGCTGCCGCTGCCGGAAGGCCCGCTGCCGCCCTGGCCTGTCGAGGAAGAAGGCGAAGACGTCGTGTCGCCGATGCTGCGGCGCTTTATCGACCTCGCCAACGCCCGCGGCGGCCGCGTGCTCCAGGTCGGGGCGCGCACCCCGGGGGGCCTCGTGGGGATGCCGCCGCGTCCGCTGCTGCGCGGGCCGGTGATCGGGCTCGACATCCACCCCGGGCTCTGTGTCGATCTGGTGGGCGACGCCCACGTCCTGAGCCGCTTCCTGCGCGAGCGCTCGGTCGACGCCGTGGTCTCCGGCTCGGTCCTGGAGCACCTCCAGGCGCCCTGGCTCTTCGCGGCCGAGGTCAACCGTGTCCTGAAAGCCGGCGGGCTGGTCTACCACGAAGCGCCCGGAGCCTGGCCGGCCCACGCGGAGCCGAACGACTTCTGGCGGATGTCGGCCGCCGGGCTGCGCGTGCTGTTCGGGCCGGAGAGCGGCTTCGAGGTGCTGGACGCCCGGGACGCCGGGCCGGCGGCGATGATCCCCACCCCGAAATGGCGGGAGCGGCATCTCGACATGCCGACCGTCCCAGCCTTCGCGATGGCCGAGATCCTGGCTCGCAAAGTGGAGGAGATTCCGCTCGGCGCCGTGGCGTGGCCGCTGGGCGCGAGCGAGGAGCGGGCGCGGCGCTACCCGGTCGACGGGCTGCGCGTGGCGGCGGCGCCGCGGGAGGGCCCGCGCTGATGCACCCTCGGGTTTCGGCCATCCTGCCGGTCTTCAACGGCCGCCGCTTCCTGCTCGACGCGGTGCGCAGCGTGCTCGCGCAGTCGCTCCTCCCCTGCGAGCTGATCGTGGTGGACGACGGCTCGACCGACGGCTCGCTGGAGGAACTGGCGGGTCTTCCCCCGGCGCCGTTCCCCGTGCGGGTGCTGCGGCAGGCCAATGCCGGGCAGTCGGCGGCGCGCAACGCCGCCGCCCGCCAGGCCGAGGGGGAGCTCCTGGCCTTTCTCGATCAGGATGATCACTGGCACCCGCGCCACCTCGAGGAGCTCGCCGCCCCGTTCGTCGACGATCCCTCCGTGGGCTGGGTTTACTCCGATTTCGACGAGATGGACCTCGACGGCAACCTGGTGACCCGCGCCTTCATCCGCGTGCAGGGGGTGTGTCATCCCAAGCGCACGATCTTCGATTGCGTGTCCGGCGACCTGATGGTGCTCCCCTCGGCGAGCGTAGTGCGGCGCGCCGCGTTCGAGCAGGCGGGCGGCTTCGACGAAACGCTTTGCGGCTACGAGGACGACGACCTGTTCGTGCGCTTCTTTCGCCTCGGCTGGGACCACGTCTTCCTGGATCGCCCGCTGCTGCGCTTCCGCGTCCACGCCACCGGCTCGTCGACCTCCCCGCTCTTCATGGAGAGCCGTCTACGCTACGCGGCGAAGCTCATTGCGATCCTCCCCGACAACTCGCGCATGTTTCGCTACTACGTGCGCGACGCCATCGCGCCGCGTTTTTTCCTCACCACGCTGGACGACTACGTGCGGGCCTGCTCGGCGCGCGACTGGGAGGGGGCGCAACTCGCCCTGCAAACGGTCAATCACTTCGCAACCCTGCGCCGCCGGAGCCTGCGCCTGCGCTGGAAGCTGTTCTGGATCCAACAGCCGCGCCTGTTCCGGCTCCTCATCGCCCTCAACGACCGGCTACCCTACCGGAGCCGCTTCATCCGCAATCCGAACGTCACGCTGCACTGAGCCGGCCGCGCGGCCTTGAGTGGGTTGGTCCGCGGTATGATGGTAGTGATCCTCTCTTGCCCACAAGGAGGTCAGCGTCATGGTTCTGCGATCGGTCCTCGTCGGTATGGTCGTCGTCGGCCTTGGACTTCTCCTGATCGGCCGTAACAATTCGCCGGACCGCCAGCAAGCGTACCGGTGCTTTGAGGGAATCGATCTCGGTCAGCTCATCACGACGGAGGACTCGCCTCAACCCGGGCGTTCCGGGTGGACCACGAGCCGTTCTGACACCATGATCGAAAATCGACTCTTCGAAGGCCGGCAAGAGTCGGCGTTGCCGCTGAACAGCTCCATCGCGGTCGATCACCTGTGTCAGAAGCTGCGAGAGCAACTGGCTGGACGTTGTGAAATCAAAGAGTTCTGGGCCGGCACTGAATACTGTGCCGGCGTCGTCGAATCTCCCAGCCATGCCGTCACCTCCCCGGTCGGCACCTACAAGTTCCGGCCGGTCAGAGGCCGGCTGGATCTCTTGACTTCAAGACTGCCGGACGGACGATTGAATATGGTGCTGATGACGACGGAGTGGAAGAACTGACCCCCTGCCCTGTCCCGGCACGGCTTGAACGGAAATGCTTTCGCCGGATCGGACACTCCTGGTACACGAAATGACAGGCAAGGAGGCGACATGGCAAATGAGACGTTCTCAGATCCAGCGAGCGGAGGCGCTAAAAGTACAGCCGGGCTGGCACTCGTCGAGAACGCGGAGGCCATCGCCCGGCTCTATCGCCGCCTCGTGCTGCTGGTAGGAGTGCAGCTCCTTGTGGGCTTTTTCCGGGTGCAGTTGTTGATGGCGATGCCGGCCGCGGAGGTTCTCGTGGCGGTGATTGTGCTCCTGGTGGTGCTCGGCGCGGCGGTCGCTCTGGCTCTCACCGCCTACAACCTTACGGATCACCTGGGAACCGGCATGCCGGTGCTGTGGGCGATCGCGATGTTTTTGCCCTGCATCAACGTCATCTCACTTCTGGTGCTGAGCGCCAAGGCCCAGGCCTGGTGCAAACAGCATGGCGTCAAGGTTGGCTTTTTCGGGCCGACCAAAGAGAGCATCGAGGAGCTCCGGCGGCGCTTGCTGACCTCGCCTTTTGAGTGAATCCGGACGAGCCCGCCGCTCTTGGGGATATCCTGTCGTCCATGAACGGCCTTCCCGACGCGCTGGCGGTCCTCTCGGCGATGATCACGCCCGCGGTGCTGATCTCCGGTTGCGGGTCTCTCATCATGGCGACGTCGGGACGGCTGAACCGGGCCGTGGACCGGACGCGCGAAATCTCCCGGCGGTTCGCGGAGCTCGCCCAGACCGCTGCCGCCGAGAAGGCGATCGAGCCGGAGCGCCGGATGCTCTTCTCTCAACTGCACTTCAGCACCAACCGCTCGCGGATGTTGCAGCGGGCCCTGTCGCGCCTCTACTGGGCACTGGGGCTGTTCGTGGGCACCAGCGTCGCGATCGGGGTGGTGGCGGTCAGCAGCCGCCAATACGCCTGGATCCCCCTCGTGCTCGGCCTTGCCGGGGCCGGGCTCCTGCTCTATGCCAGCATGCTGCTGGTCCGCGAGTCCCGGGTCGCGCTGGAAGCCCTCGACGCGGAGATGGACTTCGTCTGGCAATTGGGTACGAGCCACGCCACCCCGGAGCTGCTGGAGCTGCATCGCCGTCGCCGATAAAGGAGACGAATGGATAAGGTCAATTTCGAAGCGAAGCTCTCCATGTTTTCCGAGCACTGGCAGCCGCGGACCGTCGGCCAGTTCAATGGCCATGACTTGATGGTCGTTAAGGTGCAGGGGGAGTTCGTCTGGCACCAGCACGACGACACGGACGACCTCTTTCTGGTCCTCCGGGGCCATCTCACCATCGAGATGCGGGACCGCAGTGTCTCGCTGGGGCCCGGCGAGCTGTTCGTGGTGCCCAAAGGGGTCGAGCACCGCCCGGTGGCCCGCGAGGAGGTTCATCTCCTGCTCATCGAGCCGACCGGCACGCCGAACACGGGCGACCCCGCCACCGCCGCGCCGCGCCGGGTTCTCTAGATCCGGGAGGGCCCGGAGCCGATTCGGCTGTAGAATTGAAAGCTGGGTCGATCCAGCACAGCACAGGAAACGGGTGGCGGCATTCGGCATCCAGTGCGTGGTTCCTTTGTACGCCGTTTGCCTTTGTGGGGATTTCCATGTTGCAGCGCCGCTTCCTGGTCCTGTTCGCTCTCGCCGTCTCGCTGTGCGCTCCCGCCTTCCCGGCGGACGGCCCCTTCCGCGACCTTTCGCGCCAGTCTCTTCCGGCCCGTGGCGGCGCCTGGGAGATCCCCCTGCCACGGCACTTCCGGGCCCTGGAGGTGGATGTAAGTGCCCTCGAGAGCCTGCTGGCCCGGGCGCCGGCCGAACGCTCGGCGGCGGCGGCCACGGCGCCTCTCCTGCTCGCCCTCCCATACCCGGACGGCACGGACAGGCTCTTCCGCGTCGAGGAGTCGCCGATCCTCGAGCCCGAGTTGGCGGCCAGGTTCCCCGAGATCCGCACTTTCGTCGCCCAGGGGATCGACGATCCCACCGCCACCGCCCGCCTGAGCCTCACCTCCCTGGGCTTCCATGCCATGGTGCTGTCGGCGGCTGGCACCGTGTTCGTCGACCCCTACCGCCGCTGGGACGCGCGGTATGTCCTCTCCTATTTCAAGGCGGAGGCGCGCAAGCCGGCCGGGGCGGACTTCCACTGCGACGTCAAGGAGGAGGGCCAGAAAGAGGAGGAGGACTTCACGCGCGAGGTGCCGCCGATCCCCCTGGCCGTCTCCTCGGGGACCCAGCTCCGCACCTACCGGCTGGCGCTGGCCGCCACGGGGGAGTACTCGGCCGCGGTCTGCGCTCCCAACCCGGCGGCCGTCGCCTGCGCCCTGAACGCCATGGTAGTGACGATGAACCGGGTCGACGGCGTCTACGAGCGCGAGGTGGCGATCCGCATGGTGCTGATCGCCAACAACAACCTGATCGTTTATACCAATGGCGCCACCGACCCCTACAGCAACGGCGACGGCCCCGCCATGCTGGGGCAGAACCAGAGCAACCTCGACAGTGTGATCGGCTCGGCCAATTACGACATCGGCCACGTCGTCTCGACCGGCGGCGGCGGCATCGCCCAACTGAACGTGCCGTGCACCAGCAGCAAGGCGAGCGGCGTCACCGGCCAGCCCAACCCGGTCGGTGACAGCTTCGACATCGACTACGTGGCCCACGAGATGGGGCACCAGTTCGGCGGCAGCCACACCTTCAACGGCACGACCCTGAAGTGCAGCGGCAACCGCAGCGCGTCGTTCGCCTACGAACCGGGCAGCGGCACCACGATCATGGCCTACGCCGGCATCTGCGGCGCCGAGGACCTCCAGCCGCACAGCGACGACACTTTCCATACCCGAAGCTTCGATCAGATCGTGGCGTTCTCGACCGGGACGACGGGGAGCTCCTGCGCGGCGATCACCGCCACCGGCAACCGCCCGCCCAGCGTCAACGCCGGCGGGACCTTCACCATCCCGAAGCAGACGCCGTTCACCCTCACCGGCTCGGGCTCCGATCCGGACGGCGACCCTCTGACCTACCTGTGGGAAGAGGTAGACCTGGGGAGCGCCGGGCCGCCCAACGACGACGTCAACGCGGTGCGGCCGATCTTCCGCTCGTTCGTGCCGCTGACGGTGCCGAGCCGCACGTTCCCGCGCCTGTCGGACATCCTCAACAACGTCGCGACCATCGGCGAGTCGATGTCGACGCGCAACCGCACCTTGAACTTCCGTCTGACCGCCCGCGACAACCGCGCCGGCGGCACCGGGGTCAACTACGCCGCGACCACGGTGACGGTGAGCGCCGCCGCCGGGCCGTTCGCGGTCACCCAGCCCAACACCGCGTTGACGTGGAGCGGCAACAGCTTGCGGACGGTGACGTGGAGCGTGGCCGGGACCAACGTCGCGCCGGTGAATTGCGCGGACGTCGCGATCGACCTGTCAACCGACGGCGGCAATACCTTCGCCACCTCCCTCGCGGCGTCGACCCCCAACGACGGCTCCGAGGCGGTGACGATTCCCGACACGCAGACGACCCTGGCGCGCGTCCGCGTCTCCTGCGTGGGCAACGTCTTCTTCGACATCTCGAATACCAACTTCACCATCGCGGAAGCCCTGCCCGCGCCGACCGTGACGTCGATCGAGCCCACCAGCGGCCCCTTCTCGGGCGGCACCTCGGTCACCGTGACCGGCACCGGCTTCGTCAACGGCGCGGTGGTGCTCTTCGGCGGCCTGGGAGCGACTTCGGTCACCTTCAACAGCGCCACCTCGCTCACCGCCGTCACTCCGGCTCAAGGGTCCGGCACGGTTTCCGTCACCGTCTTCAATCCGGACAGCCAGAGCGGCACCTTGAGCGCGGCCTTTCTCTACTTCAATCACAGCAGTGCGTTCATTTTCACCGACGACTTCGAGAGCGGAACCACGGACGCATGGAGCTCGACCCAGCCCTGAGGGATCAGGTCCCCTTCTGAGCCCACTGGAGCAGGGAGGCCGCCGAGCCGTTGAAAACGTCGAGGTCCACGGGGCAACTGACGCCGGGAACCTGAACGTAATCCGTGGCAGTTGAGAGCGGGCCGTAGTACTGCCAGAAATCCCAGGCCGTCCAGCCGATCGGCACGGTAGGGGTGAGGGAAACCTGCGCGGAGACTACAGCGAGACCGGGCGCGCGGGCGGCGCGGATTCGTCGCCGAGGTCGGTGATCAGGCGCGCGCTCCGCTCGCGCGTAAAGTAGGCCCACATCCATTCGCGCATGGTCATCAGGCGGTTTTTGAAGCCGATCAGCAGGAAGACGTGCACGAAGGCCCACAGCAGCCACGCGATGAGGCCGGTAAACTGGAGCTTCCCGATCTGCGCGACGGCCCGGTTGCGCCCGATGGTCGCCATGCTCCCCTTGTCCTTGTAGCGGAAAGGGACGCGCTGTTCGCCCCGCAGGTCGCGCGCGATGTTGGCCGCGGTGTCCTTTCCCTCCTGCGTCGCCGCCGCTCCCAGGCCGGGGACGACGATTCCGTTCGTGTCCTTGAGGGAGGCCATGTCGCCGAGGACGAAGACGTTCGGATGGCCGGGGAGGCTCAGGTCGGGCTCGACCAGCACGCGCCCGGCCCTGTCGATCGGCACGCCCAGCGCCTTGCCGAGCGGCGAGGCGGCGACGCCCGTCGCCCACAGGGTCACACTGGCCGGAATCCACTCCTCTCCGACCTTGATCCGCCCCGGCTCGACCGCCGACACCAGGCTGTTGGTGCGCACCTCGACTCCCAGCTCCTCCAACTGCCGCTCGGCCTTGATGGAGAGCTCTTCCGGGTAGACGCCGAGGATGTGCGGCGCGCCTTCGAAGACCGTGACCCGGGCCGTGCTGGTGTCGATAGCCTTGAAGTCTTTCGCCAGCGCGCGGCGGGCGATGTCGGCGATCGCGCCGGCGAGCTCACCCCCGTCGGCCCGCCGCCAATGATGGCGAAATTCAGCGGCTGGTGCTTTCCCGTCAGGTAGGCCTCCCGTTCCGCGTGCTCGAAGGCCAGCAGCACGCGGCGGCGGATCTCGATCGCATCCTCGACCGTCTTCAGGCCGGGAGCGTCCGCCGCCCAGTCCTCGTGCCCGAAATAGGAGTGCCGCGCCCCGGCGGCGACGATCAGGTAGTCGTAGGCGATCTCCGCCCCATCCTTCAACATGACCCGCCGCGCGGTGGTATCGAAGCCGACGACCTCGCCGAGGAGGACCTCGGTATTGCGGGCGCGGTGCAGAATCCGCCGGAGCGGGGAGGCGATCTCTCCGGGCGAGAGGACGGCGGTGGCGACCTGGTAGAGGAGGGGCTGGAAGGTGTGGTGGTTCTTGCGGTCCACCAGCGTGACCTCGACCGGCTGGTTCGCCAGGGCCTTGGCGGCGTAGAGCCCCGCGAAACCGCCCCCGACGATGACTACTTTCGCAGGTGGCGTGCTCATGTCTTCATCATACATGGGTGGGCGCCGGAGGCGCCGACGGCTCTATCCCGGAGGAACCGGGCCCAGCCCCGGCCTGGAGAGCTCCGGCTCGTGCATCTTGAATCCGGCTGGGGCCTCGAACTTCGCGGCTTTCATCTCCTGCGTCTTGTGGCCCTGCAGGAGCACGGTACGGGTGCTCGTCAACGGCATCGTGCCGCGATCCCCCTCGGTGGAGAAGGTCACCTGCTGCTTCACGGGGACCCCTTGAAGCGCCGCGATCGCGCCTTCCAGCTTGGGATCGACCTCGGGGAATCCGGTATGGATCGCGGGCCGGAGGAGCCTCGGGCAGCGCTGGGGTCGTGCCTGCCGCCAGCCAGTAGACCGCGTCGACCTTCACCTTGCCGTGGATGATTTCCGATTGGCCTTTTCCAAGTCGCGCGAGATGGTCGGGAGGTGGGATCTCGATCGCAATGTCGTAGGAGAGCTTGATCTCGTGCCGCCGGGCCGCGACTCCTGACACCATCTCGGGCTCCGGCGTCTCCGCGGTGTCCAGCGTCACGTTCGTCACCGACGCATTGCCGATGGGGAGGAGGCGGAGCATAAAGAGGTTACGGCGGCCGCCTTTGGCTCATAGAAGGTGTGGTCTTCGGAGTGGAGGGCGAGCTCGTGCGCGCCGCCGTCCTTCGAGATCATCGTCCGATAGGGGGACGTGGATTCCGGGTCCGGCTTGAGCTCCAGGCGGTATTTCCTGCCATCGAGAAACACCTTGCCCTGCGTGGAAGTGGAGCCGTCACCCTGAATGGGAAACGTATAGACGTCCCCCGCGAGCGCCGGCACGCTCAGCAGCAGGAATCCGAGGACCGTCACGGACGACAAGCTCATGGGCATCGAGATCTCCTGAAGAGTGAAAGACAAGTTTACTCGATCTGCTGCGGCGCGACATCCGGCACGCTCGATGCAATCGTTCTCCAGCCTTGGAGGACGTACCATGAGCCCGATGACCGCCCTCGATTTCGAAACCCTGCGCAGAGAGATGGTGGACCGCCAGATCGCGGCCCGGGACGTACGGGACGAGCGGGTGCTGGAGGCCCTGCGGACGGTGCCGCGGGAGGCCTTCGTGCCCGAGCGGCTGGCCGAGTTTGCCTATGACGATACGCCGCTCCCGATCGGCGAGGAGCAGACGATCTCGCAGCCCTTCGTCGTGGCCCTGATGGCCGAGGCGCTGGAGATCCGGCCCGGGGACAAGGTGCTGGAGATCGGCGCCGGGTCGGGATACGCGGCAGCGGTGCTGTCGCGCCTCGCCCGCGAGGTCTGGACGGTCGAGCGCCACCCGTCGCTCGCCCGCGAGGCGCGGGAACGGATGGCGCGGCTCGGGTACCGGAACGTACACGTCCTCCACGGCGACGGCACCCTCGGCTGGCCGGAGCATGCGCCCTACGACGCCATCGTGGTAGCGGCCGGCGGCCCCGAGGTTCCTCCGGCCCTGCTCGATCAGCTCGCAGCCGGCGGCCGGCTGGTGATCCCGATCGGCCCGGACCTGCGCACCCAGAACCTGGTGCGGGTGCGCCGCCGTGCGGACGGCTCCGTCGTCCGCGAGGATCTCGGGGGCGTGCGCTTCGTGCCGCTGATCGGCGCCCAGGGGTGGCCGGAGGAGGGCGGGAGCGGTTGATGGGGCTCCCCCTTCCCTTGCCGGCCTCCGTGTTTCGCGGTAAAATAAAATAAATCAACAGATTGCTATGGAGGGTGTGCGCCCTCTGTTGGCCCGCGATGTTCATCCCGTTGTTTCCACCTCTCCCTCAAGGAGGCCCCCCGTGACCGAGCCCTCGACCCCTTCGTCCTCATCGGCGTCGCCCACGACCCAGCCCACGTCCGCTCCCGCGACCCAGCCGGCCACGCAGCCGGCGGCCCAGACCCGGGTGCAGAACCCGCTGACCCTGATCATGACGCTCAAGTCGCCGGAAGACTTCGAGCAGCTCAACGCCCAGTTGAGGCACTTCCAGGGCCTGCCGCCGGAGCAGAACCCGCTGAACCAGGCCCTGACCGCGACCGGCATGGTGCATTTCGCCCGCTTCGTCTTCCTCGAGAACAACACGAAGCTGGGCGTCTTCACCGCCTACGACGGCTCGCTGGACCGCCTACGTCAACGCCTTCGTCGACAAAGTGGGGCAGGTCTTCGACCTGCTGCTCTCGCACATGGCGGACGCCCCGCCGCTGCCGGTCGAGCAGCACCGCCAGGAGTTCCTGGCCTACATCCAGGCCCACGACGTGCCGGTGGTGGAGCCGTTCTACAGCGCGTATCCGACCTTGACGGTGCTGGACATCCTGAGCAACAGCGGGAGCTGAGAGGAGTCAAGAAGGTGGCTGAAGTAGATCTCGCCGACATCCAGGGTTTCATCCTCCGCGGCTACACGATGCCGGCGGTCCGTCATTTCATTCTGCGCGTCGGCGACGCGGCGGCGGCCCGGCGCTTCCTGGGCGGCCTGGTGAGCGGCGACGAGGCGGCGAGCCCGCAGCTCACCACCGCTCAGGTCTGGACGGTGAAGCCGGACTACTGCCTGAACGTGGCGCTCACCTTCGACGGCCTGAAGGCGCTCGGGCTGCCGGCCGCGACGTTGAGCTCCTTCCCGGCCGAGTTCCAGGCGGGTTCGGTCTCCCGCGCCGAGAGCGTGGGCGATACCGGGCCGAGCGCGCCGGCGCTCTGGGACCCGCCGTTCAATTCGACCGACGTGCACGTGATCCTGAGCCTGTACGCCGCCGGCCGGGACGTTCTCGAAGCGCGGACGGCGGTTCTCAAGGCCCTCTTCGAGCGGAACGGAGGGATGGCCGAGGCCGGCCGCCGCGACGGCTACGAGCTGCCGGACGGCAAGGTGCATTTCGGCTATCAGGACGGCATCTCGCAGCCCAACATCGAAGGCGCGCCGGGGCGCAAGGTGACGGACATGCAGCCGGTGTCGCCCACCGGGGCATTCGTGCTGGGTTATCCCAGCCAGTTCGTCGACTTCACCTACCCCGTGCCGGCACCGGAGGAGCTCGGGAAGAACGGCAGCTTCGTGGCGTTCCGCGTGCTTGCAGCAGGACTGCGCGGGTTTCGAAAGGTTTCTGAGCGAGAACGCTCCCAAGGTCGGCATGGGCCCGGAGAAGCTGGCCGCCAAGCTGTGCGGCCGCTGGCGCAACGGCGTGCCGATCGAGCTCTCTCCCGACACCGATTCGCCGCAGCCGCCGATCCCCCGCGAGGAGTACAACGATTTCGATTACGTGGTGTCGCCGGTCAACCCGAACGGTTTCGACGATCGCAAGGGGTACCGCTGTCCGATCGGCTGCCCATCTGCGGCGCAACAACCCGCGCGGCGAAAGGGTGGCGGGGGGCGACGACGGCCGCAAGCACCGGATCATCCGGCGGGGGATCGCCTACGGGCCTCCCTTCGATCCCGATCATCCGGACGACGGCGTCGAGCGCGGGCTGCTCGGCCTGTTCATCGGCGTCAGCCTGCTGGACCAGTTCGAGTTCCTGATGTCGCAGTGGGTCAACGAGGGGATCTTCACTCCCGGCATCGGCGGCACCAAGGACCCCATCCTCGGCGCCAACGATCCCGCTACAGCCAAGTTCACGATCCCGGACCCGGCCGGAGCGAAGACGATCACCGGTTTTTCCCGTTTTGTCATCACCCGGGGGAGCGCCTACGGCTTCCTCCCCAGCGCCACCGCGCTCAGGTTTCTGGCGAGCGCCCCACCGACCCCGTGAGGAGCCGAAACCATTATGGGATTTCTTGATCAGTACGACGCTCTGGCGAAGTCCGGAGAGCCCCCGCAGAAAATCCTGCAGGAGCAGTTCGGATTGCTCCAGCAGTGGATGTTCGCGCACCCCGCCGATCTCTTCGCGGAGCTGCGCGCGAACCGGCCGATCTTCGTGATGCCGGGCCCGGCGCCGGCGGTGGTCACCCGCTACCGCGACGTGATCGAGGTCGCCGATGTGGGGAGCGTCTTCAGCGTCCGCCCGTACGCCGCGACCAACGGGGTCATCTTCGGCGGCGCCAACTTCCTGCTCGGCATGGACGATAGCCCGCAGTACGAGTTCGAGGTCTCCGCTCTGCGGCTGGTCATCCGGAGGACCGACCTCGACCTGATCCGCTCCTACGTGGCGGCGAACGCCAAGGCGCTGACCGGCAAGGCGGGCGCGGCGGGCCAGTTCGAGATCGCGGAGGGCTTCGGCCGGGCGCTTCCGCTGCAGCTCGCCGGACAGTACTTCGGCGTGCCCGGCCCCGACCCGGGAACGCTGGGGACCTGGATCCGCACCATGTTCATCGAGCTGTTCCTCAATCTCAACCAGGACTCGGGCGTCGCCACCGCCGGCGCCCAGGCGGGCAAGGCGATGGGGACGTACATCGAGGGCCTGATCGCCCAGATCCGGGCCGGCGGTCAAGGGGGAGCGGCGCCCAAGGACGACATCCTCAGCCGGCTGCTCACCGCCCAGAGCGATCCCGCCACCAGCCTGAGCGACGACCGCCTGCGCGACAACCTGATCGGTCTGCTGGTCGGGATGATCGACAACACCCAGATGGGGGTGGTCAACACCATGGACGTCCTGTTCAACCATCCCGACAAGCTCCAGGCGGCGGTGGCCGCCGCCAAGGCGAGCGATCCGGGGCAGTTGCTGCCGTTCGTCCAGGAGGCCCTGCGGTTCCGTCCGCCGGCCCCGGTGATGGTGCGCCTGACCACCCAGGACTACATGATGGCCAAGGGGACCGACCGGGAGACTCAGATCCCCGCCGGCAAGGTCGTCTTCGCCGCCAACGCCTCGGCGATGATGGACGAGACCGAGCTGGACGCGCCGCTGGAGTTCCGCGAGGGGCGCCCGGAGTACCAGTACATGCTCTTCGGCTGGGGCATGCACCGCTGCTTCGGCAAGTACATCTCGCAGGTGCAGATCACCGAGATCGTGCGCAGCCTGCTGGTCCTGCCCGGCATCCGCCGCGCCCCCGGGGACGCGGGCAAGCTGGTCTACGAGGGGTTCTTCCCGAAGAGCTTCACCGTCGAGTTCGGCTGAGGTTGGCATAGACTCCCGGACGGTCACTTTCGTCCGGGGGTCTCTTGATGAAAAAGCTGCTGTTCGTTCCCGTCTCATTGCTCTTGCCCGCCATCGTCCTGCTCGCCATCGTTCCGTTCCCCGCCGCGGCCGCCACCGCTGACGAAGCGGCGGCGCGGCTCCACGACCTGTTCAAACGCGAGTGGGAGCTCCGCCTGAAGGAGGACCCGCTCTTCGCCACCTCCGTCGGCCGCCACGAGTACGACGACCGGCTCCCCTCGGCGAGCTTCGCCGATCTCGAGCGCCAGGCCGAGGAGAGCCGGGCCTTTCTCGACCGAGCTCGAGGCGATCGACCGCTCGGGGCTCCCGGCCGTCGACCAGGTCAACTACGACATCTTCAAGCGGCAGCTCGAGAACGGCATCGCCGGCTTCGAGCTGGGCGAGTACCAGATGCCCTTCAACGCCGACTCGGGGTTCCACTCGGGCTTCTCCCGGCTCCCCGAGGAGGTGCCGCTGGCGACCGTCAAGGATTATCAGAACTACATCAGCCGCCTCCGCGCCTGGCCGCGCTACGTCCGCGAGCAGATCGAGCTGATGCGGATGGGGCTCAAAGCCGGGATGAGCGTCCCCCGGGAGACGCTCACCGGCTATGACAAGACGATCAGCGCCCACGTCCTGGACGATCCGGCGAAGAGCGTCTTCTGGGCGCCGTTCGAGAAGTTCCCGTCGACGGTGCCGCAGGGCGAGCGGGAGCGCCTGAGCCGGGAGGGGCGGTCGGCCGTGACCGAGGGCGCCATTGCCGGCTATCGGGAGTTCCTCGACTTCTACCGCAAGGAGTACCAGCCGCAGGCTCGCGCCACGCTGGCGGCCTCGGAGCTGCCCAACGGCCGCGCCTTCTACCAGCAGCAGATCCGGCAGTACACGACGCTCGACCTCGCGCCGGAGGAGATCCACAAGATCGGCCTCGCCGAGGTCGACCGCATCTCGAAGGAGATGAACGAGGTGATGCGGCAGGTCGGCTTCAAGGGGGACTTCGCGGCCTTCCTCAAGTTCCTGCGCACCGATCCGCGGTTCTACGCCAAGACGCCGCAGGAGCTGCTCGAGCGGGCGTCCTTCCTGGCCAAGAAGATCGACGGCATGCTCCCCTCGGAGTTCGGAAAGCTGCCGCGCCTGCCATACACGGTGCGGCCGGTGCCGGCGGACATCGCCCCCAAGTACACCTCGGGGCGCTACGTCGGGGCGCCGGAGGGGAGCACGCAGCCGGGGATCTACTGGGTCAACACCTACCAGTTGGAGAGCCGCCCGTTCTACAACCTGAACGCGCTGACCCTCCACGAGGCCGTGCCGGGGCACCATCTGCAGATCGCGCTCAGCCGGGAGCTCGGCGATCTCCCCGAGTTCCGCCGCTTCTCCTACATCTCGGCCTTCGGCGAGGGGTGGGGGCTCTACTCGGAGTGGCTGGGCCTGGAGATGGGGATCTACGACGATCCCTACAGCAACTTCGGCCGCCTGACCTACGAGATGTGGCGCGCCTGCCGCCTGGTGGTGGACACCGGGGTCCACTCGATGAACTGGACGCGCCGGCAGGCGATCGACTATCTGGCCACCCGCACGGCGCTGCCGCTTCACGAGGTCGAGACCGAGGTGGACCGCTACATCTCCTGGCCGGGCCAGGCGCTCTCCTACAAGCTCGGCGAGCTGAAGATCAAGGAGCTGCGGCGGAAGGCCGAGAAGGAGCTGGGCACGGGCTTCGACGTCCGCGCCTTCCACGACGTGGTGCTGGGGAGCGGCGCGGTGCCGCTCGACGTGCTGGGGGCCAACGTCGACCGGTGGATCGGGGAGCAGCGGCGCGACGCCGCGGCGGCGCGCTGACCGCCATGGCCGGCGGCTCCAAAGGCTGCGTCTTCTGCGAGATCCTCGCGGGGAAGGCCAAGGCGGCGCTGGTCCTGGAGAGCGAGACCGCGGTGGCCTTCCTCGACCACCGGCCGCTGCTGCCGGGGCACGTCCTGGTGGTGCCGAGGGCGCACGTCGAGACGCTGGCGGATCTGCCCGCGGATCTCGTGGCGCCGTTCTTCCAGGACGTGCAGCGCGTCGAGCGCGCCGTCGAGGCCGGCCTCGCGGCGGAGGGCTCGTTCGTGGCGATCAACAACCGGATCAGCCAGAGCGTGCCGCACCTCCACGTCCACGTCGTGCCGCGCTGGAAGGGGGACGGCCTGTTCTCCCCGAAGATGGTCTGGAAGCGCTCGCCCTACAAGGACGAGGCCGCCCGCGAGCTGGTGGCGGAGAAGATCCGGACGGCGCTGGAGGAGCTCCGGAGCCGCGGCTAGAAGTAATCGGCTCGCCTGCCGCGGCGGGTTCCCTGCGCGGTCGACGACTGGCGGCTCTTCTCGCGCCACTCGTAATACCACCTCAGCGGGTAGGACAGGATGCCGGCCTGATTCCGGTAGGCAGGGCCCAGCGCTCGCGAGCGCCAGTTCTGCACGCTCTTGACCTTCACGTTCTCCAGCCAGGCGAGCTCCGCTTCGCCGAGGTCGCGGAGGTCGATCCCTAAGCGCGCGGCCGTCTTGACGACGTCGTCCCACTTGGGGAGCGAGAGAAGAACGGCGATTTGAGGGAGGTCACGGCGGCATTTTGCAGGCAGCTCAGACTCAAGGCTGGAAGGCTCGGGAGCCTCCAGGGAGGCGCGGAACCGTTCCAGCTCTTCGCGAAGGAGGCCCTTCAGCGACTCCAGTTCAATCACAACGAGCTCACTCATCGTCACCTCGAAAGATCCGGCGGAAGAAAATGCGTCCAAACGAGCCAGGAACGAATGCAGTATAAAGTGTCTGGAAGACGTGACTTGAACGCAAAACAAATGAAGCGCCGAGGCCGAAAACTAATTTTGTCAAAATGATATTTATACCGTTCCGGCGGCGCCGCTCGCGGAAACGCGCGTCGACGTGACGTTCGCGGGAGCGGAAGGAGTAAATGCCGCGATGAGGAAGCGCCGGCATCGCTGGCTGGACCACACCTCCGAGGTCCAGCTCCAGGTCGAGGCGGAATCGCTGGCGGGGCTGGCCGCCGAGGCGGGGCGGGCATTGGGATTGCTGTTGTTGCGGAGGGAGTACACGATGTGCCGGCCCGGCCGGAGGGGCCCGCCCGCGAGATCCAGGTGGAGTCGGTGGATCGCGAGGCGCTCCTCGTCGACTGGCTGAACGAGATCCTCTTCCTGGCCGAGGTGGAGAGGTGGGTGGCGGTCGAGTTCGACGTTCTCGAAATCTCCTCCGTCCACCTCAAGGCGAGCGCCCTGGGGGTGCCGGTGGAGGAATCTCCGGCCCTGGTCAAGGCGGCGACCTTCCACGGTCTCGCCGTCGAGGAACGGGCCGGCGGCTTGCAAGCGGAGGTGATCTTCGACGTATGAGCCGCAAGAACCGCAAAGCCGCCCAGTTCCCCAAGGCACGGACCCAGGACCGGCCGCCGGCGCCGCCCAAGGCTCCGCCGCCTTCCTATCCGTCCGTGCGCCTGAGCCCCAACCTGGTCGAGATCCCGATCACCGCGCGGGACGACATGAACGTCCCCGCCCGCGTCTGGGCCGACGAGGAGCTGTGGAAGCAGATCTCGCGCGACCGCACGCTCCACCAGCTCATCAACGTCTCGACCCTGCCGGGCATCACCGGCACGGCCCAGGCGATGCCGGACGCCCACGAGGGGTACGGCTTCCCGGTCGGAGGCGTCGCCGCCTTCCGCGCCCGCGACGGGATCATCTCGCCCGGCGGCGTGGGGTATGACATCAACTGCGGCGTCCGCCTGCTGGCCTCCGAGATCGAGGCCGGCGAGCTCGGCCACTCCCGGCTGGAATCGCTGATCCAGGACCTCGGCCGCGCCATCCCCTCGGGGACGGGAAAGGGGAGCCATCTCCGTTTCGCGGGCGAGGATCTCGACCGCGTCCTGGCCGAGGGGTGCGCCTATCTGGCCGAGCGCGGCCTCGCGACTGCCGAGGACCTCGACACCATCGAGGCCCGGGGATCGCTCGCGACGGCGGACCCGCGGGCGGTTTCCGACCGTGCCAAGCAGCGCGGCGGCGACCAGCTCGGCTCGATCGGCTCCGGCAACCACTTCGTCGAGGTCCAGCGGGTGGAGAAGCTCTTCGATCTCGCGGCGGCGGAGGCCCTGCGGCTGCGGGTGGGGCAGGTGGTGATCCTCATCCACACCGGCTCGCGGGGCCTGGGCCATCAGGTCTGCACGGACTACGTGCGGGCGATGGACGCGGTGATGGCCCGGCACGGCATCCAGCTCCCGGACCGCGAGCTGGCCTGCGCGCCGTTCCAGTCGCCCGAGGGTCAGAAGTACTTCGGCGCCATGTGCGCGGCGGCCAACTTCGCCTTCTCCAACCGGCAGGCGATCACCTGGGCGGCGCGCGAGGTCTTCCGCAAGGCTCTCGGCGAGCAGGGGGGCCTGCGGGTGATCTATGACGTCGCCCACAACATGGCCAAGCTGGAGCGGCACGGCGAGGAGGATCTGGTCGTCCACCG
>CAVXIG010000060.1:0-71886 GCA_963761645.1 uncultured Acidobacteriota bacterium
CAGGATGGCGCTCGCGAGCGGCGGCTCGTTGCCGGCGAAGATGGGGATCGCGTGAGATCCGGTCTCGGGCGCTCCGGCGGGGCGGCCGAAGCTGACGATCTGCTGCCAGACGCGGTCGAGGTCGTCGCCGAAGATGACCAGCAGGTCGCCCGGCTGGGCCGCCTCCAGCGATCGCCGGACGGCCTCCTCCTCGGCGTAGACCTCCGGGGAGATCCGGTCCTCCGGGAAACCGGCGGCGAGGAGCCCCTGGCGGACCAGCGCGCCGGTGTCCCCCCGGCGGCGACCCCGCAGGTTGTCGTCCTCGCGCAGGATGATGAAGTCGAAGGCCGGGGCGGCGGCGGCGGGCGAGCTCGAGGATGTCCTCGTCCCGGCGGTCCCCCGGGGCGGCGAGGACGCCGAGCCGCCGGCCGTTGACGGTGAGCCCGCGGATCGTCTGCGCCATCGCCGTCATGCCATGGGCGTTGTGCGCGTAGTCGAGCAGCACCCGGAACGGATGCTCGTTGTAGAAGTTCATCCGGCCCGGAGTCTGGAAGAAGTCGGTGGTGAAGGTGCGCAGCCCCTGGCGGATGTTCTCCAGGCTGATCCCCATCGCGTGCGCGATCGCGGTGGCGAACATGGCGTTCTGGATGTTGTGGATCGCGTGCCCCTCGACCGTCGCCGGGATCTGCCGCGCCCACAGCAGCGGGATCTGCTCCTCCCCCTCGTAGAGCACGATCAGCCGGCCGTTGAGCCCCTCCTCCAGCGCCACCGCCCGGCCCCCCTGCTCGCGGATGTGCCGGCGCACGAGCTCGTTCTCCCGCCGCATGGTCACGTAGATCGGCTTGGCCGGGCTGTGCGCGGCCATCTGCGCCACCCGCTCGTCGTCGGCGTTGAGCACGCACCAGTCCTGGGCCACCTCGACGACGACGCGCTTGATCTCCGCCAGCTCGTCGAGATCCTTGACGCCCCCCATCCCCAGATGGTCGGAGGCGACGTTGAGCACCGCTCCCACCTTGCATTTGCGCCAGCCGAGCCCGGCGCGCACGATGCCGCCGCGCGCCGTCTCCAGCACCGCCGCGTCGACCGACGGGTCGCGCAGCACGAGGTGGCTCGCCCACGGGCCGGTCATGTCCCCCGAGACCGTCAGCTCGCCGTCGATGTAGACGCCGTCGCTGGTGGTCATGCCGACCGTGTGCGCCGGACGAGCTTGAGGATGTGCCCGACCATGCGGGTCGTCGTCGTCTTGCCGTTGGTGCCGGTGATGGCGGCGATCGGGATGCGGTACGGCGTCCCCTTGGGGAACAGCATGTCGATCACCGGGCCGGCGACGTCGCGGGCCTTGCCCTCGGTCGGCGCGGTGTGCATGCGGAAGCCGGGCGCGGCGTTGACCTCGACGATCGCGCCGCCGACCTGCTTGTGGCTGCGGGAGATGTCCGGCGAGATGAAGTCGACGCCGCCGACGTCGAGGCCGATCGCCTTGACGGACCGCTCGGCCATGATCCGGTTGTCGTAGTGGATGGCGTCCGTCTTGTCGACCGACGTGCCGCCCGTCGACAGGTTCCCCGTCGAGCGCAGGTAGAAGACCTGCCCCTCGGAGAGGACCGAGTCGGGCCCCAGCCCCGACTGCTCGAGCAGCCGCTCGGCCTGATGGTCGAATTCCAGGCGGGTCAGCACCTTCTCGTGGCCGATGCCGCGCCGGGGGTCCTGGTTGACGATCTCGACCAGCTCGGCGACCGTGTGCCGCCCGTCCCCCACCACGCGGCCGGGCACCCGCTCGGCCGCCGCCACGACCTTGCCGTCGACCACCAGGATCCGGTAGTCGTGACCCTCCTGGAAGGTCTCGACGATCACCACCGAGGAGTACTCGTACGCCTTCTCGAACGCCACCTCGACCTGTTCCCGGGTGGTGAGGTTGATCGACACGCCCTTGCCGTGATTGCCGTCGAGCGGCTTGAGGACGACCGGGAAGCCCAGCCGCTCGGCGGCCTCGACGGCGTCCTCGACGTCCGCGCACCCGCGCCTGCCGCGGGACCGGCAGCCCGAGGTCCGAGAGGATCTGATTGGTCAGCCGCTTGTCCGAGGCGATCTCGACGGCGGTGTGGCGGGTCTCGCTGGTGACGGTCGCCTGGATGCGGCGCTGGAACTTGCCGTGGCCGAGCTGCACCAGCGAGCGCTCGTTCAGGCGGATCCACGGCATGTCCCGCTCCTCGGCGGCGCGCACCAGGGAGGCGGTCGAGGGGCCGAAGGCGCGGCGCTGGGCGAGGCGGACGAGATCCTCGAGCTCGGCCTTGAAGTCGTACGGCCCGGGCAGATGGGCCGCGCGCTCGGGCGGCAGCAGATGCAGGAGGAGGCGCAGGCCCACCTCGGCGGCCTCCAGGCCGACGATCTCCTCGTCGTAGCTGAAGACGACGTGGTACTGCCCGGTCGGCAGGTCGTGGCTCCGCGTCTTGCCGTAGCTGACCGGCGTGCCGGCGAGGCACTGGAGCTCGATGGCGACGTGCTCCAGCACGTGCCCCAGCCAGGTCCCCTCCTCCTCCGTCATGCGGCGCACGAAGCCGCCGGGCGTGCCGTAGGAGCAGCCGTGCTCGCGCAGGGTCGGGATCGCCTCCAGCAGCGCGTCCACGAAGCCGGGGAGCCGGTTGGTCGGGTAGTCCTCCAGCTCGCCGAGATCGACCCGCAGGCGGATCACCTTGCGCAGGGCATAGAGGTTGGGGCCACGGTAGACGCGGGTATCGAGGATCTTCATCGGTCGAGGCTCCCCACTTCGATGGTCTCGGCTGCCGTATCAGCGGTGGTTTGTTGAGCGGGAGCCGGCCGGGACGACCGCCGTCCGCCGCTGGACGTCGTACCGGCAGCCCCGGGTCAGGAAATCCACCTTGAGCCCGAGCATGGCGACCGGCTGCCCGCGGTGCACCGCGTGGCTGTCGGTGAAGCGCAGGCCCGAGGCGTCCACCACCGTCACCGCGCCGGAGCCGAGGACGGTGATCACGCCGTCGGCGTCGATCATCGCGGCCGTGTCCTCGTCGACTCCGACGCCGAGCGGCTCGGGGTTGTAGGAGAGGGCGGTGAGCAGCCGCCCCATGCGGTCGCGGCGGCGGAAGTGCTGATCGATCAGGAGGTCGGGCGCGAAGCCGAGCCCCTGGGCCATCTGGACCAGCCGCCGGCGCGGGGTGCCGCCGCTCTCCCCCATCGAGATCATGTGCCGGGAGATGACGGCGGCGCCGGCGCTGGTGCCGGCCACCACCATCCCCTCGGCATGGCGGCGGCGGAGCGCCGCGGCGAGCGCCGTGCCGCCGAGGGCCGAGGAGATGCGGAGCTGGCTGCCGCCGGTCATGAAGAACCCGGTCGCGTACTCCAGGACGTCGAAGACCTCGCGGCTGCACTCGATCGCATCCTCGCGGTTGCGGACGCGGAGCACCTCGACGGTGTTGGCGTCCATGCCGTAGAACAGCTCGGCGTAGCGCTCCCCGGTCTCGGGGAACTCCGAAGCGGTGGCCAGCACGACGATCGAGGCGTCCGGTCCGCCGGCCTCCTCGACGAAGCGGCGCAGGATGACCCGCTCGCGGACTTTGTCCTCCGCGCCGCCGATCGCCATGATGAGACCCGGCCGGCCGGCCGGATTGGGGCTCGAATCCATGCACTCTCCTCGGTCCGCGCCTCGCGCGCGGCCCCCGAACGGAACGACTTTCAGGTGCCAGAAGGCGGGGAGATCGTAACATGGCTGCCGCGGGGGATGGCCTTGGCCAGGGCCGTCGCGCGGGTCTCGAGACCGCGCCCTCTGTCCCGCCTTGCAGGGGCGACATCGGCGCCAGCTATATCTATCGTGGCACGATAGCCTGCCTGTATCTGTGCCCTGAGAGAAGTGCCGCCGCTGTCACGCGTCGCGACGATTCGTGCGACGTGGTACGCGGGGCTTGGCAGCAGATGGACATTTTATTAGGCGCGCATGAAGGTATGCGCACCCATCTAGCCCCGTAGGGGTTGATAGGAGAAAAGGCTGTGAAATTCGGACACATAGCAGTCGCCGCCGCATTGACGGCGATCGTAGCGCCTGGCGCGGTGGTCGCAAGCGATAGCCGCCCCCCGATCAGGGTGGTGACGGACGTCCCGCCGATCAACGGCAGCAACCACAATCTGAGCGACCCTCACGCCAATCAGGCGGGTACCGCGGAGAAGCGTTTCCTGCCGGATGCCTATATAGACCGCATGGGCGGCGATGAAGCGATGTTTCCGGGGAAAAACCGGTCTGCCCCGCGCGACATCTCGAACCATGTGTTCGCCCAGGACCCGGATCCCGTCCTGAATCCGCTGGATACCAACAACTTCCTGTGGCAGTTCGGACAGTTCCTGGATCACGACTTCGCTATCACGGTTGATAACGAGACGTTGCCGTCACAGCCGCTCAACCTGGTCATTCCGCCGAACGATCCGTACTTCGACCCGGTCGTCCGGCCGTTCATGACCATCTCGCGGCAGCAGTATGACCCCAGAACGGGCATCCTGCCGGCCCCGAATCCACGCATGTCGATGAACACCCAGTCCGGCTGGATCGATGCTTCCCAGGTCTATGGCTATGGCCAGACCCTGCCAGGGCCAGGCCCCGCGGGGCCGACCCCGGGCGTGCTGCGGGAGTTCTCCGGCGGCCGCATGCTCGTCGATCCGGACACCAACCTGCTGCCGCGGATTCAGACGGTCCTGCCGACCCCGCAGTTCCCGTCCACCCTGTTCGTCTGCGGCGACTTCTTCCCGCGCTGCAACGAAACGCCGGGGCTGACGATGATCCACACCCTGTTCGTGCGCGAGCACAACCGGAAGGTGGCTGAATACGCCGCGGAGAACCCTTCTCTGAACGATGAGCAACTGTTCCAGCTCGGCCGCCGGTGGGTGGCCAGCCTCATGCAGTCGATCGTGGTCAACGAGTTCATCCCCACCTTGACCGGCGAGAAAGTGGCGAAATACAAGGGGCACAAGCCGTGGGTGAACGGCCGTCTCGGGATGGAGTTCGAGCAGTCGCTCTACCGCGTCGGCCACTCGCTGCTCCCCCGCGAGCTGAAGCGCTATGGCTCACCGGGCGGGCACAGTCCGCTGCCGGCGCTCGACCTCGGCGAATCCCTGTTCCAGTCGCCCAACCTCTTCCAGACGTCCTCGGATCTGGACGCGCTGGTGCGCGGGTTCATTCGCCAGCCGCACGAGAAGGTGGATTGCGTCGTGTCGGACGGCGTGCGCAATACGCTGGTCGTCGATCAGCCGGGGACGGCGGGGACTCTGTTCGACCTGCCGGCGATCAATATCGTGCGTGGCCGGGAGCTCGGCCTGCCGAGCTACAACCTCGCCCGCGTGGGCTTCGGCCTGCCCCCGGTCAACCGCTTCGCCGACGCCTTCGATGCCAAGGCGGCGGCGCGCCTGCGATCGGTCTACTCGAATCCGAACCAGGTGGACCTGTTCGCGGGCGGCATCTGCGAGACGGCCGCTCATCCGCGTACCGGCCACACCGGCCCCCTGATCACGGCCGTCATCCAGCGGCAGATCAGGGACGTCCGCGATGCGGATCGCTTCTGGTACCAGAACATCCTGACGCAGGAAGAGATCAAGGAAGTGGAGAGCTACACGCTCTCGGATCTGATCCTCAACAACACGGGATTGAATCCGGACGAGATCAACAGCGACGCCTTCAAGGTGAAGCACTGACACCCTTGCCGGCCCCCATCCGACGAAGGATGAGGGGCCGGCGGTCGGGTCTGGCGCAATACCTATCCTGTCTTCCGCTTCGCCGTCCACTCCAGATAGGTCTTGAATTCCTTGGTCGTACCCGGCTGAGCGAGCTCGAGCTTGCCACTCAGCCGGCCGTCCGGCAGCTTCTTGTAGGAGAGCCGGAACCAGGGAGTGCCTGGAACCGTCTCGGAGACGAAGGTCACCGCGCCCGGAGCCTTGGCTTCCATCGTGTAGCGGATCACATGCCCTTCGCTGTCGATGTAGATCGCCCGCACATCCCCTTCGCGATAGAACACCATGAGGTCGTCATGATTGACGGCGGGCCGGGGTTTAGCGGCGGGGTAATCCGCGTGGTTGCGGCGGATCATGACCTTGCCTTGAACGTCGGACGTGAATTCAAAATGGCCAGCGGCGGCCGCGGCGGGGCCGTCCGGCACCCACTCCCCCAGCAGGAACCGCAAGGCTGAGAAGGGATCGCCGGGCGGTCCCTGGGCGGGAACGGCGGTCGCGCCGCAGAGCAAGAGGATCAGAAACAGGAGCCGTCGCATCGGTGTCCTCCTAAAATCAACCTGAGAATCTGCCCACCGTGAAGGATGCCGCCGATCCACCAGACCGCCGGGGATCCAGGAGGGGCGGGTACGCTTTGGCGATGATAGCGGAAGGACGGTGACGGTAGGTATTTCCCCCTCTCCACACCGTGAAGAGGGGGCCAGGGGGGAGGATCGAAGAGCCAGCCGCCTCAGTTCGCCTTGGGAGCCGCCACGGCCTGCCGGTCGAGCAGGGCTTCCAGCCGCTGGATGCGGGCTTCCTGCGCCGCGAGCTGGGCCTTCTGCTCCTCCACCTGCGCGTGCTGCTTCTGGAGCTCGTTGAGCAGCATCGTGTTGAGCGCCTGATAGCGGACCGTGAAGGGCTTCCCCTTCTCGTCGTACTGGACCAGGGTGGGATAGACCTTCGCCACCTCTTCGGCGATCAGGCCGTACTGGAGGAGACGCGAGCCGTCGTCATACGGGGCCTTGTAGTGGAAGGTGACCGGGCGGAGCTTCATCAGGTCCCCGGTCGCCGCGCCCATGTCCTCCACGTCTTCCTTGAAGCGCAGCGAGGAGGTCACGGTGCCGAGCTGGCCGGAGCTGTTGACGTAGACCGCGACGCCGCTCGAGGAGGTCGCGCCGTTGACGCCGGCGAGGAACGCCGCGGTGTGGGTGCCGGTGGTGCCGATGCGGATGGTGTTGGACTCGTTGCTCGGGGCGCTGTTGCCGATGTCGATGTTGTTGCTGCCGCTGCCGATGCTGGAGCCGGCCAGCCTGCCGATTCCGATGTTGCCGGAGCCGGTCGCGCTGCCCAAGGCATTGGAGCCGACCGCCGTGTTGTTGGCTCCGGTCGAGTTTCCGAACAGGGCCTGGTATCCGATGGCCGTGTTGGCGTCACCGGTCGTATTGAAGTCCAGGGCGTTGGTGCCGAACGCCGAGTTGGAGTTGCCCGTCGTATTGGAGGGCAGGGCGCCGGCGCCGACCGCCGTGTTGACCGATCCCGTCGTGTTGGAGCCCAGGGCGAACGAGCCGAGCGATGTGTTGGCGCTGCCGGTCGTGTTGAAGAAGGAGGCCTCCGCGCCGACCGCGCTGTTGTCGTTCCCGCTCGTATTGGAGGACAGGGCATACTCCCCGATCGCGGTGTTCCGGTCTCCCGTCGAAGTCCCCGGGTTGCCCGCGCCGGTGCCCAGGTAGAGATCCTCGAAGCCCGTGGCATAGAGGGCGAAGGCGCCAAGGGACAGCACGGCGAGCAGGATGAGCGGACGGTAGCCTTTACGAGTCAGTGACATGCGAGGCATGGCGGAGCTCCTTGGGGTCAATGCCGCCTGCGAGCTACCTGAGCCTCAGAGGTTCAAAGTGCCGCAAGGCGGCGGGGTTGATTACCTGCCCGCCATGATATTACCAAAGCTCTATGTTAGCAATGGCCAGAGTGCTTACCTCCGCGTTGACTTCCCCGCGGCCACGTAACAAACTTGCCGAGCTCTCCTACCGAGGTTTTCCCATGAGCTCAGCGCCGGCCGTCACTCCGGAATCCGCTCCCAGCCCCGCCGCGGGGCCGCGGCATCCGCTCACCGTGCCGCATTTCCGCAACCTGTGGCTCGGCGCCACGATCTCGCAGCTCGGCGACCAGTTCTATCTGGTGGCGCTCCCCTGGCTGGCGCTGCAACTGACGGGATCGAGCCTGGCGCTGGGCGCGATCCTGATGACCGCCGCGATTCCACGCGCGGCGCTGATGCTGGTCGGCGGCGCGGTGATCGATCGCTTTTCGGCGCGGCGCGTGCTGATGACCACGGCGGCGATCCGCACGGTGCTGGTCGGCGCGGTGGCGGCGCTGGTCTGGCTCGACCTCATCCAGCTCTGGGAGCTCTACGCGCTGACCTTCGCCTTCGGCGTGGCCGACGCGTTCTCCTTCCCCGCCGGCCCGGCGCTGATGCCGACGCTGGTCGAGACGAACCAGTTGCAGTCCGCGAACGCCCTGATGCAGAGCTCCACGGTGATGACGCAGATGGCCGGGCCGGCGCCCGCGGGCCTGCTGATCAAGAGCCTCGGCGTCGCCTCCGCGCTCTTCTTCGACGCTCTGAGCTTTCTCGGCGTCATCGTAGCGCTGCTCAGAATCCCCGATCCGCCCAAGGCTGCCGCCGGTGGCTGGAGCGCCGGCGCGTCCGAGCATGCTGCACTCCATCGCCGAGGGGTTGCGGGCGGTGCGCAACGATCCGCCGCTGCTGTCGCTGATGATCGTGATCGCCACCATCAACATCTGTATTTCCGGGCCGATCGGCGTCGGCCTCGCCGCGGTGGCGAAATTCCGCTTCGGATCGGCGGCGGCGTTCGGAACCTTTCTCTCCTGCTTCAGCGGCGGCATGCTGGTGGGCATGCTGGCCGGCGGCATGGTGAAGCGCCCGCGCCGGCGCGGACTGCAGTTCATCATCATGAGCGGGCTGTGCGGCCTCGAGCTGATCGCCATCGGCCTGCTCCTGAAGTTCGCCGCCATCGTCGCGCTGCTGGCGTTGATGGGCCTGGGCGTCGGCTTCGTCAACGTGCAGTTCGCCGCCTGGACGCAGATGCGCGTCGAGCGCGCCCTCCTCGGCCGCGTGATGAGCGTGATGATGTTCTCCGCC
Organism: uncultured Acidobacteriota bacterium; assembly: GCA_963761645.1. Lineage (GTDB taxonomy): Bacteria > Acidobacteriota > Thermoanaerobaculia > Multivoradales > UBA5704 > DATARR01. Next base: position 8,837 of record CAVXIG010000060.1, read on the forward strand.
GTGGGCCTGGTGCCGATCTCCTACGCCGCCGCCGGCGTGCTTGCGAACTGGAGCCTCCCCGCGCTGTTCGTCATCGCGGGAGCGGTCCTCGCGGCCACCTCCGACGCTGGCGGTCATCGGCAAGGCGGCGCGCGAGATCGACTGAGAGGGCCGGAAAACCTACTTTCGTCACCGCGAGAGCCCGGCCAGCCGCTCGCCGGCTCCGGCGAGCCACCAAAAGTGACCGGCGGATCGTCCACCGGCTCCGGCGAGCCACCAAAAGTGACCGGCGGATCTCTCGCTGGGCATTTCACGAATGAAGATTATAAGCAAAGTACCTGAAAATCTAAAGACCGCCACAGAATTACGGCACCTAAACCACTTCAAGGAAGGTGTCGACTTCTGGTCCGAAGGGGATCTGATCCACCAAGACAAGCCTGACTTCATAATCGAGGCCAGGACTGGAAGAATCGGCATTGAGCATACCGAACTATTAAAGGTTGATTCTGAGCGGGGCTCTTCCTTAAAAGCACAGGAGAGTCTCTGGACGGTGATCGCAGGAATCGTGCGAAAGCTTTGTTGAGCCCTTGATGCCATTTGTTGATGTCCATATAGGACGTCATCCAGATTGGCCCCTCCAGAGAGCCCGATGCAACGGATTGGCCCTTGAGATTTTCGAGTTGATCTCGCAGCACATTCCACCCGCAGATGAGAAATATCGCCTTCGTGGATGGTTTCAGGATGGAATCGACCTTCCCGAAGAGGTTCTGTCAATCCGCATAGCTCGCTTTGGGCAGCTAACAAGACACTATTGCCATTTCTCTCTGGGCGGCTTTTTGCCAGAGCTGACAAAGCCTAGGATTCAGACGGCCGTCTCAGAGAAAGAGGCACTGCTATCTTCCTACCGAACTTCATGCTCAGAAATTTGGCTTTTGATTGTAGTAGATGGCAGTGCTCCATCCTCTTTTTTTGATATCCCGGACTCTATTGCCAACATTGAGGTACAAACCAACTTTGATCGGGTGTTCGTCTTCGAGCATGTCAGTGGCAGAGTATCAAGCTCTATGCTGCCTGCTAGTTATGTTCCAGTCCGGTGAGATCTCCGCCGGAGCTGCGGTTGAGTTCGCCGAAGTCGATCGCTTCACCTTCACCGCGGAGTGCCGAAGGCATGGCATCCCCTTAGTGGACTATCCGGCTGAAAGTCTCCGCGCGGAAAGTGGCGGCGTTCCAGAATAAGAGGGCAAGTTCGTCCAGTCAGCCCCGCAGGGGCGGCAGGAAGCATTGGGATCATGCCGCCCCTGACGGGGCTCTGGGCACAGGGGGGATTGCGCCGGATCCCGGGGCTCACGCCGCCGGGCTAATTCATGGCGCCCCTGCGGGGCTCGGGGACGTCGCAGGCCACGGACGCCTGCAAGGATCTTCCCCTACTTGAACACCCCCAGCGGCGATCAGGACCAGGATCACCAGGAAGATTCCCAGGCAGATGCGGGCGGCGGTCATCAGGTGGGTGTTGCCCACCTGACGAGCTCCCTTGGTCTGAAAGCCGGTGAGGGCGACCAAGGCGATGGCGACGACGACGATTCCGAGGATGACGATCCAGCTCATGGGGCTCAATATGTCACAATCGCGGTCCATGAGATACGCCCTTCTGGGGGTATACCTCTCCGATTGCATGGAGGCTCCTGATGCCGCCGCCCCGGCGCTCTGCGGACAGACCCCGGACCAACCGGCTGATGCGGAAGATTGCATCCTCATGCGGTCATCCATTTCAGTCAGCGGCGAGGCGCCGCCCGCCGCGGGCTGTCGGCGATCCACATACACGACTCTCGGCACGCCCGCCAGGGAGGCGCCGACCGGGGAGGTGCGCGAGGCGCGTGCTGATCCTCCATCGGCGCGACCGGCGATCCTCGACGGCAAGGGTTTATCTACCAGTTCGACGCCACCCGGAGCTACAACCCCCTCCCCACCGGTCCACGCTCCCTCTTCGCCGTCAATTCCGCGGACGACGAGGTCAATCCGCCGGAGCTCGGCATTCTCGACGAGGCGATCCACCGCGTCCCCCGCGGCCGGTACATCCTGCTCCCCATCACCGCCGAGACCCGCGGCCACGGCACCCATTCCCTGCCGGCGATCTGGGGGAAGTATCTGGCCGAGCTGCTCGGGCCGGGATCGTAGCGCCTCTCCTGGTGCGGAGGTTGCATCTAGCCTGGTTGCATCACGCCTGCCGTGGAGGGGGTTTAGAGGGGAGGTCGATTGAAGACGAAATCCATGCAGTCCGGCAACGCCGATACCAGCGCGGATTTTCTGCTGGGGGGTGGAGAGATGGGCGTGCGGATGCGCGAGATGGACTGGGCGGGAACTTCGCTCGGCCCGGTCGAGGACTGGCCGCAGAGCCTGCGGTCCGCCCTCAGCATCTGCCTGAATTCCCGCTTCCCCATCGCCATCTACTGGGGCCCCGAGTATGTCCTGCTCTACAACGACGCGTGGCGGCCGATCGCCGGCAACAAGCACCCGGAGGCCCTCGGGCGTCGCCGCCCACGAGGTCTGGCCGGAGATCTGGGACATCATCGGCCCCATGCTCGGCAGCGTCTCGGAGACGGGCGAAGCCACCTGGCGCGACGACCAGCTCCTGCCGATGAACCGCTTCGGTTATACCGAGGAGTGCTACTTCGACTACACCTTCAGCCCCATCCGCGGCCAGGGTGCCCGGGTCGAAGGGGTGTTCAACGTCGTCACCGAGACGACGTACCGTTCCCTCAACGACCGCCGCAACCATTTCCTCCGGGAGCTGGGCACCAAGACCGCCGCGGCCAGGAGCGCCGGTGAAGCCTGCCGCCTGGCCGCCGCCGCCATCGCCGCCGATCCGCACGATCTCCCGTTCGCGCTGCTCTATCTGATCGACCCGACGCCCGCCACGCCCGTCTGGCGGGAGCCGCCGGCCTCGACCCGGGCGAGCCGGCCGCTCCACTGGAGATCGAGCTGGACGCGTCCAGCTCCGTGGCCGGCTGGCCGCTGCTGCCGGTCGTGAAGACGGGCCAGGCCGAGCGGGTCACGGATCTCGCGGATGGTTTCGGGCTGCTTCCGGGCGCGCCGTGGCCGGAAGCTCCGCGCGAAGCGCTGGTGCTGCCGATCGCGACGCCGGGCCAGAGCGGCGTCGCCGGCGTGCTGATCGCGGGGGTGAGCCCCCGCCGGGCCCTCGACGACAACTACCGCGATTTCTTCGAGCGGGCGGCGGGGCACATCGCGGCGGCGATCGCCAACGCGCGCACCTACGAGGAGGAGCGCAAGCGGGCCGAGGCCCTGGCGGAGATCGATCGCGCCAAGACGGCGTTCTTCTCGAACGTCAGCCACGAGTTCCGCACCCCGCTCACCCTGATGCTCGGGCCGCTCGACGACGTCCTCGCCAAGCCCCGAGGAGGAGGTCGGCCGCGAGAACCGCGAGCTGCTGACCCTCGTCCGCCGCAACGGCCAGCGGCTGCTGAAGCTGGTGAACACCCTGCTCGACTTCTCGCGCATCGAGGCGGGGCGCGTCCAGGCGGTCTACGAGCCGATCGACCTGGCCGCCTACACCGCGGAGCTGGCGAGCGTGTTCCGGGCGGCCGTGGAGAAGGCCGGCCTGCGGCTCGTCATCGACTGCCCGCCGCTTGCCGGAGCCGGTCTTCGTCGACCGCGACCTGTGGGAGAAGATCGTCCTCAACCTGCTCTCGAACGCCTTCAAGTACACGCTGCGAGGGGGAGATCCGGGTGTCGCTCGGGCAGCTGAGGGCGGGCTCGGCGGTCCTGTCGGTCCAGGACACCGGGACCGGGATCCCCGAGGCGGAGCTGCCGAACGTCTTCAACCGCTTCCACCGGGTCCAGGAGACGCGGGGGCGGACGCACGAGGGGACGGGGATCGGGCTCGCGCTGGTCCTGGAGCTGGTCAAGCTGCACGGCGGCACGGTCGGGGTCGACAGCGTCTACGGCGCGGGGAGCACCTTCACGGTGGCCGTGCCGTTCGGCAAGCGAGCACCTGCCGGCCGACCGCGTCGGCGGCGCCCGGACGCTGGAGTCCACGGCCCTCGGCGCCAGCCCGTTCGTCGAGGAGGCGCTCCGCTGGCTGCCGGGCACCATCTCCAGGCCGAGACCGGAGCGTTCCCCATTCAGACCGGGCTCCTCCCGGCCGCGCGGCCCGCCGCCCCGGGGGACCGGCCGAAGGTCGTGCTGGCCGACGACAACGCCGACATGCGGGATTACGTGCGGCGGCTGCTCTCCACCGATTACGAGGTGATCGCCGTCGCCGACGGAGCCGAGGCGCTGCGGGCCGCCACCGCGCGGAAGCCGGACCTGGTGATCACCGACGTCATGATGCCCAAGCTCGACGGCTTCGGGCTGCTGAAGGCTCTGCGGGAGGAGCCCGGCACCGCGTCCACCCCCATCATCATGCTCTCCGCCCGGGCCGGCGAGGAGGCCCGGGTCGAGGGGCTCCAGGCCGGGGCGGACGACTATCTCACCAAGCCGTTCAGCGCCCGCGAGCTGCTCGCCCGGGTCGCCGGCACGCTCGCGCTGGCCGGGGCGCGGCGAGAGGCGGCGCAACGGGAAGAGGAGCTGCTCCGGGAAGCGGACCGCCGCAAGGACGAGTTCCTGGCCACGCTGGCCCACGAGCTGCGCAACCCGCTCGCCCCGATCCGCAACGGCCTGCAGATCCTGCGTCTGGGGCGTGGCAACCATCAGGCCGAGGAGCAGGCCCGCGCCATGATCGAGCGGCAGGTGCAGCAGATGGTCCGGCTGATCGACGACCTGCTCGACCTCAGCCGGATCAGCCGGGGCAAGATCGAGCTGCGCCGGGAACGGATCGACCTGGCGGCCGCCGTGCAGAGCGCCGTGGAGACCAGCCGGCCGCTGATCGAGCAGGCGGGCCACGCGCTCACTCTCAGCCTGCCCGCCGAGCCGGTCTTCGTGGACGCCGACGTGACCCGGCTCGCCCAGGTCTTCGCCAACCTGCTCAACAACGCCGCCAAGTACACCCAGAAAGGGGGCGGCGAGATCCGTCTCGCCGTCGAGCCGATGGACCAGGAGGTCGCGGTGAGCGTGAAGGACAACGGCGTCGGCATCCCGGCCCCCATGCTCCCCCAAATCTTCGAGATGTTCACGCAGGTGGACCGCTCGCTGGAGCGGACTCAAGGGGGGCTCGGCATCGGCCTGAGCATCGTCAAGCGGCTGGTCGAGATGCACGGCGGCACGGTGGAGGCCCGCAGCGAGGGGCGCGGCCGGGGGAGCGAGTTCGTCGTCCGTCTGCCGGTCCTGACGCCGGAGGTCCAGGAGCCGGGGCTTCGCAGCGACGGCGAGGAACCGGCCGGCGCGCCGGTCCGGCGCCGGATCCTGGTGGCGGACGACAACGTGGACTCGGCGGCCAGCCTGGCGATGCTGCTCGAATTCATGGGCAACGAGGTGCGCACCGCCCACGACGGCGTCGAGGCGGTGGAAGCGGCGGCGGCGTTCCGGCCCGACGTGATCCTGCTCGACATCGGGATGCCGCGGATGAACGGCTACGACGCCTGCCGCCGCATCCGCGAGCAGCCGTGGGGGCGCGGCATCGCCATCGCCGCGCTGACCGGCTGGGGGCAGGAGGAGGACAAGCGCCAGTCGCGGGAGGCGGGATTCGACCACCACCTGGTCAAGCCGGTCGAGCCCGCGGCCCTGGAGAAGCTGCTGGCGTCGGCGCAAGCCGGGACCGCCTGAGGCCGGATGGTATATCCGGGCCCGATGGACGCCCTGAAGAGAAACAACGTCAAGCTCTCGGGCCCGGAAGGGGCCCAGCCGATGATCTTCGCCCATGGCTTCGGCTGCGATCAGAACATGTGGCGGTTCGTCACCCCCGCTTTCGAGGACAAGTACCGGATCGTCCTCTTCGACCACGTCGGCGCCGGCCAGTCGGACCCCTCGGCCTACAGCCGCGGCAAGTACGAATCGCTGAAGGGCTACGCCAGCGACGTGCTCGAGATCTGCCGCGAGCTGGGGCTGACGCGGGCGATCTTCGTCGGCCACTCGGTGAGCGCGATGATCGGCGTGCTCGCGGCGCTCCAGGAGCCGGACCGCTTCGAGCGGCTGGTCCTGGTGGGGCCCTCGCCGCGCTACATCGACGACGGCGACTACGTCGGCGGCTTCAGCCGGGAGGACATCGAGGGGCTGCTCGACTCGCTCGACAGCAACTATCTCGGCTGGTCGAGCGCGATGGCGCCGGTGATCATGGGCAACCCGGACCGCCCCGAGCTCGGCGCGGAGCTGACCAACAGCTTCTGCCGCACCAACCCCGAGATCGCGAAGCACTTCGCGCGCGTCACCTTCCTCTCCGACAACCGGGCCGATCTGCCGAAGCTGAAGGTCCGCTCGCTGATCCTGCAGTGCCAGGACGACGCCATCGCCCCGCGGTCGGTGGGCGAGTACGTGCACCGGCAGATCGCGGACAGCGAGCTGGTGCTGCTGGAGGCGACCGGGCACTGCCCCAACCTGAGCGCTCCGGAAGAGACGATCGCCGCGATCCAGGGGTTCCTCTAGACGGGTGGAGCTCGACGGGTGGAGCATTGACGGACCGCGATGAGACCCAGGGGGCGATCCCCGGCGACGCCCTCTTCGAGGAGAACGTCGAGGATCTCTATGACAACGCCCCCTGCGGCTATCTCTCGGCGCTCCCCGGCGGGCTGATCGTCAAGGTCAATCAAACCTTTCTGTCCTGGACCGGCTACCGGCGCGAGGACCTCGTCGGCCGCCGGCGGTTTCAGGACCTGCTCACCGCCGGCGGCAGGATCTTCCACGAGACGCACTACGCGCCGCTGCTGCGGATGCAGGGGGCGGTGCGCGAGATCGCCGTCGACGTGGTCTGCGCCGACGGCCGCCGGCTGCCGGCGCTGATCAACTCGGTGCTCAAGAAGGACGAGGAGGGCACGCCGCTGCTCGTCCGCACCACCGTCTTCAACGCCACCGACCGCAAGGAGTACGAGCGCGAGCTGCTGCGCGAGCGGCAGCGGGCCGAGCAGGAGGCCAAGGCCAAGTCGGACCTGCATCTCGATGATCAGCCACGAGATCCGCACCCCGCTCAACGCCATCATGGGGGTCGGGCACCTCCTCGGGGCTCACCGAGCTCACCGCGCAGCAGCAGAAGTTCGTCCGCATCCTCCGCTCGTCCTCGGAGAGCCTGCTCGGACTGATCAACGACATTCTCGATTTCAGCAAGATCGAGGCCGGCAAGGTGTCCCTGGAAGAGCGGAGCGTGGACCTCCGGCAACTGGTCCACGGAACTCGCCGACAACCTCCGCGTCAAGGCCGAGGAAAAGGGGCTGGCGCTGGCGGTGCACGTCGACGAGCGGATGCCGGCCGGCGTCCTCGGCGATCCGATCAAGATCGGACAGGTGCTCACCAACCTGCTGGGCAACGCCATCAAGTTCACGTCCCAGGGTTCGGTGACGGCGACGCTGCAGGTCCGCGAGCGGATCGCGGACGCGGTGTCGATCGACTTCCAGGTCGCCGACACCGGGATCGGGATCGCTCCGGACCGGCTGCCGCACATCTTCGACGAGTTCACCCAGGCCAACTACGACATCGGCTTGAAGTACGGCGGCACCGGCCTCGGGCTGACCATCTGCAAGAAGCTGGTGGAGCTCTACGGCAGCCACATCGCCGTGGAGAGCGAGCTCGGGCGGGGGACGACCTTCTCCTTCATCCTGCGCCTGCGGACCCCGGAGGTCGCCGGCGAGGCGATCGCCGACGACGCCGAGGCGGGCGATCCGGGGAGTTGAAGGGCTTGAAGGTCCTGGTGGCGGACGACAACGAGGTCAACGTGCTCGTCCTCACCGGGTTCCTGCGCAAGTGGGGGGCTCGAAATCGACGTCGTGACCAACGGCCGGCACGCCATCGAACGGATCCAGGAAGCGGGACTACGACCTGGTGCTGATGGATCTGCACATGCCGGAGCTGGACGGCTACGCCGCCACGCGCCAGATCCGCTCTCTGCCCGATCCGCGATACGCGCGGCTGCCGATCTTCGCGGTCTCGGCCTCCACCCGGATGGGCCACCAGCACGATCTCGACAGCGCGGGCTTCACCGAGTTCGTCGGCAAGCCGGTCAGCCCCGACCTCCTGCTGGCGAAGATCGCCCGGCACGTCTGCCGCGCTTCCTAGCCACGCCTCTACAATCGGCACAACAATTGCTTAAAAATTGAGACGCCGGCCTCGTGTCGAGGGAGGCGGAAAGGAGCGATTGCCATGAAGAGCCGTAGGACCAGAAGCTTGTCCCTCACCCGCGAAACTCTGCTCAATCTCAACGTCTCCAACGGTCAGGCCGGGCCGGCCATCACGGACTTGAGTTGCAGCACCTGCGATCCCCGCCGCCCCTGCTGCCCGCAATAAACCGACGATCCGGGCGCCCCGGTCTTGGTGACGAGGGCGCCCCGCCCCAGCCCCAGTAAAGTGATCCGACTGAAGACCGGATCGTGCCGCGGAAAGAGGGGAATGCCGCGATAGAAGCTTTGACGCGCCATTCCCCGCTCTTAATGATGCGATAACGACTAGGAGTGCGTCGAGTACACCTTCTGTCGCCGCAAGTAACGCCAGGAATGATTTGAGTCAGGCCAGGATTGGCGCCTTCCCTGGAAGGAGTGAGCCTTTACTCAGTAAGGAGTGACAACGAGACGGCAGCGATAAAGCTTTGTGTCGCGAATAAAGGCCTCTTATTGGCGTTAAGTGGCTCGTTAATCGGATCACTATTCCAAAGATTGAGGCGAGCAAGGCCGATATCGCATCACCAACTCTCCTCCGCGAAGAGCGGGACGAGGGGAATGCCGCGACGGAAGCCTTGGCAGGCGATCGGGAACAGGGAGGAAGGCGGCTCTTCGTGGGAGTGCCGCGAGTCGGAGCGGGGGCCCTGCCCGGCTGTTCAGGACTTGCGCCGCGCCGAACCGCTCGAAGCAGAGCGCTTTCATGGGCGGGATCAAGGACGTAAAGGACATCAGGGACGAAAAGGACAACCAGGGATTGAGCCTTGTTTCTTGTCCTTGCCGTCCTTTGCGTCCTTTACGTCCTTGTCAGTTCTTTCTCCCTTTGATCAGGACCGCGATCTCGTCGTTCCGTGGATTGACGAAATCGAGGCGGACGCGGCCGTCGGGGGTCGCGGAAACCATGGCGGGGATCGAGCTCGCGGTCAGCGACCAGCCGGCCGGCAGGACCACCGCGTTGCGGGGGCGGCCGAGCGTGCGGTCGAACACCAGCTCGTCCCCCTCCAGCCGGTAGCTCTTGGGATCGGTGTAGGTCTCGGAGATGCGGAGACGGACCGAGCCGCCGGGCTGAACCGCGGGGAAGCGGATGACCACCACCTCGGAGCCGGCCGGGATCTCCTCCGCCGTTTCCCCCGGATGAAGCCCCGCCTTCAGGAGCTCCTCCCCGCTCCGGGTCTCCACCGTGAGCGCCTCGCCGGTGTCGAGGACGCGCGCCGACGGCCTGGAAGCCGCGCTCCCCGTGCGCACGACGTTGAGGTAGCGGTCCACGCCGGGGCGCGACTCCGTGTAGTCGTGGTAGAGGTCGAAGGCGTGCGTCTCCGGCGGCTGCAGGAAGTAGACGATGGTGCGGTCCTGATGCGCCCGCTCGGACAGCCGTTCATTCTCGGGCGCTCCCTGCCGCCCCGCGGCCGCCGACCGCCGCGCCTCGATCGTCACCGGCAGCGCCTCCGGGCCGGTGTGCATCAGGCTCACCCGCAGGCGGCCGTCCGGCTGGGTGAGGATCTGGGCCGGCACGTTGCACGCGATCACCTCGTATCCCGCCGGCATCACGATGGCGTTGCGGCGGATGCCGAGCGTGCGGGTGAAGACGATCCGGTCCGTCCCTTTCCGCAGGTAGCTCTTCGGGTCCTGGTAGGTCTTCTCGATCAGCAGCCGGATGCCGCCGTCCGGCGGGACCGGATGCGGCAGGTGGATCCGGATGTAGTGGGTATCGAGATCGGCCCCGGGGAGGCCGCTGCGCCGGGCCTCCTCGCCGGTCACCTCCTCGAACTGGAGCGGCCGGGAGGTCGCCCGGTCGCGCACCGACTCGCCGCTCGCCGCGCTCCCCTTGCGGATCGGATTGAAGAAGACCGTCGCGCCGGGATCGATCGCGGTGACCTCGTAGAGGATGTGGAACGAGGCCGACTCCGGATCGAGCAGCTCATAGAGCGAGTACTCGTCGGTCTCGAGCGGGCGCTCCTCGGCCGGAGCGGGCGAGACGGCGGGCGGCGGCGCCACCGGTCGTGGAGGCCGCGCGCAGGCCGCGAGCAGGGACAGGCTCAGGAAGAAAAGCGCCAGGGATCGCATCGCGGAATCATAGCCTCTGTCAGCGGCGCGCCAGCAGGACCAGCGCGAGGGCGATCAGCCCGGGAACCGCCTGCACCCAGAGGATCTTCTTGCTGGCGGTCAGCGCCCCGAAGACGCCGGCGATGATCACGCAGAGCAGAAAGAAGACCTCGATCGAGAAGCCGGCCGCGCCCAGGCTCACCCCCCAGAGCAGCCCCGCCGCCAGGAAACCGTTGTAGAGGCCCTGGTTCGCGGCCAGGGGCGCCGTCGCCTCCGCGAGCTCGGGGCGCAGGCCGAAGGCCCGGCGGCCGAGCGGCTTTTTCCAGAAGAACATCTCCAGCACGAGGATGTAGACGTGAATGGCGGCAATAAAAACCACGGCGACGTCGGCGGCGATCTTCATCGGTTTCCTTTCAGGACGGGGGCACTACCGCGGCTCCCGGGCGCTTTTCGCCAGCCCGGCGATGACGTCGGTCAGCTCGTGGGGATCGACCGGCTTGGCGAGATGGACCTGGAAGCCGGCGGTGAGGGCCCGCCGGCGGTCCTCCGGGCTGGCGAACGCGGTCACCGCCACGGCCGGGAGGTCCTCGGCGCCGTAGCCGAGGGCGCGGATCTCGCGGATCAGATCGTAGCCGTCGCGCTCGGGCATGCCGATGTCGCTCACCAGGACGTCGGGAGTGAAATCCGCGAGCAGCCCGAGGGCCTGGTTGACGGAGGCGGCCGCGGCCATCTCCGCCCCTTGCAGGGACAGCAGCTCGGTGAGGGCGTCGAGGGTCGCCTCGTCGTCTTCCACCGCCAGCACGCGCAGGCCGGCGAGCGGCGCTCCTCGCGCGCGGCGGCCGGCCGGCTCGGCCACGTCGGCCATAATGGCCTCGACGACGGGGTGCTCCTTCGTCGCCTGCTGGGGCTGCACGAGCGGCAGGGAGACGGTGAACGTGGCGCCCTCCCCCTTGCCGGGGCTGGCCGCCGAGATGGCGCCGCCGTGCAACTCGACGAGCTGGCGCACGATCGCCAGGCCGAGGCCCAGCCCCCCCTGCCGCCGGGTCGTCGAGGCGTCCGCCTGCCAGAAGAAATCGAAGACGTGGGGCAGCAGCTCGGGCTCGATCCCCTCGCCGCCGTCGCGCACCTGGATGCGGACCTCGCCGTCCCCCTCCTCCAGGCGGATCTCCACCCAGCCGCCCCGCGGCGTGAACTTGACGGCGTTGCCCAGCAGGTTGACCACGATCTGCTCCAGGCGGTCGGGATCGGCGAGCACCGGGCCGGCGCCCGGATCGAGGGTCCGCTCGACGCGGACCTCCCGGGCCTCGGCGGCGGGGCGCACGGAGGCGAGGGCGGCCTCGACGATCTCCACGGGATAGGCGGGGCGCATCTCGAGCCGCAGCTTGCCGGAGATCACGCGCGAGATGTCGAGCAGGTCGCCGATGAGCTGGGCCTGGAGCCTGGCGTTGCGCTCGATCACGTCGAGGGCGCGCGATTTCCCGGCGGCGTCGAGCTGGCCGGAGCGCAGGATCTGCGTCCAGCCGGCGATGGCATGGACCGGCGTGCGCAGCTCGTGCGAGAGGGTGGCGAGGAACTGGTCCTTCATCTGGTTCGCCGTTTCGGCCTCGGCGCGCGCCCGCTCGGCGTCCTCCTTGGCGGCCCGCAGGCTCTCCTCGGTCCGCTTGAGCTCGGAGATGTCGGTCGCCGAGACCGAGATCCCGACTTCGGTGGGCTCGACGACGACCCGGAACCAGCGCTCGCTGATGTAGCTCCGCTGGTCGAACTGGCTGGCCACCCCCTCCTCCATCGCCCGGCGGTAGTGGTTGCCCATCTCGGTGCCCGCCAGCTCCGGGTAGGCCTCCCAGAGGGAGCGCCCGATGATCTGCGAGGCCGGCCCGCGGCCGTAGCGCTCGATGAACTTGCGGTTGACGTAGATGAACCGCCAGTCGCGGTCGACGGCGAAGAAGGAGTCGGCGATGTTCTCGAGCGTGCGCAGCCGCAGGAAGTCCGCCGCTTCCGGCTGGCTCCTGGCGCCCGCCGCCTGGACCGAGGCTCGGTACAGGAGATACGCCAGCACGGCGATCACCCCCACCAGCAGCGCTACGATCGCGATCCCGGCGGCCGGCATCCCTACGCCTCGCGGGCCACTTCGCGCAGGGTGGCCTGCAGCGCGGGCAGGTCCACCGGCTTGGTCAGGTGCTTGAGGAAGCCGGCCTCCAGGCTCTGCCGGACGTCGTCCTCCATGCCGTAGCCGGAGAGGGCGATGCCGCGCAGGCCGTGGCGCGCCGACAGCTCGCGCATCAGGTCGAGGCCGCTGCCGTCCGGCAGGCCGAGGTCGCTGATGACGAAGTCGAAGGCGCCGTCCACGCCCGCCGCCGTGGTCAGCGCCTCGGCGACGGAGCCCGCGGTGGTGACCTGGTGCCCGTTCAGGGAGAGCAGGTCGGCCATCGCCTCGGCGGTATCGGCGTGATCCTCGACCAGGAGAATCCTCAGATTTTGGATTTTGGATTTTGGATTTTGGATTTCCTGATCCGGCTCATGGGCGGCAGGGGTCTCGATGGCCGCGCGGTCGCACGGCAGGGAGAGGGTGAAGGTGGCGCCCTGCCCCAGCCCCGCGCTGGCGGCGGTCAGCGTGCCGCCGTGCATCTCGGCGATCGCCTTGCTGATGGCGAGCCCGAGCCCCAGCCCGCCGGTCCGGCGCGGGCTGCGCGTCCGCCCCTGCTCGAAGGCGTCGAAAATGTGCGGCATCGCCGCGGGATCGATGCCGATGCCGGAGTCGGCGACCTGGATCAGCAGGCTTCCCGGCTCGGACCACGACCGCACGGTGATGGTGCCGCCGACCGGCGTGAACTTGACGGCGTTGCTGAGCAGGTTCCAGAGCACCTGGGTCAGGCGCGGGGGGTCGGCCCAGAGGCGATGGTCCTCCGCCGCCAGCTCCGCGTTCACCCGCAGGCGGCCGGCGGCGACTTCCCGCTCGCAGCAGATCTCGATCGTGTGCTCGACGACCTTGCGGGCGTCGGTGACCTCCAGGCGCAGGTCGAGCTTGCCGCGGGTGATGCGGGTGAGGTCGAGCAGGTCGTCGATCAGCCGCGCCTCGAGCTCGACGTTGCGCCGGATCATGTCCATCGGCCGGCGCAGCTCGGCGGGAAGGCGCTCGTCCCCGGCGAGCCCGGAGGCGAGGAGCAGCACGGGGGTCAGCGGCGTGCGCAGCTCGTGGCTGAGGGTGGCGAGGAAGTGATCCTTCGCCTCGTTGGCGGCCTCGGCCTCGGCGCGCGCCTCGCTCTCGCGGTCGAGCAGCCGGGCGCGCTCCTCCTCGGCCTGATGGCGGTCGGTGACGTCGAGCATGGCCCCCAGCATCCGCACGGGAGCCCCTGATTCGTCATGGAACCCCCGGCCGTTGGTGAGGATCCAGCGCGCTTCGCCGTCCGGCCGGACGATCCGGAACTCGAGCTCGTAGCCTTCGCGGCTCTCAAGGGCCTGCCGGATCGCCTCCCCGACCCGCCCGGCGTCCTCGGGGTGGATGACGGCGGTGAAGTCCTCGATGCGCCCCTTGAAGTCCGCCGGCGAGATGCCGTGAATCGCGAAGACCTCCTCCGACCAGTTCAGGCGCTGCCTCGCGATGTCCCAGTCCCAGACGCCGCAGCGGCCGGCGTCGAGGGCCAGGCGCAGGCTCTCCTCGCTCCGCCGGGCCCCTTGCTCGGCCTGCCGGCGCTCGGCGAAGACCGCGGCGAGGAGCATCGAGGTCACCACCGACACGGCTGTATAGCTGTAGAGATACATCAGCCGCTCCTCCACCGTGCCGAGCGCGAAGGGGGCCAGGCCCCTGGCCGTCGCCCAGAAGGCGATCACGACCGCCAGGAACGTGGCGATCGCCGCTCCCCGGGGACCGAACCGCAGGGCCGCCCAGACGAGGAACGGGAAGAGGGTGAAGGCGAGCGGCGGATGGAGGACCGGGTTGGCGCTCCAGGAGCTCAGCGTCAGCGCGCCGGCGAGGAACAGGCAGAACCCCAGCGCCGCCGCTTCGACGAGACCGCTCCCGGCGCGCCGGCCGGAAAGGGCGCGCGAAGCCGGTCAGCAGCACCGGCGCCACCAGCAGGACGCCCATGGCGTCGCCCAGCCACCAGGAGAAGGCGGACTGGAGCACGCGCGCCGAGGGCACCCGCCAGGCGAGGTTGAGGGCGGCAACCCCGACGACGGCGCTGATCAGCGGCGCGACCACCACCCCGAGCGTCAGCAGGGCGAGGATGTCGCGAACCCGCTCCAGGCGATTGCGGAAGCCCAGCCGGCGCAGCAGCCACCCTCCCGCGAGCGCCCCCAGGGTATTGCCCGCCGCGATCACCGTCGCCGCGACCGGCGGCGTCCCGGTCGAGAAGCTCACCAGCAGCGAGCCGAGGGCGATGGCGGGCCAGACCCAGGCGCCGCAGAGGAGCACGGCGGCCAGGGCGATCCCGGTCGGCGGCCAGAGCAGGGTCACCCTCTGCTGGACGATCGGCACCAGCAGCCCGATCTTGCCACCGGCGAAGCAGAGGGCGGTCAGCAGGATGAGCAAAGACCAGGCGCCAGCCGGGGCTCAGATTTCGAGCGCCGTACCGCAGCGCCGTTCAGGTCTTCACTCATAACGGTACAATCTCATCCATGCCCTACGGATGGGAAGGGGAAAAAGTGCGGCTGGCGCCGCTCGACAAGGCGAAGCATCTCGACAATGCCCTCGCCTGGATCAACGATCCCGAGATCACCGCCTGGACGCTGATGGGCGACTGGCCGCTGACCCGGCTGGCCGAGGAGGACTTCTTCGACCGCGCGCTGCGGGAGACCGAGAAGGAGCTCCTCTTCGCCGTCGAGACGCTCGCCGGCGAGCACATCGGCATCACCGGGCTGCACCGGATCGACTGGAAGAACGGCGTCGCCACCTCCGGCATCCTCCTCGGCCGGCGCGATCTCTGGGGGCAGGGGTACGGCTCGGACGCCGCCCGCGTGCGCACCCGCTACGCCTTCGAGGTGCTGGGTCTGCGCCTGCTCCTCTCCGAGGTGATGGCGGACAACGCCGCCTCCCTGCGCATGCTCGAACGGACGGGATACCGCGAGGTCGGGCGCATCCCCCGCCGCCTGTGGAAGCGGGGGGCGTACCGGGACGTGGTGCTGATGGCCCTGGAGCGGCCCTGAGGCCCGCCTCATCGCTTCGGCAGCCGCCGCCGCACACCCGCCAGCAGCGACTCCACCTCCTCGATCCGGGCCAGCTTCGCCAGCACCAGGTAGGACAGCCCGTAGGTCCCCAGCACCAGGATGGCGGTGAAGATGGGCCGCAGCGGCGGCAGCAGCCACCAGACGAGCGCGCCCGGCAGCGCCGCCGCGACCGCCAGCAGCGCCATGCGGGCGTCCTCCCGCCAGGGGAGCTCGAACTCCGGCAGCCTTCGCCGTAGCGCCGCGCGGAGTTGGTAGAGCTCCATCCAGGCGCCGAAGCCCGAGGCCAGGGCGAGGCCGACCGCGCCCAGGTAGAGCGTCTGCCCGGGCAGCGGCCCGACCACCGAATCGAGCCGGAAACGGTCGAGCAGGAACATCAGGGGCACCGCCACCAGCACCGACGTCCCCACCCGGATCGCCGCGATGCGGGCGGGCGAGCGGGTGTCGCCCAGCGCGTAGAAGGTGTTCTGCAGCAGGCGCGAGGTGGTGGTGGCGAGGATGCCCGTCGAGTAGCCGCAGAGCACCAGGTAGACCAGCCAGTTATCCGCCAGGCCGAAGTCGGCCCCCGCGGTAGAAGCCGACCACCAGGAAGCCGAAGGCGAGATAGCCGATCACCGTGGGGATATTCAGGAAGGCGACGTAGCGCAGCGCGCGCCGGACGCGGGCGAGCAGCGCCGGCGCCATCCCCTCGCCGCGCAGGCGCGACATCTCCGGCAGCTCCGAGGCCGCCACCGAAATGCCGAACAGGCTGATCGGCAGCAGGTAGAACGTCTGCGCGAAGCGGTCCGCCGAGGTGGCGCCGGTCGCGAGCAGGGTGGCGAGGAAGAGGTCGATGTAGCCGGCGAGTTGCACCACCCCCCGGCCGGCCACCGCCGGCCACCACGCCGCCAGCGCCTGCCGCACCCCCGGCACGCCGAGCGAGAGCGACGGCCGGAAGCCGCGCAGGATGCCCAGCACCGTCGGGAGTTGTACGGCGAACTGCAGCAGGCCGCCCGCGAGGGCGCCCCAGCAGGCCACCTTGAAGAGCTGGACCTGTCCGGCGGCCCCGCGGGTGCCGGCGAGCCAGTGGCTGGCGATCAGCAGCGCGGCGACGATCGCCGAGTTCCAGAGCACCGGCGCGAAGTACGGCAGGAAGAACCGGCGGTTGCTGTTGAGGATCGCCAGCGCCCAGACCGACAGGACGAGCAGGCCGGCCATCGGGAAGAGGATGCGGACGCCGGTCACCGCCAGGGCGAAGCGGTCGACCGTCATCCGCCCCGCCGCCACCGCGGCGGCGTCGCGCACGGAAGCCGGGCGCGAGCAGCGAAGACGATCGGCTTGGCGAGCAGGATGCCGAGCAGGGCGAGCGCCGCCGCCGTCGCCGCCATCAGGCCGAAGATGGCGCCGGCGAACCTCCCGGCCTCCTCGTCCCTCCCCTCCTCCAGCAGCCCGCTGTAGATGGGGATGAACGACGCCGAGAGCGCCCCCTCTCCCAGCAGGTTCTGGAGGATGTTGGGGACCCGCATGGCGGCGGTCAGCGCGTCCTGGTGAGGGCCGACGCCGAAGTAGCGGGCGAAGGCCCCCTCGCGCACGAACCCCATCAGCCGGCTGAGCACGATGCCGGCGAAGACGCTCGCCGCTCCCGCCCGCGAGCGGGGGCGGCGCAGCGGCGCCTGGGGCGGCTCCTGACGGGGTCGTCGGGTCGGCGCTCTCTAGCGGGCTCGCTCACCGCGGCAGGTCGTTCCAGTTCAGCAGGGCGTTGTAGACGAACCGGAAGTCGGCGAGGTTGAGGTAGCGGTGGAGCGGGTCGAAACCGTAGAGGATCACCCGCCCCTTGCCGGCGGGGACGTCGAGGATCGCCGGCTTGCCGTCGAGCTCCTCCTTCCCGCGGGCGAGCCCGGAGAGCACGAAGCGGTCGTCCTTCTTCTCCGCTTTCGGCTTCGCCGCCGGAGCGGCCGCCGGAGCGTCGAGATCCTCCACCTCGATCCCGGAGGCCGGGCCCGGCTTCTTGTCCCCCTCCTCGTCCTCCTCCCCGTCGGGCTTCTTGGTGCCGAACTGCAACACCACCCGGGCTCGATCCACCTTCGGCACGTCGAACACCGGGCCGTTGCCGCGGAAGACCTGGGTCAGCTCCTCGTAGCCGTAGACCAGCGGATGCTCCGGCCGCACCACCTTGACCCGCACCTCCGATCCCGGCGTATTGGCGCCCAGCCGCGTGCTGGAGACCCCGCGCACGATCCCGCCGTCGACCGGCAGCGTCCCGCCGTTGCCGAGGGCGATCAGCACGCCGCCGCCGCGGACGAACCTGTCCAGGTTGAGCAGCCCCTCGAACCCCATGCCGCCGGTGATGTCCTCCGAGCCGTCGGGGATCCCCTGGCTGGGGAACTCCGGGGTCTTGGTGTAGGCGAGCGGGCCGTACTTGGGATCGATGCCGTGCACGAGGTCGGAGAAGCCGCCCTGGAGTCCTGGGATAGAGGACGACGTCGAAGCGCTCGGCGAGGTTCCCCCGCTTGAGGTCGTCGTCGTTGATCAGCGTGTAGGGGACCTTGGCGCGGTCGAGGGTGTAGCGCACCCAGCCGGCGTCCTGGGTGTCGATCCAGTTGTGGAGCACCGCCAGGCGCGGCAGGTCGACGAGATGGCGCCGGACCTCCGGCGCCGAGGCGACCGCCGCGAACGACAGCCCGGTCTGACGCGCGGCCTCCTCCACCGCCTCGCGCGGCGCCTGGACGATCCAGCTCCCCGGCGGATAGGTGACGCCGCCGGCGGTGAAGGCGGCCTCCGCCACGTCCACCTGGTTGGTGCCCAGCATCACGCGTCCCGCGAGCAGCGCCGTCTGCCCGGTGTCGCGCAGCAGGAAGACCTCGCCGGCGCCGTCGACCCTGCCGGCGGGGACGACGTCGGCCGCCACCCGCTCCATGGCGCCGTCGAGGATCTTCTTGTCGGCCACCGCCTCCGCCTTGACGCCGTAGAGCAGCGGCCAGGTCCAGGCCACGTCGTCGTAGGGCGGGTTCGGCTCGTCCGCCGGGAACTTCTGCTCCTCGAGGAGGTCGTTGGCCATGCGGCCATAGGGCTGGTCCAGCCGCACCACGTAGGTCCCCGCCGGCCAGGTCCGGGCGCCGGCCTTCGCCTCGGCGGTCAGCCGGTGGACCTCGATCCGGTGCTGGCGGAGCTGGTTGACCAGATAGGCCAGCCGGGCCGGATCGCGCTGCTCGGCCGGGAAGACCCAGGCGTAGGGGGCCTGTGGTCTTCCCCTTCGCCAGCGCGCGCTCCCCCTTGGTCCAGAAGTCCTCGAGCAGCTCCTCGCGATGGGCGGCGGCGTACTCGAGAGCCGAGAGGGCGCCCGCCTCCATGTAGTTGGTGTTGTTGCGCAGCGACCAGCGGAGCTTCTTCGGGCGGCGGCGCCGGGCGGTACCACTGGACGTCGGTCACCGGCCGGCCCGCGAACTTCGCCCGCGAGAGGTCGCGGTCGAAGGTGCCGGCCGAGCCGTTGCCGAAGGTCTCGTAGAAGCGCCCCACCGAGTGGTGGAGGTTGGCCACCGAGTTGAGATAGCCGGGCCACCAGCCGTCCCAGAACGCCCAGGTGAAGATCCCCGGCAGCCCCTGAGCGGAGAGGGCGCCGGCCTCGTGGTAGCCGAGCTGCGTCCACTCGCTGATCGTCACCGGATCGATCGCCCGGTTGTAGGGCCCGTAGCCGGTCATGATGTAGAGCAGCGGCACCGACTCGTGGAGGTCGTGCATCACCTGCGGATGGAACTCGTAGAAGGTCTCGTGAACGGCGCGGGTGAGCGCCTGGGTGACCTGCATGCCGTCGCGGTTGTTGTCGTGGAACACGTAATGCCCCCAGTAGGGCGGGGACATGATCTCGTCGAGCTCCTCGTAGGAGCCCTTGCGGTCGCGCAGGTGGCGGTAGTACCAGTCGACCTGCCGGTCGCGGCCGTCCGGCTCGGTGACCGGGGTGATCATGACGATCGTGTTCTTGCGGATCGCCTGGATCTCCGGCTTCTCCGAGACCGCCAGCCGGTAGGCGAGCTCCATCAGCATCTCGGGGCTGCCGGTCTCGGTCGAGTGGAGGCCGCCGGTGAACCAGTAGAAGACCTTCCCCTCGCCGGCGAGCCGGCGGGCCTCCTCGCGCGGGGTGCGGCGGGGGTCGGCGAGGCGGGCGGTGACGTCCTTGTAGCGGTCGAGCGCCGCCAGGTTCTCGGGGTCCGAGACCAGGGCGACGATCATCTCGCGCCCCTCCTCGCTGGTGCCGATCACCTTGACCTGGACGCGGTCGGTCGCCCCGGCGAGGCGGCGGAAGTAGTCGTGAACGTCCTTGACGCGCGACAGCTCGTCCGGAGCGCCGGCGAGATGGCCCAGCGCCTTGGTGGGCGACGGCACCGTCTCCGAGTCCGGCACGTAGGCGACCGACTCGGGGAGGTACTCGGGAGCGGTCGTGTACTCCTTGATCTTCTCGACGCTCCCCGGCTCCGGACGGTCGGGAGCCCAGGAGCCGGTAGCCGCCGCGGCAGGCGGGGACGGCGTTTCCTGGGCGAGTACGGTGCTGGCGCAGAGAAGGGGGAGAAGGAAGATCACGGATCGGACGTTCACAGAGGGGTCTCCTTGGAAGGATTGCTACGATATCGGTTCCCGGCCGGCGGGACAAGGAAGGCCGTCCCGAACCTACCGCAACCGCACCACCACCACCGTCATGTCGTCCGCCTGTTCCTGGTCCCCCTTGAAGTTCGAGAGGTCGCCCAGGATGGCGTCGCGGACCTCGCGGGCGGTGCGGCTGCCGGCGGCACGGGCGACGGCCCGCTGGAGGCGCGCGTCGCCGTAATCCTGGTCCTGGTCGTTGCGGGCCTCCACCAGGCCGTCGGTGTAGAAGATCAGCAGGTCGCCCGGCGCGATCGGGCGCTGGACCAGCTCGTAGCTGGCGTCCAGGAAGGTGCCGAGAGGGGGCGCCCCCTCCCCCACCTCGGCGAAGCGGCCGGAGCGCGGATCGTAGTGCAGCATCGGCGGATGGCCCGCGGTCACCAGGGTCACCGAGCCCTCCTGCCGGTTGATCACGGCGCAGAGCAGGGTGACGTAGGTCCGCTTGTCCGTGGTCCGCCGGACCATGTGGTTCAGCCGGTCGAAAACCCCGAGCGGCGAGGCGAGATCCTCCTCCAGCAGGTAGAGGCAGCTCCGCACCCCCGAGAGCAGCAGCCCGCTCGCCAGGCCGTGCCCGGCCACGTCGCCGATCACCAGGACGAGCTGGGAGTCGCTCAGCTTGAAGTACTCGTAGTAGTCGCCGCCCACCTCGGTCGCCGGCAGCGAGGCCGCGGCGAGGTCGATCCAGCTCAACTGGGGCGCCGTCTGGGGGAGCATGCTGAGCTGGATCTTGCGCGCGTAGTCGATCTCCTCGCGCATCCGCAGCCGCTCGCGAGCCCGCGAGTACTCGCGGCGCCAGACGTTGAGGAAGCGCTTGCGGTCGAGCTGGGTGATCCCCATGGCGGTCACCAGGCAGATCACGCTGATGATCGAGACCGCGATGACCGCGTCCTGGTCCGCCGGACACCGAGACCCGCCGCAGCCCCACCCATTCCAGGGGGAAGACCGCCGTCGCCCAGAAGGCGGCGAACAGCATGAGGTGCTCGGACACCCGCAGCCGGAAAGCCAGCAGCAGGAAGCCGACCAGGATGAACGGCACGTGCTCGCCGTTGTCGATATGGCTGGTCGCGAGCTTGAGCACCACGATCTGGAAGAACAGGAAGACGAGCAGGATCTGGCGGAAGTTGCGGGCGAAGATCTCGCGGTCGCGCAGGATGAAGAGCGCCACGCAGACGAGGGAGTCGGCGATGTAGATCGCGAGGCCGTAGCCGTCGTGCAGGGTCACCGAGGAGGCGATGCCGCCCAGGCAGAGCAGCGGCACCAGCGCCAGCAGCCAGCGGAAGGCGCGGTAGTTGCGGGCGTCGAAGTGGCGCTGGACGGCGAGCGGCTCGGGCAGCAGCACGAGCTCGTCGAGGGTGGGGGCTTTCATGGCGGCGGATCTACTTGAAGAGCCAGCGGATCGCGCCGCTCACGAGACCCGAGACGAGCTCCCCGGTCAGCGATCCCGACCGGCCCCGGCCGCCGAGCAGCAGGCGCTCCGATTCCGCCTGATTCCACGGCTGGAGACTCTCCCCGAGCCTCTGCTGCCGCGCCTCGATCTGCTCCTGCTCCCGCTGGACCTTCTCGGCCCGCGCCTCGCCCCCCTCGCGGATCCAGCGCAGCAGGCGGTCCAGCTCGTGGAGGTCGAACCAGATCCCGTGGCGGGCGCAGACGTCCACGATGACGCCGCTCTTCCTGCCGTAGTTGCGGCGGTTCATCAGCGCGCCGCAGGTCACGCAGGGGCGATACTGGAGCGGCTGCGCCGGGGCCGCCGCCTCCGCCCCGGCGGGACCGCCGCCGCCGAAACCCTCGGGGAGCTGGCCCGACCGCGCGCGGTCGGTCATCACCTCGAAGATCTCCTTCTCGATCCACAGCCCGGCGCAGGCAGGGCACTCGAAGAGAGCCACGTTGGCCCGCCCCAGGCGGCGGCTGGACAGGGGGCGCCCGCCCTTGCAGGCGGGGCACCGGTAGGCGTCCTCGCCGGCCGCCGCCTGGGCGGCGAGGACCGGGGTGCCGCAGTGATGACAGAAGCGGGCGCGGCCGCTCACCCGCGCCATGCAGCCGGGGCAGAGGGTGTCGAGGTCGCGGTCGTGGAGGGTGAACTCCGCGGCGCAGAAACGGCAGGCCGCCGCCATCCCCTCCCGGGGGCGCCGCAGGAGGAGCAGCGCACCACGGCCGCGTCGTGCGCGTCGGGCAGGGGCACGGTCACCGTGGCGCCGCAGGAGCACGGGAAGCCGTGAGCCCACCGGACGCGCGGTGGCGTCGAACTGGCGATGGCAATCGGGGCAGGCGACGAGGAAACGCATGCGATCGGTCCCGCCTCAGAGCGAATCAGTCCTGCCGCAGGGCGACCAGGGGGTCCACGCGCGTGGCGCGCCGGGCCGGCAGGTAATTGGCCACCAGGGCCACCGCGGCGAGGCCCAGCGGCACGGCGACGAAGGTGAGCGGATCGGTGGCGCTCAGGCCGTAGATCTGGCCGGCGAGGAAACGGCTGGCGAACCAGGCCAGGACGAGGCCGAGCGCCAGTCCGATCAGCACCTGCGTCATCCCCTGCCGCACCACCAGCCCGAGGACCTGTTCGCGCCGGGCCCCCAGGGCCATGCGAATACCGAGCTCATGCGTCCGCTGAGTTACTGAATAGCTTACCACGCCATAGACCCCGACCAGGGCCAGCACCAGGGCCAGCCCGGCGAACAGGGCGAGCAGCACGGCCTTGAAACGGCTCTGCGCCAGCGAGGCCGACACCACGTCGCTCAGCGTCGCCACCTTGTCCAGCGGCAGGTCCGGATCGAGCGCCCGCACCGCCTCCCGGATCGGCCCGGTCAGCCCGCCCGGGTCCCCCGTGCCGCGCACCACCAGCGTGGCGCTGCTGATCGGGTCCTGGAACTGGGGCCAGTACGCCTCCGAGCCGGCCTCTTCGGCGAGGGCCTGGTGGCGGACGTCCCCGACCACCCCCACGACCGTGTACCAGCGCGCCTTCGGGTCCTTGGCGTCGTCGAAGGTGATCCGTTTGCCCAGCGGGTCCTCGTTCGGCCAGACCTGGGCCGCCATGGTCTCGTTGACGAGGAGCACCGGCATCCCCGACTCGTTGTCCCGCTCGTCGAACATCCGCCCGCGGCGCAGGGGGATGCCGAGAGCCCGGAACGCGCCGGGGGTCGCCGTCCGCACGTTGGTGCTCGGGCACCGCGTTGGGAGGGGGGTCCGGCCGGCCCGCGACGGAGAAGGCGAGGATCATGTTGCCGCCGCCGAGCGGCAGGGGGAAGAGGAAACCGGCATCCTCGACGCCGGGGAGGGCGCGCACGCGTTCCAGCAATCCGCGATAGAAGACGATCTGGCGCTGCGGCTCCGGGTACTTCGCCTGCGGGAGCTCCAGCTTGACCGTCAGCACCCCCTGGGGACGGAAGCCGGGGTCCACCGCCTGCAGCCGCGCGAAGCTCTGGATCAGCAGTCCGGCCCCCACCAGCAGGACGAGGGTCAGCGCGACCTGGGCCAGCACCAGGGCGTTGCGCACCAGCCGGCCGCGGACGCCCCCCGCCACCGCCCGCCCGCCCTGCTTGAGCGATTCGGAAAGATGGCTTCCCACCCCCGCGAGAGCGGGCACCAGCCCGAAGAGCAGCCCGGTCCCCAGCGACACGGCGAAGGTGAACAGCAGGACGCCGCCGTCGAGGCGCACCTCCCGCGACCGCGGAATGCCGTCCGGGTTGAGCGCGATCAGGGCCTGGATCCCCCAGTGGGCGAGCAGCAGGCCCAGCGCTCCCCCGGCCAGGAACAGGACCAGCGTCTCGGTGAGCATCTGGCGCAGCAGCCGCACCCGGTCGGCGCCGAGGGCCGCCCGCAGCGCGATCTCCCGCTCCCGGGCCGCCACCCGGGCCAGCAGGAGGTTCGCCACGTCCGCGCAGGCGATCAGCAGGACGAAGCTGACGAAGACGAGCAGGATCAGGAGAGCCGTGCGGATCTTTTCGACCTGGAGCTCCGCGAGGGGGATCAGCAGGGTGCCCCAGCCGGTGTTGGTGTCCGGATACTGCCGCTCGAGCCGCCCGGCGACCGCCGCCATCTCCGTCCCCGCCTGCTTCAGGCTGATCCCCGGCTTCAGGCGGCCGCAGGACCAGGAGGTAATGGGCGCCGCGGCTCTCTTTCGCGGCGTCCACCGCCAGCGGCAGCCAGATCTCGCTCCTGGAGGGCAGATCCAATCCCGGGGGGCGCCACGCCGATCACCGCGCGGGCCTCGCCGTCCAGCGTCACGGCGCGCCCGACGATGCCGGGATCGGCGCCGAAACGCCGCCGCCAGAGACCGTCGGAGAGGACCACCACCCGTTCGCCGCCCATCCGGTCCTCGCCGGCGTTGAACCCCCGCCCGAGGACCGGCTCCATCTTCAGGATGTGGAAGAAATCCGCCGATACCCGGGCTCCCTGGAGGGCCTCGGGCCGGTCCCCCGCCGTCAGGTTGAAACGCCCGTGACTGAGCGCCACGAGCCCCTGGAACGACCGGCTCTGCGCGCCGCCAGTCCTCGAAGTCCGGCACCGAGACGCTGAAGCGCGGGAATCCGGCCTCGGGGTTCTTCGTCATCACGACGACCAGCCGGTCCGGCCGCGGATAGGGCAGCGGCTTCAGCAGCACGCCGTTGACGACGCTGAAGATCGCGCTGTTGGCGCCGATCCCGAGGGCCAGCGCGAGCAGGGCGGCCAGGGTCGTTCCGGGGCTCTTGGCCAGGGTGCGCAGCCCGAAACGGATGTCCTTCCAAAAACTGCTCAAGAGAAACCTCCGGGAGTCCGTACCACTCCCGGAATCCTATCGCGTTCGGTGGCTAGTCCAGCAGCGCTTCCCCCGCCGGCTCGCGCAGGTTGTAGCGCGAGCTCATCACCCGCCCGTAGGCGCCGGCGTTGGCGATCAGGATCACGTCCCCCTCGGCGGTGGGCGGCAGGCGGCGCGAGCGGCCGAGGATGTCGCCGGTCTCGCAGATCGGGCCCACGACGTGGGCGATCCAGGTGGCCGGCTCGTCGAGCCGCGAGAGGTTGACCAGCGGATGGTAGGCGCCGTAGAGCGCCGGCCGGATCAGCGAGTTCATCCCGGTCTCCAGGCCGACGTAGGTCACCTCCCCCTTGTGCTTGACCTGCGTCACCCGCGCCAGCAGCACCCCGGCGGTGGCCACCAGGAAGCGCCCGGGCTCGAGCCAGAGCTCGAAGCGGGGGTTGGCGGCCTGGAAGCGCCGCAACTGCTCGCCCAGGGCGTCGAGATCGAGCGGGCTCTGCTCCGGCTGCTCCGGCACCCCCAGGCCGCCGCCGAGATCGAGCACCCGAACGTCCGGGAAGCGCTCGGCGGCCTCGGCCAGGAAGAGCGCCACCTCGCTCCAGGCCTCGGGGGTGCGGATGCCGCTGCCGGAGTGGGCGTGGAGACCGGCGACGCGGGCGCCGCAGGCGTCGAGCAGCGCGCGGGCCTCCGCCATCTGCTCCGGCGCCAGGCCGAACTTGGACTGCGCCCCGGCGGTGCGGACGTGGGCGTGATGCCCCCTCCCCCGCCCCGGATCGAGCCGCAGGAAGACCTCGCGGCCGCGGAAGATCTCCGGCCACTCGCGCAGCGGATGGACGTTGTCCACGGTCACCCGCGCCCCGGCCTCGAAGCCCCGCCGGTACTCCTCGCGCGGCGCGAAGTTGGGAGTGAAGAGGAGCCGCGCGGCGTCGAGCCCGGGGAAGAGGGCCAGCACGTGGTCCAGCTCGGCGGCCGAGACGCACTCGAAGCCGATTCCGGCGTCGTGGAGGACCCGCAGCACGCCGGGATGGCAGTTCGCCTTGACCGAGTAGAAGACCCGGGCCACGGCGTCGAGCGCCCGCAGCGACTCCGCGGCGGCGCGCAGGGTCGCCGCGTCGTAGGCGTAGACCGGTCCCTGCCCGGCCGCGAGCTCCAGCAGCTCGCTCCGGCGGGCGTGCCACCACGCGTGAGGATGCACCGGGGCCTCTTCCGCCGCGCCCCCGGACAGCTCGCTCCAGGTGGGGCCGAACAGCGCGCTCTCCCCCTTCTGCGCGAACAGCAGCCCGTGGAGCTGGCGGATCAGCCGCTCGCTCTGCTCCTCGTCGACCACGAAGGTGAGGTTGAGATCGCTCGCCGACTGCGTCAGCAGGTGGACCTTGAGCTCCTCGAACGCCTCCATCACCGGCCCCAACTCGTGGAGGATGGCGCGGATCCCCCGTCCGACCAGCGACAGCGAGGCCGTCGGCGCGATCACGCGCGGCTCGCAGAAGGGCGCGAGGTCGGCCAGCAGGCGGGAGAGCACCGTCTCGTCGAGCAGGTTGGCGCCGGGGTCGAGCGAGACCGTGACGTTGGTCTCCGAGGTCGAGACCGAATCGATCGACAGCCCGTGCCGGGCGAAGACGGTGAAGGCGCGGGCGAGGAAGCCGACCTCCTGCCACATGCCGACCGTATCCATGGAGACCAGCGTGATGCCGCCGCGCGAGGAGATCGCCTTGACCTGCGGTCCGCCCGCCGCGCCGACGGCGGAGATCACGGTGCCCGGCGCCTCCGGCCGGTCGGTCGACAGGACGTGGAGCGGGATGCCGTGCCGGCGCAGCGGCGGGATCGAGCGCGGATGGAGCACCTTGGCCCCCATGCTGGCGATCTCCTGCGCCTCGTCGTAGTCGAGGGCGCGCAGCAGCCGGGCCGAGGGGAGGAGCGCCGGGTTGGCGGTGAACAGGCCGGGGACGTCGGTCCAGATCTCGCAGCGCGCGGCGCCCAGGCGGGCCGCGAAGTAGGCGGCGGAGGTGTCCGAGCCGCCGCGGCCGAGGAGCACCGTCTGCCCTTCGCGGTTGCGGGCGATGAACCCCTGGGTGATCACCGCCCGGGCCGGCAACTCGCCGAGGTGGGCGATCAGCGCCTCGTCGCGCTCGAAGTCGCAGGTGGCCGAGAGGTAGGCGCGGGGGCCGGCGGCCGGCGGCTCCTCGCGGGCCACCAGCGAGGTCCGGGCGTCGTGCCAGGCGGTCGCGATCCCCCGCGATTCCAGGAAAGCGGCGCCGAGACGGGTGGACAGCAGCTCGCCGAAGGCCATCACCCGCGCCTCGAGCGCCGGCCCCGCCTCGCGCAGGAGGGAGGCGGCGAGGGCGAGGCGGGAGAGCTCCTCGAAGTCGGACCGCAGCAGCTCGGCGGCGGCGAGCCCCAAGCCCGCCCCCAGCTCCAGGTGGCGCTCCTCGATCGCCGCCAGCGGCTCCTCGTGCCGGCCGGTGACGGCCGCGGCCGAGCAGCTCTTCGAGCCGGTCGGAGATCCCCGAGAGGGCCGAGCAGACGACGAGGGGGCGCAGCCCCTCGCCGATCCGCCGGCGGACGAGATCGGCGATCGTCGCCCAGCGCTCCGGCGTCGAGACGCTGGTGCCGCCGAACTTGAGGACCACCCAGGAGGGAGCCACTACCCCTTCGCGGCCTGGATCGCCTCGGTCAACGCCGGCAGCACCTCGTGGAGATCGCCGACGATGCCGTAGTCGGCGATGGTGAAGATCGGCGCGCCGGGGTCCTTGTTGATCGCCACGATCACCGTCGAGCCCTTCATGCCGACCAGATGCTGGATGGCGCCGGAGATGCCGGCCGCGATGTAGAGCTTGGGGGCGACCGTCTGCCCCGAGGAGCCGATCTGGCGGTCGCGCGGCAGCCAGCCGTTGTCGATCACCGGCCGGCTGGCGCCGATCTCGGCCCCGAGCGCCTTGGCGAGGTTCTCGACCGGGCCCATCTTGTCCGCCCCGCCGACGCCGCGGCCGACGGCGACGATGATGCCCGCCTTGGTGAGGTCGACCGTGTCGCCGCCCACCTCCTCGTAGCCGAGGATCTCGCGGTCGGGCTTGACGCCCGAGAGGTCGACGTCGAGCGGCTTGACCTCGGCCTCGCCCGCCTCGCCAAGACGAACGGCGCCGTCCGCCTGGAAGGCGCCGGACTGCACCGAGACCAGCACCGTCCCCTCCCCCTTCACGCGCACCTTCGACTGCAGCTTGCCGCCCATCACCGGCCGGCTCCAGACCAGCCCGCCGTCCGCCGCCTGGAAAGCGGTCACCTCCGGCAGCAGCCCGGCGCCGACCGTCTCCGCCAGGCGGGGCATGTAGTCGACCGTCTGGTAGGTGTGCGGGAAGACCACGAAGGCCGGCGCCGCGGCCTGGATCGCGGGTCCCAGCGCGCCGATGTAGGAGCCGGGGGTGTAGACGCGCAGGGCGTCGTGGTCCGCCACGTGGACGGCGGCGAGGTCGAATCTCGCCACCTCGGCCGCCGCGAGGCCGACGCCGGCGCCGAGCAGGACGGCCTCGGCCTTGCCGCCGAGCTCCGCCGCCAGCTTCTGCGCCGCGGCCACCGCCTCCCAGGAGATGCGGGGGAACTGCCCCTCGCGATGTTGCAGGACGACCCAGACACGATTCGCCATCAGAGCACCCTCGCTTCCTTCTGCAGTTTCTCGACCAGTTTCGCCGCCGCGGCCTTGGCGTCCCCCTCCAGCATCTGGGCCCCCTTGCCCGACTCCGGGAAGCTGACCGAGACGATCTCCAGCCGCGAGCCCGCCGCCCCCACACCGGCAGGCGTCGAGCCCGAGGTCGGCCGGCGAGGCGGTGGCGATCTCCTTCTTCTTGGCGGCCATGATCCCCTTGAGCGAGGCGTAGCGCGGGTGGTTGATCCCGGCCTGGATCTCCAGCACGGCGGGCAGGCGGACGCGCGACACCTCGTTGACGCCGCTCTCCATCTCGCGGGTCACCTTGGCGCTGGCGATTGCCGTCCTCGATCTCGACCCCCATCACCAGCCAGACGTGCGGCCAGCCGAGGCGGCCGGCGACCACCGAGCCGGTGCCGCCGTAGCCGACGTCGTCCGACTGCGAGCCGGTGAGCACCAGGTCGAAGGCGTCGCGGGAGATGGCGGCCGCGAGCGCGCGGCCGGTCGCCAGGGCGTCGCCGCCGGCGAAGGCGGGATCCGAGAGGTGGACGGCGCGCGCCGCGCCCACCGCCAGGGCCTTGCGCAGGGACTCCTTGACCCGCTCGGGACCGAGGCTGAAGACGACGACCTCGCCGCCGGTCTTCTCGGCGATGCGCAGCCCCTCCTCGAGCGCGTACTCGTCGCTCTCGTTGATCACGAACGGCAGGTCCTCCTCCTCCACCCACCGCCCGTCGCGGCTGACGCGCAGCCGCGCCTCGGTGTTGGGGACCTGCTTGATGCAAACGGCGATCTTCATTCGGCAATCTCCTTGGAGTTCTAGGCCGGCTTGGCGCGGCCGTTGAGCAGGCGGCGCAGCAGCGGCGGAGCCGGGTTGAAGGCCCACACGCGGTCGTCGAACCGGAGCGTGGGCACCACCCGCCGGCCGCCGCTGCGCTCGAGCACCATCGCCTCGGCGGCGTGGTCCTCGTCGATGTCCACCTCGGCGAACGGGGCCTCGGCCTCCTCCAGCACCCGCTTGGCGCGCCGGCAGTCCGGGCACCAGGAGGAGCTGTAGACGACCACGCTGCCGGCGTGGATCCCCTCGCCGGTCGCGAGCTTGACCGTCTCGGCGGCCGAGAGGCGGACGCCGACGATGCGGATCTTGCCGTCCGGCTCGGTGAGGAGCACGGCCGGCAGGTCGTCGGGCGAG
Source organism: uncultured Acidobacteriota bacterium (assembly GCA_963761645.1). GTDB lineage: Bacteria > Acidobacteriota > Thermoanaerobaculia > Multivoradales > UBA5704 > DATARR01. The sequence continues at coordinate 38,434 of CAVXIG010000060.1, forward strand.
AGCCCCAGCCGTGGCGAGGCGGCCGGCGGCCTCGGGGTCGGCGGCCAGATCGACGCGGTCCCCGCACTCGGCGGGGGGCGCGGGCTGGCGGGTTGAATCGTAATAGACGTGACAGTCCAGATGGCTCATAGGATGGGTCCCGGGACCCTCACCGCGGAGCCGTTGACGGCCGCCGCGGCGGCGGTCGTGAGGAAGTGGATGACCGACGCGACATCCTCGGTCTTTGCCCATTGGGAAGGATCGGCGTCAGGCATCGCCGTCCGGTTCGCGGGGGTGTCCATGGTGCCGGGGAGCACGGCGTTGGCCCGTCCTCCGAACGGCGCCATCTCGCGCGCCAGCGACTCGACCATGCGCAACACCCCGGCCTTGGTGGCGGCGTACCCGCCCACTCCGGCCTCTCCCAGGAGAGCCGCCGGAGCCGACACCGCGACCACCACGCCGCCGCCCGCCCGCTCGAACCGGCGGGCGCACTCGCGGAAGACGCGGAAGGTGGTGTCGAGATTGAGCTTGAGCAGATAAGCTCCAGTCGGCGTCCGAGAGATCGGCGAAGCGCGACCAGCGGAAGCCGCCGACCAGATGGACCACGGCCCGGGGCACCCCCGCGCCGCTCTCCTCCTCGTCGAACAGCCGCTCGACCTCGGGGGTGGACGACAGGTCCGCGCGCCGCGCGGTCAGCGTCTCCGCGGGTCCCAGCGGCGTCAGCTCCGCCAGGGCGGACTCGGTGGCGCCGACGGCGAGGACACTGTCGCCCGCCGCCAGGAACCGCTCCACCACGCTCCGCCCGAGGGCGCCCGAAGCGCCGGTGATGAGAACTCGACCGCTCATGCTCTCTCCAGGGTTGGGTACGGCAAGGGCACGGCCCCCGCCCAGCCCTATGAGTGCCGGGAGGGACCGCGAGCGAGACTATCATGGGATTTTGAGAGGAGCGCCCCCGGCCGGTCTACAATCACCCGGCCATGCCGTCCCGCCGCATCTTCCCCCCCGAGCCCGCCGTCACCGGCGAGAGCAAGGCGCAGCGCTGGCGGCGCAAGCGGCGCACCTACGTCCTGCGCTGGTTCGACCGCGCGATCCTCTCCCTCTACCGGATGATCCACTGGCTCGACCGCAAGGCTCCCGTCGAGAGGCGCTACTTCCGGGTGGCGATCTTCGGCTCCAGCCGCATCCAGCCGGAGGACGAGACCTATGCCCAGGTGCGCGAGCTCGCCCGCCAGCTCTCCTACATGGGGTGCGACATCGTCACCGGCGGCGGCCCCGGCCTGATGCGGGCGGCCAACGAGGGGGCCCGGGCCGGCGCCTACCACTACAAGACCCGCTCCTTCGGGCTCACCATCCTCCTGCCCATGGAGGAGCAGCCCAACCCCTTCATCGACGAGGTGGCCCAGCACTCGATGTTCTTCTCCCGCCTCCACCAGTTCATCCGCCTCTCCCACGCCTACATCGTGATGGACGGCGGCATCGGCACCACCCTGGAGGCGATGATGGTCTGGCAGCTCCTCCAGGTGCGGCTGATGAGCGGCCGGACGCTCATCTTCGTGGGTCCGATGTGGCGGGGTCTGCGGAGCTGGATCGAGCGCGAGATCATCGGCCGCGGCCTCGCCTCGCCGCCGGACCTCGACCTCGCCGTCTGGGTGGATACCGTCGGCGAGGCTCTGGAGGTGGTGACCCGCGCGCTCGAGGATTTCCTCCGCCAGCACAAGGTGATCCTCCCGCCGGCGCTGGAAGAGCCGCCCGGTGGGGCCCCCGCGGTCTCGGTCCGCCCCGAGGTTGAATAAGCTCCCGCGAGACCCCGGGCACATCCTTTGCTCATGCCGAGGTGACATGGTACGTTCCGGCCGCGTAGAAGGGTGAAAGGGGACGCATGCTCTCGATGGCTCTGATCTTGTTCCAGGCCGGTCCCGCGGGGACTGGCATGTTCCGCTTCTTTCTGCAGGCGGGGCCGATGGCGAAGTTCATCCTCGCCCTGCTCGTGCTGTTCTCGATCGGCTCCTGGGCGATCATCTTCGGCAAGCTGGTGCAGTTCCGCCGCGCCGACCGCCAGAGCGAGAAGTTCCTCGAGACCTTCCACCGCAGCCAGCGGTTCAGCGAGGTCAACGCCCAGTCCGGCAAGCTCAGCGCCTCGCCGCTGGTGGGGATCTTCCAGGCCGGTTACGCCGAGATCGACGCCCAGATCAAGAACGCCCCGGACCCGGAGCGGCCCGGCGAGAAGCGGGCCTACCGCATCAGCTCGGTCCCCGCTCTGGAGCGGACCCTGACGCGGGCGGTCAACGGCGAGCTCCAGGGGGTCACCCGCTGGCTGGGCTTCCTCGCCACCACCGCCTCCGCGACGCCGTTCATCGGCCTTTTTGGCACGGTGTGGGGGATCATGCAGGCCTTCAACGACATCGGCCTCCAGGGATCGACCTCGATCGTGGCGGTGGCGCCCGGCATCGCCGAGGCGCTGATCAACACCGCGGCCGGCCTCGCCGCCGCCATCCCGGCCCTGATCAGCTACAACTACTTCTCCCAGTACTCCCGCCGGCTGCGGATGCGCATGGAGGACTTCTCCCTGGAGTTCCTGAACCTCGCGGAGCGGAACTTCACGTAGACCCGGTGTCTTTTCCCCGGGTCGCGGTGTCCAAGAGGATAGGAAGACGATGGCATTCAATTTCGGCAGCGGCGGCGACGACGAACCGGTCCTCGCCGACATCAACGTCACCCCGCTGGTGGACGTGATGCTGGTGCTCCTGATCATCTTCATGATCGCCGCCCCCATGCTGCACCAGGGGGTGGAGGTCGCCCTGCCGCAGGCGAACGCCCCCAACCTGCCCCTGCGGGTGCAGGACCCGCTGGTGGTCTCGATCGACCGCAACGGCCGGATCTACCTGCGGGAGTCGGCGGTGGAGAGCGACGAGCTGGTCGCCCGCATCAAGGCCCAGATCTCCGCGCGCGGCGACGATACGGTGTTCCTCAAGGGGGACCGCGACGTCCCCTACGGCAAAGTCATCGAGGTGCTCGACGTCCTCCACCAGGGGGGCATCGTGCACGTGGGCATGGTCACGGATCGCCGGACGGAAAGGGGACGGCGCGCGTCGTGAGCCTGGCGGTCGACCGCATCCTCGAGCAGCGATCGCGCCGCGAGGGTCGCCGGCCGGAGGCGATGAGCCTCGCCGCCGCCGCGGCTCTCCACCTGGCCGTGGTGGCGCTGGTCCTGCTGCTGCCGCGTCTCACCCCTCCTCCCCCACCCCTGGCGTTCGTGCCGGTGCAGATCGTCCCCGCCCAGGCGCTGGGGGTCCGCAAGCCGGCGAGCCGTCCCAAGGCCGAGAAGCCCGCGCCGCCCAAACCGGAGCCTGCCGAAGAGGAGCCGGAGCCCCCGGCGCCCGAGCCGCCGAAGCCGAAGCCGGAGCCCAAGCCGGAGCCCCCCGAGCCGAAACCGGTCCGCGAGGACGTGCCGGTGCTCCCCGACAAGCCGGTCAAGAAGCCCGAGAAGCCGAAGCCGGCCGACACCAGCGAGATCCCCCAGGCCGGCGGCGCCGGCCAGCAGGAAGCCGCCGTCCCCAAGCCGCCGGCCAGCGCCGGCACCGGCAACAACCCCGCCGGCACCGCGCCCAAGGGGGACGACAACGGCGAGGCCGGCCGGCGCGGCGCGCCCGGCGCCAACCCGCTCGGCACCTCCTCCTTCGGCTCGCAGATCGCCGGGCTGGACAACCCGGACTTCAAGTTCGGCTACTACATCGACCAGCTCCTGGGGGCGATCGACTCGAAGTGGGTGCGGCCGCCGCTCGGCAACGAGGTCAAGGCGACCATCTCCTTCCGCATTCAGCGGGACGGCAGCATCACCGATCTCCAGGTAGCCATGTCCTCGGGCTACAATTCCTTCGATCTCGCGGCGTTGCGCGCGGTCCAGAACGCGTCCCCCTTCCCGCCCCTGCCGCGGGCGTACCGCAACGACTCCCTGGGGGTCAACCTGATCGTCCGCTGAGGTGACATGAAACCGAGATTCGCTATCCTGACCATTCTTCTTTCCTGCCTGCTCCTCGCCGGGCTGGTGCTCGCCGCCCAACAGCCGCCGCCGCAGGAGGCTGCAGCCCGGGCAGCCGCCCGGCCAGGTCACGCTGGAGCTCAACCGCGGCGGGCAGGTGCGCAAGATCAAGCTCGCCTTTCCCGCCTTCCGCAGCCTCGGCCAGCTCACCGGCGCCGGCGGCGCGGTCCGCGAGCTCGAGGAGACGGTGCGGCGCGACCTCGACGTCTCGGGCTACTTCGAGATCCAGGGGCCGGACGCGCTCTCCGGGCTCTCGCTCACCGGCGACGTGCAGAAGGACCTCGCGGCCTACCGCTCGACCGGCAACGAGGTGCTGCTGCTCGGCGACCTGCGGGTGGAAGGGGAAAAGCTGGTCTTCGAGGGGCGGGTGCTCGACCTCGGCAGCGGCCAGGCGGTGCTCGCCAAGCGCTACAGCGGCCCCTTCTCGGTCAGCCGGCGGATGGCCCACACCTTCGCCGACGAGGTGATCCGCTTCCTGGTCGGCAAGAAGGGGATCGCGCTCTCCGAGATCGCCTTCACCTCGGAGCGCGGCGGCAGCAAAGAGATCTACGTCATGGACTATGACGGGGCGAACCCGCGCAAGATCACCGGCCACCGCTCGACCTCGATGTCCCCGGCGTGGAGCCCGAACGGCGGGTCGATCGCCTACACCTCCTTCTTCAACGGCGGGCCGGGTCTCTATATCGCCGACCTCGGGAGCGGCCGCAAGCGCCCGATCATCACCTCCGGCTCGCTCAACACCAGCCCGAGCTTCGCGCCGGACGGCGGCCGCGTCGCGTTCGCGCGCTCCTTCGACGGCAACGTCGAGATCGTCGTCACCGATCTCAGCGGCGGCAACCTGCGCCGGCTGACCAACTCGAGCGCCATCGAGACCAATCCGGCCTGGAGCCCCAAGGGGGGGGAGATCGCCTTCACCTCCAGCCGGGCCGGCAATCCGCACATCTACCTGATGGACTCCGAGGGGGCCAACCAGCGGCGGATCACCTACGACGGCACCTACAACGACGGCGCGTCCTGGAACCCGGAAGGGGACCTGATCGCCTACACCAGCCGGCGCGACGGGCAGTTCCAGATCGCGGTGACCAACGTGGTGACCCTGGAGAGCCGGGTGCTCACCTCCGGCCCCGGCGAGAACCAGTCGCCGACCTTCTCGCCGGACGGCCGCAAGATCGCCTTCACCTCCAGCCGCGGCGGCGGCAAGCAGATCTACGTCATGGACCTCGACGGCGGCAACGTCCGCCAGCTCACCACCGAGGGGAGCAACGATCTCGCCGATTGGTCGCGAAGCGTGCCAGAGAGGTAAGGGTTTGATAGAGTTGAGGGACGTTGTATTCCAAGCTGTACCGACCCGTGTTTTGAACGAGGAGAGATCATGAACCGAAAGTGGATGATATGGATGGTGATGGCGACCCTTCTGACCTTCCTGTATGGATGCCCGAAGAAGAAGCCCGCCACCCCGCCGTCCGACCTGAACGTGGAAACCACCACCGTTCCGGCCTCCCCGAGCACCCCGTCGACGACGCAGGACGTGCAGCAGCCGGCGGCCCCCGACGTCAACGACCAGACGGAGGATCCGCTGACGTCGGCGGACATGCAGGTGGTCAACGACGAGCTCCAGCGGCGCGGCTTCAGCCCGGACATCTACTTCGACTACGACGAGGCCACCCTGAGCGACGACACCCGGGACAAGCTGTCGCGCAACGCCGACCTGCTGAAGAGCCAGGCGCAGCTCTCGATGACCCTCGAGGGGCACGCCGACTCGCGGGGCACCAACGAGTACAACCTGGCCCTCGGCGAGCGCCGCGCCAACGCCGTCAAGCAGTACCTGGGCTCGCTGGGCGTCGGCGCCGATCGCATGCGCACCCTCTCCTACGGCAAGGAGCGCCCGGTCTGCACCGAGGACGTGGAGAGCTGCTGGTCGCAGAACCGCCGCGTCCACATGATCATCACCGGACGCTCGAACGTCGGTTGAGCTGGTCATGAAGCACCACCGCGCTCTTCCCCTCGCCGTTTGCCTCGTGGCGGCGCTCGCCGCCACGGGGTGCGTCTCGACCCAGGACATCGAGGGCCTGCAGTCGCAGCTCTCGGACATCCAGCGGCAGATGCTGCTGCTCCAGAAGCAGGCCCAGGAGGCCCCGAGCAAGCAGGAGGTCGCGACCCTCGGGAGCAACGTCGGCCAGCAGATGCAGGGCCTGCTCAGGACCGAGGCCGACATGCAGGTCAAGCTCCAGGACCTCAGCGGCCAGATCGAGGCCCTGCAGGCCAAGCTCGAGGACACCAACTACCGGCTCTCCCAGCTCTCGCAGCAGATCGCGACGACCAACCAGGAGCTCAAGAGCTTCCGCAACCAGCCCGCGGCCCCGCAAGCCGCACCGGCTCCCTCGGATAACGGGGAGGCGCCGCCGCAGGCACAGCAGCCCGCTCCGGCACCGAACGGCGGCGGCGGCGCCGGGATCGACCCCAAGAGCCTCTACGACGCGGCTTACAACGATTACCTGAAGGGGAACTTCGATCTCGGGGTGCGCGAGTTCCAGGAGTACCTGGCGAACTTCCCCGCCACCGACCTCTCCGACAACGCGGCCTACTGGATCGCCGAGTCCTACTACCGGCAGCGGCGCTTCCGGCAGGCGATCGACCAGTTCGACGTCGTGCTGAACCGCTATCCCAAGGGGGACAAGGTGCCGAGCGCCCTGCTCAAGAAGGGGTACTCGCTCCTCGAGCTCGGCCAGCGCCCGCAGGGTGTGGTCCAGCTCCAGCACGTCATCCGCCAGTACCCCACGAGCGACGAGGCCAACCTCGCGCGGCAGCGGCTGCGCGAGGTCGGGGTCGACGCCGGTTAAATACCGGTTGGTTGACAGGGCCCGGGGTCAGATGCTATAAAGCTTTGTCGCACTTCGGTGCGACTTCGTGTTTCACGGGAACTCTTTCCCTCCGACAACCGAAACCCAAGCGAGAGCGACGAAGGAAATATGGCGAATACCAAGTCGGCTGAGAAGCGCATCCGTCAGAACGTTCAGGCCCGGGAGCGCAACCGCGCGCACCGTTCGACCCTGCGCACCGCGATCAAGAAGCTCCGCACCGCCGTCGCGAGCGGCGATGCCGCCCGCGCGCAGGCGCTCCTGCCGGAGACGCTGGGCATCATCGACAAGACGGCCCAGAAGAAGGTCATCCACTCGAACACCGCCTCGCGCTACAAGTCCCGCCTGGCCCTGAAAGTCGCCGCCCTCGGCAAGTAGAGGCGCTACCTCCTCCCAGAGCACGTCTTCGTAGGGGCGGGCCTTGTCCCCGCCCTTTTGGCGTTGGCGTTGAACAGGGCGGGGACAGGCTCCGCTCCTACGAGAGGCAGACTCGCAGAGCCTAGAACCCTTCGAGCAGGTCCGTCACCAGCGTCTCGGCGAAACGCTTCGAGGCGCGGTCGATCGTCTCGTTCTCGCGGTCGAAGAAATCGGCGGCGGTGGGATCGAGCGGATAGTTCTCGCGGAAGGTGTAGCGGTCGCTCTTCCAGATCACCTTCCCCTCCGTCCCCACCCGTTTGAAGGTGATCTGGGCGGTGATCGCGATCTCGTACTCGTTGGCGCGGCCGGTGGCGTCGAAGGTGACCGGAGTCACCGCGAAGCCGGTCACCGCGCCGACGATCTCGGCGTTCGCCTGCGCCTCGCTGGCCACGATCGAGAAGCGCTGGCGGGTCACCAGCTCGGTGGCGATCGCCTGGGTGAGCGACTGCTCCACCTGCTGGCGCTGGGTCTGGTTGACCAGCGGCTGGAGATAGACCGCCTTGACGTCCGCCGGCACGTTGCTGCTGCGCCCCACCAGGGCGTAGCCGCAGCCGGAGAGGGCGAGCAGCAGGGCCGCGAGGGCACCGGAAAGCAGGGTTCTCTTCATCTTCATCATGCGGTCTTCCTCGTCACCAGGTTCATCAGCCGCCCCGGAACCAGGACGGCCTTGGCCACCTCCCGCCCCGCCAGGTGCTCCTGCACCTTCGGGCTGGCGAGAACGACGGCGCGCACCTCCTGTCTCGCCGGCGGCGGCGTCCACCTCCACCCGGTCGCGCAGCTTGCCGTCGACCTGGACCACCAGGGAGATGCGGTCGCGGTGGAGCTTCGCCTCATCGTACCGCGGCCAGGAGGTGTCGAGCAGGCTCTCCGGTGTACCCGCGGCGCTCCCAGAGCTCCTCGGTGATGTGAGGCGCCAGGGGGTGCAGGAGCTGCACCAGGGTGTCGAACGCCTCCTCGCAGCACAGCCGCGAGGCGGTCTTCTCCTCCAGCGCCCGCGACAGGCTGTTCGACAGCTCCATCAGCGACGCCACGGCGGTGTTGAAAGAGAAGCGCTCGAAGCTCTGCGTCACCCGCTGAATGGTGGCGTGGCGGTCGCGCTCGAGCTCGACGTCGGACGGCGCCGTGGGCGGGGCCTCAGGCAGCCGCTCCTGCAGCCGCCAGACCCGCGAGAGGAACCGGTAGGCGCCCGAGACCGCCTCGTCGCTCCACTCGGCCTCCTTCTCCGGCGGACCGATGAACAGCGTGTAGACCCGCTCGGTGTCGGCCCCCATCTCGTCGATCAGCTCGTCCGGCGAGACCGTGTTGCCGCGCGACTTCGACATCTTCTCCACCCGCCCGGACTTGTCCGAGAAGCGGGTGATCATCCCCTGGTTGAACAGGTTCTGGAACGGCTCCTCGATCCCCACCATCCCGAAGTCGTGCAGCACCTTGCAGATGAACCGCGCGTAGAGCAGGTGGAGGATCGCGTGCTCGATGCCGCCGATGTACTGGTCGACCGGCATCCAGCGGTTGGCGATCTCGGGATCGAACATCCGCGTCGCGTCGCGCGGCGAGAGGTAGCGCAGGTAGTACCAGGAGCTGTCGACGAAGGTGTCCATGGTGTCGGTCTCGCGCCGGGCGGGGCCGCCGCACTTCGGGCACCGGGTCTCGACGAACGACTTCGAGCGCGACAGCGGGTTCCCCTCGCGGCCGGTGAACTCGACGTCATAGGGGAGCTCGACCGGGAGCTGGTCGTCCGGCAGCGGCACCATGCCGTCCTGTGTCGCAGTAGACGACCGGGATCGGGGTCCCCCAGTAGCGCTGGCGCGAGATCAGCCAGTCGCGCAGCCGGTAGACCACCTTGCGGCGGCCGAACCCCTGCGCCGCCATCCAGTCGATGAACTTGCCGATCGTCTCCTCGCCGTCCGCCAGGCCGTCGAACGGCGGAGCGTTGCGGATCACCCCCTCGTGCAGGATGGGCTCGGTCAGGCTGGCCGCGTCCACCGCCTCCCCTTCGGGATGGTAGACGAGGCGGACCGGCAGCCCCTCCTGGCGGGCGAAGGCGAGGTCGCGCGCGTCGTGGGCCGGCACCGCCATGATGGCGCCGGTGCCGTACTCGGGCAGCACGTAGTTGGCGAGCCAGACGGGGATCTCCTCCCCCGTCGCCGGATTGATCGCCACCGCGCCGGTGTCGCGCCCCTCCTTGGGGTTCTCCTCGGCCGAGCGCTGGATGCGCGGGGTGTTGCGCACCGTCTCGATCCAGGCCTCGATCCCGGCCCGGTCGGGGTGCCCGGCGATCAGCCGGTGGACGAGCGGATGCTCGGGCGCCAGCACCAGGAAGGTGGCGCCGTGGATGGTGTCCGGGCCGGGTGGTGAAGACCGTCAGCGTCTCCGCCGAGGGCGGGCAGCCGGAAGTCGACCTCCCCACCCTCGGAGCGGCCGATCCAGTTGCGCTGCATCACCTTGACCTTCTCGGGCCACCCCTCCAGGCTGTCGAGCCCGGCGAGCAGGCGGTCGGCGTACCCGGTGATGCGGAAGAACCACTGCTCGAGGTCGCGCTGGACGACCGGCGTGCCGCAGCGCTCGCAGGCGCCGTCCACCACCTGCTCGTTGGCGAGCACGGTCTGGCAGCTCGGGCACCAGTTGACCGGCGCCATCTTCTTGTAGGCGATCCCCTGCTCCAGCATGCGCAGGAACAGCCACTGGTTCCAGCGGTAGTAGTCGGGGAAGCAGGAGGCGATCTCCTTGGACCAGTCGTAGAGGATCCCCCAGCGCCGGAACTGCTCCTTCATCACCTTGATGTTGGCCAGCGTCCAGTCGTTCGGATGGATGCCGCGCTGGATGGCGGCGTTCTCGGCCGGCAGGCCGAAGGCGTCCCAGCCCATCGGGTTGAGCGCCCGCTTGCCGTTCATCCGCAGGTAGCGGTAGAGGGCGTCGCCGAGGATGTAGTTGCGCCCGTGCCCGACGTGGAGGCGGTCCCCCGACGGATAGGGGAACATCATCAGCATGTAGTACTTGTCCTGGGAATGGCTGTCGCCAGCCTGGCGCAGGTCCACCTCGGCCGCCCGCGTCTTCTCCCAGCGGTCCTGCCATTTGGCCTCGACGGCCTTGTGGTCGTATGGCGTGCTCATCCCTCGGTTCTCTCTGGCTTCTCTCTCAGGTCAGGCTGCCCGGAAAGGTGTGCTGCTTCAGCAGGCCGTCCAGCAGGCCATTGACGAAGCGGCCCGACTGCTCGGAGCCGAACTTCTTGGCGAGCTCGATGGCTTCGTCGAGCACCACCAGCTTGGGGGTGTCCCGCTCGTGGAGCATCTCGTAGACGGCGAGGCGCAGGATGTTGCGGTCCACCGGGGGCATCCGCTCCAGCCGCCAGTTGTCGGCCTGGCCGCGGATGAGCTCGTCGATCCGCTCGCGGTTGTCGACCGCGCCGCGGACCAGCACCTGGGCGTATTCGAACGCCTCCTGCACCCGCTGCTTGCGCCGGGTGTGCTCCTCCCGCTCGTCGGGCGTGGGCAGCCCCCGCTTCTTGTCCTGGGAAGCGGCCTCGCGCGCCAGATATTCCGAGAGATCGAACGAGTTGAAGATGTGTCGGCAGCGAGCTCCCTCCCAGATCGTTCTGATACAGCATCTGGACCGCCATCTCTCGCGCCATTCGCCGCTTTCCTGCCGTCATGTACCTCGCCTCAAAGAGCCCAGTCGAAAACGTCATCGAAGTCGATTGAAAACAATGGCCGCTCCCGCGACCCGGGAACGGCCGTCCGAATCATAGCCGCCGCAGGGACGATCCGCTAGCGTCCGGAGCCGCCGCCGAAGGTACCGCGAAGCTGCGCGAAGAGATCCGCCATCTCGAGGGCGGCGAGCGCCGCCTCCCAACCCTTGTTGCCCGCCTTGCCGCCGGCCCGCTCGGCCGCCTGCTCCGAGCTGTCGCAGGTCAGCAGGCCGAAGCCCACCGGCACCCGGTGGCGCTCGGCCACCGCCGCGATGCCGCGGCTCGCCTGGGCTGCAGATGTAGTCGAAATGGGGCGTCTCCCCCCGGATCACCACGCCGATCGCGACCAGGCCGTCGACCTTGCCGGCCACCGCCAGCTCCTCGAGCGCCGGCGGGATCTCCCAGGCGCCCGGGACCGACACGAGATGGATCTCCCCCGGCTCGACCCCGTGCCGGCGCAGGCAGTCGACGGCGCCGGCGACCAGCAGGTCGCCGATGCGCGAGTTGAAGCGCGACGCGACGATGCCGAACCGCCGGCCGGCGCCGCTCAGAGCCCCTCTTGTCTCTTGGATTTCACTCAAAATAGTGCCTTTCGGAAGCGCGTGGCAGTATAGGAAGGGGCCGCCGCGGGAGTCAATCCAGACTAGAGACCGGCGAGGCCGGTCCCGCCCGCCATCTGCCGCAGGAAGATCCCGTAGCTGGGCGCGAAGAGCGACTTGACCAGCAGGTCGATCACGATCCCCGCCAGGGCGAGCGCCATCAGCCGCAGCTCCCAGCGCTCGAACGGCCAAGCCCGGCGCGCCAGCAGCGGCCGCGAGAACAGCGCCCCGAGCAGCACGAAGGCGCACACCCGCACCACCGACCAGGGCACCCAGGCGGCGAACGACCCCAGCAGCGGATGGCCGCTCGCCGCCGCATAGCTTCCCACGAAGTAGCTCATGTAGGCCACCAGGAGCGCCCCGAGGACGAGGCCCAGGTAGCCGCCGCTCGCCCAGGTCAGCAGGACGAAGACGCCGAGGTGCAGGAGGTGCTGGGGGATGAAGGCGCGCGGATCGTTCTCCGGCGCCACCCCGGTCGAGATCCAGCCGAACATCTCCTGGCGGTAGTCCTCGCCGTGGAGGATGCCGCCGCGGGCCGCCTCCGGCGCCCAGAGCGTCAGCAGGATCACCCCGGCGCTCAGGGCACAGGCCCAGACCATGCCGAGCGTCCAGGCGCCGAGGTAGTCCCGCGTCCGCACCCGCTCGCGGAAGGCCGGCCAGAGGGTCAGCGGCGCGATCAGCGGCAGGGCCCACCGCCCGCCGGGCACATAGGCCAGGAGAGGGAGGAAGAGAGTGAGCGGCGGCAGCCAGCTCACAGGGCGCCCCCGGCCGGCCCCAGGTGGACCTCCTCGACCAGGGTCGCGGGATCGGCGTCGAGGATGTAGCCCAGGGCCCGCGCCACCTCGCGGGGGGGCACCATGGCCGCGCGGTTCCACTCGCCGGGGAGGCGGTCCCAGATCGGCGTGTCGGTCGCTCCCGGGTAGAGCGCGCTGATCCGCACGCCGCTCCCCGCCAGCTCCTCGCGCAGCGCCGCCACCAGGCCGGCCAGCCCCCACTTGCTGGCGCAGTAGGCCGACCAGCCGGCGAACCCCCGCCGGGCGGCGACCGAGAGGATGGGGAAGATCCACCCCCGGCCGCGCTCCTTCATCGCCGGCAGCAGGGCGCGGATGAGCAGGAAGACGCCGGTCAGGTTGGTGTCGACGATGGCCGCGAAGTCGTCCGGCGTGGTCTCCTCCACCGGCGCGATGACGGTCGCTCCGGCGGCGGGCACCACCACGTCGGCCGCGCCCCAGCGCGCCAGGATCTCCTCGGCGCAGCGCTCCAGCGCCACGGCGTCGCGCACGTCGCAGGGGAGGATGAGCCCGTCCGCCCGCCGTCCCGCGAGGCCGAGCGTCTCCTCGAGGGGCGCCAGCCGCCGGCCCAGCAGCGCCAGGGCGTACCCCCGCCGGGCCAGCTCCAGGGCGATCTCGCGCCCCAGGCCGGAGCCTCCACCGCTCACCACGGCGACGCCGCGCGATTCCGTGCTCATGGCGCTTAGCCTATCAGCAGGTCATTTCGGCAGGTCGGCAGCGCGGCTGCCAGCGCCTCGCGATGGACCGCCTCCGACTCTGCCCAGCGCCCCTGACGGTAGAGCGCGGTGGCCAGATGCGCCAGCGTCATGGCCAGGTCGGGGTGCTCCTGGCCGAGAATCCGCCGCTGCGCCCGCAGGGAAGCTCGCAGCAGGTTCTCCGCCTCCTTGAACTTGCCCGCCTCGATCAGGACCTCTCCGACGTTCGTCTGAAAGCGATAGAGGCCCGGATCCTGGGGATCCAGAACCTTGCGCTCGACGATCATCCCCTGCCGGGCGATCCTCTCGGCGGCGGCGTAATTTCCCAGACCCTTCTTCGATTTGGCGAGCAGGAGCAGGCTCTCGGCCACGGTCGGCCCGATCGCTCCCTCAACCCGCATCGCGATGGAAAGGGCCTGCCGGTGCAGCTTCTCGGCTTCGGTGGGTTCCCCTTTCGTCACCAGGAGCTCGCCGAGCTGGTTGAGGGCCTTCGCGGTCTCCAGGCGGCGGTTGCCCAGCAAGCTCCGCTTGATCGCCAGGGCCCGGCGGAGCAGCTCTTCGGAGTCGGCGTAGGCGGAACGGTCCTGCTTGAGCCGGCCCAGATGCTCCAGGCTGTCCGCGACCTCGATGGACGATGGCCCGAAGGTCGCGCTACGGAGTGCGAGACCCCGCTCGAGCAGGGGCTCGGCGCGATCGTAGCGGCCGAGGCCCCGCTCGACCTCGCCGATGGCATCCATCAGCGCCGCCTGGACGTCGGGCTGTCGCGAGAGATCGCGCGAGACCCGCTCGGCCCCGCGGGTCATGATCTCGTCCGCCGTCAGGCGCTCCCCCTTGGTGTGATAGGGGTCGGCATCCTTGAAGGTGTCCAGCAGGAAGGTCAGGGAGTAGCGGGCCTTGTCGCGCTCCCGGGCGATCCGCCGCCCCTGCACGATCAGGCTGCCGATGAATCCCGCGACGAGCAGGACCACCACCGCGGCGGCGGTCACGCCCGCGCGATGGCGCCGCACGAACTTGCGGGCGCGGTACGGCAGCGTATCCGGCCGCGCCATCACCGGCAGGCTCTGGAGATGGCTCTCGAGGTCCCGGGCGAGCTGCGCCGCCGAGCCGTACCGCCGCCCGGGCTCCTTGCGCAACGCCATCAGTACGATGTTGTCGAGGTCCCCCCGCAACCGCCGTTGCAGGGCGTGCGGCCGCATTCCGCGAGCTTGGGCGATCGCCTCGGGCGCAGAGCGCGCCGGCGACGGCGCGGAACAGGGCGACGCTCGGCCGCTCCGGCTCCTGCTCGCAGATCGCGCGCTCGATCTCGTGCGGCAGGCCGTTCACCACCCGGTAGGGGCTGCGGCCGGCGAGCAGCTCGTAGAGCAGGACGCCCAGCGCGTAGACGTCGCTGGTGGTGGCGATCGCCTCCCCCCGGACCTGCTCCGGGCTGGCGTAGACCGGGGTCATCATCCGCAGCCCGGTCCGCGTCATGTTGGGGACCGTCGAGGCGCCGGGCTCCAGCCGCTTGGCGATGCCGAAGTCGAGCAGCTTCGGCTCCCCCGCGGCGGTGACCAGGATGTTGGCCGGCTTCAGATCGCGATGGACCAGCAGGTTCTGATGGGCGTACTGGACGGCGGCGCAGATCCGGCGGAAGAGATCGAGCCGCCGGTCGATCGAGAGCTGATGGGCGTCGCAGTACTCGTCGACGGGCACTCCCTCGACGAGCTCCATGACCAGATAGGGGCGGCCGTCCTCCGTGCTGCCGCCGTCGTAGAGGCGGGCGATATTGGGGTGCTCGAGGCGGGCCAGGATCTGCCGTTCGGCAAAGAAGCGATGGAGCGCCTCGGGGCTCTGCAGCCCTGAGCGGATGACCTTGACCGCGACGTCCCGCTCGTAGTGCTCGTCCTCGCGGCGGGCGAGATAGACGGTGCCCATTCCGCCGTCGCCCAGCCGGCGCAGCAGCCGGTAGGGGCCGAGGCGCCCCTCCAGCTCCGGCACGAAACCCAGCAGCTCGCCCGCCGGGCGTTCGAGGAAGGTGGCGCTGGCGCTCTCCT
The DNA here is from genome assembly GCA_963761645.1 of uncultured Acidobacteriota bacterium. Classification (GTDB taxonomy): domain Bacteria; phylum Acidobacteriota; class Thermoanaerobaculia; order Multivoradales; family UBA5704; genus DATARR01. Next base: position 53,530 of record CAVXIG010000060.1, read on the forward strand.
CATCCGCGGCGAGGAGCTCCTCGACCGCCCGCAGCAGCTCGGCGTCCCCCTGGCATGCCGCCGCGAGGAAGGCCTCCCGCTCTCCAGCCGGCCGTTCCAGGGCCTCGGCGAAGAGGGTGTCGATCTGCCGCCAGCGGTCCGGCTGGATCAAGCCTCCGTCCCCGGCTGCAGCTCCTTGTAGAGCCACGCCTTGGCCCGCCGCCATTCGCGGCCGACCGTCTCGGGCGAGATGCCGAGCTGGGTGGCGGTCTCCTCCAGCGTCAGACCGCCGAAGAACCGGAGCTCCACCACCGCGGCCTTGCGCGGATCGATCGCCTCCAGGCTCTGCAGCGCCTCGTCCACCGCCAGCAGATCGGCGCTCTTCACGGAGGCCAGGTCGGCGATCTCGGCCAGCGTGACCTTCTCCGCCTTCCCACCCCGCTTCTGCCGGTTCTGGTGGCGGGCGTAGTCCACCAGGATGCGTCGGATCAGGTGGGCGGCGAAGGCGAAGAAATGCTCGCGGCTGGGCCAGTAGAAGCCCTCCTGCCCGTCGAGGCGCATATAGGCCTCGTGGACGATCGCGGTCGCCTGGAGCGTGTGGTCGCCGCGCTCCCGGCGGAGCTGTTGCGAGGCGATGCGGCGCAGCTCGTCATAGATCAGGGGCAGGACCCGCGTCGCCGCCTCCTGATCGCCGGCGCTCCACTTCTGGAGCAACTGCGTGACCCCTACCCCGGCCAGGTTGGTAGCTCTCGTGCCTGGAACTTGCTCCTTCAATCGCGCGCCTCCCGGAACCGTCGATCTCTGGATTCAGACTCCTCGCTATGCCTATTTCACATAAAGTATAGCTGAGATCGCCTGAGAGAAAGACGGGAACGGCCAGGAGAGAAAAGAGGAGGGAAATTGGTCGGGACGCCGGAATTTGAACCCGGGCCCCCCTGAACCCCATTCATTTGTGGTGAACCTGACCACCCCTGTTTAACGGGCCGTCTCCTATAGAAACGTGCCCCAACTTCTTTCGCCTCTCTTCTGCTCCCCGGCTCTTTGCCGGTCTTATCCCGCCTTATTTGGGAGGCGGAATGTACTACTTATGTACTAGGAGACTACGTCCCCGAAGTTCGTATCTGGTTTGCCGTGGGTATGGCAGGCGCGATTGCACCTGGGATTCTCTCGAGGAAGAGAAACCCAAGAGGGCAGTCGGCGTTTAGTGTGCGGCTAAGGAGCGAGAGTCCAGGGGAACTGCTCAACAAGCATCTGGAGAAGGACTTTGAGCTGATCTCGGAAGGGCGTGAGCTCCCAGCGGCTTGAAGAGGTGGGCATCTCCAAACGCCAGAGATGCACTGTCACACGCCGCAGGCGGCTCCTTCAATGTAGGCTTCTCACGTGTCCACGCCAGACGCCGTCCTCACCCCCAGCGATATCACGCGTGAGATCCGGGATTTCGACCGCAGCCAGGAACGGCGGCGCCGGATTGTTCCCCGGGCGGCGCTGGTGGGCGTGCTCGCCGGCCTCCTCGCCTCGGGATTCCGTCTCATCCTCGAGGCCTCCGACCGGGCACGGGACGCCCTGTTCCGAGCCGCGCACGGTATGCCGCGCCCTTGGGGCCTGCTGCTCGTTCTCACCCTCTGCGGCGCTGGAGCGGGGGCCGCGCTCTGGCTCGTCCGCCGGTTCGCTCCCGAGACCTCGGGCAGCGGCATCCCTCATCTCAAATCGGTGCTCCACCGGCTGCGCGGCATGAGCTGGCGGCGCGTCCTGCTCGGTCAAATTCGCCAGCGGCACCCTGGGGATCGGCAGCGGCCTCGCGCTGGGGCGCGAGGGGCCGACGGTTCAGATGGGCGGCGCCGTGGGCCAGATGGTGAGCGGCTGGCTGCGCAGCAGCGCCCGCGAGCGGCACATCCTCATCGCCGCCGGCGCTGGAGCCGGGCTCGCGGCGGCCTTCAACGCGCCGCTCGCCGGAGTCGTCTTCGTCCTCGAGGAGCTCCGCCGCGACTTCGCTCCCGGCGCCTTGACGGGAGCTTTCGTCGCCTCGGTGACGGCCGACGTCGTCGTCCGCCTGCTGACCGGGCAGTCCCCCGTGTTCCATGTGGCCAGCCCCCCGGTGCCGCCGCTCTCCTGCCTGCCGCTGTTCCTGATCCTCGGCGTGACGGCCGGCCTCCTCGGCGTGGTCTTCAACCGCGCGCTGCTCGGCAGCCTGCGCCTGTTCGAGCGCACGTCGCGCTGGCCGCTCGGCCTTCCCGCCGCTCTCGTGGGCATCGCGATGGGAATGATCGGCTGGTTCGCGCCGGAGGCGATCGGGGGCGGGGGCCCGCTGGTGCAGGACACGCTGAACGGGAGGATCGGGCTCCAGGCGCTCTCGGCGTTCCTGCTGCTGCGCTTCGTGCTGACCATGGCGAGCTACGGGACCGGCGCGGCCGGCGGCATCTTCGCCCCCCTGCTGGTCCTCGGCGCCCAGGCCGGCCTGCTGGTGGGCCTGCTGGGCCAGTCGGTGTTCCCTTCCGCCGCGGGATTCGGGACCTCCTTCGCCGTGGTCGGCATGGCGGCGCTGTTCACCGCCATCGTTCGCGCACCGCTCACCGGCATCGTGCTGATCCTTGAAATGACTTCGAGCTACCCTCTCATGCTGCCGTTGCTGGCCGCCTGTTTCACCGCCTACGCTCTGGCCGATATGCTTCATGACAGGCCGATCTACGAAGCCTTGCTGGAGCGCGACCTGCTGCGCGGCCAGCCGCTGCCGGCCGAGGGGGGACAGGCGACCGTCTTCGAGGTTCTGATCGAGGCCGGAGCGCCCTTCGACGGGCGATCCGTGGCCGACCTGGGCCTCCCTCCGGGTTGTCTTCTGGTCACCGTCCAGCGGGATGAGCGCGACGAGGTGCCGTCCCGCGACACCGTTCTCCGCGCGGGCGACCGGCTCACCGCCATCATGGCGCCCTCAGCGGCCGGCAGCATCGAGATCCTCAGGCACGGAGCCGACTATCGCGGAGCCCGGGGGGAAGCCCCCTCTGAGAAATTGTGACGACCTCCCCACTCTCGGACGCCGTGAAGCGCTTCCTGACCGACGACGTCGGCTCGGTCGAGCGCCTCAACCTGCTGCTCTTCCTGCGCCGGCACGCCACGCGCTGGTGGGCGGCGCATACTCTGGCCGCCGAGCTCGAAATGCCCGCCGGCACCGTCCAGTCGCACCTCGAGCATCTCAGCGCCCGCAACCTGCTCGACGTGCGGATCACCGAGTCGGTGATCTATTGCTACAAGCCCGGCCGGGAGGATCTGTCCCAGCTCGTGGAGGAGCTGGCCCAGGCGCATTACCGCCACCGCGATGCCGTGGTGGCGGTGCTGGCCCATCGGCTCACCGACAATGGCCGGCTGTTCGCGGACGCGTTTCAGCTCCGGAAGGGGAAAAAACGGGATGGCTAGCGTGGTCTACGCGCTCTGCGCGCTCACCAGCGGGTTGTGCGCCGTGCTCCTCGGGCGTGCCTACAGGGCCAGCCGGGCGCGGCTGCTGCTCTGGAGCAGCCTGGCGTTCGCCGGCTTGACGCTGAACAATCTGGTGCTGTTCATCGACCTGATCGTCGTCCCCAAGGTGGATCTCGCGCTCTACCGAGGCCTGCTGGCCGCTGTTTCGGTCATGGTCCTGCTGCTGGGGCTGATCTGGGATTCCGAGTAGAGGAGGCACGGATGGTCCAATTTCTCAACGGCGTCACCGTCGCGGGCTCGCTGGCGGTGGGACTCTTCTTCCTCCGGCTCTGGCGCGAGACGCGCGACCGCTTCTTCGCGCTCTTCGGCGTCGCCTTCTGGATGCTGGCGCTCAACGGGATGGTGCTCCTCTGGGCCGCTCCGGCCGACGAGCACCGGCATTACTTCTACCTCATCCGCCTGCTCGCCTTCCTGCTGATCATCGCCGCCATCGTAGACAAGAACCGCTCCGCGGGGCGCACCCGATGACGGTTCGTCCCTCGCGCCTGGTCGTCGTATCCAACCGCCTGCCCATCGCCGCCGTGCGTGCCAAGGACGGCGCCTGGTCGCTGCGCCCCGGCAGCGGCGGCCTGGTCACCGCCTTGACCCCGGCGCTGGAAGCGCGGGGTGGGACCTGGGTGGGCTGGCCGGGGCTGGTGGGCGAGGAGAACGGCGAGGTCCGCTCTCTGCTGGAGGGCTTCACTCAGAGCCAGGGTTACGGTCTGGTACCCGTACAGCTCACCGCCGCCGAGCACGAGCTGTTCTATCTCGGCTTCGCCAACGAGGTGCTCTGGCCTCTCTTTCACGACCTGCAGACGCGCTGCACCTTCGTGCCGGAATACTGGGAGGCTTTCCTCACCGTCAACCGCAAGTTCGCCGCCGCCGCCGCCGCGACCCTGCGGTCCGGTGAGATGGTGTGGGTTCACGACTATCTCCTCCTGGGCGTCGGCCGCTTCGTGCGTGAGCTGGCGCCCGAGGTCCGCCTGGGGTTCTTCCTTCACATCCCGTTTCCACCCCCCGACATTTTCGCCAAGCTGCCCTGGCGCACCGAAGTCCTCCGGGCGCTGCTCGCCTACGACCTGGTCGGCTTCCAGACGGTCCGGGACCGCCGCAACTTCATCGCCTGCCTCCGCGCCTTGCTTCCCGAAGCGGTGGTACGCGGGCGCGGCAACTCGCGGGTCGTGCTCATCGAGGGGCGGCGGACGCGCTCGGTGGCCCTGCCGATCGGCATCGATGCCCGCGGCTTCGCGGCCCTGGCGAGGCGCCCCGATGTCGCCGCGCGAGCGCGGGCCTTACGAGCCGAAATCGGAGTCGAGCACCTCTTGCTGGGCGTCGACCGGCTCGACTACACCAAGGGGATTCCCTTCAAGCTCGAGGCGGTGCGCCGCCTGCTGCGCGCCCGTCCCGACCTGCACCGGAGGATCGCGCTGGTCCAGATCCTGGTACCGAGCCGCAGCGAGATTCCAGAGTACCTGCGCCTGAAGGCCGAGGTCGAACGCCTGGTCGGCGAGATCAACGGCGAGCTCGGCCAGCCGGGCTGGACTCCGGTCCACTATTTCTATCGCTCCCAGGACCGCGAGGAGCTGGTCGCCTTTTACCGTGCCGCGAGCGTCTGCCTGGCCACCCCCCTCAAGGACGGGATGAACCTGGTCGCCAAGGAGTACTGCGCCTGCCAGATCGAGCGCGATGGCGTGCTGGTGCTCTCCGAGTTCGCCGGCGCCGCGGTCCAGCTCGCCGACGGCGCGCTGCTGGTCAACCCCTACGACATCCTCGGCGTCGCCGCCGCGATCGGCCGGGCTTGCGAGATGCCGGCCGAGGAGCGCAAGCGGCGCATGGCCCGCCTGCAACGCAACGTCCTGGCCGAGGACGTCCACGGCTGGGTCGACGACTTCCTGGATCACGCGCGGGGCGACTGACAACCTGCCGCGGGGCACCTCCCTTGCACGGGTTTCAGGGATGATCCCGCTGCTCGCCTTCTCCGTCACGCTCCTGCTGGCCGTGCTCCTGTCGAGCCTGGCCCAGCGGAGCGTGCTCTCCACGGCGGTCCTCTTCCTGGTGGCGGGGTTCGTGCTCGGCGACGGAGTCCTGGGGGTGATCCACCTGGATCCCGAGGATCCGGTGGTGGCGCGGTTCACCGAGCTGGCCCTGTTCAGCGTCCTGTTCACCGACGGCATGCGCGTCGATCTCGGCAAGCTGCGGGAGGCCTGGAGCCTCCCCGGCCGGGCGCTCCTGATCGGCATGCCGCTGACCATTCTCGCCACTGCCGCGCTCGGCCGCTGGGTGGCCGGCCTCCCCTGGGCCCACGCGTTCCTGGTCAGCGCCGCCCTGGCGCCGACCGATCCGGTGTTCGCCGCCGCCCTGGTGGGCCGCGAGGAGGTGCCGCGCCGCCTGCGCGGCCTGCTCAACGTCGAGAGCGGGCTCAACGACGGCCTGGCGCTGCCGGTGGTCGTCGTGCTGCTGGCCATCGTGGGCCGGGACGATCCGCATCTCCCCAGCGTGCTGGGCGAGGTGGCGCTCGGGGTCGTGGTGGGAATCGCCGTGCCGTGGATCGCCCTCCGGCTGGAGCGCAGCCGCTTCTTCGGCGCCGCCGCGCTCTACGAGCCGCTCAACGCCTTCGCCATCGGCCTGCTGGTGCTCGCGATCGCCTCGCTCCTCCACGCCAACACTTTCCTCGCCGCGTTCTCGGCCGGCATCACCGTCGCCTTCGTGAGCCCGCGGACCCGCGACCGCTTTCACGAGTTCGGCGACCTCCTGGCCGAGCTGCTCAAGCTGTCCGCCCTGATGATCCTCGGCGCCCTGATCTCGCCCCAACTCCTGGCGTCAATCCCGCTCTCGGGATATCTGTTCACGGCGCTCGTGCTGGTGCTCGCCCGGCCGGCGGCCCTGGCCTTCGCGCTGTTCGGCACCCGCATGCCGCGCCGGGAGTGGGTGGCGGCGGCGTGGTTCGGCCCCAAGGGGTTCGCCTCCGTCTTCTTCGCGCTGCTGATCCGCCGGACGAACGTCGATCCCGCCCACCAGCTCACCCACCTGATCGCCCTCGTCATCACCGCCTCGATCATCCTCCACTCGTCGACCGACGTCCTCGTGGCCCGCTGGTTCCACGGCGAGGAGGGGGAGGAAAATCCAAACCCCGACACCGCCAGGAGATCCGAGCATGCCTAGATCGAAAACACCCGAGATCGTCGTCGTCACCGGCGCGTCCGCCGGAGTGGGCCGCGCCACCGTGCGCGCCTTCGCCGCGCGCGGGGCCCACGTCGGCCTGATCGCCCGCAACCGCGAGGCCCTGGAGAATGCCCGCCAGGAGGTGGAAGCCGCGGGCGGCCGGGCCCTGGCGCTGCCGGCGGACGTGGCGGACCACGAGGCGGTGGAGGCCGCCGCCGCCCGCGTCGAGGCAGAGCTCGGGCCGATCGACGTCTGGGTGAACAACGCCATGTGCTCGGTCTTCTCGCCGGTCAGGGAGATGCAGCCCGAGGAGTACCAGCGGGTCACCGACGTCACCTATCTCGGCTACGTCTGGGGGACGCTCGCCGCCCTGCGCCGCATGCTGCCGCGCGACCGCGGCGCCATCGTCCAGGTCGGCTCGGCGCTCGCCTACCGGGGGATCCCTCTCCAGTCGGCCTACTGCGCGGCCAAGCACGCTATCCAGGGGTTCTGCGATTCGCTGCGCAGCGAGCTGCTGCACGACGGCAGCCACGTCCACCTCTGCATGGTCCAGATGCCGGCGCTCAACACGCCGCAGTTCGGCTGGGTGAAGAGCCGCCTCCCCCGCAAGCCGCAGCCGGTGCCGCCGATCTTCCAGCCCGAGGTGGCCGCCCGCGCCATCGTCTACGCGGCCCACCACCGGCGGCGGGAGATCTACGTCGGCTGGCCCACGGTCAAGGCGGTGGTCGGCAACAAGATCGCCGCCAACTTCGCCGATCACTACCTGGCCCGCCAGGGGTACGACGCCCAGCAGTACGACGGCCACGACGACCCCGGCCGGCGGGACAATCTCTGGCAGCCGGTGCCGGGGGACCACGGCGCCCACGGCCAGTTCGACGGCCGGGCCCGGGAGCACAGCGCGCAGCTCTGGTCCAACCTCCATCGCGGACTGCTGGCGGCGGTGGGAGCGGTGGGCATCGCCGGAGCCCTCTGGGCCGCCCTGCGCGGAGGGGAAGCTGAGCGGGGGCAGCGATCCGTGTAGCCTCGGCGGACGTCAGGCCGGCCGCTCTTCCCCCAGGGTGTCCTCGATGTACAGCATCCGCACGAGGACCATGGTCACGGCGAGGAGAGGGGTCGCGAGGGCGAGCCCGGCGAAGCCGAACAGAGCTCCCGCCAGAAGCTGCGCCGAGATCACCAGGACCGGCGGCAGCGAGACCATCTTCTGCTGCACCAGCGGTGTGATCACGTAGGATTCCAGGGTCTGGATTCCCAGGTAGAGCAGCACCACCCAGAGGACCTGCCGGGGTCCCGCGAGCAGGGCCAGCAGAACCGGCGGCACGGCCGCGAGGAGCGGTCCGAAGTTGGGGATGAACTCCATCAGGGCCGCGAAGAGCCCGAGCGTGAGCGCCAGGGGGATCCCGAGCCACCAGAGGCCGAGCACGGTCAGCAGCCCGACCACCGTCATCGAGACGAGCTGGGCGAGGAGCCAGCTCCGCAGGGTCCCATGGATCTCGGAGAGCACCTGTCCGCCCCGCTCCCGCTGGCCGCCGGGGATCAGGCTCAGCAACCCCCGCCGGTAGACGTCCGGTTGCGCCCCCAGATACAGCCCGATCACCAGGATGATGAGCAGGCCGCCGACCGCTCCGGTCACGGTCGAGAGCGCTCCCGTGGCCCGGGCCACCGCCTCGGAGCCCTGGGGCATCAGGTCCGACGCCGGGAGGCGGTCGAGCAGCCGGCGCGTCCAGGCGCGGCCTTCGAGCCGCGCCTCGATCCCCTGGACCGCCTGGGGCAGCCGCCGCGACAGCTCGTCGATCTGCTCGCCGACGCTCGGCGCGATCCACAGCAGGGCCGCCGCCGCCGCCCCGGCGATCAGGACCAGCGCCGCGACGAAGGCCCAGCGCCGGGGGAGCCGGGTCCGGCCCGCGATCCAGCCGGCGATCGAGGAGAGGAGAATCGCGATCAGCACTCCGGCGAACAGCAGGAAGAGGACCCCGCGCCCCTCCCACAGCGCATAGATCAGCGCCACCAGCCCCAGGGCCGCGCCGGCCATGGCGAGAGGACGGGGCGCGGCGCCGGCTCCCCCGCCCCTCACTCCTCTCCCTTCTCGGGCGGCGGGTCGACGACAGTGACCGCGGGGAGCGGAGTGACGTTGAAGCCCTTGCGGAGCAGCCGGTCCTGGATCGCCCTGGCGAGCCGCTTCCGGACCTCCTCATCGGAGGCGGAGATCCCGGCGGCGCGCTGGACGTAGACCTCGGCCAGCAGCGGCGCGGGGCCGGGGCCGCCGCCGCTCGCGAAGCGGACGTCGGTCTCGACCGCCCGGCCGAGCCCGCTCTCGTCGACGGCCGCCCGGACCTCGGATACCGCCCGCTCCGCCCGGCTGGAGCGCCGCAGGGCCGGCGGGCTCGAGAACTGCCAGACCAGCAGGGCCGCCAGCGCCGCCGCCGAGGCTGCCAGGCCCGCCGGGAAGATCCACCGCCGGCCGTGCGGATACCGGACCCCCGCGGCCGACACGCCGTGGATGCGGAAGACGATCGCACCGGCGAAATGAATGCCCGCCACTTGCAGCAGGAGCAGGAACACGGCGCTCCTCACCATCTCCCCCTCGCCGAGGACCAGCGCCATGCCGAGGATCCCGGCCGGCGGCGCGAGGGAAGCGGTCACCAGGACGCCGGTCGCGGCCCCCGACAGCAGGCTGTTGCGTTCCGATTGCGCCAGGCTCAGGGCCCCCACCGCGCCGGCCAGCAGCGGCACGAGGACCGCGGTGATCGAGATCTGGCTGAGCAGGATCATCTGTTCGCTGGCGGTCTCCTGCCGCAGGAGCAGGGCCAGGGCCGCGGCCGCCGCGGCCGCCACCCCGAGGCTCACGAAGTAGCGCAGGAGGCTGCGCCCGAGCAGCGGCCCGTCCCCCCGCGCCGTGGCCAGGGCGGCATTCATCGCGGGACCGGCGAACGGCGCGATCAGGACCGCTCCCACCAGCAGCAGCATCCGGTTGGTGAACAGGCCGGCGAAGACCACCATGCCGGCGATCGCCGCATAGGATAAAAAGCTTTTCCAGGAGCCGACGCTCTGGAGCCCGGAGAGGAAGATCTCGACCGGGCCGCGCGGCTCGACCTCCGAGATCTGCCGCGGCGTCTCCTCCCGCGGAGGCCTGAGGGCGAGGACTCCCTGCGGCAGGAGCGTCACGCGCAGCCCGGGCAGCTCCTGGAGATCTTCCAGGAGGGCATCGACCCGCGAGTTGGAAACATGGATGACGACGAGATCGATCGCGCCGTCCGCGCCCTCGCCTTCCAGCCGGGCCAGGTTGACCCCCTGGTGCCGGCTCGCCAGCGAGAGCGCCTTCTCCCCCTGCCCCCTGGGGACTTCGGCCAGAAGCTGCCGCAACCGCGCGGCCTCAGGTTCCGGGCTCGCTTGGACCCGGATGATTGTGCCGACATTCGTTGGGCATTCCGACCTCCTTTTCGTTCATGGAAGAAAGCCGCAAGGATCGTGCCGGTGACATCAGAAAACGTCCTGGCGGAAAAGATGCAACCCACCGGATTCCGGAGGTGACCGAGATGTTGGCAGATTCCGCCCCGGAGGCAATCGAGCGTGAGCGATTCGAGGTCTTGCGGCAACTCGAGGACTGGATGGAGGTCCCGCTCCTGTTCCTCGGCTTCGTCTGGCTGGCGCTCCTCGTCGTGGATCTGACGCATGGCTTGACGCCGCTTCTCGAGACGGCGAGCACCGTCATCTGGATCATCTTCCTCATCGATTTCGTCGCAAAGCTCATCCTGGCGCCGCGCAAGCTCGCGTACCTCCGCGGCAACTGGCTGACCGCCCTGGCTCTGGTGGTGCCCGCATTGCGAGTGCTTCGCTTCGCGCGCGTGCTCCGGCTCGCCCGTGCCGCCCGCGCGGCGCGCAGCGTTCGCCTCTTCCGCATGCTGACGTCTCTCAACCGCGGCATGCGGGCGCTTCGCGCGAGCTTGCGCCGCCGCGGCGTTCTCTATGTCACTCTGCTCACGATCCTGGTGGCGCTGGTCGGTTCGGCGGGAATGTTCGCGTTCGAGGGGCGATCCGCGGGCGGGCGGTTCGAGAGCTTTGGCGATGCCCTGTGGTGGACGGCCATGCTGCTGACCACCCTGGGCTCCGAGAAATGGCCGGAGTCCGGCGCGGGAAGGACGCTCTGCTTCGCTCTCGCCCTGTACGCCACGGCCGTGTTCGGCTATCTCACGGCCGCGCTGGCTTCCTACTTCATCGACCGGGATGCGGATGCCGCGGATTCGGCGGTCGCCGGAGAGCAGGCGCTGCGCGCTCTGGGGGCCGAGGTGGCATCCTTGCGAGCGGAGGTCCGGTCTCTCACGCTGGCGCTGCGGCAACCCGGGGCCCCTCTCGATCCGGCGGCTGGCGGCGCGGGGACCGGGCAGGCCCGGGATCATGAAACGTGATCGATCGCTCAGATTTCTTCTTCAACTCAGGTACGATTGATGCAACAAATCAAGATCAATTGAACGGATACCGCCGGGGGCGGAGGTCGCCGGGGATGCACCTTGAAAGGAGGTCTGATGCGGAAACTCGAACGGAAAATCCTAACTCTGGCGGCGGCGGCGCTGCTCGCCACGGCCGGCGGCCTGGCGGCCCAGACCGGCGCGCCGGAGGCGCAGCCGCCGAAGCAGCCGCCGGCGAGGGCCCGGGCGGTCCCCCACGTCACCGGCACGGTGACGCTCTGGAACGGCAACCGGATGGACCTGAAGACGCCGGAAGGCAAGACGCTGAAAGTCGCCGTCAACGAGTACACGAAGCGGCTGGTGGAGATCCGGAAGGGCGCCGAGGTGACGGCGGAGTACCGGCGGAAGATCGGCGGCTTCTACATCGCCACGCGGGTGCTGGAGGCCGGCGAGGGCACGGCGGCCCAGCCCGCCGCGGCACCGGGCTCGAACCTGAAGACCGTCACCGGCAGCGTCGTCTCGGGCAATCCGACGGAGCTGATCCTGCGCACCTCGACGGGCGACATCACGCTGTTCCTCTCGCCGAATACCCAGTATGAGGTCAGGCCCCTCAACCCCGGGGCGCTGGTGACCGTCGAGTACCGGCAGGGCGCGGACGGCGCCAGGGTGGCGACGCGCGTGCTCGCCGGCAGCCAGGAGAACGGCAAGAGCAAGGAGAGCGGAAAGGAGAGCGGTTCCCGGTAGCCGGGCGCGGCGCGCAGATGGGAGAGTGATGGGATGGAATTCGATCTGAACGGCGCCATCGAACCGATCCGGCAGATGGGGCTCGCCTTCGCCCGGAGGCTGCCGCACATCCTCCTGGCTCTCCTGGTCTTCCTGGGCTTCTACCTGACGGCCAAGGTGCTGCGCGGTACCACCCGCAGGATCTTCGAGAAGCGCACGCGCCACCGCAACGTCGGCTTCGTGGTCGGCCGGCTGGCGCAGGGCACCCTGATCATCCTCGGCCTGCTGGTGGCCCTGGTCATCGCCCTGCCGACGTTCCGGCCGGGACAGCTCGTGCAGTTGCTGGGGATCAGCAGCGTGGCCATCGGCTTCGCGTTCCGCGACATCCTGCAGAACTTCCTGGCCGGCATCCTGCTGCTGCTGACCGAGCCGTTCAGGATCGGCGACCAGATCCGCTTCGGCGACTACGAGGGGATGGTCGAGGACGATCCAGACCCGCGCCACCATGATCCGCACCTACGACGGCCGGCGCATCGTCATCCCCAACGCCGAGCTGTTCACCCACTCGGTGATCGTCAACACGGCGTTCCAGCACCGCCGCCTGGAGCACGACGTGGGGATCGGCTACGGCGACGACGCCGAGCGCGCCAAGGAGCTGATCCTGGAAGCCGTGAAGGGCGTCGAGGGGGTGCTGGCCGATCCCGCGCCCGACGTCCTGCTCGTCGAGCTCGCGGCGAGCACGGTCAACCTGCGGGTGCGCTGGTGGATCGCGCCGCCGCGCCGCTCCGATGCCCTGGAGACCCAGGACAGGGTGCTGCTGGCGGTCAAGAAGCGCTGAGCGCCCATGGGATCGACCTGCCGTTCGAGACCCGGGTGGTGCTGTTCCACGATCAGACCGAGGAGACCGACGGCGACCGCCGGCGCCAGCGCGAGGGCTGGCCGGCCGGCGAGGACGGCGAGGTGCCGGGCCCTCTCCGCATCGCCTCCGCCCTGCGCGGGCTGGCCCAGGCCCGGAGCCCGGAGGGCGGCAGCCGGGACGAGCGGCACGAGATGGACGAGACAGGCGCATGAGCTCGGGGCTCCCCCTGGGCAGCGCGCGCCTCGCCCAACTCTGGGAGTCGCTGCGCACCAGCTACTGGTTCGTGCCGACGGTGATGACCGCCGGGGCCGTCGGCCTGTCGTTCGCGTCCGTGCACCTCGACCAGGTGGTGAAGGCCGAATGGGTGCGGGCGGTCGGCTGGATCTGGGCCGGCAGCCCCGAGGGGGCGCGGCAGGTGCTCTCGACCATCGCCGGCTCGATGATCACGGTCGCGGGCGTGGCCTTCTCGATCACCATCGTGGCGCTCACCCTCGCGTCGACGCAGTTCGGGCCGCGGCTGCTGCGCAATTTCGTGCGCGACCTCGGCAATCAGGTCGTGCTCGGCACGTTCGTCTCGACCTTCGTCTACTGCCTGCTGGTGCTGCGCACGGTGCGCGGAGGCGATGTCGCCGAGTTCGTGCCCTACCTGTCGGTGACGCTCGGAGTGGCGTTCGCGCTGGCCAGCCTGGGCGTGCTGATCTATTTCATTCATCACGTCTCGGGTGCCATCCAGGCCGAGCATCTGATCGCCTCGGTGGCGGACGAGCTCGAGGATGCGATCGAACGGATGTTCCCCGAAAGCTGGGCGAGCCCGGAGCCGAGGCTCCCCGGGAGGCGCCGGAGGAGAGCGAAGAGGCGGGAGCGCTCGTCGGGGCGGACCGGAGCGGGTACGTTCAGGCCGTCGGCGACGGCGATCTGATGTCGGCCGCCTCCGAGGCGGATCTCGTCATCGAGATCCTGCGGGTGCCGGGCGACTTCGTCACCCAGGGAGGAGCGCTCGCCCGGGTCTGGCCGCCCGGCCGCGCCGGCGAAACCTTGGACCGCATCCGCGGCGCCTTCATCATCGGCGAGCGGCGGACGCCGACGCAGGACCCCGAGTACGCGGTCCACAGCCTCGTGGAGATCGGCGTGCGGGCGCTCTCGCCCGGGATCAACGACCCGTTCACCGCCATGAACTGCCTGGACTGGCTGGGGGCGGCCCTGAGCGGGCTGGCCGGCCGCGAGATCCCCTCGCGCCACCGCTACGACGGCGAGGGGCGGCTGCGCATCATCGCGGCCGGCACCGACTTCCCGCGGATGGCCGACGCCGCCTTCAACCAGATCCGCCAGTACGGGAGCGGCAGCGTCTCCGTCCTCCTGCGCCTCCTGGATACGATCGCCGCCGTCGCCGCGCACGCCCGCCGGGCGGAGGACCGCGACTCCCTGCGCGGGCACGCCGGCAAGGCGGCCGCGGACGCGCGCGTGTCCGTGGCCAACAAGAGCGACCTCCGCGAGGTCGAGGAGCGCCACGCGGACACCTTGCGGGTCCTGGCGCCGCTCGAAAGAAACGGACCGCCCTCATGATCCTCATCCAGGTCCTCGTGGTGGCGACGCTCGCGCTGGTGCATCTCTTCGCCGGCAAGCTGCGGTTCCTGGAAGGGATCCCGCGCAGCCGCTGGCTCTCCATGGCGGGCGGGGTCTCGGTCGCCTATGTGTTCATCCACGTCTTCCCCGAGCTCGAACAGGCCCAGGCCGTCCTGCGCGCGGCGGGCGGCGAATCCCTCGCCTTTCTCGAGCACCACGCCTACCTCGTGGCCCTGGCCGGCCTGGCCGCCTTCTATGGCGTGGAGAGGGGGGTCCGGTCGTCGCAGCGCAAGCGCGGACAGCAACCGGGGCCGGACGAGGGCGAGACGACGACGGGAAGAGGCGTCTTCTACCTGCACATCGGGTCGTTCGCCGTCTACAACGCCCTGATCGGCTACCTGCTGCTCCACCGGGAGGAGCAGGACTGGCGCGGCCTGCTGTTCTTCTCCCTCGCGATGGCCCTGCACTTCCTGGTCAACGATTTCGGGCTGCGCCAGGACCATAAGGATACCTACAAGCGGATCGGACGGTGGGTGCTGGCGGCGGCGGTCGCCGCCGGCTGGGCCGTGGGGCTCGCGGTCGAGATCCACCGGGCCGGGCTCAGCGTGCTCTTCGCCTTTCTGGCGGGCGGCGTCGTGCTCAACGTTCTCAAGGAAGAGCTGCCGGCGGAGCGGCGGAGCCGCTTCCTGCCCTTCGCCCTGGGCGCGGCCTTCTTCGCCGCCCTCCTGCTGGCGGCGTGAGGGCGCGCGGCGGCGAAATTTATCTGATTCCAGCCCCGCCGCGGTTGCCGGCAGGAGGTCCGCGTCCGCGCCCAAGGGTTCTGCGTCCGCGCTAACGGGTTCTGCGTCCGCACCGACCGGCTCTGCGTTTGCGCCCACCGGCTCTGCGTTTGCGCCCACCGGCTCCGCGTTTGCCGCCCACCGGCTCTGCGTTTGCGCCCACCGGCTCCGCGTTTGCGCCCACCGGCTCCGCGCCCGCGCCCGCTGGCTCCGCGTCTTCACCTACGGGCTCTCGGTCCGCGCTCATCACATCCGCGGGTGCGCCCACCGGTTGTCCGGTCGCGCCCTCTCTTACCGTGCTCTGATCTCAAGAGAGGGCGGTGTCCGCCCTCTGCTCCCCGCTGTCTTCCCTCGCTTGGGCGGAGCCGGTCCGCGAGAGGGCGCTGACGGGGCAAGAGAGGGCGCGGGCATCCCTCGCGAGGGCGCAATCGTTCCTTGCGAGGGCGCATAGGGGAGAAGAGATGGCGCTATCGTCGCTTCAGTGGGCGGTACCTTCCCTCGGCTGGGCGCGGTCGCGTTACCAGTGGGCGCAACCGGGGGAATGGAAGGACGTTCACTTGAAGGGCCACATCTGGGTTCCATGCTAATATTCCTTGCAGTTGAATAACATCGCCGAAAGCAAGGTGGCCGCCATGGGCGCGCTGCTCACCCCTCTCAGAATGAGCAAAGGGCTCCTCCTGGCAGCCTTGTTCCTGCTGGGTGAAGCCATCCTCACCGCACAGACGCTGGACAGGGGGATACCGACCCGTGGCAGGATGTACCACCTGGAGCCCGGCGCGGGCGGAGGCGAGGAGTTGCGGCGGCGTTTCGGTCCCGGCCGTCTGGCGCTGCTCGAGGCCTTGAATCGCGCCGATGCCGCCCATCTCGAGCGGCTCCCGGTCCTCGTGGTCCCGGACCAGTGGCTCGACGGCGATCTGTGGTACAGCCCCCTGCCTCTCTTCAATGCCTGGGCGGGCAGCCTTCCCAAGGCGCTGGTCGTTCACCTGCCGTCGCAGCTGTTCGGCGCCTACGAGCACGGCAGGCTGGTCCGGTGGGGACCCGTAAGCTCGGGGCGGGAAGAGTACCCCACGCCCCCGGGCCTTTTCCATCTGAACTGGAGGTCCCCGGGGCGCCACAGCACCGTCAACTCCAACTGGTACATGCCCTGGTACTTCAATTTTGACAATGAAGGCGGCCTTGCGTTCCATCAGCTCATGCTGCCCGGCCGGCCGGCGAGCCACTCCTGCATCCGGCTCCTGGAGCGTGATGCCCGATGGCTGTACGGGTGGGGCGAGGGCTGGGTGCTCGACGAGCGGGGGTGGAACGTGCTCGATCCCGGGACCCCCGTCTTGATCCTGGGGCGCTACGACTTCAGCGCGCCGCCGCCCTGGCGCTCGCTGATCTGGCTAGCCCAGGGTGTGGAGCTGCCGGAGCAGGTTCCCCAGCCCGCGGCCCTGAACGAATGAACGAAAGGAGATTCGATGCCGAACCGTAAGCGTCTGATGATTGAAATCGCCGTGGCCCTGCTCCTGATCCTGATCGGTTTCGCGGCCTGGAGCTCCTCGCGGCGGCGCGCGGAGGAGGAGCTCGCCCAGCAGAGGGGTCAGCACGAGAGCGCCGCCGCCCAGACGCGGCAGGAGTGCGAGGCGCGCGCCGAGAGGCTGGCCACCAGCGAGGCCACGGCGGTCTTCCGCGCTTTCGCCGCGGGGATCCAGGGGAGCGCCCTGGGGCAGCAGAAGGCCATGCTGGAACAGGCGAAGCGGGCGCTTCTCCAGTTGCCGCACGTGGCCTTCGTCCACGTTCTCACGCCGGACGGCAAGGTGCTGACGAGCAGCAATGAGAAATACGCGGTGGCCGGCAGCTCCGACAGCCGCGCCGCGTGGGCCCTCCAGGCGGCCGATCTGCGGACCCGGCCCGGCGACCTGCCGGGGACGCTCGAGATCGCGGCGCCGTTCCAGGGAGCTTCGGGACGGATCGCCGTCCTCTGGCTGGGCTACAAGACGCGGGAGCTGCTGGCGGTCCCTGCCTCGTGAGCTCTCGGAACCGAGCCGAGGCTTTGTCCGATGATCAGAGGAGATAGCGGCCCTTTGCAGCGAGCGCGACCGCACGTCGCCGGGCCACCGCTCCCCCGATGACTTCCGAGATCTTACTGGTACTCGCCGTTCTCGCCGGAGCGGTCGCCTGTTTCGCGACGGAACGCCTGCCGGTGGACCTGGTGGCGCTGCTGGTGCTGTGCGCGCTCCTCGGCAGCGGTGTCCTCACCCCCGGGCAGGCGGTTTCGGGCTTCAGCAACACGGCCACCGTCACCGTGGCCGCCATGTTCGTGCTGAGCGCCGGCCTGGCCCGTACCGGAGCGATGAGCCTGCTCGGCCGGCGGCTCGCGATAGTCGGCCGCCTGGGTCTGCGGCCCACACTCATCGTTCTCATGATCACCGTCGGCGCCGTCTCCGCGTTCATCAACAACACGGCGGCGGTGGCCATCTTCCTGCCCACCGTCCTCGGGCTGGCGCGGGAGATGGGGATCAGCCCCTCGAGGCTGCTGATCCCGCTCTCCTTCGCGTCGATGTTCGGCGGCGCCTGCACCCTGATCGGAAGCTCCACGAACATCCTGGTCAGCTCCATCGCCACGCAGCACGGGCTGGCCCCGTTTCGGATGTTCGAACTCGCCCCGCTCGGCTTGGTGCTGTTCGCCGCGGGAGGTCTCTACATGCTGACCGCCGGTGTCCGGATCATTCCGGACCGGCGCGCCGGCGCGGACCTGGCCCAGTCGTACGGCATGGGGGACTACCTGACGGAGATCCTGCTGCTCCCCGGATCTCCCGCCGTCGGCCTCCCTCTGCGCGAGTCGCCCCTGGTCCGCGACCTGGACCTCGACGTGCTCGCGATCCACCGGGGCGACCGGCGGCTGGCCGCTCCCGGCGCCGCGACGGTCCTCGAGGCGGGCGACCTGCTGCGGGTGCGCTGTGACGTCGAGAAGATCCGCCGTGCCGAAGCGCAGGAGGGGATCGTCTTGAAGTCGGGCCTGAAGTGGCGCGCCGAGGACCTGCATTCGTCCGAGGCCGCCCTGCTGGAGGTCGTGATCGCGCCGGGGTCGGCGCTCGTCGACAAGACGCTCAAGGAGGCCGGCTTCCGCCAGGTCTACGGCGGCACGGCGCTAGCCATCCGTCACCGCGGCGAGGTGATGAGGGAACGGCTGGGAGCGACCGCGCTACGCTCCGGAGACGTGCTGCTCGTCGAGGTCCGGCGCGACCGTATCGAGGCGCTGAAGCGTAATCCGGACTTCGTGATCGTCTCCGAGACCGATCTCGAGACCCCGCGGCGGGCCAAGATCCTCGTCGCCACGGCGATCGTCGCCGGCGTGGTGGCCACGGCGGCCCTGGGCCTTCTGCCGATCATGGGCAGCGCGATCTTCGGCTCGGTCCTGCTGGTGCTCACCCGCTGTCTCACGCTCGCGGAGGCCTAC
>CAVXIG010000061.1:0-23098 GCA_963761645.1 uncultured Acidobacteriota bacterium
ATGGACGGACATGGATGGACACGGACGGTATTACGGACGCAATCGCGGACGGATTACGGAGCGCCGGCCAGCAGGTCCTTCAGCCGCACCGGATCGACCGGCTTGGTCAGATGGAGATCGAAGCCCTCGGCGTAGGCGCGGGCGCTGGTCCTCGGCCTGGCCGTAGCCGGTCAGCGCGATCAGACGGACCGACTGGAAGGCGGAGTCGGCCCGCAGCTCCCTCGCCACCCCGTAGCCGTCGAGGCCGCCCGGCAGGCCGATGTCGCAGAGCACCACGTCCGGATGGAACCGCCGCGCGGTCTCCAGCCCGGACGTGCCGTCGGCGGCCGTCGTCACCTCGAATCCCGAGAGCTCCAGCAGCATCTGCAGGCTCTCCGCCGCGTCGGCGTTGTCCTCGATGATGAGGACGCGGCGCGAGCCGTTGGCGCGGGCCGGCGGCGCGGCTCCTCCTCTGTAGCCTCCTGGGCGGCGGCGAGCGGCAGCCGGAGGGTGAACCGGAGCCGCGGCCCAGCCCCGCGCCCGCGGCCTCCACCTCGCCCCCGTGCAGATCCATCAGCCCCTTCACCAGCGCCAGCCCAAGCCCGAGCCCGCCGCGGCTCCGGGCCAGGGTGCGGTCGGCCTGACTGAAGGTCTCGAAGAGGTTTTCCAGCATCTCCGGCTCGATGCCGATGCCGGTGTCCTCGACGACGATCTCGGCGCTCCCGCGATCGCCGCCAGCCTTGAGCCCGACCCTCACCCGTCCGCCGGGATCGGTGAACTTGCCGGCGTTGCTCAACAGGTTTCCCAGCGCCTGCGCGAGACGGGTCGCATCCCCCTCCACCCAGAGCGGCTCGGCGGGGAGCTCCAGATCCAGGGTCAGCCCGCCGGCTTCCAGATCGCGGCGGTGATCCTCGACGGTGTCGCGGACCAGCTTCGTCAGTCCAGCCGCTCCCTGATGCAGCAGGATCTTGCCCCGGGAGATCCGCGAGACGTCGAGCAGATCGTCGACCAGGCGCGTCATGTGCGAGACCTGGCGGTCGATCATGTCGCGGGCCTTCGCCAGGACCGGCTCATCGTGGCCGGCCTGCCGCAGGATCTGCACGGCGTTGCGGATCGGCGCCAGCGGATTGCGCAGCTCGTGGCCGAGCATGGCGAGGAACTCGTCCTTCTTGCGGCCGGCCTCGCGGAGCTCCTGCGCCGTCCGCACCTGCTCGGTGATGTCCACGCCATGGACGAAGATACCGGAAACCGTTCCGTCCGCCTCGGTCAAAGGCTGGTAGACGAAGTTGAGAAAGCGCTCCTCGAGAGCCCCTGCCTCCTCGTGCCGCACCAGGACCGGAATCCCGTTCCCGGCAAACGGCTTGCCGGTGGCATACACCTCGTCGAGCAGCTCGAAGAAGCCCTGCCCCTCGATCTCCGGAAGCGCCTCCCGGACCGTCTTGCCGACGATCTCCCGATGTCCCACGAGCTGGTAGTAGCGAGGGTTGGCCAGCTCGAAGACGTGCTCTCGGCCGCGCATCGTCGCAATGAACGCCGGCGCCAGCACGAAGATGCTGGCGAGACGCGCGCGCTCCACCTCAAGCGCCTCGAAGAGCTTCCGGCGCTCCGCCTCGATCCGCTTCTCCTCGGTGATGTCCACCACCACGATCCCCACACAGGAGATGTCGCCGTCCGGCCTCTTGACTGGATAGAAGCCGGCCAGCCAGGTCCGGCGCTCGCCGGGATTCGCCGGGGCCTCCCCCGCGATCTCCAGGTTCACCACCGGCTCCCCCGTGCGGAAGACCTGCTCCATGACCGGCTCGACGATCCGCGCGTTGACGGGAGCGATCTCGCGGACCGATCGGCCGAGGTGAGCCTCGATCGGCAGACCGTTGATCCTCGCCACCACGTCGTTCAGGCGGACGAAGCGGAAATCCCGGTCGAAGAAGGCGAAACCGACCGGCGCGTGGACGAGCAGCGACTCCAGGGCGGCGAAGGTCTCGTCGTCGATCTGGCGCGCGGCGATCCGGTCGCGCAGCGCCGCGTTCTCGCGCTCGAGATCCGCGACCCGCCGCTCGAGGCGGTCCAGGTCGCTCACTTCGTCATCCTCGGCAAGGCAGCAGGTCGGGAAGCTCTCAGGGGTTCTCCATCGGGTCTTACTTGTGCAAGTCCCGTGCGCGCCGGGAATGCTAACTCATCGCTTCGCCGTCCGGGCCTCCCGGGGCGCGAATTCCGCCTCGCCCCAGATGGCGGTGCCGTTGACCGGGTCCTGGACCGAGAAGACCAGCCGCTGCCCGATGTCGCGGACGCGGATCGCGGTCTGGAAGCGGGCGTAGGTGCCGGTCCGCGGCGGCGTCTTCAGATCCACCTTGAGACGCGATCCCGGGAGGTCCGCGCGCCCCCCCTTGTCGTCCATCGTCACGATCGCGAGCGGGGTCTCGGCGATGTAACCGCCCCCCTTGGGCGTCAGCGCCAGCGACTCGACCGGCACGCCCAGCGTCACCGGGATCTCCATCTGCCCGCGCCCGGCCCGCTTCGGCTCGCCGAGCCGCACGATCAGCCGCCGGTCCCGGTTCTGGCTGTCGCCGCCGCCGAAGAGCAGCACGCTCTCGGCCTTCATCGCGTTCTCCGTCCGCTTCGACAGATCGGAGAAGCCGCCGCGCGCCCGCACCGCGAGCTCCGCCCGCCGCGGCTCGACGGTCACCTTGTGCCCGTGGTCGTCCGCCTTCCAGGCGGGCGTGAAGCCGATCCAGTAGTACGAGCCGGTGTCGGCCACGACCTCGCGGAAGGCCTCCATCTTCGCGGAGACCACCACCCGGCCGCCGGTCTTCTCGGCCAGCGCGCCGAGCGCCGAGACCGCGCGGGCGTCGGACTGCGCCATGTCCGCGGGGTAGATCGTGTAGCCGAGCCGGTTGGCGGCCTCGATCAGCGGGCCGTAGAGCTGCGGCGCCACCTGCATCGACCAGGCGCCGGAGAGCATCAGCATCACCTTGCGCCCCGGCGGGGCCGTGAACCCGCGCAGCGCGGAGGCGGCGGCCGCCGCCGTCCTGCCGAGCTGGGTGCGCGCCTCCGGGCTGATCCGGTTCGACGTGTCCTCCCGGAAGGCGGCGATCTGGTCCCCTTCCAGGCCCTCCATGTTGAGAACCCAGTCCATGTCGGATTTCAGCGCCCGCTGCCGCGAGAGCTGCTGCGCTCCGAGAGTGGGGCGCCGGCGGGCCCGCTCCAGGGCCGCGGCCAGCGCGGCGGCGTCACCGGTCCAGTTGCTCAGGACGTCGATCCGCGAGCCGTCGAAGGCCAGCACGGCCATGCGGTCGGCGGGTTTCAGGAGCGTCAGGTCGCGCTGGAGCTTCGCCAGCGCCTCGTCGCGGACGTTGGCGACCGAGAAGGAATCGTCGACGTAGATCAGGTAGTTCCGCCCCACCTCCTCCCCCGCCGCCACCGGGGCTCCGGCGTTCTCCTGGGTGCTGGACGCGGCCTTCCCCTCCTCGATCTCGGTGCAGTACTCGATCGGCACCTCCTTGCCGTCCACCAGCAGCCGGAAGTCCGCCGCCGAGAGCCCGCGCACCCGCTCGCCCTTCTTGTCGACGACCACCGTCTCGACGTTGACCACCCGGACGTCGATCGATTCCCCGAAGGTCTGCACCTGCTGTGGCGCCTGCTCCGCCGCGACGGGCAGGGCGCCCACCAGCAGCAGAACCGTCGCCATGAACCGGCTCAGGAGTCCCATGATCTCCTCCTTGGATGTAGAGCATCGCGTCGAACGCGTAATGTGAGGATGCAAAGCAAGGCGAATGCCGCCACCCCGACCTCACGGAATCAGATATTTACGGCCGTGAGGGAGTTCCGCGGTCCCCTGGAGAGGACAACCGTGTCTCTCCTGGAGCGCGGATCGCGCTTACCGGCCGTGGACCGCGACCTCGGCGGCGATGATCACGGGGGAGTCGTTGGGGAGCTGCGCCATGCCGATGGCGCTCCGCGCGTGCTGCCCCACCTCGGGGCCGAAGAGCTCCAGCAGAAGGTCCGAGCAGCCGTTGATGACGTTGGTCGTGCGAATGAATCCCGGGGCCACGTTGATCATCCCCGAGACCATCAGCCAGGCCGCGATCCGGTCGAGGTCGCCGAGCGCCTGCTTCAGGGTGGCCAGGATGGAGAGGGTGGCGAGGCGGGCGGCCTGGTACCCCTGCTCGGCGGAGAGCTCCGCGCCGACGCGGCCGAACGGCGCGGCCAGGGTGCCGTCCGGATTCAGCGGCGCCTGCCCGGAGACGTAGGCGCGGTCGCCATAGAGCCGGACCCACGAGAAGGGAGCCCGGACCTCCGGCGGCAACTGGATGAGCCGCGGCAGCTCGAGCCCGAGCTGCCGGAGACGCGCTTCGACGTTCATCGATCTCCTGGAGGGGTCAGCGGCCTCAGGGCCGATCCTCGCCGACGACCACGATCTCCCGGGCCATCAGCCGGCCGTCGCGATCGCGGTCCGCCTGGATCCGCACCTCATCCCCGCGCTCGATGTTCTCGGGGCTGTAGGTGCGCCCCTGGAATCTGACCGTCGTGCCGGCATCATACCGCACCACGATCAGGTCGCCGGACGGCCCGGGGCGCGTTCCCGAGGAGAAGCCGCGGCTGCCGTACCCGGAGCGCTCGATCTCCAGCGTGCGGGAGCGAAGGTCGATCGAGCGGACGGTTCCGCGCAGATCGGTGTCGCGGTCGTCCCTGGAGTCATACCGCCCGGGGTCGTCTCCCCTCGAATCACCGCCCCTGGGACCATCTCTCCTGGGGTCGTAACCAGGGCTGCCGGTGCCGCGGCTCACGTCGTAGAGCACTTGGATATCCTGGGCGATCAGGCGGTTGCCGTTGCGGTCGACGCTGGCCTGAATGCGGTCGCCGCGCTCCAGGTCCTGCGGCCGGAAGGTCTGCCCCTGATATCTCACCACCGTGCTCTCGGTATAGGAGAAGACGGCGGTATCCTGCGCGTCGTCGTTGTTGCGCAGGTTGTCGCGGTAGCCCTCGCGATCCGTACTGAGATCGACATAGATGAGCCGGTCGCGGGTGTTCACGCTCGCCACGGTGCCGCGCAGCTCGTCCACGCGGTCGTCATACCCGTACGCGCCGTTGGGATCACGGTCGGGATTTCGGTCAGGGTAACGGCCGGGATACGGGTCGCCGATACCGACCGAGCCGCAGCCGGCGAGCAGGGCCGCCGCGGCGAGCGGGGCCAGAAAGCTGATCGACAAGAGTCTTTTCATGGTGCACCTCCAGAGAGTGTTCCCCCGGTCTCTGACCTTGTGCAGAACCCGTGCCGGAACCGCATCCGAAGGGCTGAAGGCGGGTGTAGCATGGATCGCATGGAACCCACGTCGCACCCCTACACCCTCCCCGCCGACACAGACATCGGGCATGTCCACCTCAAGGTGGCCGACCTCGATCGGGCGCTGGCGTTCTATCTCGGCGTCCTCGGCTTCGAGCTCACCTCGCGCTTCGGCACGCAGGCCGCCTTCATCTCCGCGGGGGGCTACCACCATCACATCGGCCTGAACACCTGGGAGAGCCGCGGCGGCACCCCGCCGCCCCCCGGCCGGACCGGCCTCTACCACGTCGCCATCCGGTATCCGACGCGGCAGGCGCTCGGGGCCGCGGTCCGCCGGGTCCTCGCGGCCGGCGTCCCGCTCCAGGGCGCCGCGGATCACGGCGTCAGCGAGGCGGTCTACCTGGCCGATCCGGACCAGAACGGCCTGGAGCTCTACTGGGACCGGCCGCGCGAGCAGTGGCCGCGCTCCCCGGAGGGAGCGCCGGTCATGTACACCGAGCCTCTGGACCTCCAGGATCTGTTGCTCCAGGCCGCGACTTGACAGCGGGTTCCGGACGGGAGCACGATCCTTTCGAGTTCGATTGACATCAAGCCGTATCCTGCTCACCGGCCCGCCTGACGGGGCCATTCGAGAAAGGTGCAATGATGGCAAGTCGCTCCCAGGGCTCGGGGTGGTTCGCGGCACTCCTCGTGGCCTCGCTCGTCGCCGCGGCCTCTCCCCGCCCCGCAACCGCCCAGCTTCAGTTCTCCTCCGCCGACGGCAAGCAGAGCTTCAAGATCGGCATTCTCGGCCAGCTCCAGGCCGAGAGCATCGAGAACGGCAACGTCCAGGACGACTCCTCGAACAACCTCTTCCTGCGCCGCCTCCGCCTGCTGGGCAACTTCAAGCTGTCGGACCAGCTCACGGTCTTCTTCGACACCGACTCGCCGAACCTCGGCAAGGGGAACCCCGACGGCTCGAAGAACAACGCCGACATCTTCATCCAGGACTTCGTCGTCACCTACGCCTTCCGCAAGGAATTCCAGCTCGACGGCGGCATGCTGCTGATGGCGCAGAGCTACAACCACAACCAGTCGGCCGCCACCCTGCTGGCCCTGGACTACGGCCCGTACACCTTCGTCGAGTCGGTCCCCACCACCTCGCGCACCGGCCGGGACTACGGCCTGCAGGCCCGCGGCTATCTCGGCGGCGATCATCTCGAGTACCGCGCCGGCGTTTTCCAGGGGGTGCGCGGGGTCAACAACACGAACTCGTTCCGCTACGCGGGTCG
Source organism: uncultured Acidobacteriota bacterium (assembly GCA_963761645.1). GTDB lineage: Bacteria > Acidobacteriota > Thermoanaerobaculia > Multivoradales > UBA5704 > DATARR01. The sequence goes on from CAVXIG010000061.1 coordinate 6,532, forward strand.
GCTCGCCTATTACGTCTTCGGCCCTCAGACCACCTACTTCTACCGCGGCACCTCGCTCGGCAAGACGCAGACGCTGTCGATCGGCGGCAGCTTCGACCGCCAGGAAGATTACAAATCCGTCGGCGCCGACCTGTTCTGGGACCAGCCGGTCGCCGGCGGCGACGGCGTCACCCTGCAGGCCGATTACAACCAGATCGACGGTGACGTCTTCATTCCTACCCTTCCCAAGCAGCGGGACGCGATGGTCGAGGTCGGCTACTACTTCCACACGCTCAAGCTGATGCCGTACGTCCAGCTCGCCCGCCAGGACTTCGACGCGGCCGCCCGGCCGGACGAGAAGCGCGCGCAGGCGGGGCTCGCCTTCTGGTTCGCCGGCCACAACTCGAACCTGAAGCTGGCGTGGACGAAAATCGATCGTGACGGTGCCAGGAAGCGGAACCAATACCAGGTGCAGTACCAGATCTTCCAATTCTGAGCCGACCGACCCAAGGGGGGATTTTCATGAGCGTAGCGACTCCGACCGCCGACTCGCCCGTCCTCCAGGTTTCGCCCCAGGAGGAGCGAAAAGTCATCTTCGCCTCCTCGCTGGGCACGGTATTCGAGTGGTACGACTTCTATCTCTACGCCACTCTCGCGCCGTTCTTCGCCGCCCTCTTCTTCCCCAAGGGGAACGATACCGCGGCCCTCCTCTCCGCCTTCGCCACCTACGCCGCCGGCTTCCTGGTGCGGCCGTTCGGCGCCCTGGTGTTCGGCCGCCTGGGGGACCTGGTCGGCCGCAAGTACACGTTCATGGTGACCATCATCGTGATGGGCGCCTCGACCGTCCTGGTGGGGCTCCTCCCCACCTACGCCTCGATCGGCGTGCTGGCGCCCATCCTCCTGGTGACGCTCCGCCTGCTCCAGGGGCTGGCCCTTGGCGGCGAGTACGGGGGGGCCGCGACCTACGTCGCCGAGCACGCCCCGGAGGGGAGGCGCGGCTACGCGACGAGCTGGATCCAGACCACGGCCACCCTCGGCTTCTTTCTCTCGCTGCTGGTCATCCTCTTCTGCCGCGTCCAGATGAGCCCCGACACTTTCAAGGATTGGGGATGGCGGGTGCCGTTCCTGGTCTCGGCCGTGCTCCTCGTCATCTCAATTTATATCCGGGCAAAGCTGAACGAGTCGCCGGTCTTCCAGCGGATGAAGGCGCAGGGCAAGGGGTCGAAGTCGCCGCTCCGGGACAGCTTCATGCGCTACCCGAACAACAAGTACGTGATGCTCGCCCTGTTCGGCGCCGCCGCCGGCCAGGGGGTGGTCTGGTACACGGGGCAGTTCTACGCCCTCTTCTTCCTCACCATCACTCTCAAGCTCGACTGGCTGAAGGCCTATCTGCTGGTCGGCGCCGCGCTGCTGCTGGCGACGCCGTTCTTCGTCATCTTCGGCAGATTGTCCGACCGTATCGGCCGGCTCAAGATCATCCTCGCCGGCTGCCTGCTCGCGGCGCTCACCTACTTCCCGCTCTTCCGGGGGTTGACCCATGCCATCAACCCGGCGCTGGATGAGTTCCAGAGCAGCCATGCGGTGAGCGTCGCAGCCACCGATTGCCACTTCCACATCTTCGTCTTTCCCGGTACCAAGTTCACCGACTGCGACAAAGCGAAGGACTTCCTCACCAAGTCGGGGCTCTCCTTCACCTCGCAGCCCGCCGAGCCCGGGCAGACGGTAACGACGCGGATCGGCAACACCTCGCTGAACGGGTGGAACGAGGACAACTACAAGGCCGCCCTGGCAGGCGAAGGCTATCCAACGGCCCCCGACCCCGCGCGGATCAACTATGGGCTGGCTCTGCTGATCCTGTTCATCCTGGTGCTCTACGTCACCATGGTCTACGGCCCGATCGCCGCCTTTCTGGTGGAGCTGTTCCCGACCCGGATCCGCTACACCTCGATGTCCTTCCCGTACCACATCGGCAACGGCTGGTTCGGCGGCATGCTGCCGCTCCTCGCCACCGCCATGGTGGCGAAGGCCGGCAACATCTACTACGGCCTCTGGTATCCGGTGATCGTCGCGGTGATCACCGTGATCATCGGCACGCTCTTCCTGCGCGATACCAAGGACCAGTCGATCGTCGATTGATCGCGAGCGCGACAGCGGCGCGGTACAACCGCCGGGCGGAACGCCCGGCGGTTTTGTTTTGTTGGCCTTTTTTCTTTCTGGACCCGCCCTGTCAGGGCGGTCCCACCCATCCCCGATAGATGCCATCAGCAGGGCGAAGCCGTGATCAGGCGCTCAAGCCTTGCGGCCCAGTTCGTAGATCTCCTCCCGCACAGAATAGGGAGGTCCGCCGAGACGTATTCCAGTTCGCATTCGGCTCAGCATCCGGTTGCGGGCGTCTCCTCGGGACGGCTCACCGGACATTGGGGGAAGGAATGTCACGATTACCCGCGCTTCCCGCAAACCCTCGGGCCGCTCCAGGAGCTCGACTTCTCCATCCTTATAGATTCCCTCAACTGCGGTGAACACCTTGCCTCCTCCGTGGATTGCCTCTCATGCTCAAACTCCCTCCTATTCTATGCCTTGCAAAAGGTCGTACAATGAGACAACCCGGCGGGAGATCCCATGAATCGCAGAGAGTTCGCCAAGTCCCTCCTCGGCACCATCGCCTCGTACTCGCTGATCCCTATGAGGCCGAGAAGATCTCCGGCAACCTGCTCCGGGTCAAGAAGCTGAAGGTCGAGGAAGCGCTTCGCAAGTACGGGCACGATACGCATCACGCGGAGATCCAAAAGGACGGGGCCTGAGCGGCATCAGTCCCGAAGTCGAAACACGGCGGAGAACGGATCCTGCGCCGGAACGCCGAGCCGCCGCTCGAGATGGGCGAGCTTCTCCGCCAGAATTTCCCGAGTCTCTGGCGTCAGCACCTCGCGCCCGGATCCCGTCTTCCCCTGGCGGATGAACTGACCGGAGTTGAGGAAGGCCTGGCGGGTGCGCGGATCGAACTTCTCCTGATGCCCCTTCATGAAGTCGAGGCTGCAGTGCTCGAGGATCTTCGGCAGATCCTCCTCGCGCACCTCGATACCGCAGAAAGCGGCGACCCGGCGGGCGGTCCCCTCGAGGTCGGCGACGACCTCCTCGTAGCGCAGGAAAAGGACGTTCGGATCGTTGCGGTGAGGCCACCAGGAGGCGACGTGCTTGAACCAGGACCGGAAGGCGCTCCGACCCAGGACGAATCTGTGCACGAAGCTCTCGGGACGGGGTGTCTCCCCGGTCATCAACACATGGTGGTGGTACGCCGAGAGGGCGACATCCCGCGGATCCCGCAGCATGTAGATGAACCGCCCCACTTTCGGCAGCATCCAATAGCGGAGATGGCTCTTGAGGATGCGCGGCGAAGGCACCTCCAGGCCGCGCGGACTGCTGCGCATGAGCTCCATCTCGAACCAGGGGGAGACGATGGTGATGTGCGAGAAATCGATCTCCCCCCGGGTCGCCAACTGATAGAGCATCATCTGCATCAGCGTCGTTCCGGACTTCGGATAGCTGACGACAAAGATGTCGTCGGGACGCGGGCGGTACAGGTACCACTTCGCACGGTAGAACCGGATCAGGTTCCGGGTCTCCAGGGCGACAAAGGCGAGAACGCCCAGGGCCCGTTCCGGCAAGCTCAGCAGATGGTTCCCCACACCCCCGGAGTTATCGATCTTTGTATTCATGCTGAAACTCTAGCATGGCATCTCAGGCGGGCTCCCCTCTGGCTCTGACCTGCCGTAGTCAGTAAGATGCGCCAATGCAGACGGGCCCCGATACGCCGCCAGCTCTCGAACTGCTCCGCTCGGCTCGCCGGGTGGGGCTGGTGCTCTCCGGCGGCGCGTCGCGGTGCTGCTTCCAGGTAGGGGTCATCGAGACCCTGACGGAGCTCGGGTTCAGCCCGGATGTCTGCGTCGCCGTCTCGGGCGGGGCGTGGAACGGCGCCGCGGTGACGGCCGGCACGGTGCCCCGCCTGCGCAAGTACTGGCGGTCCTTCGTGCGGATGCCCCGCGTCGACATCCGCCAGCTCCTCCGCGAGCGCACGCCGTACCGCTTCCCCGAGATGCACCGGCGCACGTTCAGCCGCTACGTGGGGGTCGAGCGGCTCCGCCGGCCGGAGGCGCCGCCGCTCTGGATCGGCGTCACCCGCCTGCGCGACCGCCAGGGCGCCTTCTTCGACGCGCGCAAGGTCGACGATCCGCTGGCTCTCTGCCTCGCCTCGAACTACGTGCCCCCCTTCTATACCCACGCCCCCCGGATCGGCGGCGAGCGCTACGGCGACGGCGGCCTGACCGACAACGTCCCCTACGAGAAGGCGTTCGCCGAGGGGTGCGACGCCGTCGTGCTGGTGACCATGAAGGGGGTGAGCGAGGGGGGCCTCTACCGCAACTCCCATGAGCCGGACCACATCATCCCCTCCCCCTTCCGCGAGCGGACGGTGGTGATCCAGCCCCGCCACCGCCTCCCCTGCGCCTGGGCCGAGAACCGCTGGGAGATGCTGCGCCCCATCATGGACCTCGGCCGCCTGCGCGCCCGCGAGGTGCTCCTGGGGGAGAGCCATCCGGAGACCGAGGTACGCGCCCAGTTGGGAGCCCTGGACCTGTTCCTCCGGCGGCTGATGACCACCCGGGTTCTCGCCGCGTCCGGCCGCCCCAGGAAGCCGCTCTAGGCTAGCGGGCGCGCCTCGCGCCCTTAATGTTGCCCGTAAACTTGCTCCCTCAGAATCTGCTCCAGAGAAGAACAAGAAAAGATAAACCGCTCCGGGTTGGCTGGTCATGGACGACATTCCGGCGGGCGCGGATCTCAGCGTCCCGGCGGCTTCGGGGGTGCGGCGGCGGCCGGCGGCTGAGCCGGCGGCGGCACGCGCGGGACCGCGATGCCGCGGCGGCCGTTGACGCCGACGCTGCGGACGGCGAAGTACTCGTTGTCGGTGCTGGTGCCCTCCAGCACGACCTCCCCCGGCCGGTCGACGGCGCGCAGAACGTGCCAGCGAGGGTCCGTGGTCTCGCGCCGCAGGATCTCGAACCCCTTGCGCCCGGCGTCGTCCTCGGCCTCGACGGCGATCCTGGCGGAGGGGGTCACGGCGCCGGTGAGCACGGCCGACTTCGGCGGCGCCGGGGCCGCGGCCAGCTCGCCGAGGAGGAGCTGGTTGAGAGCGGCCACCTCGGCGACGAAGGGGAAATCCATGGACTGGATCAGGTCGCCGTAGCCCTTCTCGACGCGGACGTTCTGGTGCTGATGGTCGTAGTTCTCGAGCGGCTCGGTGATCCGGATCGCCGGCAGCCCGGCCTCGACGAACGGGATGTGATCGCCGCCGCGGCCGAAACGGTCGCGCCGGAAGATCAGCCGCACCCGGCTCGGGGTCGCCAGCTCGTCGAGCCGGCGCGCCATCTGCCGGCCGGGCGAGTCGACGCCGTCGGGCCCCCCTTCGCTGAACACGCGCGGCCGGCGGTCCTTCGATCCGTTGGTGGCGCCGACGATGTCGTTGGTGATCATGCCGCCGACCTGATAGCCCCGCTGGGCGAGCCACTCTTTCATCCGCCGGGCGCCGAGGAGCCCCTGTTCTTCCCCCGCCACGGCGGCGAAGATCAGGGTGCCCCGGAAGCCCGGGGATTTCGGAGCCGGCTTCTGCGTCATCGCCGCGGCCGAGAGGATCGAGACGATCACGCCCGAGGCGTCGTCGTCCGCGCCGGGAGCGTCCGACTTCGTGTCCATGACGTCCGAGGCGCGCGAATCGAGATGGCCGGACATCACGTAGGCGGTCTTCGCGCGCGCCGGGTCGGTCCCCGTGAGGACGCCGTAGACGTTCTCCATGTGCACCGGCACGTTGCCGGTGCGCGCTCCGCTCGTCTCGTAGGTGTCGACGATCACCTCGAGCCGGCCGCCGCTCCTGGCGGCGATCTCGTTGAGCCGCCGCACGACCACGTCGCGCGCGCAGCCGATCCCCCGTTTCGGATCGGTCCAGGACGACATCGAGTGGCGCGTGCCGCAGGCCACCAGCTCGGTGTCGATGGCCCGCGCCTCCTCGGCGGGAGTGGAGGCTTTGCCGGCCGCCGCAGCCGGACCGGCGAGAATCAGGAGAACGGGCAGAAAGGCGAGAGCGGGAGATGAGACCATGGGGGGGCTCCTTTTCGCGTCGAGCCCCCGCATCTTACATGGCCGAAGCCGCCGTCTTTCGCTCCGGCGATTCCTCCTCGCGCGCGTCGCCCTCCTGAGCCGGGCCGTTCGGCGGCGACGGCACGCGGCCGCAGACGCGCGGGCTGGCCCAGCTCAGGAGCCCGCCGACGGCGAGCAGAAGAAGAAATGTAAAGGTCCAGACGGCGCAGATCACGACGGCCTTGGTCACGCTGGGGTCTCCTCCCGATGAAGTATGGATCGGCTGTTTCTCTCCAGGAGTGCTCGCCGCCCGCGAAAGCTTTCGCGTCAGCCGTCGTTGCGGAACACCTCTCCGCCCTTCATCACGAATTTCACCCTCTCCATGGCATGGATGTCGGCGAGCGGGTTGCCGGGCACGGCGATGACGTCGGCGGCCTTGCCGGGCTGGAGCGTGCCGATCGTCTGGCTGAGCCCGAGCAGGTCGGCCGCCGAGACGGTGGCGGCGCGCAGGGCGGCGGCCGGGGTCATCCCGAGATCCACCATCAGGCCGAACTCCTGGGCGTTGATGCCGTGCGGGCTCACCGCGGAGTCGGTGCCGAAGGCGATCTTCACCCCGGTCCGCAGAGCATTCTTGAACATGGTGGAGCGGACGGCGACCGCCGCCTTGGCCTTGGCAGCGATGGCCGGCGGATAGTGGCGGATCGCGCTCCGGCCGGCCGCGTACTCGCCGGCGAGGAGGGTGGGGACGAGCCAGGTGCCGCGCTCCTTCATCATCCGCAGCTCCTCGTCGCCCATGAACGAGCCGTGCTCGATCGAGTCGACGCCGGCGCGGATGGCGAACCGCGCCCCCTCGGCGCCGTGGGCATGGGCGGCCACCTTCTTGTGCAGGCGGTGGGCCTCTTCGACGATGGCGTTCATCTCCTCCTGCGAGAGCTGGGAGGTGTCCACCTCGTCGGCCAGCGAGAGCACGCCGCCGGTGGCGCAGATCTTGATCACGTCGGCGCCGTACTTGACCTGGAAGCGCACGGCGTCGCGGAACTGGTCCGGACCGCTGGCGATGCCATGCTCGATCCCCGGCTCAGGCCCGAAACGGTTGAACGGGAAGCCCCCCTCGTCACAGTGGCCGCCGCGGGCGCCGAGGGCGTGCACCGCCACCAGCATCCGCGGCCCGGGGACCACCCCGTCGCGGATCGTGTTGCGCAGGCCGACGTCGATGTAGTCGCCGGAGCCCACGTCGCGGACGGTGGTGAAGCCCGCCTCCAGGATCTTGCGGGCGTTGACGGTGGCGCGGATCGCCGACTCGGCCACGTCCCGGCTGACGTTGTTGAAGAACCCCTGCAGCCATTCGTCGGTCGATTCGTTGGTGACGTGGGTGTGGGCGTCGATCAGCCCGGGCAGCAGGGTGGCGTCGCCGAGATCGATCACGCGGGCGCCGGCGGGGATGGCGAGCCCCGAGCCGGCGGCCCGGATCCGTTCCCCCTCGACGATCACCACGCCGTTGGGCACGGCGGCGTCCCCCCGGCCGTCGAACAGCCGGGCGGCCTTGAGGGCGATCACCTCGGGTTTCGGAGCCGGGGCTCCTTGAGCGGACAGGAGCGCGGGGATCGACAGCAGAGCCAGCGCGAAAGCAGGGAATCTCATCGGGCACCTCCGGGAAAGAGGGCCGATGGTATCCGCGGCGACGGCTCGAGGTCCAGGGGCCTACCCCTGGGGATTCATCCGCGCCATCGGGCTTGCCGCCGCCCGCCGCGCCACCCACAGGTAGCCCCGGGACTCGGCGGTCCGCCGCACCTCCTCGAGAGTGGCGCCCGCCGCCGGATCGCCGGCCTGCCGCTGCAGGAGACCGAGCGCGAGCCGGGCCTCGAGCCCGGCGGCGACGTCGCCGATCCGGTCGGCCTCGCGGACCGCCAGGCGCAGCATGTCCAGCGCCGTCGCCGGATCGCCGGTGGCGGCCAGGACCGGCGCCACGCCAGCGCCCACGGCGAGCCGGAGCTCGACATCCTCTTCCGCCTCGGCGATCCTCTCGGCCTCGTCGGCCGCCAGCCGCGCCGGCGCGCGCCGGCCGCCGGCGAGGAGCGCCTGGGCGAGGCTGGCGAGGGCGCGGGCGCGGAAGCCGGCCATTTCCCGCTGGCCGTACCAGTCGGCCGCCTCGGAGGCGAGGCGGGCGGCTTCGCGGGGGTTCCCTTCGAGGCGGGCGAGATCCCCGAGATCGAGCCGGAGCGCCGCCGCCTCCAGTTGCTGGTCCCCTTGCACGCGATCGCGCAAGGCCTCCTTCAGTTGACGGCGGGCGCCGGGGAGGTCCCCCGCGTGCAGGCTCCGGCGGGCCTGTCCGTGCAGCGCCGAGGCGGCGAGGCCGCGGGAGCCGGTCTTGCGGGCGATCTCCATCTGCTCGGCGCCGAGCCGCTTCGCCTCGGCCAGGTTGCCGAGCCGCTCCTGGAGCCGCGCGAGCAGATCGAGGGTCTCGGCGACACCCAGCAGGCTCCCCCCCTGCCGCTTCATCTCCAGGGCCCGCGAGAGCCGCCGGTGGGCCTCGGGCAGATCCCCCAGCCGCATCAGCACCTCGGCCGAGGCGGCGAGCATCGAGGCGCCGCGGACCGGGTCTCCGACTTTCTGGGTGATCTTGTAGGCCTGATCCTGGAGGCGCCGGGCCTCGCCGAGCGAGCCCAGGCGCGCGAGGACCAGGCCCTGATAGCTGAGCGACCGCCCCTCGTCGACACGGTTGCCGGTCTGCCGGCTGATGGCGAGCACCGCTTCGAACCGCTGGCGGGCCCCGGCGAGATCCCCCCGCGCCAGCAGCACGGTGCCGATCGCGTTGAGCGCCTCCTCGGCCAGCACCCGGTCCCCGTCCGCCGTAAACGCGGCATGGGCCTGTTCCAGCAGCGACTGGGCCCGTGGCAGATCGCCGAGATCCTGCGCGACGAACCCCAGGTTGTCCAACTGGATCGCCCCACTCTGGACGCTGCCGGTCCGCCGCAGGGTGGCGAGCGAGTCCTCGTACATCGTCTGGGCTTCGGCGAGGCGCCCCTGCTCGTTGAGCGCCACTCCCAGGTGGGTGAGGACGAGAGCCACGGCGGACTGGTTGCCCGCCTTGGCGAACAGGTCGCGGGCTTCGGAGAGCAGGGGGATCGCCTCCCTGGAGCGGCCGACCAGGATCAGGCCGTCCCCCTGGAGCATCAAGGCCTGCGCGACGACCTGGGACTCTCCCGACTTGCGCCCTTTCACCTCGGCGGCCCTGGCGGCCCGCGCCTCGACGGCGAAGCTCGAGAGGCGCTTGGAGATCTGCGCCTCGGCCAGGTCGATGCGCGGATCCTCGCCGGCCGGGGCGCCGAGCTTGCGCAGATCGGCCACCATGGCCAGCGCCTCGTTGCCCCGGCCGCTGGACGACAGGGCGCTCGCCAGGCGCAGGCCGTATTCCAGATTGTCGGGATAGAAGGTCCACAGGGAGCGATAGATCTCGCTCGCCCGGCTCCGGTCCTTCCTCGCCTCGGCGGCGCGCGCCTCGATCGCCAGCCGCTCCTGCTTCGGCAGGGCGGCCGAGAGCTGGACCGCTCTGTCGGCCTGCTCACGCGCCTTGGCGTCGTCGCCGAGCCCGATCCAGGCGAGCGACAGGGCGGAGTGGATCACCGCCGAATCGGGATCGACCTCGGCCGCCCGCCGCAGCAGGTCGCGGGCGCCCAGGGAATCGAACGCGCGCAGCCGGGTCAGCCCCTCGGCGTAGAGGTGAGCCGCCTCCGGATTGGCCGGCAGCAGCGCGGCTGCCGCGCGGGCGTCGGCCGGCGAGGGCTCGGACCAGCCGAGGGCGCCGCGCAGCCGCCGCCCGATCCGCGGCACCAGCTCGAACAGGTCCGTCTCCGTCCCGACCTCGGCAAAGGAGACCACCGTGTCCCCCTCCGGCACCTTCACCACCCGGAGATCGATCCGCAGCCTGCGCCCCCCCTGCTCCTGGATCGAGAGAAAGGACCCGACCACCACCAGGTCGGCGCCGAGCAGGCCGCGGAGCTGCCGCAGGTTCTCCCCTCCCAGGTTCTCGGTGTAGGGGAGCGCGAAGGTACTCTTGACGCGAACGACCTCCTCGCTCGGGACCATCCGGACCTTGGAGCCGGCCGACAGCTCGGTGAGCAGCATCTCGGACAGCGCGGTCGAGAGCCAGTTGTCGTCACGGTCCCCGGAGAGGTTCCTGAACCCCAGCACCGCCATCGTCGGCCGCGGCGGGAGGGTCACGCCGGGCCTGGGCTCCCGAGGGAAATTCTTCCCCTCTTTGTAGAAAAGCAACATCCCGACCGCGACCAGCGCCAGCAGCCCCAGGATCACCCCCGCGATCAGCAGGGGGCGACGGCGGCGGGGAGGAGCGGGCGGCGCGACCGACGGCGGCGGTGGGACGGGAGCGAGCGCCGGCGGCGGGACCGGCGACGGCCGCTGCTGCGGCTGCGGCTGCGGCGGCATGGCGATCCCCGGCGTGGCGATCCCGGGGAAATCCCGCGCCAGCGCGAGCTCGCCGGTGCTCTCCAGCGAAACCTCCTGGACCTCGGCGACGAAGCTGTACCCCCGGCCCGGTACGGTCACGACATACCGATGGTCGTTCGCCCGCTCTCCCAGCGCCTTGCGGAGAGAGGATATGTTCTGCGTCAGGTTGGCCTCGGTGACGAAGGTGTCCGGCCAGACCCGCTGGATCAGGTCCTCCTTCTCCATCACCAGGCCCCGGTTCTCGAGCAGGACGAGCAGGATCGAAAACGCCTTGGGGGTCAGGGACACCAGCTCCCCCGCCTTCAGGAGGCGGCGGCGGACGGGATCGACGCGGAAAACGTCGAACTCGTAGACCTGCTTCTCGGCCCGTTGGGGCAGGGGGCTGGTGGTCATGGACGGCTTGTCGTCATGAAGATCTCGCGCGGTCCGGTGAACAGCCGAAGGCCCTCGCGAGATCTCTCGCGAGCCGCCACCTCTGGACTACCTGGACGGTCTGGAGAGATTGTACCTCAGGCCGGGAGGCCCGCATGAGGTCGCCTTTGATCTTTTTTGAGGAAGCTTGAGCGAAACCGTGAGGACTCCTGATCGCCCCTCCCCTAGACTCCACCCAACGCAGCACCCGAGGGGAGAAGAGGGTGGCGCCGGAGGGATGGGCCGCTTTCGACTTGTAGGTCTCTTTTGAAGTACTTGTCGTGAGGGAGAGAGAGTTTCTTTTGTTCTTTTGAACTGCTTTGGAAGTCCGTGGAGGGTGAAGGCCCGGGGGAGTGATCCGCCCGGGTTTTTTCTTTTTCCGCCCGGAGTTTTCCTTTCCGCTCCCCTTGCGCCTCAGCGCGCGGAGGCGGCGGGCGCGAGAGGGTGGGGAGAGGGCAGGAGGCCGCCCGGCCGCGCGAGGGTGCCGTCGCGGCCGAGGAGGAGCCACCCGGTCGTGAGCACGAGCGCCATCAGCAGCAGGGAAGCCACCAGCAGAACGAGAGCGTTCCAGAGCTCTCTCTCCTCCGGATTCCGTCCTTGCCGGGCCGGAGCCGGCCGCCGCGGAGAGAACGCCGCCACCCGGGAGTCGGTTCCGCGCGGCCGATCCAGAGAACGGGGACCGCTCGCCACCACGGCCCGGCCGGCCTCGCGCAGGGCCGCGGCCATTTCGGCGGCGCTCTCATAGCGGGCCGCCGGGTTGGCGAAGGTGGCGCGGGCCAGCACCTTGACCAGCGGATCGCGCGGACCGAGCCGGCCGCGGCTCCCCCGCAGCGAGGCGGCGAAGGCCAGCCGCCGCAGGAGGCACCCGGCGGCGTAGAGATCGCTCTGGACGGTATCGGGGTCGCCCGGTTCCGGGGGACCGAAGCCGAAGAGGAGCAGCCGGCCTTCGGGTACGAGGAAGACCTCGTCCTCGGTCAGGTGGCGGTGCAGCAGCCCTTCGGCGTGCGCTTCGGCCAGGATCTCCAGAAGCTGGCCCCCCCAGTCGACCAGGGTCGCCCGATCGGGCCTCTCCCCTTCAGCCAGCGCCTCGCGGAGGCTCCGCCCCACGGCCCATGGACCGATCTCCTGGAATTCTCTGGCGACGGATGAGGATGACCTGCTCACGGCTGCTATTTGCCCCCAGCTCTTGCCCCCATAAACCGCCCACTGCTATATAAATAAGGATTGCAAGTTCCGTGCAGGGCGGCGGCCGGAGCTCGAGATCAACGGGAGAGTGAAGCCCATGCGGATCGGCGTGCTTTCGGATACCCACAACCTTCTCCGGCCGCGGGTGCTCGAGCTCCTCGCCGGGTGCGAGCGGATCCTGCACGCGGGGGACGTGGGGGACCTCGGGCTCCTCGACCGGCTGCGCGGGATCGCGCCCGTGGACGCCATCCGCGGCAACACCGATTCGGGAGCCACCGCCGCCGCGCTGCCGGAGATCCTGGCGGGGGACCTCGGCGGTCTCCCCTTCCGCATGGTGCACCGGCGGGAAGACGTCGATCCGCGCTGGCCGGCGGAGGCGCGCCTGGTGGTCTATGGACACTCGCACCGCCCCGAGCTCTCCTGGCACGGCTCGTGCCTGCTGCTCAATCCAGGAGCTTGCGGCAACCGGCGCTTCCATCTGCCCCTCACCCTCGCTATCCTCAGGGTGGCCGACCAGCGGATCGTGCCCGAGATCCTGGCGGTAGAGTGAGAGCCGGGGTCGGCCGCTTCCCCAATTGACAAGGAGAGAGCATGCGACACCCCCGCCGCATCGTCCTATTGTGTCTGCTCGCCACCCTCGCCGGGTCGAGCCTCGCCTCGGCCCAGGCTTTCGGATGGTTCCAGCATGGCGGCCGCGCCACCGGCCAGGCCGGCGCCTTCACCGCCCGCGCCTCGGACCCCTCGGCCCTGACCTACAACCCGGCCGCCATCGCCCACCTGTCCGGCACGCAGCTCCAGGCCGGGCTCGACTACAACAATCCGACCGACAAGTACCGGAGCGCGAGCGGCACCTTCGACGCCCGCCACATCATCCAGTTCCCGCCCCTCGTCTACCTCACCTGGAAGCAGCAGAGCGGCCCCTTCGCTCTCGGCCTCGGAGTCGACTCCCCCTTCTACTACAGCCTCGACTGGTTCCCGCGGCTCTTCCCCGGCCGCTTCGTCACCCGCCGCACCGAGCTGCGGGTCTACGAGGTGCACCCGGTGATGGCCTATGACCTGGGGGAGGGGTGGAGCGTCGGCGGCGGCCTGCGCTACGCCTTCGGCAACCTCGACCGCGACGTCAACGGCATCGCGACGCTCGGGATCGCTTCCAATCCCGGCGGCCCGGTGACGCCGGTGAGCGTCGAGGTGCAGCGCAACGCCAGCGCCGACGTCGACGCGATCGCCTGGGACCTCGCCGTCCACTATGCCGCGCCGTCGTGGGGGTGGGGTGGCGTGTTCCGGAGCGCCGAGAAGCTCAAGGGGAACGGCGACGTGAAGTACAAGCCGCTCGACGTGCCGACGGGGATTCCGGGGCTCGAGGACGCCCTCCGGACCACCTTCGCCAACGGCGGGGTGCGCGAGTCCTTCGAGCTCCCCCGGGAGCTGCGGGGCGGCATCTGGTACGCCCCCTACCCGGAGCTGCGGATCGAGCTCGACGCCAGCTTCCAGAGCTGGTCGAGCCTGCGGGCGACCGACGCCACCTACTCGCCCAACCCGCTCAATCGCGTGAATCCCACCGAGAGCACCCCGCGCGACTGGAAGGACACCACCAGCCTGCGGCTCGGCGTGGAGGGGAACATCACCGACAACTTCCTCCTCTACGGCGGCGTCGCCCAGGAGCAGTCGCCGGTGCCCGACCGCACGATCGAGCCCGGCTTCCCCCGCGGCGACTCGCTCGTCTACGCCGCCGGCTTCAGCGTCGAGTTCCCCCAGCTCACCTTCGACCTGGGCTACTCCTTCCACACCTTCGACGACCGCGGCGCCAGGAACCAGGAGCTCCAGAACCCCGGCCGCACCGGCACCTACAGCAGCCGCGACCAGGTGTGGGCCAGCTCGGTGAGGTGGCGGTTCTGAACCCTCACCCCTAGCCCCTCTCCCGTTCCCTCCCACCCTCCCTCACCGGGAGAGGGGAACGAAAAAGACAAACCTCTCCCTCCTCTCCCGGTGAGGGAGGGCGGGAGGGGACGGGAGAGGAGGGCCGGGGAGGTGAGGGCCTACGCCGGGCTCAACACCGGCCGCTCGCTCGCCATGCGCGTGAACATCCCTGGCGTATAGGCGGTGATGCGGCCGGTGAAGGCGGAGGCGGCGACGGTCAACGGCGAGGCGAGCCAGAGCTTGCCGGGGCCGGAACGCCCCTTGTAGTTGCGGTTGATCGCCGAGACGGTGACCTCGTCCGCCGTCTCGGAGACCCCCGGGCCGCAGCCGATGCAGGCACCGCAGCCGGGGTGGATGAGGTGCACGCCCGCCCGCTCGAAGGTGTCCGCCAGGCCGTTCTCCCGCACGAAGCTCTCCACCGCCTGCGAGCCGCACTGGATCATGAACCGCACGCCCGGCGCGATCTTGAGGCCGGCGTCGAGCGCCTCCTTGACCACCTGATGGTAGAAGATCAGGTCGTCGATCTTCCCCGCCGTGCAGCTCCCGCCGTAGGCGATGTCGATCGGCACGTCGCCGATCTCGTCGATCCAGGCGCCGTTCGTCGGGTCGGACGGAATCCCCTCGTCCGGGTTGCCCGGATGTGCGACCATCGGCCGCAGAGTCGAGAGGTCGATCGTGTAGACGCCGCCGGCGTACTCGGCGCCGGGGTCGGGCGCCACGGCGCGGGCCTTGAGCCGCTCGACGTCGATCCCCGGCCGCCACTCGGCCAGCCAGCGCCAGGTCTCGTCGTCGGCGACCACGATCGCGGTCTTCGCGGCGCACTCGGTCGCCATGTTGGTCAGCGTCGCCCGCTCGTCCATCGACAGGGTCGCGACGCCGGGGCCGGTGAACTCCATCACGCGGTCGAGCGTGAGCTGCGGCCGGGCATGGTTGAGCAGGATGTACAGCATCAGGTCCTTGGCGGTGACCCCCGCCGGCAGCTTGCCGGTCAGCTCGAAGCGGATCGACTCGGGGACCTCGACCTGCGTGAACCCCTGGTGGACCAGGTCGGCGTACTCGGTCGCCCCGACCCCCCAGGTGAGCGCGTTGTTGACCCCGCCCATGCAGGTGTGGCTGTCGGTCGCCTGGATGAAGTCGCCGGGATCGATGAACTGCTCGCGGGCCACCTCGTGGCAGATGCCGGGGGAGACCCGGTCCCTGGCCGAGAAGTCGCGCACCCCGGTGTGGCGCTGGAACTCGCGCTGCAGCTCGCGCAGGGTCTCGATCTTGTCGAGGAAGGCGCGCATCTTCGGCACCTCGTCGGCGTAGATCAGGTGGTCCTCGAAGACGGCGAACTTGCCCGGGTTCCTGACCGTGTAATCCGCCCCGTACTCCTGCTCCAGGAAGTAGTGGACCTGGGCGGTGGTGAACTCGTGGGTGTAGCCGCCGTCGACCGACACCACCACGGCGTCGCCGGGCTTGACGTACCGCGGTCCGTCGCTGCCGCCCAGCAGATGCCGGGCGAGGATCTTCTCGGCCATGGTCATCGGGCGCGGACCGGTCTCGAGGGTGGGCAGCGCCAGCTCGCCGGCGGCCAGCGCCTTGGAGAATGGGAAGAGCCCTCCCTCGCGGATGACGATCTGGGTGATCGGGTCCCACCCCTCGCAGAACTCGGCGAGCGGGATCCCCTCGCCGGCCTGCAGCCGCCGGATCACCTCGTGGTCGCCCATCAGCACGCCCTGGCTGATGTTGTTGCGGGCGTGGATGGGGGCGAAGGAGGCGGCGATCGCGATGCGGATGCCCGACCACTTCTCCGCCTGCACGGCGGTCTCGCGGGAGCTCCCCACCCCCTTGCGGAAGCCGGAGACGATGACCTCGAAATTGCCGTTGATCAGGGCGTCGCGCTCGAACAGGCGCTTGCCGTCGACGATCAGGCCGGCGTAGGCGTCGCGGGCGATGTCCTCCGGCCGGTGGCTGAAGCAGACCCAGGCCGGGGTCATGGCGTCGGTGTTGATGTCGTCGAGCAGGTCCTCGACCCGGAGGTCCTCCATCCGCAGATCCAGCTCCCCGCGCAACTGGCGGCGAATCAGGTCCGGATCCTTGGTGAGGAACAGCACCCGTTTGCCGGGGGTCAGCCGGATGGTTTCAGGAGGCTTCATCGAGGATTCTCCTTTCGGGGTTCGCGGCGCCGTGCGCCCGGGTGACGGACGGGTGACGGCAACGAGCCCATTCTATCCAACGCGGGAACCCAGGGCGTACTATTCCGCCCATGATATAAGCCGGCCATGGCGGACGATCTTGCCGGCAACGTCTATGAAAAGGTCGTAGGGACCCCTCTCTCCTCGGGCGCCCTGCCGCCGGCGCGCATCTCGGCGGCGGTGGTGCTCTGGCGGCACGTCGAGGGGGGCGGTCCGGACGACGTCGAGGTCTACTGGGTGAAGCGGGCGGAGACGCTCGCTTTCATGGGGGGGTGGCACGCCTTCCCCGGCGGCGGGCTGTCGCGGTCGGA